>NZ_JAGESA010000029.1:0-1312 GCF_017572835.1 Salmonella sp. 32120201201600049SM | reverse complement strand
TGACTAGTCCTGATATAGGTTGACAGTTTTTTGTCTGTAAAACGCCTGATGAACATCATCGGGCGTTTTGTATTTCAGGGCCAGGTGTGGCCGTTCATGGTTATAAATTGCCACGGACTCTTTTACTATTTCCCGCGCTTGCTCCAGGTCTGCAGGACGCGAGAGTAAAAACTCATTTTTCAGTATCCCGTTTATTCTCTCAGCCAGCGCATTCTGGTAGCAGTCGTAACCATCGGTCATTGAACAGGTTATTCCGTTTCGCTCATGAACTGACTGATAAAGTACCGAACAGTATTGCAGTCCTCTGTCAGAGTGATGTACCAGCGGACCTGTCGTTTTTCTCCGCCTCAGAGCCTGCCTGAACGCCTTTACCACATTTTCTGTCTGCAGGTTTTCCCCGACATGGTAACCCACGATTTTTCTGGAGCAGGCATCGGTGACCAGACTCAGATAGGCCGTGCCGCTGCGTAGTGGAAGGTAAGTAATATCGGCGACCCAGACCTGCTCTGGCTCAAGGGCGGTAACCTGTTCAGGGCCGGGTTTCAGCAGATTAGGATGCCGGTAAAAGCGATGATGGCTGTTGGTGGTTTTGTGATATGCCCGTTTCACGGGTACCAGGAGCCGGTATTCACCCAGCAGATTAAACAGACGGTCCCGTCCGATATTCAGCGTTTTATCTGCCTGCATGTTCAGCAGATAGTGCAGTTTACGCGTACCGATTCGCGGCTGGCGGCATCGGGTACGGGCAACAAAATCAAGAACCTGAGCATGATGCTCCTGCCGTTTATTACATCTTGTATTGTACTGGTACCACGCCTGTCTGCTGTGCCCCAGGAACTGACATGCACGCGTAACTGTTATTTTGGGGGCCTGACTTTGCGTGAGGACTTGCCGGGCCGCTTTTTTACAACACTTACCCCGTAATCATTTTTCAGGACGTTGATAACGGACTCAAAAAACTCAGCTTTCTGGTTTGCCAGCTCAAGCTGTTCTTCAAGTTCCCTGATTCTTTGCTCGGGTGTCAGCGGGATAGTTGTCTGAGCCACAGGCAGTTTCCTCTTCACCAGGTCAGGAAGTCCGGGTCTCCAGTCAAGCCGGCCATATTTACGCAGCCAGACAAGTACGGTGGAGCGCCCCTGAATGCCATATCGCTGCTGGGCCTGTTTATAGGTCATCTCGCCTTTTTCGACCTGCTCAACGACGGCTATTTTAAAGGATAGAGGATAATCGCGTTGGGTGCGTTTGAACTCAGTCATCATCACGTTCTCCGGATTTAAGTCTGGAACGTGTCAACGCTATTCAGGACGGGTCA
>NZ_JAGESA010000028.1:0-1337 GCF_017572835.1 Salmonella sp. 32120201201600049SM | reverse complement strand
AAAGCCAGCCTTTCATGATATATCTCCCAATTTGTGTAGGGCTTATTATGCACGCTTAAAAATAATAAAAGCAGACTTGACCTGATAGTTTGGCTGTGAGCAATTATGTGCTTAGTGCATCTAACGCTTTTAGCAGGGGCGCGACGTCAGGAGCGTCCCTTGCCTAAACTTGTTAAGGCATTTGTGAACAAACGCCACCAGTATTTTGGTTTAGAACCAATGCATACTTCATACGAATACAGCCTATCTCGAATCAAGCAGGAACCATCCAAGATTGGCATAAAAGGTACATTCAACCTTTTCACTGCATCCCATTGGTGCACGTACTCGGTCTTGCAACTCGGACACTTTGGGTTTGCACCAGGAACAAACCTACCCCCGCAAGGGCAATCTGGAAGAGTTGCTGCTATTCGATCCAAGAGCTCTTGATTGATTTCATTTTCATACAGTAATGCATGGTCCTGCTCTCTATGGATTACATTCGAGCAAGTATCACAGAAAAAATGCGGGCAACTGTCGCTCATGCCGCTCGATTGCCAGGCAGGAGTTTCCTTCCCACACTTTGGGTTTGGGCATTTCATTCTTCCTATCCATGGTGCATTCGCTTCGTAATGTACGATTTTCATGTAGCCTTAACGCCTGGCACAGCGGATCGCAAACCTGGCGCGGCTTTTGGTACAAAAGGCGTGACAGGTTTGCGAATCCGTTGCTGCCACTTGTTAACCCTTTTGCCAGATTTGGTAACTATAATTTATGTTAGAGGCGAAGTCTTGGGTAAAAACTGGCCTAAAATTGCTGGGGATTTCAGGAAAGTAAACATCACCTTCCGGCTCGATGTCTATTGTAGATATATGTAGTGTATCTACTTGATCGATCAGGCTTTTGTATATCTCCCCACCACCTGAAACAATGACATGATCCGTTATTTTCTTTAGGTTGGTTAAAGCATCTTTAATTGATGGAAAGATCAATACGTTCTCATTGTCAGATGTAAAACTTGAACGTGTTACGACCGCATACTTTCGGTTGGGTAATGCTCCCATTGATTCAAAAGTCTTGCGTCCAACCAACAGCCATTGGTTATAGGTAATAGCTTTAAACAGGAGCTGTTCACCTTTGGCACTCCATGGAATATCAGGGCCATTCCCGATAACTCCATTCTTCGATATAGCTACCATTAGTGATAGTTTCACAATTCTTCCTCAGAGGTTAACTTTGTTTTAGGGCGACTGCCCTGCTGCGTAACATCGTTGCTGCTCCATAACATCAAACATCGACCCACGGCGTAACGCGCTTGCTGCTTGGATGCCCGAGGCATAGACTGTACAAAAAAACAG
>NZ_JAGESA010000027.1:0-1450 GCF_017572835.1 Salmonella sp. 32120201201600049SM | reverse complement strand
TGACGAGTGGCGGACGGGTGAGTAATGTCTGGGAAACTGCCTGATGGAGGGGGATAACTACTGGAAACGGTGGCTAATACCGCATAACGTCGCAAGACCAAAGAGGGGGACCTTCGGGCCTCTTGCCATCAGATGTGCCCAGATGGGATTAGCTTGTTGGTGAGGTAACGGCTCACCAAGGCGACGATCCCTAGCTGGTCTGAGAGGATGACCAGCCACACTGGAACTGAGACACGGTCCAGACTCCTACGGGAGGCAGCAGTGGGGAATATTGCACAATGGGCGCAAGCCTGATGCAGCCATGCCGCGTGTATGAAGAAGGCCTTCGGGTTGTAAAGTACTTTCAGCGGGGAGGAAGGTGTTGTGGTTAATAACCGCAGCAATTGACGTTACCCGCAGAAGAAGCACCGGCTAACTCCGTGCCAGCAGCCGCGGTAATACGGAGGGTGCAAGCGTTAATCGGAATTACTGGGCGTAAAGCGCACGCAGGCGGTCTGTCAAGTCGGATGTGAAATCCCCGGGCTCAACCTGGGAACTGCATTCGAAACTGGCAGGCTTGAGTCTTGTAGAGGGGGGTAGAATTCCAGGTGTAGCGGTGAAATGCGTAGAGATCTGGAGGAATACCGGTGGCGAAGGCGGCCCCCTGGACAAAGACTGACGCTCAGGTGCGAAAGCGTGGGGAGCAAACAGGATTAGATACCCTGGTAGTCCACGCCGTAAACGATGTCTACTTGGAGGTTGTGCCCTTGAGGCGTGGCTTCCGGAGCTAACGCGTTAAGTAGACCGCCTGGGGAGTACGGCCGCAAGGTTAAAACTCAAATGAATTGACGGGGGCCCGCACAAGCGGTGGAGCATGTGGTTTAATTCGATGCAACGCGAAGAACCTTACCTGGTCTTGACATCCACAGAAGAATCCAGAGATGGATTTGTGCCTTCGGGAACTGTGAGACAGGTGCTGCATGGCTGTCGTCAGCTCGTGTTGTGAAATGTTGGGTTAAGTCCCGCAACGAGCGCAACCCTTATCCTTTGTTGCCAGCGGTCCGGCCGGGAACTCAAAGGAGACTGCCAGTGATAAACTGGAGGAAGGTGGGGATGACGTCAAGTCATCATGGCCCTTACGACCAGGGCTACACACGTGCTACAATGGCGCATACAAAGAGAAGCGACCTCGCGAGAGCAAGCGGACCTCATAAAGTGCGTCGTAGTCCGGATTGGAGTCTGCAACTCGACTCCATGAAGTCGGAATCGCTAGTAATCGTGGATCAGAATGCCACGGTGAATACGTTCCCGGGCCTTGTACACACCGCCCGTCACACCATGGGAGTGGGTTGCAAAAGAAGTAGGTAGCTTAACCTTCGGGAGGGCGCTTACCACTTTGTGATTCATGACTGGGGTGAAGTCGTAACAAGGTAACCGTAGGGGAACCTGCGGTTGGATCACCTCCTTACCT
>NZ_JAGESA010000026.1:2875-4128 GCF_017572835.1 Salmonella sp. 32120201201600049SM | reverse complement strand
TTATTTCTCCTGCGCCAGCCGGATACTGCGCTCTATCACCGCCCGCCGGGCGTCACCCGCCGGCAGCAGCTTCAGCATCATCTCCCAGGCCGCCACCGCCTCGCCAAAGCGCTGCTGCTCAAAGGCGCTGAACGCATACAGGCTTAACACCCGGATATCCGTGTGGTCGCGGCTCACCAGCTGACGCAGCAGCTCCCCGCCACGGCGGTTATCCTCCGGGTCGGACGAGCGCGTCAGCGCCTCCGCGTAGCCCAGCGCCGCATCGCGGTTTTTCGGGTCCAGACGGTAAGCGTTCGCATACGCCCCGGTGGCGGTACCGGCATTACCCAGTACCATACCGGTGCGCCCCAGCATGAGCCAGCCCTCAACATTGCCGGCATCATTCTGCAGGCGGGTGCGCAGCCCCAGCGCCAGCCGCGCCATCTCCTCCTCATTCAGCGGCTGCGCCTGCGGGTCCAGCGCCCGCGCCAGCAGCCCCGGCGTCTGCGCCGTCGCCTGCTGCCAGACCCTGACCTGCTGATAGCTGCCGGTCAGGGCGTAGCTGCCGGCGCCGACCGCCAGCGCAATGACGGCCCCCGGCACGTAAACGCCCCACCCGGCGCGCGCGCCGCAAACCGGGGTGTCCGCCGGCAGCGGCTCCCGGCGCAGGCGCACCCGCCTGCGCGTCCGGGCGACGATTATCCACCCGCCCGCCACGATGGCGGCCAGCGGCAGCACCCACAGCAGCACCGTCAGCGGGGTCAGCGGCGGGTCGTAGGTGACGAAGTTGCCGTAGCGCGCCACCATGTAATCGATGATTTCCTGGCGGCTCTTCCCCTCCTGCATCAGGTCATACACCCTGCGGCGCATGTCGGTGGCTATCATCGCGTTCGAGTCCGCAATGCTGTTGTTCTGGCATTTCGGGCAGCGCAGCTGCTCCGTGAGCTGGCGGAACTGCTGCTCCTGCGCTTCATCTTTAAACGGCATCACGTCGGTGGTTGCCCGCGCTGACCCGGAGATAACCAGCACCAGCATCAGCATCACCATGCCCGGTAACAGTCTCATTGCGCCGCCTCCCGGCTGTATCTGTCCCACAGCGGTTTCAGTTCACTTTCCCATACCCGGGCATTCAAATCGCCCGCATGGCGGTAGCGGATAATCCCCCTGCCGTCGATGAGGAAGGTTTCCGGCGCGCCGTACACGCCCAGGTCCAGCCCCAGCATCCCGTCGCTGTCCGATAAACTCAGCGCATACGGGTTGCCCAGTTCTTTTAA
>NZ_JAGESA010000026.1:0-2790 GCF_017572835.1 Salmonella sp. 32120201201600049SM | reverse complement strand
GTTGTCCCGCACCTCCCGGAAGGTGAAGCGGTAGTCGTGAATGGTCACGCTGTCGCCCGCCCGCATCCGCACGTCACGCTCCACGCTGTAATTCTGGCTGAAGGCGATGCCGGTAATCGTCACCGCCAGCCCGAGGTGCGCCGCCACCATTCCCCAGTAGCTGAGAGAGGTTTTCGTGCCGCGGGACACGCGCTGTACGGCTTCGGCCACCGCCAGCACCGCAATCCAGCAGGCCATCGCCATCCCCACCGCCGTCATGGCGATGATTTTATCTTCCAGCAGCCATGGCAACAGTACCGACAGCACCAGGGTGGAGACCAGGGCGGTGAGCAGCAGCGTCCTGATGTTACGCGGCCGGTCCCGGCCCCAGCGCACCAGCGGCCCCACCCCCAGCAGCAGGGCAAAGGGGACCATCAGCCAGGTGAACATGGTGTTAAAGAACGGCTCCCCCACCGAAATGCTGCCCAGCCCCAGCTGTTTGTGCACCAGCGGCAGCAGGGTGCCCAGCAGCACCACCAGCATGGCGGCCATCAGCAGGACGTTGTTGCCGAGCAGCAGCGACTCGCGCGACCACAGCGCGTTGTTCACCCGCGAACGCACCCTGTGCCCGCGCACGGCGAACAGCAGCAGCGAGCCGCCGGTGACCAGCACCATAAAGGCGAGGATAAACATTCCGCGCGCCGGGTCGGAGGCGAAGGCGTGCACCGACACCAGCACCCCGGAGCGCACCAGGAAGGTGCCCAGCAGGCACAGCGAGAAGGCGCAGATGGACAGCAGCAGCGTCCACGCCTTAAAGCCGGCGCGCTGTTCGGTGACCGCCAGCGAGTGCAGCAGGGCGGTGCCCGCCAGCCACGGCATAAAGGAGGCGTTCTCCACCGGGTCCCAGAACCACCAGCCGCCCCAGCCCAGCTCGTAGTAGGCCCACGCCGAGCCGAGCACGATGCCCAGCGTCAGGAACACCCACGCCGCCAGCGTCCACGGGCGGGCAAAACGGGTGAACGCGCTGTCCAGACGCCCGCTCAGCAGCGCGGCGATGGCGAAGGCGAAGGCCACCGAGAAGCCGACATAGCCCATGTACAGCAGCGGCGGGTGGAAAATCAGCCCCGGGTCCTGCAGCAGCGGGTTCAGGTCGCGCCCCTCCACCGGAAAGGCCGGCAGCGTGCGGGCGAACGGGCCGGAGGTGAACAGGATGAACGCCAGAAAACCGGCGCAGACCATCCCCATCACCGCCAGCACCCGGGCGACGATATCCGCCGGCACCCGCCGGCTGAACACCGCCACCGCCAGGGTCCAGCCGCTCATCAGCAGCACCCACAGCAGCAGCGAGCCCTCGTGCGCCCCCCAGGTGGCGGCCACCCGGTACCACACCGGCAGCTGCGTGTTCGAGTTGCCGGCGACATAGGCCACGGTGAAGTCGTTAACCACAAAGGCGTGCACCAGCACGAAAAACGCGCCCGCCACGCAGATAAACAGCAGCCAGGCGAACACCCCGGCCGACGCCATCATCCGCGCGTCACCGCGCGCCACGCCCCACAGCGGGTAAACGGACAGCAGCAGCGCCACGCCGAGCGCCAGGCACAGCAGCGCGTGGCCGTATTCAGGCATCATGATGAGGTGTCCTTATCAGCGCGTTGCGGGCGGCGGTGGTTTTCCTGCATCGCCTTTTCCACTTCCGGCGGGGTGTAGTTCTCGTCATGTTTGGCCAGCACCTCCTGCGCCAGGACGTGGTTGCCCTTCTCCAGGGTGCCCTGCACCACCACCCCCTGCCCCTCGCGGAACAGGTCCGGCAGTATCCCCTCATAGCTCACCGTCACCGACCCTTCGGCGTCGTAGAGGCTGAAGTTCACCTTCAGCGAGTCCGGGTCGCGCCTGACGCTGCCGGGCATCACCATCCCGCCGACGCGCAGGCGCTGGCCCGCCGCCGGCAGCTGCTGCGTCTCGCGCTTGCCGTAGAGAATTTCGCCGGGGGTATAGAACAGGTCGATATTCGCGCGCAGCGCGTACAGGACCAGGGCGGTGGTCAGCGCCAGGCCCGCCAGCACCGCGCAGACCACCCATAGCCGGTTTTTACGTCGCAGGTTCACGCGGCCTCCTGTTGCGCCTGTGCGGCACGCATCCGCGCCTCGCGCGCCCGCTGCTGCGCCACGCCGCGCAGAATGGCCCGGCGCTGCAGCACCGTGTGCAGCGCCAGCAGCGCCAGCGGCGCCACGGTCATCGCCACCGCCAGCCAGACAAAAAAGGCGTACCCGCCCATGGCGAAAAAATCGCTCCACGATGAAAATGCCGGACTCACCGGTGCCCCCTTTTCAGTATCAGTTCGCTCACCCACGGGCGGCGTTTTTCCATCAGTAAAATCAGGTTGCGCATCCGCATCAGCGCCAGCGTCATAAAGAGCAGCAGGTAGCCGGCGATGGCCCAGCGCAGCGGCGAGCGCATCGCCGGGTCGATACTCTGCTGCATCCGCGTCGAGCCCTGGTGCAGGGTGTTCCACCACTCGACGGAATAGTGGATAACCGGCAGGTTCACCACGCCGACCAGCACCAGAATGCCCGCCGCGCGCCCGGCCATTTTACGGTCGTCAAAGGCGTGCCACAGGGCGATGACCCCGGCGTAGAGAAACAGCAGCACCAGCTCCGAGGTCAGGCGCGCGTCCCACACCCACCAGGTGCCCCACATCGGTTTGCCCCACGCCGCGCCGGTGACCAGCGCGATGAAGGTGTACACCGCCCCCACCGGCGCCATCGCCGCGACGGCAAGGCTGGCCATTTTCATCTGCCAGACCAGCCCGGT
>NZ_JAGESA010000025.1:0-4472 GCF_017572835.1 Salmonella sp. 32120201201600049SM | reverse complement strand
CACCGGTGATCATGTTTTTAACATAGTCGGCGTGCCCCGGGCAGTCTACGTGTGCGTAGTGGCGGGTCGGGGTATCGTATTCAACGTGAGAAGTGTTGATGGTGATACCACGCGCTTTTTCTTCCGGCGCGTTATCGATCTGGTCGAATGCGCGAGCGGCACCGCCGTAGGTTTTAGCCAGTACGGTAGTAATGGCAGCGGTCAGCGTTGTTTTACCATGGTCAACGTGGCCGATAGTACCGACGTTAACGTGCGGTTTTGTACGTTCAAACTTTTCTTTAGACATCGATTGTCCCTCTAAGACACGGATAAATCGGTGATATCACCACATCAACCAGGCAACACGCCCGACTTGTTGAATGCTAATAAACAGAAGAGAAAAACAGGAAGGAGAAAAGAAGTGGTGCTGATAGGCAGATTCGAACTGCCGACCTCACCCTTACCAAGGGTGCGCTCTACCAACTGAGCTATATCAGCACATCTTGGAGCGGGCAGCGGGAATCGAACCCGCATCATCAGCTTGGAAGGCTGAGGTAATAGCCATTATACGATGCCCGCATCCTGGAACTCGGCTACCTGATTTTCATTCTGCACTGAATATCGAGAGAAACTCTCTTTATTCGAGCCGGTAAGCGAACTTATCGTCTCGGGCTGCGCCATCGCGCGGCCGAAAATGGTGGTGGGGGAAGGATTCGAACCTTCGAAGTCTGTGACGGCAGATTTACAGTCTGCTCCCTTTGGCCGCTCGGGAACCCCACCGGACTTGATGGTGCCGACTACCGGAATCGAACTGGTGACCTACTGATTACAAGTCAGTTGCTCTACCTACTGAGCTAAGTCGGCATCAAGTAGCGCGCATTCTATGGAGACCTGCGTGCTCATGCAACTAAAAAATTGCATAAAATGTTCTATCGCTCACATTTTGCGCTATAAGAGACAAAAATGCTCTAATTTCAAACAAGAGAGCATAAATTTTCGGCATTTTACTGACCGTCTGACCAGGATACGACGCGGCATTTCAACGCTCCGTCGATAGAAAGCAATCTTCTGTATCTGGTATATTCGTCACATTGCTTCTCAGGGATAGCTTTCACAGCGAGATTTTTTCTTATTATTCCTCCCCATCTGGTGTTACCCTCCTGCCCATTGTCCAAATTAACTTAAATGTGACGTGCCGTTGCATGTCAGGGATGGCCCTCGTTCATCGCTGAACTGATGTAGCAATAGCAGCCAGAAACATGCTTATGAGTATAAAAGAGCAATCGTTAATGACGCCTTACCTACAGTTTGATCGCAGCCAGTGGGCTGCGCTTCGCGATTCTGTGCCGATGACCCTGACCGAGGATGAGATCGCGCAGTTAAAAGGCATTAATGAAGATTTATCGCTGGAAGAAGTTGCAGAAATATATTTACCTCTCTCCCGTTTGCTAAATTTCTATATCAGTTCAAATCTGCGTCGTCAGGCTGTCCTGGAACAGTTTCTGGGCACTAACGGCCAGCGAATCCCTTACATCATCAGTATCGCGGGCAGCGTCGCAGTGGGTAAAAGCACGACAGCACGCGTTCTGCAAGCGTTGCTGAGTCGCTGGCCGGAACACCGCCGTGTTGAATTGATTACCACAGACGGCTTCCTCCACCCAAACCAGGTGTTGAAAGAACGCGGGTTAATGAAGAAAAAGGGGTTCCCCGAATCGTATGATATGCACCGACTGGTGAAATTCGTTTCTGACCTCAAGTCGGGCGTACCGAACGTGACGGCGCCAGTCTATTCTCATTTGATTTACGATGTTATTCCTGAAGGGGATAAAACCGTCGCTCAACCTGATATATTGATTCTTGAAGGTTTGAATGTTTTACAAAGCGGTATGGATTATCCTCACGATCCGCATCATGTATTTGTCTCTGATTTCGTTGATTTCTCTATTTACGTTGATGCGCCAGAAGAACTTCTTCAGACGTGGTATATCAATCGCTTCCTGAAATTCCGCGAAGGGGCGTTTACCGATCCTGACTCTTATTTCCACAATTATGCGAAATTATCTAAAGAAGAAGCTGTTAATACAGCGACTTCGCTTTGGAAAGAAATTAACTGGTTGAATTTAAAACAAAATATTTTACCCACGCGAGAACGTGCCAGCCTTATTATGACTAAGAGCGCTAACCATGCGGTGGAACAGGTAAGATTGCGGAAATAACAGAAAAAAGGGGAGCACCGACTCCCCTTTTTTACTATTCGGCGCTTCGCAGCGATATTTCTCCGCCCATCCAGGGTTTAATCACGCCATCCTGTTCAAGCAATAATGCACCCTGAGTATCAATGCCGCGAGAAATACCAAATATTTCTTTGTCGCCAATAATTAGTTTTACCGGGCGATCAATAAAATTATCCAGTTTTTTCCAGCGCGAAAGATAAGGAGAAAGACCTTCTTGCTCAAAAAGCTCAAGCGCAGCACGTAGCTTATAAATCAGCTTTGCGGCCAGCATATTGCGGTCAAGCGTAATTCCGGCCTCTTGTAGTGTGATCCATCCCTGATTTATCACGTCCTCTTCTACGCGACGCATTGCCATGTTAATACCAGCGCCAATCACTATTTGTGCGGCATCGCCCGTTTTACCGGTTAACTCGACCAGAATACCCGCCAGTTTGCGATCCAGCAGGTAGAGGTCGTTAGGCCACTTCACACGAACTTTATCTGCGCCCAGTTCACGCAGCACTTCCGCCATCACAATTCCAATGACCAGACTCAAGCCTATTGCCGCCGCAGGCCCCTGCTCCAGACGCCAGTACATTGAAAGATATAGATTCGCACCAAACGGTGAGAACCATTTACGCCCGCGACGACCACGCCCCGCCTGTTGGTATTCTGCTACACAGGCATCACCTGAACGCAGCTCGCCAATTCGATCAAGTAAATACTGATTGGTTGAATCGATAACGGGCAATACCGCCACGTTTCCGCTATCCAGTTGGCTATGTATACGGTCAGCATCCAGTAACTGGATGGGTTCCGGTAAGCTATATCCTTTCCCGGGAACGGTAAATACATCTACTCCCCAGTCGCGTAATGTCTGGATATGTTTATTAATAGCCGCGCGGCTCATTCCCAGCCGTTCACCCAACTGCTCGCCTGAGTGAAACTCTCCGTCGGCAAGTAGTGAGATCAGCGTCAGGGGAACGGTAGTATCTTTCATGCAATGCTCTCCACAGCGTTCACCTCTCCGGACCGACCAATAAAGCGAACCTCAGGCTCCAGCCAGACATTAAATTTTTCACCCACTTTTTGCCGGACATGGTGCGCCAGCGCCACCACATCTTTACTTGTCGCATCATTCGCATTAATCAATACCAGCGCCTGTTGGCGATGCACCGCAGCGCCGCCAATGGTGACGCCTTTCAACTGACATTGATCTATCAGCCAGCCTGCCGCCAGCTTCACTGAGCCGTCTGCCTGAGGGTAATGCGGCGCGTTGGGAAATCGTTCTAACAGTTCCATAGCGATATCGGCTGCGACAACGGGATTTTTAAAAAAGCTGCCCGCATTGCCATTCACTTTAGGATCCGGCAATTTTGTGGTGCGCATATGGCATACAGCATCAAACACCTGTTGCGCGGTGACCGTTTTCGGGTCCAGACGAGTAAGATCGCCATAGGTCAACACCGGCTGCCATTGCTTTGACAAACGCAGACCCACCGCGACGATCGCAACGCGATCCTGATATTCATTTTTGAAGATACTGTCACGATAGCCGAAACGGCATTCCGCCGCGGACAAACGCAGACGTTTTCCCGTTTCCAGTTCAACGCAGTCAACGTAGTCGCAGACGCGCTGTAGTTCTACGCCATACGCGCCAATATTCTGTATAGGCGAGGAACCAACGCAGCCAGGGATGAGCGCCAGATTCTCCAGGCCGGGCATGTTGTTATCCAGCGCGTAGCGAACCAGCTGATGCCAGTTTTCGCCTGCGCCGACGTGTAGGTGCCAGGCGTCCGCGGTTTCATTCACCTCAATGCCTTTCAGGCGGTTAAGGATCACGGTGCCGGCGTAATTTTCCAGAAACAGGACATTGCTTCCTTCACCCAGGATCATAACCGGCAGTCCCTCACGAGTTGCTTGCTGCCAGGCGCTCAGTAGTTGTTGTTCGTTTTCAGCGCATACGATGTGCTTTGCACAATGATCAATGCCGAAGGTATTCCAGGGTTTTAGGGAGTGGGTCATGGCTGCTTTCCTGATACTCAATCGGCAATAGTTTACCGTATCTGTGTTGGGAAGGCTTGTGGTTATATTGAGGGTGGATCGGCGCGTCCCTGTAGGCTGGATAAGGCGGAGCCGCCATCCGGCAGACTACAGATAAAACAAAAGGCCCTGTCTTCCGACAGGGCCCTTCGTTTTATTTGATGCCTGGCAGTTCCCTACTCTCGCATGGGGAGACCCCACACTACCATCGGCGCTACGGCGTTTCACTTCTGAGTT
>NZ_JAGESA010000024.1:0-4536 GCF_017572835.1 Salmonella sp. 32120201201600049SM | reverse complement strand
CGGTGTACTCGGCGAGTATATCGGAAGGATTTATATTGAAACCAAAGCAAGACCTAAATATATCATTAAGAAAGTTGGTCAAATAAAATGATGGAATTTAAAAAAAATTATTTTTGGCATGTATCTGTAATCATTATTGGTCTTGCCATTGGCTTAGTGCATCACATTTATATTTATCCGAATTTTTTTCACGCAGATTCAGCAGCATATCAAGTTTTAGCTTCAGCCATAAGAGATGAAGGGGTTTTACTTCCACATGATTTTTTCTACGGCAACCAACTTATTATGCTAAAAATAAGCCCATTCATAGCCTTAGCCAACTACATTGGTTTTTCAGGATATAAGGCTTATGCAATAGGCGGTGCAATAGCGATCTGCGTTTGGTTTTATATTTGCAATCTAATTATCTCTAAATATTGTGGAAATAAATATTTTTCACTTTTACTATCAACTTGCTTATTCATTCCGCTTGGTATGGATGATATTGATTTTTTACTTGGTCAGGAATCGCATCTTTCGAATGTAGTACTTTCTATTATGATATGCCTACCGGTCATCATATATATTCAAGAAAGCAAAAAGAGTTTTTTGTGTATTTCTTCCCTTGCTGTTATTCTAATGACTGCAGAGCAGCCAATTAGAACTTTGATTATTATAGCACCTTTTATTTTATTCATACTGATTATATTCAGATCAAAGACTTCAGTTGTGTCAATGTTATCTATAGCTGTATCTTTTGTTATCGGCAAGATGGCAAATGATTATCTTTTAGACAGACATTTCCCACTCAAGGTCGACTATTCTCAAGCATCGTTGTTAATATCTCCAGATAAAGCAATTGACAATCTTTTTATAATTTTAAAGTCAATCCTGGTGTACTCTTCATCCTCTAGCTTGGCTGTTGGAAGTAATGCAATAGGAATATTGACACCTTTCTACTTTATGGGCTTATTGTATATACTTTTATTTATTGCAACTATTGTATATGGCTTAAAAATATTTCTTCATATTTTGATTGATGGCAGAAAAACTAAAACTAGTATTTGTCGACTAGATCTGTTATGTGCATTGGGAGCTACAGGTTTTGTTTTAGGACTGCTACTTATATCATGCCTCAACCCAGAAGGGCGCCATATTTTCTGGGCAACTTGTATACTAAAAATTTCTGTATTTGCCACCATTTTTAAAATTTTTAAAAGTAATATAAAAAATAATGTGTATTCATATTCATTAACTATTGCAATGGCTATATGCATGTCAGCAATAGCACCAGTACTATATACAACAAAAGCAGAGTCTTTTAGTTATAATAAATCCAATATGAATTCAGAAATAAATAAAAAAATTACTTCAATTGTAAGGTTAACTGGAATAAAATATATTTATGGAGAGGATTTCTGGAGAATGCAACTATTAAACTCGATTGATGCAGAAGTACACTCTTCTGAACTCACAGACTCTTATGATAAATTTGTAATTCCTAGAACATGGTTGTCCAGACCAAGTTGGTACTGCATTAATGGTGAGGTTTTATATTACACAAAAGATGGTAAGGCGGATAAAATAATAGAGTCAGAATTAAAGAGTAAAAACGGAAAAATATTGTATAACGGTGCGGAAGGAAAAATATGGTTAGGGCCTGTAATATGGAGCAAGCCTAAGTGGTGTAATTAACTATAATTCCGCCTCAGAGACTGTAATTTAAATTGTGTATCTGCCTGTTTTTGATATGTTCATTCCGACAACGGAGACAGGCAATTTATGGACGAAAATAAACTCAAAGCGCTGGCTGCTGAACTGGCTAAAGGCCTTAAAACCAAAGCCGATCTCAACCAGTTTTCCCAGATGCTGACGAAGCTTACTGTCGAAACTGCGCTCAATGCAGAACTGACCGACCATCCTGGGCATGAGAAAAACATGCACAATAAAGCTCAAACATCCGTAATGGCTACTCGTCAAACATCCTGCTTTGCGGTGATGGCGAGATTGAATTGAACACGCCGCGTGACTGTGAAAACACCTTCAAACCTCAGTTGATTAAGAAGAACCAGACGCGGCTCACGCAGATAGACAGCCAGATTTTTATCGCTATATGCCAAAGGCATGACCACGCACGAAATCGCCGCCACCTTTAAAGAAATGTACGATGCCGATGTGTCGCTCACATTGATATCCAAAGTCACAGATGCCCTAAAAGAGCAGGCTACGGAGTGGCAAAACCGGTAACTGGATGCGCTGTATCCCATCGTTTACATGGGCTGCATTGTCGTAAAAATCCGTCAAAATGACAGCGTCATAAACAGAACTGTCTTCCTGGCGCTGGGTATCAACACCGAAGGCCAGAAAGCGCTGCCGGGTAGGTGACTGACCGAAAATGAAGGCGCAACATTCTGGCTGAATGTGCTGGCGGAGCTGAAAAATCGTGGTTTTCAGGACATCCTGATTGCCTGTGTGGACGGCCTGAAAGACTTTCCGGATGCGATAAACAGCGTCTATCCGCAGACCCATATCCAGCAGTGCATCATCCATATGGTACGTAGCAGCCTGAAATACGTGTCCTGGAAAGACTACAAGGCGGTCACCAGTGGTCTGAAGACGGTTTACCGAAGAGGCGGCGTTGATGATGCTGAATGTGTTCGCGGGCGTGTGTGACGACAAATACCCGCAGATCAGCAAAAGCAGGCGTGCGCACTGGGAAAACCTGAACACATTCTTCAGCTACCTGCCGGATATCCGCCAGGCGATCTACACCACAAACGCTATCGAATCACTGAACAGTGTGATCCGGGCCGAGATAAGAAATGCAAGGTATTCCCGGGAGACGACTCAGTGTGGAAGGTTATTTATCTGGCGATCAAAGATGTCTCAAAAAAGTGGAGTATGCCGATCCAGCACTGGCGGCTGGCAATGAGTCGTTTTATTATTGAGGTCGGTGACCGCCTGAGCGATCACCTTTAATACAGTGGCAGTTACACAGAATTATGGACAGGCTCCTTGTTGACTACTCTATAACAATCCTTGCATCATCATAGTAAATTATATATGCGTTATCAATCTCTTTTATATGCCCTTCCCGTCCATACTGGTTTAATATCTTATCAATATCATGCTTGAACTCTGTGACGATATATCTTGATTTAAAACCGTACCATGCTTTATTGGACAGCCAGTTTAACCTAACCGCTTTGTTTTCATCAGTAAACGTGATTGGCCTTACGTCTCCGTTTTTAAACAGAGTCACGGCAGACGCAACCCAGTATGTGCCGTAACCATCACCGAGGTTATTATCACGAACAAAGTTACTAATATCTTGTACTCTCGAATTCGGTAGTTCGTATCTTCCGCTTGGGATGAAAATAAAAATCAGTATGATAGTTGAAGCAAAAGCATAGAGTCTTTGATCGGCTTGTGAATTTAGATAACGTGCAATTAGAGCGGATCCAGTAATAAAAGAGAAAACCAGATACCTTGTAGTGCCAAGGTCTACAGGCATGTTACTTGCTACATATGCGGCTGGTAGCAATACTGAGGAAATGGATAATGCAGTATCAACAAACGACGCTTTAAACCTGTTTTTGATAGCTACAACTAAAAGAGCTAACCAAAATATCATCACTGCAAATCTACTAAATATCATCGCATTGCTTGCAGAAAGCTGTTTTCCGAAAATGAAGGCGTCGAAATACTGGATGATGCCAACAATGAAAAGATTGAGGTTAGATGGTATATTCTCGTAATTAACAAATGCTGGAGGTTGAGTCCCGGGGGTGTTTAGTAGACCAAAATAATTTGCCACTAAAGCAAGAAACTTTGCTATGACAACGCCAACAATAACTGCAAATACATAGCGCCACTTGCTAAAATCTTTGTTTATCAATACATGAACAACAAAAGTAACAACTATCGGTATAGTGATATAGTAGTTGAATATCGAGTCACTGAATACAGATGCAGCAGTGAGAGTCGTGACGCTTGTCAGTTTAATTGTTGTATGTTTATCATACCTAAGCATATTTAAGCACACCAGAGCAAATATGATAGTTCCTACATGTACACATGTCTCTAGTGTCATGGTTGACGCCATAGGAGATGAAATGATTACGCATGGAATTAGCGCTGCGATTGACCACTTCATTTTCCCATCTGTATGTGACAGAGCAAAGGCCAGCATAATAGTAATCGTGTAGAATACGGCTGGTAACACATACATCAGGTATATACTGTCACCAAAAACCCTGATTACTATCATATACCATATCGCCTCAGTGAAATAAAACGATACAGTAGAAAGAGTCCATCCTCGTAGCAGAATGTTTCCATCCGCCATATCTTTTGCTTCTAAAAATAAAGATGCTCCATCAGATGTAACTGGGTTATTGAAGGAAATATAAAGGCAAAGCGCGAAAACGCATAATGAGAATATCAAATATAAAGCCACCGTGCTTTTATTTAACACTATTCTTCCCCTTCAAAATATATTTAGGTCTTGCTTTGGTTTCAATGTAAATTCTTCCGATATACTCGCCGAGTACACCA
>NZ_JAGESA010000023.1:0-7255 GCF_017572835.1 Salmonella sp. 32120201201600049SM | reverse complement strand
AGCGAAGTCGAGGCATTTCTGTCCTGGCTGGCGAACGAGCGCAAGGTTTCGGTCTCCACGCATCGTCAGGCATTGGCGGCCTTGCTGTTCTTCTACGGCAAGGTGCTGTGCACGGATCTGCCCTGGCAGGGCATCAACGAAGACCAGAACCTGGGCATCGCCATCACCCGCCGTGCGCTGGAAGCCCCGCTGCGCGCCATCGTGGCCAACGCCGGTGAAGAACCGAGCGTGATCGTGGCCAACGTCAAGGCCGGCGAAGGCAGCTACGGCTACAACGCCGCCACCGGCGAGTTCGGCGACATGATCGCCATGGGCATCCTGGACCCGACCAAGGTGACCCGCTCGGCCCTGCAGCACGCCGCTTCCGTCGCCGGCCTTGCGATCACGACCGAAGTGGTCGTGGCCGAAGTGCCGAAGAAGGAAGAGCCGGCCATGCCGGGTGCTGGCGGTATGGGCGGCATGGGCGGCATGGATTTCTGATCCGGTTGGCCCGGTCGTCAGGGAACCGGACCGCGCCAGCGCGGTCCGATCCCGGCAACGACCCGACATCAAGGCCCCAAGGACGGGGCCGGAGCCCGGCAGCGATGCCGGGCTTTTTGTTGTGCCCGCGCCGCGGCAATGTCTGACGCGAAGATCAGAACGCACCGATACGAACGTGCGAACACAGGCGCAACACTGAGCAGCCGTCCCCGCACCGGAGCGCTGCGTGCCGCGCCTCGCCACATCCCGGCGGCAAGCCGCGGGATGCGCGCCACTGCCGTCCGCCCACACCGGTTCGCGGTACGCGCGCCACGCGCCCGAGCGCACGCTGCTGTACGCGTTGGTAGAGGCGCACTACCCGGACTTCATTGCACGGATCGAAGCGGAGGGCCGCTCGCTGCCCGGGTATGTCCGCGAGGCGTTCGATGCCTACCTGCGTTGCGGCGTACTCGAGCACGGCTTCCTGCGGGTGGTGTGCGAGCACTGCCGTGCAGAGAGGCTGGTGGCCTTCTCCTGCAAGAAGCGCGGGTTCTGCCCGAGTTGCGGCGCGCGACGCATGGCCGAGAGTGCGCGGCACCTGGTCGAGGAGGTGTTCGGCCCGCGGCCTGTGCGGCAATGGGTGCTGAGCTTTCCGTACCCCTTGCGTTTCCTGTTCGCCAGCAAGCCAGAAGCCATTGGCCCGGTGCTGGGCATCGTGCAGCGCGTGATCGCCGGCTGGTTGGCCGATCAAGCCGGCATCGACCGCGCCAGCGCCCAGTGCGGCGCGGTGACGCTGATCCAGCGTTTCGGCAGCGCGCTGAACCTGAACATCCACTTCCACATGCTGTGGCTCGACGGCGTGTACGTGGAAGCCACCGAGCTGCCGCGGCGCGAACTGCGCCTGCACCGCGCCCGTGCGCCCACCACCGCGCAGTTGACCCAGCTGGCAGCTACCATCGCGCACCGGGTGTGTCGGCACCTGACGCGCAAAGGCTGGCTCGAAGGGGAGGGCGAATCGGCCTTCCTGGCAGACAGCGCTGCAGGCGACGACAGCATGGATGGGCTGCGGATGAGTTCGATCACCTACCGCATCGCCACCGGCCGCGACGCTGGCTGCAAGGTCGTCACGCTGCAAACGCTGCCCGGTGACGCCGGTTCGCTGGAGGGCGAAGCCGGCAAGGTCGGCGGCTTCTCACTGCATGCCGGCGTGGCGGCCGAAGCACACGAAAGCCACAAGCTGGAAAAGCTGTGCCGCTACATCACGCGCCCGGCGATCAGCGAGAAGCGGCTGTCGATAGCGCTCCAGGGCAGGGTGCGTTACCAGCTCAAGACCCCGTGGCGCAATGGCACCACGCATGTGGAATGGGATCCGGTGGATTTCATCGCCAAGCTGGCGGCGCTGGTCCCGCCACCTCGCGCGCATCTCACCCGCTTCCACGGCGTATTCGCCCCGAATGCAAACCTGCGTGCGCAGCTGACGCCCTCGGGGCGCGGCAAGCGGCCTGCGGGCGATGCGGCGCCAGTGGACGTCAGCGCCCACGACGCGCCGCGCAGCCCCGAGGAGAAGCGCCGTGCGATGAGCTGGGCGCAACGGCTCAAGCGGGTCTTTTCCATCGACGTCACCGCCTGCGTCCACTGCGGTGGCACCGTGCGGATCGTCGCCAGCATCGAGGAACCCACCGCCATCCGCGCCATCCTCGCCCACTTCGAGAAGCACGGCGCGCGGGAAGAAGCGCACTACAGGCCCGCAGCGCGCGCGCCGCCAGTGCAAGCCGCGTGACGATCTGCCGGCTGCACAGCCGACGGCGAAACCGGAATCCGAGCCGATGCGGCCACGATCCGCAGGGCGGCGCTCGGCCCGCTGTCGGGAATCAGCGAAGCATGGCTGCTGACAACGCCGCTGCGTGGCCCCGCGATGCCGAAATCCCACTCACAGACGTCCGATCCGTGCCCAAAACGGGGCTTGCGCGACCGCCGCCTACCCAGCAGACTGCCCGAAAAGGGCGTTTGAACTTCCTATACGCAAGGAACGTCTCGCCTGCCAAATCGGGCCATGTGACGGCTGACCGCTTGGCGAGCGGATGCCGTTCCGGTAGCACCGCCAAGAGCGGTTCGGTCCATGTGCGACGGGAATGGCAGTCGGGTGGTTGGGGCGTGCCCGCGACGAACGCCACGTCCAACCTGCCGGCGCGAAGCTGCACCACCGCTTCACGGGCCGGGCCTTCGGCGATCTCGACTTCAACATCGGGGTAATCCTTGCGGTATTGGCCGATCAGCTTTGCGAGGAAGCTATGCGGAATCAGGGCATGGATACCGATACGAAGCCGGCCGCTTTCTCCGGCTGCCGCCATGCCGGCGGTTTTCACCGCATGGTCGAGTTGGTCAATACCTACGGCTATCCGCTCGACGAAATGGCGTCCGGCCTCGGTCAGCCGAACGCCGCGCGCATGACGCTCGAACAAGAGGATGCCGAGGTCTTCTTCCAGTGCCTTCACGCGGGCGCTGACGCTGGACTGTGCAACGCCGAGCGCGTTGGCGGCGTGACGGAAGTTGAGATATTCGGCGACAGCGAGAGTGTGAACTAAGGTCATCATTGGCACTCGCCCCGAAAGGAGATGATTGCTCAACAGATTTAATCCGTCATTTCTCCTAAGTCTACGCATGCCAAATCGCCATGACTAAATCACAATGAAGTTGCGAATGGTCTGCGTAGTATTGGCAGACATATTAAATAGAGGATCGCGCCGACAATCCAAACCCAACCGTTCCATGCCCCGGCGGTGGCAGAATAGAGTGCTGTGAAGCCAAGCGGTCCTGCGATAGAGCTTAGATTGGTGAGGCTCGTTAGCGTTCCTTGCAAAGCCCCTTGCTTGTTACTGCTGACATTGTTTGAGAGCATTGCCTGCAAGGCCGGCATGCCAACACCCCCGGCGGCAAGCAGCAACAGAATCGGGAACACCATCCATCCCTGCGTGGCAAAAGCCAGAAGAACGAAGCCAGTCGCATCCGCAGCCATGCCAAACAGCAGCGTGCGCCGCTCTCCAAGCCGGCTTGAAAGCGGGCCGGTAACAAACGCTTGGAAGATCGCATGTGTTGCCCCAAACGCCGCGAGCGACAAACCAACGGTCGCGGTGTTCCACTGAAAACGGTCCTCGCCATATATGACCCATAGGGCTGCAGGCACTTGGCCGATCAGTTGAATAATGAAGAAAACTGCGAAAAGCGCACCTAGCCCGCGCAATGCATCATCCAGCCGTAACAGAACGAATGGTTTGATGCGAACCGGCTTTCCGGTCCCGCCATGGCTGTGATGAGTCTCCTTGAGGAAAATGCAGGCAAGCAGGAACGCGAACCCGTTGAGAAGGGCGGCGGCGATAAACGGGGCATGAGCAGAGATACCACCGAGCATGCCACCAAGTGCTGGCCCGGCAATCATGCCCGCCCCATAACAGGCCCCCATGTAGCCGAACCAGCGTGCGCGAGAACCTTCCCCCGTCGAATCGGCAATGGTTGAGGCTGCTACAGCTCCGGTTGCGCCCGTGACGCCGGACACGAGTCGGCCGATATAGAGCACCCATAAGACCGGCGCTGATGCCATAATCGTGTAATCGACTGCGGCTCCTGCAAGAGAAGCCAGAAGTACCGGACGCCGACCGTAAGAATCCGAAAGCTGTCCAAGCATGGGCGCGAAGACGACCTGCATCAATGCATAGAGCGACAGCAAGGCACCATAGTGTCCAGCGACCTGCTCTGCTGGCACAAGCTCACGCAGAAGCGTCGGAAGGACGGGCATGATGAGGCCGAGACCCATGGCGTCAAGACCCACGATCAGCAGGGCAATGATGGCAGAGCTGCGCACCTGAAACTCCAGCGCCGCTCAATGGAGCGACTTTATCAACGATAAGGAGATGGACATATAACTTATCGGTGATAAATTGTCAAGCACTGGCGAAGGAACGTGAATGACCAAACTGGACAAGGGCACCGTGATCGCGGCGGCGCTAGAGCTGTTGAACGAGGTTGGCATGGACAGCCTGACGACGCGGAAGCTCGCTGAACGCCTCAAGGTTCAGCAGCCTGCGCTTTACTGGCATTTCCAGAACAAGCGAGCGCTGCTTGATGCGCTCGCCGAGGCGATGCTGGCGGAACGCCATACCCGCTCGCTACCCGAAGAGAATGAGGACTGGCGGGTGTTCCTGAAAGAGAATGCCCTGAGCTTCAGAACGGCGTTGCTCTCTTATCGGGACGGCGCGCGTATCCATGCCGGCACTCGACCGACAGAACCGAATTTTGGCACCGCCGAGACGCAAATACGCTTTCTCTGCGCGGAGGGCTTTTGTCCGAAGCGCGCCGTTTGGGCGCTCCGGGCGGTCAGTCACTATGTGGTCGGTTCCGTTCTCGAGCAGCAGGCATCTGATGCCGATGAGAGAGTTCCGGACAGGCCAGATGTGTCCGAGCAAGCACCGTCGTCCTTCCTGCACGATCTGTTTCACGAGTTGGAAACAGACGGCATGGATGCTGCGTTCAACTTCGGACTCGACAGCCTCATCGCTGGTTTCGAGCGGCTGCGTTCATCTACAACAGATTAGAGGCTTATGCCCCTTTGCCGCCCCAACTGCCACGACACCGATCCGCTTTGCACGATGCCCATGACCTCACGGCCGAGCTGGCGGTCGATGACCGGCCGCCACGGGACAAGGGAAATGAGCGGTATCTTGCCAGACAGGATACCGCCATTCACGAGGTTTCGAAGATTATTGCGCCGCATCGGAGCGGGCTTGCTTCCAGTCGTCGGCTAGACGACTGGCGACTTCTCGGTGGCAGCATCACGGGATCGAAGGAGCGCCAGCCCCAACGACACCAGCACTGCCATTGCCGTGGCGTAACAAATCACGGGCCACGCTGTATCGCCGTTTAACAGCGTCACCGCCAATGTCCCGACGATACTGACTATCAGGCTTTGGATGCAGAAGTAGAACGCGACCGCTGATCCCGCGATGTCGTCGAACTCTGCCAAAGCGCCGTTCGCGGTAACGGACACCGTGAAGACAATACCGACCGCGACAACCCACATCGGTAGGATGAAGGTGAGGAATGACGGCGAGCCGTAAAGTTCGCCGATCCCCAACAGGACCGCTCCGCAAACAAGCAACGCCATCCCACGCGCCACGCATCCTGCGATGCCCCATCTGGCGACAAAGGACTTCGCGAAACGGGTTGTCACGATCATTACAAGCGCGACAGTGGCGAAGGCAAAGCTGAATCCGATCTCGGAATATTCCGCTTGGCCTATGAGCACACGGGGAGCCGTCGAGAAGAAGACGAAGAAGGTGCCCATACCGGCGCTAAAGCCGACAGTGTAAACCCAAAAAGCCGGACTCGCGAAGATCGGCAAGACAGATCGGCGCGTCTTGACTTGATCCAGAGGGCGGGTTTCGTGCCACCTGAAACCCGCATTTAGGAGTGCGAGCATCGCCAGTATAGCCAAAGTAATGAATATCGCCTGCCATCCCAAGAACTCGCCGATCAATGCTCCGGCGATAGGGCCGAGCGCAGGCACGAACGCCAGCATCGAACTGAAAAGGCCGTAGATGACGACACCCTCAGGACGGTTGGCATAAACGTCGCGAACCGTCGCGAACGTCGCCACCAGCATGGCCGACGCGCCCACTGCTTGAAGTAGACGGAAAGCGACAAAGGCCGGTGCAGTTGAAGACCAAGCTGCTCCCAGAGACGCAATGACGAAAGCCGTTGCGCCCGCAAGTAGAATTGGCCGTCGCCCGATTCTGTCTGAGAGCGGACCAAAAATCACCTGGCCCACGCCGAGCATCACCATATAGAGGCTCAACGTGAGTTGGATCATAGCGGGCGTCGTGTTCAGGATGCCGGGCATCGCTGGAACGACAGGGAGATAAATATCCATCGCCAGTGAAGCGAGGATGTCGAAAGGAGCCATCAGCAGCAGTGCTGCCGGCAGCGTATAGGCCCACGCGGGGCGTGTGGTGGTCATGACGAATCAACCCTCGATTAAGGAATACCGGGCGACGTCTGCTCGTCAGCAATCAGATGAGACTAGCCTTACAGAGCGCCGCAACAACAATACTGGTTGTTGCGGCTTACTTGTCTGCTGACTTGGAATTTCCCATCTGATTACTCCACGCTTACGAATATGAATTGCTACATTTTATCCGATTATCTTTTGCTTCGCAATGCGGCATGGGCGCACTCAGCGTTCCAGCCCCCTCTGCCGCCCTAACTGCCACGACACCGACCCGCCCTGCACGATGCCCATAACCTCGCGGCCGAGTTGGCGGTCGATGATCGGCCGCCACGGGACAAGGGTGAACTCATGGGATTTCTCGACCACGGCGAACTTGCCGCTCGATAGATGCACGGTTCCGGTAAACTTGCCGCTGACGCTCTCACCATCCTTGGCGGCGCGGAACGGCAGCGCCTTGCCCTCGGCCATCTCCGCACCGGCGCGCGCAACTTCCCGCTCGCGCAGGGTGGCGAGAAGATTGCGCCGGTAGAAGATTCGGCCGTCCCTGTTGCGCGTGGCGTCGCGCTGTTCGATATGATGCTCGCGGCGCTGGTCCATGGCTTCGCGGACCTGTTGCCCGAAGCCGGTCGGCGCAAGGTCGGCCGTTTCGCCATGGACCAATCGCCGGTCCATCCCCGGATCGAGGATGAGCCGGTCGGCAGCGACCCCGCTCCGTCGCAAGGCGGAAACCCGCGCCTCGAAGAACCGCACAATCTCGTCGAGCGCGTCTTCGGGTCGAAGGTGACCGGTGCGGGT
>NZ_JAGESA010000022.1:0-13699 GCF_017572835.1 Salmonella sp. 32120201201600049SM | reverse complement strand
GCTTTTCTCCGTGAGGTTCTGGTCTGAACCCCGCTGACCCGGCGGCCTGTGTGCCGTTGTTCCGTGTCAGTGGTGGCGCATTATAGGGAGTTATTTCTGCCTGACAAGAGGAAATTTAAAATAATTTCTCAAGTGCCTGGTATTTACCCAAAACGCCATTAAACCGCCAGTTTTTCGAGCGTTTCAAAGCCATAACGCTGTAAAACGGGTAATAATTGTTCAGCTCCTGGCGTCATTGCCATGCAATAAGCAATATTGGCATCGGTTGATTTCGCATCCGGCGCTTCATGTTCCAACAGCCAGGCTGTACGACGCGCTATCGCCGCGCCGGAATCCACTAACCGCGTCCCTTCGGGCAGGACTTGCAAAAGCTCGTCCCGTAATAGAGGGAAATGCGTACACCCCAGAACGACCGTGTCAGGCGGCTCCGGCATTCGTAGCCATGGGCGTAATATGCGGCGCAGTTCTTCCAGCGATACCGAATCGCCATGTAATTTAGCTTCCGCCAGTTCCACCAGTTCTGCCGACCCCAACATCGCTATCTGACATTCATTGGCGAAGCGCGCAATCAGCTCGTGAGTATAAGGACGTTTGACCGTGGCTCTCGTCGCCAGTAGCCCGACGACGCCATTTGCGGTCAGCCGCGCCGCTGGTTTAATCGCAGGCACAACGCCCACCACCGGGAAGGCAAACTTTTCACGTAATGCGGGAAGTGAGACCGTACTGGCGGTATTACAGGCAATCACCGCCAGTGAAAGGGGATAGCGCTGCTGTACCGCAGTCACAATCTCGACAACGCGCTCGACGATAAACGTTTCGCTCTTTTCCCCGTAGGGGAAAGCCACGTTATCGAAAGCATATATATAGTGGAGATCCGGCAGGAGCCGCCGAATCTCATCATAGACCGACAATCCACCGACGCCGGAATCAAATACCAGCACGGTGGGACGTGGTTCAGAAGGTGTAGCTGCCAGACAAGGTGTATTCTCGTCCTGCAGTTTGGTAGCCATAAACTGTCTCGTAATCTTTGTCGAACAGGTTGGCTATTTTACCACGAACTGTCAGATGTGAGGTGACCGGATATGCAACCGTAAGATCCCATAAACTGACGCCGCCCATTTTTACTGTCCGGTATGGGTAAGCGGAGTAATCCGAATCATAGCGGGAACCAAGGTATTGATATGTCACCCCCCAGTCAAAATCGTAAACGTCCCAGTCAAGTTGATATTTTGCCATCTGTTTGGAACGCCGCGGTAATGGCGTATCGGTAATCGCATTACGCGCATCAACGTAATCGTAACTGACCGTATGCGTTAACGGTCCGGTATCGAAATTCGCCGTCGCCTCAATACCTTTAATGCGCGCCTTACCTTCGTTGTAATATTTTTGCAGATGATCGTCATAATCGATCATGTCATTAATATCGTTACGATAACCTGAAATACGCCAGCTGACGCCAGCGGTTAGCCCTTCAAATGCGCCTTCCCACTGTTTACTCTTTTCAGGATTCAGGTTCGGATTACCGTAATAACCATACAGTTGGCCCAAATTAGGCGCTTTGTAGGAGGTTCCGTAGGAGGCAATAAAGCGATAACCTTCTATAAACTCCCATCCCGCGCTGGTTTGCCATGTACCATGACGACCAAACTGGGAGTTGTCATCACTGCGCGCCGCCGCTTCCAGAGTGAAGTCACCCAACTGTTGTAATCCTGTCAGGTAAACCCCGGTATTACGCTGGTCATATCCCTCGGGCACATAGCCGGTACCTGGCGTGGTAGTCTGTTTCTGCCAGTCTACGCCCGCCCCAACATTACCGTGCCCCACGACCACACTGTTGGTCCATTGAACATTGTACTGTTTCATCTCATCCAGCGTGGCGGAGGTATCATACCGGCCATAGTGCGGATCATAGTTGTAATCTTTACTGTGGCTATAGCTTGAAACCAGCTGAGACTGAATACGTTCGCCATTAAAGCGCAGCCCGGCGTCCCAGCTTTGGCTATAAAGTTTGCGTGTATCAATCAGCGGCGAGCCCGGCGAGTAATAGGCGTCGTAATCGGTACGGTTATCATAGCCATAACCACGCACGAATCCGCTCCAGCGATCAGAAAAAGTATGCTCTAACGCGCCATAAAGCGTTTTACTCAAAAAGCCGTCCCGGTCAGGCTGCGCCTGCATCCCGGTACCGCCTTTCGCTACCACGTCAAACCCTTTGGTGTATTCGTAATCGCCGATCAACGTCGCCCGCGTGTTTTCGCCAAGTTGCTGTTGCGTCGAGATGTCGTAATTCTGGTAGCTATTGCTTCCCCATCCAGCGGTTAATTCTGTGCCTGGGTTATCGCGCGTCGTAATGATATTCACTACGCCGCCGATAGCATCGGAACCATAAATAGCGGAACGCGGACCACGAATATATTCAATGCGCTGTACCAGCGACACCGGGAACTGGCTGAGATCGGCGGACCCGCTCACGCCTGCTAAATTCAGACGCACGCCGTCAATCAATACCAGTACATGGCTGGAGTTGGTGCCGCGAATGAAAATGGAGGAGTTTTGTCCGGCGCCGCCGCTCTGCGCAATATCGACGCCAGGCAAACGGCGCAGAACATCATTTACGGAGGTCGATTGCCAGCGTTCAATATCCTGACGCGTCACGATGGTAACGGGCGCCAGAACCGCGCTGCGCGGCTGCTGAAAACGGTTGGCGGTGACAACCAGGGTATCCGGGCTAGTGTCCTGCGCCCAAGCGGAAAAGGCCGTGACGGAGAACGCCGTCAGCAGCGTAGCTTTTTTAATCATTGTAAAGCATCCACAATATAAGAAGGATGCCGCAGGCTTCATCGATAGTACGCGATGATGAAAAACCAGATGCGACGTTAGCCGGCAGGTCTTCGGGCTTGGAGGGTTATCCGTTGGCTGGATAGCAGAAATGATGACTTCCCGCCGGAGGCAGTGTCTGCTTACGCTCTCATCTCACCTTTCCTTACCGCTGCGCGTCAGCTCCAGATTTTCACTGGATTCCCTATTAACTCACAGGACCGGCCCACGGATGCTACCGTCTGTCACAACACCCTGTCCAGACCGCGCATCACAAATCAGAAATCATCAATAGCTGGACATCCACTGAGCAATCCCTACAATCCCCGCGTACTTTTATTATTCAGGATGCGATATGACCCCCGAACATCTTCCGACAGAACAGTATGAGGCGCAGCTAGCCGAAAAAGTGGCGCGCTTGCAGAGTATGATGGCGCCGTTTTCTGACCTGGTTCCGGAAGTATTTCGCTCGCCGGTCAGTCACTATCGTATGCGTGCGGAATTTCGCCTGTGGCATGACGGCGATGACCTGTACCACATTATGTTTGATCAGCAGACCAAAAGCCGGATTCGCGTTGACACCTTCCCGGCGGCCAGCCAACTGATTAATACCTTAATGAAGGCGATGATTGCCGGCGTGCGCGATAATCATGCACTGCGGCATAAGCTGTTCCAGATGGATTATCTCACGACCTTGAGCAACCAGGCGGTAGTGTCGTTGCTGTACCATAAGAAGCTGGACGAAGAGTGGCGTGAAGCTGCCACTGCGTTACGCGATGCTTTACGCGCGCAAGGTCTGAACGTACACCTGATTGGCCGGGCCACTAAAACCAAAATCGAATTGGATCAGGATTATATTGATGAGCGTCTGCCTGTGGCAGGTAAAGAGATGATCTACCGCCAGGTCGAAAACAGCTTTACGCAGCCAAACGCCGCCATGAATATTCAGATGTTAGAGTGGGCGCTGGAGGTGACGAAAGACTCAAAAGGCGATCTGCTTGAGTTGTATTGCGGCAACGGCAATTTTTCTTTAGCGCTGGCGCGCAATTTTAACCGCGTGCTGGCAACCGAAATCGCCAAACCGTCCGTCGCTGCCGCACAGTACAATATTGCCGCTAATCATATTGATAATGTGCAAATTATTCGCATGGCGGCGGAAGAGTTTACCCAGGCGATGAATGGCGTTCGTGAGTTTAACCGCCTGCAGGGGATCGACCTGAAGGGCTATCAGTGCGAAACCATTTTTGTCGATCCGCCGCGCAGCGGTCTGGACAGCGAAACGGAAAAAATGGTGCAGGCTTATCCACGTATTCTGTACATTTCCTGCAATCCGGAAACGTTGTGCAAAAACCTGGAAACGTTAAGCCAGACGCACACGGTGTCTCGCCTGGCGCTATTCGATCAGTTCCCGTATACACATCATATGGAATGCGGGGTATTACTCACCGCAAGGTAAAATGTACGTCGGATGGCCGGTTATACCGCCATCCGGCATTCGCACACTATTCCGCGGTGTCCTGCTTGCGGTTACGCAGTTTAAAGCCAATCCAGAATACCAGAATCACCGACAGCACCGCCGGGAAGAAATTAGAGCCAATATCCGGGTATTCTGCACGCACGACGGTGCTATACAGTAAAACGCCAAGAATGAAACAAGCGGCGGCCAACCCCGGCAAACCTACCGGCATAGTACGATTTTGGTAGCGCTGATGCAGGCAATATACCGTCAGCACCAGCGAGATAACCGGGAATACGGAGAACGGCACAATAGCGCTAAACAGCGCCGCGAATGTGCCGTTAATCGATAAGCCAGCGATGAGCGCCAGCAACAGCGTACCTTTATCTTGACCTGACTGTTTCATTACTCGTCCTTCACGTTATTCGGAATGATGTGCTATTTTCTCTTGCTCACGGCGATACCAGTAATACGCCCCTTTCGCAATCATGCGCAGTTGCAATACCAGCCGCTCTTCTAATTGCCGACGCTGTTCAGCGCCGATGTCCAACGCCTCTGCGCCCGCGCTAAAGACAATAGTCACCATCGCTTCGGCCTGGGCTTCAGTAAACGCGCGCGGCATATGGTTTTCGAGTTCCAGATAGTCGGCAAGTTCCGCAATAAAATGCTGAATCTCCCGCGCGACGGCGGCACGAAACGCCGCTGAAGTGCCGGAACGCTCGCGCAACAACAGACGGAAGGCGTTGGGGTTGTTGCCGATAAACTCCATAAATGTGGAGACCGACGTGCGAATGACGCTGCCGCCTTTCGCGATGCGCTGTCGCGCCTGACGCATCAACTGACGCAGCATCAGACCGCTTTCATCCACCATCGTCAGACCGAGTTCATCGACATCGCGAAAATGACGGTAAAACGACGTTGGCGCAATGCCCGCTTCACGCGCCACCTCACGCAAACTCAGGCTGGCGAAACTCCGCTCAGCGCTCAGTTGGCTGAATGCGGCTTCCACCAGCGAACGCCGGGTTTTTTCTTTTTGTTGCGCTCTAACACCCATCACAATGTCTGAATCCTTCCATATGCCTTATTCGGCACTATACCAGAGAATAAAAGTAACGGGTTCACACTGGATTGTGAATGATTGTTTACAGACAGTTTGTGCTCCGGCTTCGCAAAAAAGCACAACGATAATTGGGTTAAAGCTGGGCAAATGTTATCATCGTGTTTATTTTATGTATAAAAACAGGTGAGTAATACCATGCCACATTCCTGGGATTATGATGCAGTCGTCATAGGGTCAGGCCCCGGCGGTGAAGGCGCTGCAATGGGTCTGGTTAAGCAAGGAGCACGCGTCGCGGTGATTGAGCGTTATCATAACGTTGGCGGCGGATGTACCCACTGGGGCACCATCCCATCCAAAGCCCTTCGCCACGCCGTCAGCCGCATTATTGAATTTAATCAAAACCCGCTCTATAGCGACCACTCCCGTCTCCTTCGTTCTTCTTTCGCCGACATCCTTAATCATGCCGATAACGTGATTAATCAACAAACGCGTATGCGTCAGGGGTTTTATGAGCGTAACCACTGTGAAATCTTGCAGGGCAACGCCCATTTTATTGACGAACATACCCTGGCGCTGGAATGCCATGACGGCACGGTTGAAACCCTGACGGCAGAAAAATTTGTTATTGCCTGTGGTTCGCGTCCTTACCATCCCAGTGATGTGGATTTCTCGCATCCGCGCATTTATGACAGCGACTCAATCCTGAGTCTCCACCATGAACCGCGCCACGTTATTATTTACGGCGCTGGCGTTATCGGCTGCGAATATGCGTCCATCTTCCGCGGTATGGATGTGAAAGTGGATCTGATCAACACCCGCGATCGCCTGCTGGCCTTTCTCGATCAGGAGATGTCCGACTCTCTCTCTTACCATTTCTGGAATAGCGGCGTGGTTATTCGCCACAATGAAGAGTATGAGAAAATCGAAGGCTGCGATGATGGCGTCATCATGCACCTGAAATCCGGCAAAAAACTGAAGGCTGACTGCCTGCTCTATGCTAATGGCCGTACCGGTAACACCGATTCGCTGGCGCTGGAGAATATTGGTCTGGAAACAGACAGCCGTGGACAGCTCAAAGTCAACAGTATGTACCAGACCGCCCTGCCGCACGTCTATGCGGTGGGCGACGTGATTGGCTATCCCAGTCTGGCCTCCGCCGCCTACGATCAGGGGCGTATTGCAGCGCAGGCGCTGGTGAAAGGCGAAGCGACCGCGCATCTTATCGAAGATATCCCCACCGGGATTTATACCATTCCGGAAATCAGTTCTGTCGGCAAAACCGAGCAGCAGTTAACGGCAATGAAAGTGCCTTACGAAGTGGGCCGCGCGCAGTTTAAGCATCTGGCGCGAGCGCAAATCGTCGGCATGAACGTCGGCACGCTAAAAATTCTCTTCCACCGCGAAACCAAAGAAATTCTGGGGATTCACTGCTTTGGCGAACGCGCCGCCGAAATTATTCATATCGGCCAGGCGATCATGGAGCAGAAAGGTGGCGGTAACACCATCGAATACTTCGTTAACACCACCTTTAACTACCCAACCATGGCGGAAGCTTATCGGGTTGCGGCGTTGAACGGCTTAAACCGCCTGTTTTAACGCCTTGTCGAAATGGCCATCCATTGCGCCACGGATGGCCTCTGCCAGTTGCTCATAACGGCTACGCAGCGGCGATCCCGGGCGATAAACCAGCCCCACGGTACGACGCGGCTCCGGCTTAATGCATGGCAGATAAACCACGCCGTCGCGCTTACGCTCCTGCGGTACGGCCAGCGCGGGGAGTAGTGTAATACCACTGCCCGCCGCCACCATGTTGCGCAGCGTTTCCAGACTGGTCGCCCGGAAATGGGTATCTTCATCCGCTCCCGCTTCAAAACAGAACCCCATCGCCTGATCGCGCAGACAGTGGCCATCTTCCAGCATCAGCAATTTCTCGCCCGCCAGATCGGACATCGGCACGCGATCGCGATTCGCCCACGGATGATCCTCATAAATAGCCAGCATCATGGGCTCATCAAACAGCGGCACTTCGATAAACGCCTCGCTCTCTTTCACCAGCGCCAGAATAGCGCAGTCAAGCTTGCCGCTATCGAGTTGCGCTAACAACTGATGCGTTTGCGCCTCATGCAGATACATTTCCAGCTTCGGGAAAGTCTGGTGCAACATTGGAATGATAAGCGGCAGCAAATAGGGACCAATTGTTGGGATTAAACCAATATGCAGCGGGCCGGACATCGTCTCGCCTTGTTGGCTTGCCATCTCCTTGAGCACCTTGACCTCACGCAGTACGGTACGCGCCTGATCCACCAGCAGTAAGCCCGCCTGGGTAAACAGCACCTTACGGCTCGTACGCTCCAGCAGCATAACGCCCAGCTCATCTTCCAGCTTGCGTATTTGCCCGCTAAGGGTTGGCTGGCTGACGTGACAGGAGTCCGCCGCTCGCCGGAAATGGCGATGTTCGGCTAACGCCACCAGATATTCAAGATCACGAATATTCATTATTCATCCTCCGTCGCCACGATAGTTCATGGCGATAGGTAGCATAGCAACGAACGATTATCCCTATCAACCTTTCTGATTAATAATACATCACAGAACGGAGCGGTTTCTCGTTTAACCCTTGAAGACACCGCCCGTTTAGAGGGTATCTCTCGAACCCGAAATAACTAAAGCCAACGTGAACTTTTGCGGACCTCTGGTCCGCTTTTTTTTTGCGTAAAAAAGCCCGGCGTCGCTGATGCTCGGCCGGGCAGTATTGCCTGATGGCGCTACGCTTATAAGGCCTATAACGCGAGGCGCGCCCTGGCATCGTCGATGGCCTGCGCCACCTGCTGCGGAGAAACGCCGCCTTTTGCCGCCCGTTTATCCAGACACGACTGCAAAGACAATATCGGATACACATCGTCGCCAATCACGCGGCTGAATTTCTGTAAATCGGCCAGCGGCAACGCTTCCAGCGGCTTACCCTGGCGAATAGCTTCTACCACAGCTTCGCCGACAATATGGTGCGCTTCGCGGAACGGCACGCCTTTCGCGACCAGGTAATCCGCCAGCTCCGTGGCGTTGGCATACCCCTGTTGCGCCGCGTCCTGACAACGTGGGCGTTTCACCTGAATACCGTCCAGCACCAACGCCGCCATATGTAGGCAGTCAAGCCAGGTATCGAGCGCATCGAACAGCCCTTCTTTGTCTTCCTGCATATCTTTGTTATACGCCAGCGGCAGACCTTTTAAAGTCATCATCATGCCGGTTAGCGCCCCTTGTACGCGACCGCATTTACCGCGAATCAGCTCCAGCGCGTCCGGGTTTTTCTTCTGCGGCATTAACGATGAACCGGAAGTCACGCGGTCAGAAAGCTCTACAAAGCCCGCTTCACCAGAATTAAAGAAAATCAGATCTTCCGCGAAACGTGACAGATGCACCATGCCGATAGCCGCATCAGAAAGCAGTTCCAGTACGTGGTCACGATCGGACACGCTGTCCAGGCTGTTGCGGGTCGCAGACGTAAAGCCCAGCCAGCCTGCCAATTGTTCACGGTCAATTTCATAGGCCGTTCCCGCCAACGCGCCGCAGCCTAGCGGACTCACGTCCAGACGTTTAAGCGTGTCCTGCAGGCGGCTTTCATCGCGCGCCAGCATTTCAACATACGCGAGACACCAGTGGGCGAAAGTCACTGGCTGCGCGCGTTGCAGATGGGTATATCCCGGCATTACCGCGTCCTGGTTCGCCTGCGCGGTTTCCACCAGCGCGCTCTGTAGCTGACGGTTAGCGGTGAGCAGTTCCCTCACCGTCTCTTTGCACCACAGTTTCAGGTCCGTCGCCACCTGATCGTTACGGCTGCGTCCGGTGTGCAGCTTTTTACCCAACTGACCCACTTTGTCGATGAGCTTACCTTCCACCCAGCTATGGATATCTTCCGCATCGCTTTGCAGGATTTGCTGCGGATTCGCGCGAACCTCTTCCAGCAGCACGTTCAGCGCTTCTTCCAACTGTCGTTGCTCATCGGCAGTCAGTACACCTACCGTGACCAATGCTTTGGACCAGGCCACAGAACCGACAATATCCTGCTCCGCCAGACGGTAATCGAAGCGCAACGAATCATTGAATTGTTTAAACCGCTGGTCTGCCGCCTGTGTAAAACGCCCACCCCAAAGTGCCATAATAGACTTCCTTAATTCTTCGAATTTCACTGCCGGATGGCGCTACGCTTATCCGGCCTATAATTTCTGTTCACGCAGGCCCGATAAGGCGCAGCCGCCATCGGGCGAACAAATACTTAAGCCAGAATACGCGTGCCAATCGGCGTGCCGTTAAACAGTGCAGGCAGTTGCTCCGCATGACGCCAGGAAGCGATATCCACCGGGCGCCCCAGCGCCCGCGCAGCATCGAGAGCCGCATTCACTTTCACAATCATCCCGTCGGTAATAATGCCCTGGTCGATAAGCTGCTCGGCTTTGGACGCCGTCATTTCGGCGATACGCTGGCCTTTGCCGTCCAGAATACCGCTCACGTCGGAAAGCAGGATCAGATCGGCCCCCAGCGTCGCCGCCAGCGCGGTTGCCGCCTGATCGGCGTTGACGTTCATCAGTTGACCGTCGTCTGTTACGCCAATGGAGCTGACCACCGGCAGAAAGCCGTTTTCCAGCAGCATGTTAATCAGCTTCGGCGACCCCGGCTGCGCCAGCCCGACGTGGCCTAACGCTTCATCGAGTTGAGTCACGTTTACGCTGTCGCCATCGCCCAGAAACAGACCAACAGAGGCGATATGGTGTTTCTTCGCCCAGGCCAGCAGAGTTTTGTTAGCGGTTCCCGCCAGCGCGCCGGTAATGATGCCAATCTGATCGGCAGGCGTCACGCGCAGGCCGTCTTTCTTTTTCACTGGCAAATTAAGCCCTTTCATCAGCTCATCCACCACGCAACCGCCGCCGTGAACAATCACCAACGGACGCTGATGGGACTCACGATAGTTGACCAACGCGGTAAAAAGACGTTCCAGAGCCTCTTCGCTATCCAGTAATACGCCACCCAGCTTGATAATTAATGGATTCATCATTTCACCCTTAAATAAGAGACTGCGTTTCAGCGAAGCCAAAACGAATATTAGCGCACTGCACCGCCTGCGCCGCTGCGCCTTTCAACAAGTTGTCTTCGGCTGCCACCACAATCAGATGTTCGCCCTGGACGGCAAAACCAATATCGCAGAACGGCAGCCCGACGACATTCTTTAACGCCGGAACGCCTTTGTCATACAGGCGCACCAGCGGTTTGTCGCCATAGGCTTTTTGCAACACGTCGGCGACCTGCGCATGGGTTACTCCCGCTTTCAGGCGGCAGGTAATGGTTTCCAGAATCCCGCGCGGGAAATTCCCCAGATGCGGGGTGAAGATGACCTCCGCGCCCAGATGGGCAGCGATTTCCGGCTGATGACGATGCGTAAACACGCCATACGGTTGCAGACTCACTTCACAGAAACTGTTCGAAATTGCCGCTTTGCGCCCCGCGCCGCTCACCCCGCTGGTGGCATTAATTACCGGCCACTGCGTCAGATCCAGAAGCCCGCCGTCAATCAGCGGTTTTAGCGACAACTGCGCTGCGGTTGGATAGCAACCAGGAACCGCAATCAGATTCGCCGTGTTCAGTTTATCGACATTCCACTCCGCCAGACCGTACACCGCCTGCTCCAGCAGCTCAGGATACTGATGAGTAAATCCGTAATACTTTTCATAGAAGGCGCGATCGTTTACCCGAAACGCGCCGGAAAGATCGAATACGACGCATCCGGCCTGTAAAAATTGCGGCGCCAGATCGTGGCTCACTTCATGCGCTGTCGCCAGGAACACCACATCAACATCTGCGCTAAAGTCACGTACATCCGACATCGGTTGCAATGGCAGGTCGACAATCCCTTTTAACTGCGGATGTAAATCAGAAATTAACTTTCCTGCATCATTGCTTTGCGCTGAGACGGTCAAAGCGGTTATGGTCATATGTGGGTGGCGATTTACGTAGCTTACAAGCTCTGCGCCCGCATAACCGCTAGCGCCTACAATCAGCGTATTCAACATCGGGTTCCTTTATGCTCAACGTTAATGTATTTTTATTCATAATTAATGCATGAATATTGATACTATCATGACCTGAGGTGTGTCAACAATGAAAAACGTTTTACCGCCATTTATCGAGATTTACCGCGCTTTGATTGCCACACCGTCGATAAGCGCAACCGAAGAATCCCTGGATCAAAGTAATGCGTCTTTAATCACTTTGCTTGCAGGCTGGTTCAGCGATCTTGGTTTCAACGTAGAGGTTCAACCGGTTCCAGGAACGCGAAACAAATTTAATATGCTCGCCAGCACCGGACATGGCGCGGGCGGTTTGCTGCTGACCGGCCATACCGACACGGTTCCCTTTGATGACGGACGCTGGACGCGCGACCCGTTCACGCTGACCGAGCACGACAATAAGCTCTATGGTCTGGGCACTGCGGATATGAAAGGCTTCTTCGCTTTTATTCTGGACGCGCTACGTGACGTTGACGTCACAAAGTTGAAAAAGCCGCTCTACATTCTGGCGACCGCCGATGAAGAGACCAGCATGGCGGGGGCGCGTTATTTTTCCGAAACCACGGCATTACGTCCGGACTGCGCGATCATTGGCGAACCGACGTCGTTGCAACCGATACGCGCGCACAAAGGGCATATCTCTAATGTCGTTCGCGTCCTGGGGCAGTCCGGTCATTCCAGCGACCCGGCGCGTGGGGTTAACGCCATTGAACTGATGCACGATGCGATTGGCCATATCATGCAACTGCGTGACTCGCTGAAAGCGCGGTATCACTACGAGGCGTTTACCGTTCCGTATCCAACGCTGAATCTGGGCCATATTCACGGCGGCGATGCCTCAAACCGTATCTGCGCCTGCTGCGAATTGCATATGGATATTCGTCCACTGCCGGGCATGACGTTAAACGACCTTAATGGACTGCTTAACGACGCGCTGGCCCCGGTAAGCGAACGCTGGCCGGGCCGCCTGACGGTGGCGGAATTACATCCGCCGATTCCAGGTTACGAGTGTCCACCGGACCACCAACTGGTTGAAGTAGTAGAAAAACTGTTGGGAACAAAAACCGACGTGGTGAACTACTGTACTGAAGCGCCGTTTATGCAGACATTATGCCCAACGCTGGTGCTTGGTCCGGGCTCAATTAATCAGGCGCATCAGCCGGATGAATATCTCGAAACGCGTTTTATTAAGCCAACCCGGGAATTGATTACCCAGGTAGTACACCATTTTTGCTGGCATTAATGCATATTGCCCGGTGACGTGATGTTTACCGGGCCTCCCCCGTCTTGTAGCTACCGTCTTGAACGTCAAGCGGTAGCTACATAATTTTCATCCCACGGAAGCCGCGTTTTCAACACGCCGAAGCATAAATGTACCAGTTTGCGCATCACAGCTCCCAGCGCGGCTTTCTTCGCCTTGCCCTTTGCGACCAGCCTTTCATAGATAGCCTTCGCCTGTTTGTTCCAGCGGCTCGCGGTCAGCGCTGCAACGTACAGCTTAGCCCGCACTCCTGACGGTCCTGTTTTTGACATATGTGGTCTGCCACGCACTGAGCTCCCCGACGTTTTCTCTACCGGTGTCAGTCCCAGATAGGCCGCCACCTGTGAGGCGCTTTTGAACGTCCCGTCTTTTAGCAACGCCAGCATCTCCCGCCCGACCTGATCTTTCACTCCCTTGATTGATTTCAGTAAATCGAGATCAGCCTTCAGCCCCGGATCGTTATCCGTATGATCGGTTATCAGCTTCTCTATCCGGGCCAGTTCCTCGTTCAGCCAGCTCTTTGTTCGCTCAAGTGAACGGATGACCTCCTGTGGTGTGGATGTGGAATTCGCTTTTTCCAGCCGGTTCACCGTACGCTGTACATCCTCTCTCAGCGCATCCCGCTGGCGCAGCAATGCCCTCAGCTTACGTACTTCAGGCGAAGGAGGAACCCAGACAGCCGGGGGCTTCAGCTCGCCATAACAGGCCAGCACGAAGGCATCGACAGCATCATTCTTGTTGAGGATATCCATCCCGTGGGCAAATTCGCGGACACGACAGGGGTTGGCCATGCAGACGCTGACACCGGCCTCATGCAGGCCATACGCCAGATTTTCATGGTAAATACCCGTCGCTTCCAGTACGACAGTCACGCTTTCAGGAACACATCTTTGTGCGTTCAGCCAGTCGATAACTTTATGGGCAACGGCGGGTTCGTTAGTCAGAACCTTGTGCTTTTTTTTACCGCCGGGGCCGGCAGTAAGCAGACAAAGATCGATTTTATTTTTACTGACATCAATACCGAGAGTACACACAGAACACCTCCT
>NZ_JAGESA010000021.1:0-26411 GCF_017572835.1 Salmonella sp. 32120201201600049SM | reverse complement strand
CCATCAAGCCGCACACCAAGTTCGAATCTGAAGTGTACATTCTGTCCAAAGATGAAGGCGGCCGTCATACTCCGTTCTTCAAAGGCTACCGTCCGCAGTTCTACTTCCGTACTACTGACGTGACTGGTACCATCGAACTGCCGGAAGGCGTAGAGATGGTAATGCCGGGCGACAACATCAAAATGGTTGTTACCCTGATCCACCCGATCGCAATGGACGACGGTCTGCGTTTCGCAATCCGTGAAGGCGGCCGTACTGTTGGCGCGGGCGTTGTTGCTAAAGTTCTGGGCTAATTACTCGTTAATTAGTTTTGAATTGAAGAGGGCGCTTCGGCGCCCTTTTTGTTGCCTGCTATTTAGCCGCTGTTATATTTATTAGCCTTTTTTAACGCTTCTCCCGTGGCGTAAATCGCTTTGTGCTATTGTAATCATAACCATTCTCATTTACACTTTGTGCGGAAATTGAACGGGAGCGATCATGTACGTTTGTTTGTGTAATGGTATAAGCGATAAAAAAATCCGCCAGGCTGTACGACAATTTCATCCGCAGTCATTTCAACAGTTGCGTAAATTTATTCCTGTGGGAAATCAATGTGGTAAGTGTATTCGCGCCGCGCGAGAAGTGATGCAGGATGAGTTAACGCAAATGCCGGAATTTAAAGAGATCGCCTGAGTCACACTCTTTTTTTTGACATCCCTGTAGCCCCATCTACGCTCTAGAGAGTGGAAGCGGAGGGACTATAAAATGAAAGGTGATGTTAAAATCATAAATTATCTCAATAAACTATTGGGAAATGAGCTTGTCGCAATTAATCAGTATTTTCTTCATGCCCGTATGTTCAAAAACTGGGGGCTGACCCGGCTTAATGATGTTGAGTACCATGAATCCATTGATGAGATGAAACACGCCGATAAGTATATTGAGCGTATTTTATTTCTGGAAGGCATACCGAACCTACAGGATCTGGGCAAGCTGGGCATCGGTGAAGATGTCGAAGAGATGCTACGATCGGATCTCCGGCTCGAACTGGAAGGCGCAAAAGATCTACGTGAGGCAATAGCCTATGCCGATAGCGTTCATGATTATGTCAGCCGGGATATGATGATTGAAATTCTTGCCGACGAGGAAGGCCACATCGACTGGCTGGAAACTGAGCTGGATTTGATTGCCAAACTTGGTATGCAAAATTATCTGCAATCACAAATTAAGGTTACCGATTAACCGTCTGGAAAGAAAACTTTCCAACCTGTTATGAAACCCGCCACCGCCAGCCATGGCCCAAAAGGTAGCGGGTTTATTAATGCCGATTTACCTCTCACCAGTAGCGCGACGCCAAACCCGCCACAGGCCAACATAGCGGCAAGGAAAACCAGTAACGGCAGTGTTTCCCAACAATGCCACGCCCCTAAGGCAGCGAGGTACTTGACGTCGCCATATCCAAGCCCCTCTTTCTGATAACGCAGGCGATAGCCCCAGTAAATTAACGCGAATCCGCCATAGCCGGCGATAGCACCCCAAAGCGCATCCGGTAAACGCTCCGGCAGGCAAATCTGGTGATAAAGCAGACCACCCCACAGTAATGGACAGGTAAACCGGTCAGGCAGCAGACCGGTACGCGCGTCGTATATGCCAAGTAATAAAGAGAACGACGCATAAAAAATGAGAAAGGGGAGGGCAACAAACATAAGCAAATCCTCGTCAAGGCTTGTGCTCACCTTTGTAGATTTATGCGACAGCGGCAACGACGTATTGCCAGGTTTGCCTGATGCCTTCCAAAGAAAAGATGCGCGTTGCCATTCCATGCGTACCATCTGGAATCATGCTCGCATAAGAATAAAGCGCTTAATTTCTATCCGACACTTGCGTCAGGCTGAGATTTACGTATAATGCGCGGGCTTGTCGTAATTGACGGCAGGTTCGATTTGAACCTCGAATAGCCGATTTGGCTATTTAACAATGCTCCCAATCGGGGAGCTACGTAAGAACGGTTACACTCTCCCATCAATCGTAATGGGTGTGAGGAGTAATCATTTTCGTTTATAAAATAATTGGAGCTCTGGTCTCATGCAGAACCAAAGAATCCGTATCCGCCTGAAAGCGTTTGATCATCGTCTGATCGATCAATCAACCGCGGAAATCGTCGAGACTGCCAAGCGCACTGGTGCGCAGGTTCGCGGTCCGATCCCGCTGCCGACCCGCAAAGAGCGCTTTACCGTTCTGATCTCTCCGCACGTTAACAAAGATGCGCGCGATCAGTACGAAATTCGCACTCACAAGCGTCTGGTTGACATCGTTGAGCCAACCGAGAAAACCGTTGATGCTCTGATGCGTCTGGACCTGGCTGCCGGTGTAGACGTGCAGATCAGCCTGGGTTAATCAGGTCATCGAGCGATTGAGAGGTTGATACAATGATTGGTTTAGTCGGTAAAAAAGTGGGTATGACCCGCATCTTCACTGAAGATGGCGTCTCTATCCCAGTAACCGTAATCGAAGTTGAAGCAAACCGTGTTACTCAGGTTAAAGACCTGGCTAACGATGGCTACCGCGCTGTTCAGGTTACTACGGGTGCTAAAAAAGCTAACCGTGTCACCAAGCCGGAAGCGGGTCACTTTGCTAAAGCTGGCGTAGAAGCTGGCCGTGGTCTGTGGGAATTCCGTCTGGCTGAAGGCGAAGAATACACCGTAGGTCAGAGCATCAGCGTTGAACTGTTTGCTGACGTTAAAAAAGTTGACGTAACCGGTACCTCTAAAGGTAAAGGTTTCGCTGGTACCGTTAAGCGCTGGAACTTCCGTACCCAGGACGCTACTCACGGTAACTCCTTGTCTCACCGCGTTCCGGGTTCTATCGGTCAGAACCAGACTCCGGGCAAAGTGTTCAAAGGCAAGAAAATGGCAGGTCAGATGGGTAATGAGCGCGTAACCGTTCAGAGCCTTGACGTAGTACGCGTTGACGCTGAGCGCAACCTGCTGCTGGTTAAGGGTGGTGTTCCGGGTGCAACCGGTTGCGACCTGATCGTTAAACCAGCTGTGAAGGCGTAAGGGGATAGCAATGGAATTAGTATTGAAAGACGCGCAGAGCGCGCTGACTGTTTCCGAAACTACCTTCGGTCGTGATTTCAACGAAGCGCTGGTTCACCAGGTTGTTGTTGCTTATGCAGCTGGTGCTCGTCAGGGTACTCGTGCTCAGAAGACTCGTGCTGAAGTAACTGGTTCCGGTAAAAAACCGTGGCGCCAGAAAGGCACTGGCCGTGCGCGTTCAGGTTCTATCAAGAGCCCGATCTGGCGTTCCGGTGGCGTGACCTTCGCTGCTCGTCCGCAGGACCACAGTCAAAAAGTTAACAAGAAGATGTACCGCGGCGCGCTGAAAAGCATCCTGTCCGAACTGGTACGTCAGGATCGTCTGATCGTTGTCGAGAAGTTCTCTGTAGAAGCGCCGAAAACTAAGCTGCTGGCACAGAAACTGAAAGACATGGCTCTGGAAGATGTGCTGATCATCACCGGTGAGCTGGACGAGAACCTGTTCCTGGCCGCACGTAACCTGCACAAGGTTGACGTACGCGATGCGACTGGTATCGACCCGGTTAGCCTGATCGCCTTCGACAAAGTCGTAATGACTGCTGATGCTGTTAAGCAAGTTGAGGAGATGCTGGCATGATTCGTGAAGAACGTCTGCTGAAGGTGCTGCGCGCACCGCACGTTTCTGAAAAAGCGTCTACTGCGATGGAAAAAACCAACACCATCGTTCTCAAAGTTGCTAAAGACGCGACCAAAGCAGAAATCAAAGCTGCTGTGCAGAAACTGTTTGAAGTCGAAGTCGAAGTCGTTAACACCCTGGTAGTTAAAGGGAAAGTTAAACGTCACGGACAGCGTATCGGTCGTCGTAGCGACTGGAAAAAAGCTTACGTCACCCTGAAAGAAGGCCAGAATCTGGACTTCGTCGGCGGCGCTGAGTAAGTCGGAGGAGTAATACAATGGCAGTTGTTAAATGTAAACCGACATCTCCGGGTCGTCGCCACGTCGTTAAAGTGGTCAACCCAGAGCTGCACAAGGGCAAACCTTTTGCTCCGCTGGTTGAAAAAAACAGCAAATCCGGTGGTCGTAACAACAATGGCCGTATCACCACTCGTCATATCGGTGGTGGTCACAAACAGGCTTATCGTATTGTTGACTTCAAACGCAACAAAGACGGTATTCCGGCAGTTGTTGAACGTCTTGAGTACGATCCGAACCGTTCCGCGAACATCGCGCTGGTTCTGTACAAAGACGGCGAACGCCGTTACATCCTGGCCCCTAAAGGCCTGAAAGCTGGCGACCAGATTCAGTCTGGCGTTGATGCTGCAATCAAAGCAGGCAACACCCTGCCGATGCGCAATATCCCGGTTGGTTCTACCGTTCATAACGTAGAAATGAAACCAGGTAAAGGCGGTCAGCTGGCGCGTTCCGCTGGTACTTACGTTCAGATCGTTGCTCGCGATGGCGCTTATGTCACCCTGCGTCTGCGTTCTGGTGAAATGCGTAAAGTCGAAGCAGACTGCCGTGCAACCCTGGGCGAAGTTGGCAATGCTGAGCATATGCTGCGCGTTCTGGGTAAAGCAGGTGCTGCACGCTGGCGTGGCGTTCGTCCTACCGTTCGCGGTACTGCGATGAACCCAGTAGACCACCCACATGGTGGTGGTGAAGGTCGTAACTTTGGTAAGCACCCGGTAACTCCGTGGGGCGTTCAGACCAAAGGTAAGAAGACCCGCAGCAACAAGCGTACTGATAAATTCATCGTACGTCGCCGTAGCAAATAATTTTAGAGGATAAGCCATGCCACGTTCTCTCAAGAAAGGTCCTTTTATTGACCTGCACTTGCTGAAGAAGGTAGAGAAAGCGGTGGAAAGCGGAGACAAGAAGCCCCTGCGCACCTGGTCCCGTCGTTCAACGATCTTTCCTAACATGATCGGTTTGACCATCGCTGTCCATAATGGTCGTCAGCACGTTCCGGTATTTGTTTCCGACGAAATGGTCGGTCACAAACTGGGTGAATTCGCACCGACTCGTACTTATCGCGGCCACGCTGCTGATAAAAAAGCGAAGAAGAAATAAGGTAGGAGGAAGAGATGGAAACTATCGCTAAACATCGCCATGCTCGTTCTTCTGCTCAGAAGGTTCGCCTTGTTGCTGACCTGATTCGCGGTAAGAAAGTGTCGCAGGCTCTGGATATTCTGACCTACACCAACAAGAAAGCGGCTGTACTGGTCAAGAAAGTTCTGGAATCTGCCATTGCTAACGCTGAACACAACGATGGCGCTGACATTGACGATCTGAAAGTTACGAAAATTTTCGTAGACGAAGGCCCGAGCATGAAGCGCATTATGCCGCGTGCAAAAGGTCGTGCAGATCGCATCCTGAAGCGCACCAGCCACATCACTGTGGTTGTGTCCGATCGCTGAGACTCTGGAGACTAGCAATGGGTCAGAAAGTACATCCTAATGGTATTCGCCTGGGTATTGTAAAACCATGGAACTCTACCTGGTTTGCGAACACCAAAGAATTCGCTGACAACCTGGACAGCGATTTTAAAGTACGTCAGTACCTGACGAAGGAACTGGCTAAAGCGTCTGTATCTCGTATCGTTATCGAGCGTCCGGCTAAGAGCATCCGTGTGACTATTCACACCGCTCGCCCGGGTATCGTTATCGGTAAAAAAGGTGAAGACGTAGAAAAACTGCGTAAGGTCGTAGCGGATATCGCTGGCGTTCCTGCACAGATCAACATCGCCGAAGTTCGTAAACCTGAACTGGACGCTAAACTGGTTGCTGACAGCATCACTTCTCAGCTGGAACGTCGCGTTATGTTCCGTCGTGCGATGAAGCGTGCTGTACAGAACGCCATGCGTCTGGGCGCTAAAGGTATCAAAGTTGAAGTTAGCGGCCGTCTGGGCGGCGCGGAAATCGCACGTACCGAATGGTACCGCGAAGGTCGCGTACCGCTGCACACTCTGCGTGCTGACATCGACTACAACACCTCTGAAGCGCACACCACTTATGGTGTAATCGGCGTTAAAGTGTGGATCTTCAAAGGCGAGATCCTGGGTGGTATGGCTGCTGTTGAACAACCGGAAAAACCGGCTGCTCAACCGAAAAAGCAGCAGCGTAAAGGCCGTAAATAAGGAGCGTCGCTGATGTTACAACCAAAGCGTACAAAATTCCGTAAAATGCACAAAGGCCGCAACCGTGGTCTGGCTGCAGGCGCGGATGTTAGCTTCGGCAGCTTCGGCCTGAAAGCTGTTGGCCGTGGTCGTCTGACTGCCCGTCAGATCGAAGCAGCACGTCGTGCTATGACCCGTGCAGTTAAGCGTCAAGGTAAGATCTGGATCCGTGTATTCCCGGACAAACCGATCACTGAAAAGCCGCTGGCAGTGCGTATGGGTAAAGGTAAAGGTAACGTGGAGTATTGGGTTGCCTTGATTCAGCCGGGTAAAGTCCTGTATGAAATGGACGGCGTACCGGAAGAGCTGGCCCGTGAAGCATTCAAGCTGGCAGCAGCGAAACTGCCGATTAAAACCACCTTTGTAACTAAGACGGTGATGTAATGAAAGCAAAAGAGCTGCGTGAGAAGAGCGTTGAAGAGCTGAACACCGAGCTACTGAACCTGCTGCGTGAGCAGTTCAACCTGCGTATGCAGGCTGCAAGTGGCCAGCTGCAACAGTCTCACCTGTTGAAGCAAGTGCGTCGTGATGTCGCACGCGTTAAGACTTTACTGACTGAGAAGGCGGGTGCGTAATGACCGATAAAATCCGTACTCTGCAAGGTCGCGTGGTTAGCGACAAAATGGAGAAATCCATTGTTGTTGCTATCGAACGTTTTGTGAAACACCCGATCTACGGTAAATTCATCAAGCGTACGACCAAAATGCACGTACATGACGAGAACAACGAATGCGGTATCGGCGACGTGGTTGAAATCCGCGAATGCCGTCCGCTGTCCAAGACTAAATCCTGGACTCTGGTTCGCGTTGTAGAGAAAGCGGTTCTGTAATACAGTACGCATTCTCAACGAATAAACGGCTCAGCGATGGGCCGTTTATTTTTTCTACCCATATCTGATTTGCGGTGTTATAATGCCGCGCCCTCGATATGGGGTTTTTTTAACGACCTGATTTTCGGGTCTCAGTAGTAGTTGACATTAGCGGAGCACTAAAATGATCCAAGAACAGACTATGCTGAACGTCGCCGACAACTCCGGTGCACGTCGCGTAATGTGTATCAAGGTTCTGGGTGGCTCGCACCGTCGCTACGCAGGCGTAGGCGACATCATTAAGATCACCATCAAAGAAGCGATTCCGCGTGGTAAGGTCAAAAAAGGTGATGTGCTGAAGGCGGTAGTGGTGCGCACCAAGAAGGGTGTTCGTCGCCCGGACGGTTCTGTCATTCGCTTCGATGGTAATGCATGCGTTATTTTAAACAATAACAGCGAGCAGCCTATCGGTACGCGTATTTTTGGGCCGGTAACTCGTGAACTTCGTAACGAGAAGTTCATGAAAATTATCTCTCTGGCACCAGAAGTACTCTAAGGAGCGAATCATGGCAGCGAAAATCCGTCGTGATGACGAAGTTATCGTGTTAACCGGTAAAGATAAAGGTAAACGCGGTAAAGTTAAGAATGTCCTGTCTTCCGGCAAGGTCATTGTTGAAGGTATCAACCTGGTTAAGAAACACCAGAAGCCGGTTCCGGCTCTGAACCAACCGGGCGGCATCGTTGAAAAAGAAGCTGCAATTCAGGTTTCTAACGTTGCAATCTTCAATGCGGCAACCGGCAAGGCTGACCGTGTAGGCTTTAGATTCGAAGACGGCAAAAAAGTCCGTTTCTTCAAGTCTAACAGCGAAACTATCAAGTAATTTGGAGTAGTACGATGGCGAAACTGCATGATTACTACAAAGACGAAGTAGTTAACAAACTCATGACTGAGTTTAACTACAATTCTGTCATGCAAGTCCCTCGGGTCGAGAAGATCACCCTGAACATGGGTGTTGGTGAAGCGATCGCTGACAAGAAACTGCTGGATAACGCAGCAGCAGACCTGACAGCAATCTCCGGTCAAAAACCGTTGATCACCAAAGCACGCAAATCTGTTGCAGGCTTCAAAATCCGTCAGGGCTATCCGATCGGCTGTAAAGTAACTCTGCGTGGCGAACGCATGTGGGAGTTCTTTGAGCGCCTGATCACTATTGCTGTTCCTCGTATCCGTGACTTCCGTGGCTTGTCCGCTAAGTCATTCGATGGTCGTGGTAACTACAGCATGGGTGTCCGTGAGCAGATCATCTTCCCAGAAATCGACTACGATAAAGTCGACCGCGTTCGTGGTTTGGATATTACCATTACCACTACTGCGAAATCTGACGAAGAAGGCCGTGCTCTGCTGGCTGCCTTTGACTTCCCGTTCCGCAAGTAAGGTAGGGTTACTAAATGGCTAAGCAATCAATGAAAGCACGCGAAGTAAAACGCGTAGCTTTAGCTGATAAATACTTCGCGAAACGCGCTGAACTGAAAGCGATCATCTCTGATGTGAACGCAACCGACGAAGATCGTTGGAATGCGGTTCTTAAGCTGCAGACTCTGCCGCGTGATTCCAGCCCGTCACGTCAGCGTAACCGCTGCCGTCAAACTGGTCGTCCGCACGCTTTCCTGCGGAAGTTCGGGTTGAGCCGTATTAAGGTCCGTGAAGCCGCTATGCGCGGTGAAATTCCGGGTCTGAAAAAGGCTAGCTGGTAATTGTCACCAATTGAATCACGGGAGTAAAGACAGATGAGCATGCAAGATCCGATCGCGGATATGCTGACCCGTATCCGTAACGGTCAGGCCGCGAACAAAGCTGCGGTCACCATGCCTTCCTCCAAGCTGAAAGTGGCAATTGCCAACGTGCTGAAGGAAGAAGGTTTTATTGAAGATTTTAAAGTTGAAGGCGACACCAAGCCGGAACTGGAACTGACTCTTAAGTATTTCCAGGGTAAAGCTGTTGTAGAAAGCATTCAGCGTGTCAGCCGCCCAGGTCTGCGCATCTACAAACGTAAAGATGAGCTGCCGAAAGTTATGGCCGGTCTGGGTATCGCAGTTGTTTCTACCTCTAAAGGTGTTATGACTGATCGTGCAGCGCGCCAGGCTGGTCTTGGTGGCGAAATTATCTGCTACGTAGCCTAATCGGAGGAAAAAATGTCTCGTGTTGCTAAAGCACCGGTCGTTGTTCCTGCCGGCGTTGATGTCAAAATCAACGGTCAGGTTATTACGATCAAAGGTAAAAACGGCGAGCTGACTCGTACTCTCAACGATGCTGTTGAAGTTAAACATGCAGATAATGCACTGACCTTCGGTCCGCGTGATGGTTACGCAGACGGTTGGGCACAGGCTGGTACCGCGCGTGCCCTGCTGAACTCAATGGTTATCGGTGTTACCGAAGGCTTCACTAAGAAGCTGCAGCTGGTTGGTGTAGGTTATCGTGCAGCGGTTAAAGGGAATGTAGTAAACCTGTCTTTAGGTTTCTCTCACCCGGTTGACCATCAGCTGCCGGCAGGTATTACTGCTGAATGTCCGACTCAAACTGAAATCGTGCTGAAAGGCGCTGATAAGCAGGTGATCGGTCAGGTTGCAGCAGATCTGCGCGCCTACCGTCGTCCTGAGCCTTACAAAGGCAAGGGTGTTCGTTACGCCGACGAAGTCGTGCGTACCAAAGAGGCTAAGAAGAAGTAAGGTAACACTATGGATAAGAAATCTGCTCGTATCCGTCGTGCGACCCGCGCACGCCGCAAGCTCAAAGAGCTGGGCGCAACTCGCCTGGTGGTACATCGTACCCCGCGTCATATTTACGCACAGGTAATTGCACCGAACGGTTCTGAAGTTCTGGTAGCTGCTTCTACTGTAGAAAAAGCTATCGCTGAACAACTGAAGTACACCGGTAACAAAGACGCGGCTGCAGCTGTGGGTAAAGCTGTCGCTGAACGCGCTCTGGAAAAAGGCATCAAAGATGTGTCCTTTGACCGTTCCGGGTTCCAATATCATGGTCGTGTCCAGGCACTGGCAGATGCTGCCCGTGAAGCTGGCCTTCAGTTCTAAGGTAGAGGTGTAAGATGGCTCACATCGAAAAACAAGCTGGCGAACTGCAGGAAAAGCTGATCGCGGTAAACCGCGTATCTAAAACCGTTAAAGGTGGTCGTATTTTCTCCTTCACAGCTCTGACTGTAGTAGGCGATGGTAACGGTCGCGTAGGTTTTGGTTACGGTAAAGCGCGTGAAGTTCCAGCAGCGATCCAGAAAGCGATGGAAAAAGCCCGTCGCAATATGATTAACGTCGCGCTGAACAACGGCACCCTGCAGCACCCGGTTAAAGGTGTTCACACGGGGTCTCGTGTATTCATGCAGCCAGCTTCCGAAGGTACCGGTATCATCGCCGGTGGTGCAATGCGCGCCGTTCTGGAAGTTGCTGGGGTTCATAACGTTCTGGCTAAAGCATACGGTTCCACCAACCCGATCAACGTGGTTCGTGCAACTATTGATGGCCTGGAAAATATGAATTCTCCAGAAATGGTCGCTGCCAAGCGTGGTAAATCCGTTGAAGAAATTCTGGGGAAATAAACCATGGCAAAGACTATTAAAATTACTCAAACCCGCAGTGCAATCGGTCGTCTGCCGAAACACAAGGCAACGCTGCTTGGCCTGGGTCTGCGTCGTATTGGCCACACCGTAGAGCGCGAGGATACTCCTGCTGTTCGTGGTATGGTCAACGCGGTTTCCTTCATGGTTAAAGTTGAGGAGTAAGAGATGCGTTTAAATACTCTGTCTCCGGCCGAAGGCTCCAAAAAGGCGGGTAAACGCCTGGGTCGTGGTATCGGTTCTGGCCTCGGTAAAACCGGTGGTCGTGGTCACAAAGGTCAGAAGTCTCGTTCTGGCGGTGGCGTACGTCGCGGTTTCGAGGGTGGTCAGATGCCTCTGTACCGTCGTCTGCCGAAATTCGGCTTCACTTCTCGCAAAGCAGCGATTACAGCCGAAGTTCGTCTGTCTGACCTGGCGAAAGTAGAAGGCGGCGTTGTAGACCTGAACACGCTGAAAGCGGCAAACATTATCGGTATCCAGATCGAGTTCGCGAAAGTGATCCTGGCTGGCGAAGTCACTACTCCGGTAACTGTTCGTGGCCTGCGTGTTACTAAAGGCGCTCGTGCTGCTATCGAAGCTGCTGGCGGTAAAATCGAGGAATAAGTAGCAGATGGCTAAACAACCGGGATTAGATTTTCAAAGTGCCAAAGGTGGCTTAGGTGAGCTGAAACGCAGACTGCTGTTTGTTATCGGCGCGCTGATTGTGTTCCGTATTGGCTCTTTTATTCCGATCCCTGGTATTGATGCCGCTGTACTTGCCAAACTGCTTGAGCAACAGCGAGGCACCATCATTGAAATGTTTAACATGTTCTCTGGTGGTGCTCTCAGCCGTGCTTCTATCTTTGCCCTGGGGATCATGCCGTATATTTCGGCGTCGATCATTATCCAGCTGTTGACGGTGGTTCATCCAACGCTGGCAGAAATTAAGAAAGAAGGGGAGTCTGGTCGTCGTAAGATCAGCCAGTACACCCGTTACGGTACTCTGGTGCTGGCGATATTCCAGTCGATCGGTATTGCTACCGGTTTGCCGAATATGCCTGGTATGCAGGGCCTGGTGATGAATCCAGGCTTTGCATTCTATTTCACCGCTGTTGTAAGTCTGGTTACAGGGACGATGTTCCTGATGTGGCTCGGCGAACAGATTACTGAGCGCGGTATCGGTAACGGTATCTCAATCATCATCTTCGCTGGTATCGTTGCGGGACTCCCGCCAGCCATTGCCCATACTATCGAGCAAGCGCGTCAAGGCGACCTGCACTTCCTCGTGTTGCTGTTGGTTGCAGTATTAGTATTTGCAGTGACGTTCTTTGTAGTATTCGTTGAACGTGGTCAACGCCGTATTGTGGTAAACTACGCCAAACGTCAGCAAGGTCGTCGTGTCTATGCTGCACAGAGCACACATTTACCGCTGAAAGTGAATATGGCGGGGGTAATCCCGGCAATCTTCGCTTCCAGTATTATTCTGTTCCCGGCGACCATCGCGTCATGGTTCGGGGGCGGTACTGGTTGGAACTGGCTGACAACAATTTCGCTGTATTTGCAGCCTGGGCAACCGCTTTATGTGTTACTCTATGCGTCTGCAATCATCTTCTTCTGTTTCTTCTACACGGCGTTGGTTTTCAACCCGCGTGAAACAGCAGATAACCTGAAGAAGTCCGGTGCATTTGTACCAGGAATTCGTCCGGGAGAGCAAACGGCGAAGTATATCGATAAAGTAATGACCCGCCTGACCCTGGTTGGTGCGCTGTATATTACCTTTATCTGCCTGATCCCGGAGTTCATGCGTGATGCAATGAAAGTGCCGTTCTACTTCGGTGGGACCTCACTGCTTATCGTTGTTGTCGTGATTATGGACTTTATGGCTCAAGTGCAAACTCTGATGATGTCCAGTCAGTATGAGTCTGCATTGAAGAAGGCGAACCTGAAAGGCTACGGCCGTTAATTGGTCGCCTGAGAAGTTACGGAGAGTAAAAATGAAAGTTCGTGCTTCCGTCAAGAAATTATGCCGTAACTGCAAAATCGTTAAGCGTGATGGTGTCATCCGTGTGATTTGCAGTGCCGAGCCGAAGCATAAACAGCGCCAAGGCTGATTTTTTCGCATATTTTTCTTGCAAAGTTGGGTTGAGCTGGCTAGATTAGCCAGCCAATCTTTTGTATGTCTGTACGTTTCCATTTGAGTATCCTGAAAACGGGCTTTTCAGCATGGTACGTACATATTAAATAGTAGGAGTGCATAGTGGCCCGTATAGCAGGCATTAACATTCCTGATCAGAAACACGCCGTGATCGCGTTAACTTCGATCTACGGTGTCGGCAAGACCCGTTCTAAAGCCATCCTGGCTGCAGCGGGTATCGCTGAAAATGTTAAGATCAGTGAGCTGTCTGAAGAACAAATCGACACGCTGCGTGACGAAGTTGCCAAATTTGTCGTTGAAGGTGATCTGCGCCGTGAAATCAGCATGAGCATCAAGCGCCTGATGGATCTTGGTTGCTATCGCGGTTTGCGTCATCGTCGTGGTCTCCCGGTTCGCGGTCAGCGTACCAAGACCAACGCTCGTACCCGTAAGGGTCCGCGCAAACCGATCAAGAAATAATCGGGGTGATTGAATAATGGCAAAGGCACCAGTTCGCGCACGTAAACGTGTAAGAAAACAAGTCTCTGACGGCGTGGCTCATATCCATGCTTCTTTCAACAACACCATCGTGACTATTACCGATCGTCAGGGTAATGCGCTGGGTTGGGCAACAGCCGGTGGTTCCGGTTTCCGTGGTTCTCGCAAATCCACTCCGTTTGCAGCTCAGGTTGCAGCAGAGCGTTGCGCTGACGCCGTGAAAGAATACGGTATCAAGAATCTGGAAGTTATGGTTAAAGGTCCGGGTCCAGGCCGCGAATCTACTATTCGTGCTCTGAACGCCGCTGGTTTCCGCATCACTAATATTACTGATGTGACTCCGATCCCTCATAACGGTTGTCGTCCGCCGAAAAAACGTCGCGTATAACGCTTCGTTTTCCAGGTTAGTTGGAGAAAGAAAATGGCAAGATATTTGGGTCCTAAGCTCAAGCTGAGCCGTCGTGAGGGCACCGACTTATTCCTTAAGTCTGGCGTTCGCGCGATCGATACCAAGTGTAAAATTGAACAAGCTCCTGGCCAGCACGGTGCGCGTAAGCCGCGTCTGTCTGACTATGGTGTGCAGTTGCGTGAAAAGCAAAAAGTTCGCCGCATTTACGGTGTGCTGGAGCGTCAGTTCCGTAACTACTACAAAGAAGCAGCACGTCTGAAAGGCAACACCGGTGAAAACCTGTTGGCTCTGCTGGAAGGTCGTCTGGACAACGTTGTATACCGTATGGGCTTCGGCGCCACTCGTGCAGAAGCACGTCAGTTGGTTAGCCATAAAGCAATTATGGTAAACGGTCGTGTTGTTAACATCGCTTCTTATCAGGTTAGTCCGAATGACGTTGTTAGCATTCGTGAGAAAGCGAAGAAGCAGTCTCGCGTGAAAGCCGCTCTGGAGCTGGCTGAGCAGCGTGAAAAGCCAACCTGGCTGGAAGTTGATGCTGGCAAGATGGAAGGTACGTACAAGCGTAAGCCTGAGCGTTCTGATCTGTCTGCGGACATTAACGAACACCTGATCGTCGAGCTTTACTCCAAGTAAAGCTTAGTACCAAAGAGAGGACACAATGCAGGGTTCTGTGACAGAGTTTCTAAAACCGCGCCTGGTAGATATCGAGCAAGTGAGTTCGACGCACGCCAAGGTGACCCTTGAGCCTTTAGAGCGTGGCTTCGGCCATACTCTGGGTAACGCACTGCGCCGTATTCTGCTCTCATCGATGCCGGGTTGCGCGGTGACCGAGGTTGAGATTGATGGTGTACTACATGAGTACAGCACCAAAGAAGGCGTTCAGGAAGACATCCTGGAAATCCTGCTCAACCTGAAAGGGCTGGCGGTGAGAGTTCAGGGTAAAGATGAAGTTATTCTTACCTTGAATAAATCTGGCATTGGCCCTGTGACTGCAGCCGATATCACCCATGATGGGGATGTCGAAATCGTCAAGCCGCAGCACGTGATCTGCCACCTGACCGATGAAAACGCGTCTATTAGTATGCGTATCAAAGTTCAGCGCGGTCGTGGTTATGTGCCGGCTTCTACCCGAATTCATTCGGAAGAAGATGAGCGCCCAATCGGCCGTCTGCTGGTCGACGCCTGCTACAGCCCTGTAGAGCGTATTGCCTACAATGTTGAAGCAGCGCGTGTAGAACAGCGTACCGACCTGGACAAGCTGGTCATCGAAATGGAAACCAACGGCACAATCGATCCTGAAGAGGCGATTCGTCGTGCGGCAACCATCCTGGCTGAACAACTGGAAGCTTTCGTTGATTTACGTGATGTACGTCAACCGGAAGTGAAAGAAGAGAAACCAGAATTCGATCCGATCCTGCTGCGCCCTGTTGACGATCTGGAATTGACTGTCCGCTCTGCTAACTGCCTCAAGGCAGAAGCTATCCACTATATCGGTGATCTGGTACAGCGTACCGAGGTTGAGCTTCTTAAGACGCCTAACCTGGGTAAAAAATCTCTTACCGAGATTAAAGACGTGCTGGCTTCCCGTGGACTGTCTCTGGGTATGCGCCTGGAAAACTGGCCACCGGCAAGCATCGCTGACGAGTAACCGGATCACAGGTTAAGGTTTTACTGAGAAGGATAAGGTCATGCGCCATCGTAAGAGTGGTCGTCAACTGAACCGCAACAGCAGCCATCGCCAGGCTATGTTCCGCAACATGGCAGGTTCACTGGTTCGTCATGAAATCATCAAGACGACCCTGCCTAAAGCGAAAGAGCTGCGTCGCGTAGTTGAGCCGCTGATTACTCTTGCCAAGACTGATAGCGTTGCTAATCGTCGTCTGGCATTCGCCCGTACTCGTGATAACGAGATCGTGGCAAAACTGTTTAACGAGCTGGGCCCGCGTTTCGCGAGCCGCGCCGGTGGTTACACTCGCATTCTGAAGTGTGGCTTCCGTGCAGGCGACAACGCGCCGATGGCATACATCGAGCTGGTTGATCGTTCAGAGAAAACAGAAGCTGCTGCAGAGTAATCTGTAGTAACGTAAAAAAACCCGCTTCGGCGGGTTTTTTTATACCCTCCTGAACCCCACATATCTACAATAATTGTATTCTTTTCGTTCAATCCCTGGAGCGACGTATGTGGTTACTTGACCAGTGGGCAGAGCGTCATATTATCGAGGCACAGCGTAAAGGCGAGTTTGATAATTTGCCTGGCCGCGGCGAGCCGCTTATTCTGGATGATGATTCTCATGTGCCGGCGGAACTTCGTGCGGGTTATCGCTTACTCAAGAATGCGGGCTGTCTTCCCCCTGAACTGGAGCAGCGCAGAGATGCTATTCAGTTACTTGATATCCTCAACAGTATCCGGGAAGATGACCCTCGATACCATCAGGTTAGTCGCCAGCTCTCACTGCTTGAACTAAAACTTCGGCAGGCTGGGTTGAGTACCGACTTTTTACACGGTGAGTATGCGGAAAAACTGCTGCATAAAATCAACGATAATTAACGGAGCTTGTATGTATCGCATTGGTGAGCTGGCAAAGCTGGCAGACGTAACGCCTGATACCATTCGCTACTATGAAAAACAGCAGATGATGGATCATGAGGTACGTACTGAAGGCGGGTTTCGTCTATATACTGAAAACGATCTGCAGCGTCTCAAGTTTATTCGTTATGCTCGGCAGTTGGGTTTCACGCTTGAGTCGATCCGCGAACTTTTATCGATCCGAATTGATCCTGAGCACCATACCTGTCAGGAGTCAAAAAGTATTGTGCAAGAGCGATTGCAGGAGGTTGAAGCCAGGATTGCGGAACTGCAAACGATGCAGCGTTCGTTACAAAGGCTTAATGATGCTTGTTGCGGAACGGCCCACAGTAGCGTCTATTGTTCCATTCTGGAAGCCCTGGAACAGGGGGCCAGTGGAGCGAAATCAGGATGTTGATTTATTGAACCGGCGGGGCTACACTCGCGCCGTTAATTTATACAATCGGGAGACATTATGAGTCGTTATCAACATAAGAAAGGGCAGATAAAGGACAATGCCATCGAGGCATTGTTACACGATCCCCTTTTCAGGCAACGCGTTGAAAAAAATAAGAAAGGCAAAGGAAGTTATCTGCGTAAAGGTAAACACGGTAATCGAGGGAACTGGGAGGCCAGTGGCAAGAAAGTAAGTGACTTTTTTACCACTGGCCTTCTGCTTATTAAGAACGGTTATTTTGTTCTTTCAGCAGATCGCGGATTTCGCCCAATAACACTTCCTCTTTAGAAGGCGCTGGCGGAGCTGCCGGCTCTTCTGCTTTTTTACGGTTGAGTCTGTTGATAAGCTTAATGGCAACAAAGATAGCAAAGGCCACAATCACAAAATCAAATACGTTCTGGATAAACACGCCGTAATGCATGACGACCGCCGGAATATCTCCCTGCGCTTCGCGTAACGTAAAAGCAAATTGTTTAAAGTCGATCCCGCCGATTAACAATCCCAACGGCGGCATAATGATATCGGCAACCAGTGAAGAAACAATCTTACCGAATGCCGCGCCAATAATGACACCCACTGCCAAATCCACAACATTCCCGCGCATCGCGAATTCGCGAAATTCTTTAATAAAACTCATTTTTATTCTCCCTATGCAGCTGACGTTATAAGTTTAACAAATGCTAAGGCATTTTCCATTTACGGCTTCTGTTTAGCGAAATAAATTAAACCTTGATAAATAAAGGGAATTAAAAAGGGCGCTGAATGAGCGCCCCTTAAATTAGAGGAAGAAAGGACTTGGCTGGAACAGACGTTCGACGTCGGTAATAAACTTTTTATCGGTCAAAAACATAATGACGTGATCGCCTTGTTCAATGCGCAAATTGTCATTAGCGATCATGACATCATTACCACGAACGACCGCGCCAATAATGGTGCCTGGTGGCAGTTTTATTTCGTCAATGACGCGGCCAACCACGCGGGAAGTGCTTTCATCGCCGTGCGCGACGGCTTCGATGGCTTCGGCAACCCCGCGACGTAGTGAGGAAACGCCGACGATATCCGCTTTACGCACATGGCTCAGTAATGCAGAGATGGTGGCCTGCTGCGGAGAAATCGCAATATCTATAACGCTACCCTGCACAAGATCGACATAAGCTCGACGCTGAATCAACACCATCACTTTTTTGGCGCCCATCCGCTTAGCCAACATCGCGGACATGATATTGGCTTCATCATCGTTAGTGACCGCGATAAAGAGATCAACCTGATCAATATGCTCCTCCGCCAGCAATTCCTGATCGGAGGCGTCGCCAAAAAAGACGATCGTGTTTTGCAGTTTCTCAGCCAATTCTGCGGCGCGTTGTTGATCGCGTTCGATCAATTTAACGCTATAGTCTTTTTCCAGACGCCTTGCCAGCCCGGCGCCGATATTGCCGCCGCCCACCAGCATGATGCGCTTGTAGGGTTTTTCCAGACGCTGTAATTCGCTCATTACTGCACGGATATGCTGTGAAGCCGCAATAAAGAAGACTTCATCCCCTGCTTCCACGATAGTCGAGCCCTGAGGACGGATTGGTCTGTCATGGCGGAAAATTGCGGCAACGCGAGTATCGATATGCGGCATATGCTCTCGCATTGTCGAGAGCGCGTTACCTATTAGTGGACCGCCATAGTAGGCTTTTACTACTGCCAGACTGACTTTCCCTTCAGCAAAGTTTACAACCTGTAATGCTCCCGGATACTCGATCAGACGATAAATATTATCGATAACCAACTGCTCCGGCGCGATCAGATGATCAATCGGAACCGCTTCAGAATGAAAGAGTTTATCCGCATCGCGAACATAGTCCGGGGAGCGAATACGGGCGATACGGTTTGGAGTGTTGAAGAGTGAATAGGCTACCTGACAGGCAACCATATTAGTTTCATCTGAACTGGTGACAGCGACCAGCATATCCGCATCGTCAGCGCCCGCTTCGCGCAACACGCGGGGATGCGAACCATGCCCCTGAACTACGCGTAGATCGAACTTATCTTGCAAACTGCGTAATCGTTCGCCGTTGGTATCAACCACCGTGATGTCGTTGTTTTCGCCGACCAGGTTTTCCGCCAGTGTTCCGCCAACTTGCCCTGCGCCCAGTATGATAATTTTCATCAGTCGTGGCCCGTTATCTCATCACTTCTTGATTAGCTTAGCGTAAAAGAACCCATCACCTTCTTCGCCGCCCGGCAGATTCTGCTGTCCTGGCTGATCAGGTGTTCCCGTTTCGCTGAGCGCGGCATCGGGAGTGCGTTGCAAAAAGGCTTTGATCTGATCGCGGTTTTCTTCCGGCAGTACGGAACAGGTGGCGTAAACCAGCGTCCCGCCGGGCTTCAGGCGCGGCCAGACGGCATCAAGAATTTCCGCCTGTAATTGCGCCAGTTCCGCGATATCGCGATCGCGACGCAGCCATTTGATATCTGGATGACGGCGAATGACGCCGGTTGCGGAGCAGGGCGCATCCAGCAGAATACGGTCAAACTGCTGCTCGCCGCACCATTGGGCGGGATAACGTCCATCCCCTTGTTTAACTGTCGCTTTCATCCCAAGACGCTTTAGGTTGTCGTAAACGCGGGAGAGGCGTTGTTCATCAATATCAACCGCCAACACGTCTGCTTCGGGGGCCACTTCGAGAATATGCGTGGTTTTACCGCCGGGCGCGGCGCACAAGTCTAAAATGTGCTCACCGTTCTGAGGAGCGAGAAAAACCGCACATCCCTGCGCAGAGGCATCCTGGACAGTTACCCAACCCTCAGCAAAACCGGGTAAAGCATGTACCGGAGCTGGCGTTTCCAGACGTACAGCGTCGGGATAATCGGGATGGGGATATCCCTTCATGCCTGCGTCTTCAAGTAAGCCAAGCCAACCGTCGCGGGTGTGGTGTGTACGATTTACACGTAGCCACATCGGCGGACGCTGGTTATTCGCATCAATAATGTGTTGCCACTGTGTGGGGTAAGCATTTTGCAAACGCTTTACCAGCCAACCTGGATGTAAAAAGCGCGCATCGCTGGTCGCAAACTCATTAAGCAACGTTTCCTGCTGGCGCTGGAACTGGCGCAGGACGCCGTTAATTAACCCTTTCAACTGCGGACGTTTGATGGCGACCGCGCCTTCAACGGTTTCAGCCAGCGCCGCATGGGGAGGAACGCGGGTGTACAGCAACTGATAAAAGCCGACCATAATTAAGTAATGCACTGTACGCTGCTTGCCGGTCATTGGACGAGACATCAGCTTATTGATCAGCCATTCCAGCTGTGAAAGGGTGCGCAGGACGCCAAAGCACAGCTCCTGAAGTAGCGCTTTGTCTTTATCGGCGACTTTTTGTTGCAGCGGCGGGAGCACATTACTTAATGATTGTCCCTGCTCGACGACCTGTTCAACGGCCTGTGCCGCCAGACTACGTAAATTGTTTTGTTTTTTCATATGTATAAAATAAAAATGCCCGGTAACACCGGGCGTATAAAGACGTGACCGTCAGGCAAGACGGTTACCAGGAATAAACCATTCCCTGCGTGAATTTAACAGATCCTGGGCGCTCATCGCTTTTTTGCCAGCAGGCTGAAGCGAAAGCAAATTTAATATCCCCTTGCCTGTTGCAACCTGAATGCCCTGTTTCGTCGCGGCCAGAATGGTTCCCGGCAGCGACTGCGTGGCGTCCTCTATGACGGATGCCTGCCAGACTTTTACCGGCTGGCCGTCGATTTCCAGCCAGCTCATTGGCCACGGATTAAAGGCGCGAATGCAACGCTCCAGCTGTGCTGCGGAGAGAGACCAGTCGATACGCGCTTCTTCTTTACTGAGCTTTTCCGCATGAGTGACCAGCGCTTCATTCTGCGCTTCAGGCGTCGCTGTGCCGTCCGCCAGTTGTTTTAGTGTGGTAATTAACCCCTGCGGGCCAAGTTCAGCCAACTTATTATACAGTGAGCCACTGGTATCTTCTGCGGTAATCGGGCACGCAAGTTTATACAGCATGTCGCCGGTATCCAGCCCTACATCCATCTGCATAATTGTGACGCCGGTTTCCGCATCGCCTGCCCAAAGTGAGCGCTGAATAGGCGCCGCGCCGCGCCAGCGTGGAAGCAGCGAACCGTGAACGTTGATACATCCGAGACGGGGCATATCCAGCACTGCCTTTGGGAGAATCAGACCATATGCTACGACAACCATGACGTCGGCATGTAAGTCAGCAACCAGTTGCTGGTTTTCCTGAGGACGAAGCGACACGGGCTGGAAAACGGGCAGGCCTTTTTCTTCCGCCAGCACTTTTACCGGGCTGGGCATCAACTTTTTGCCGCGACCTGCTGGACGATCGGGTTGGGTAAATACGCCGACAACGTTATGTCCAGAAGTTAACAGCGCGTCGAGATGACGCGCTGCAAAGTCAGGTGTACCCGCAAAAATAATACGTAGTGAATCTGACACGTTGGTTCTTGTCCTTTAAGCCCGGGCGTTCAGGCGGTCGAGTTTTTCTACTTTCTGACGAATACGTTGTTGCTTCAGCGGCGACAAATAATCGATAAACAGTTTACCGACCAGATGATCCATCTCATGCTGAATGCAAATTGCCAGCAAACCATCCGCTTCAAGCTCAAACGGGTTGCCGTCGCGATCCAGCGCGCGGATTTTCACTTTCTCGGCGCGCGGCACTAAAGCGCGCTGTTCCGGAATCGACAGACAGCCTTCTTCTATACCCGTTTCGCCACTTTTCTCCAGCAATTCCGGGTTAATGAGTACCAGGCGCTCGTCGCGGTTTTCCGAAACGTCAATCACGATGATCCGCTGGTGGATATCGACCTGCGTTGCGGCCAGACCGATACCTTCTTCCGCGTACATCGTTTCGAACATATCATCGACGATACGCTGAATTTCTGCATTCACTTCTTCAACCGGCTTTGCGACTTTGCGAAGGCGCTCGTCCGGAATATGTAACACTTGCAAAACTGACATAATTATCCAGAGTTGTGTTCAGGAGTTGAAAAGATTATTACCTCTATTCTAGACAAATCCCCACCTGATTGACAGCATCAGTGACCAATCGCAAAGATTGTTCAGACTGCTTGTGGCAGGGGAGGGAAAGGATGGCCCGTACCGAAATTTGGTTACGTTTAATGTACGTCGGCGACCTTTATGGCGAGGCGATGTTGAACATCGCGAACTCGCTTATTCGCCAGCCTCAGATAAATCGCACGCACCTTCAGGAGGCTGGTCTTACCGCGCGGCAAGCTGAACGTTTTTTACAGCTTCCAGCAGGTGTGCTTGATGAGACATTACGCTGGCTTGAACTACCGCAGCACCATTTTCTGTGTGCGGATAGCGAGATTTATCCTCCCCAACTGCGTGCTATTGACGATTATCCCGGCGCTATTTTTATTGACGGCGATCCTGCCTGTCTGCATACCTGCCAACTTGCCGTCGTAGGAAGCCGGAGCCACTCCTGGTATGGAGAACGCTGGGGACGTCTGCTTTGCGAAAGCCTTGCGAAAAGCGGTTTGACGATCACCAGCGGCCTTGCCCGGGGAATTGATGGCGTAGCACACAACGCCGCGGTGAGTATGGGGGGGAAAAGTGTAGCGGTGTTAGGGAATGGTTTGGCAAAGATTTATCCTCGCCGACATGCCGTGCTGGCTGAAAACTTGATTGCCACTGGCGGCGCAGTGGTCTCAGAATTTCCGCTTTCAACGCCTCCGCTACCGCAAAATTTTCCTCGCAGAAACCGTATCATCAGCGGACTGAGCAAAGGCGTGCTGGTAATCGAGGCGGCGTTGCGCAGCGGTTCGTTGGTGACGGCGCGCTGCGCGCTTGAACAGGGACGGGACGTTTTTGCATTACCAGGTCCTATCGGTAGTCCGGGAAGCGAAGGCACGCACTGGTTAATTAAACAAGGGGCTACGCTTGTGACGACGCCGGAGGATATTCTGGAAAATTTGCAATACGGCTTACACTGGTTGCCAACTACGGCGGAAAATTCACTTTATTCACTAAATCAGGATGAGGCGGCATTGCCATTTCCTGAGCTCCTGGCTAACGTAGGAGATGAGGTAACACCTGTTGACGTCGTCGCTGAACGTGCCGGCCAACCTGTGCCAGCGGTAGTGGCTCAGCTACTCGAACTGGAGTTAGCAGGATGGATCGCAGCTGTACCCGGCGGCTATGTCCGATTAAGGAGGGCAAGCCATGTTCGACGTACTAATGTATTTGTTTGAAACATACATCCATAACGAAGCCGAGCTGCGCGTGGATCAGGACAGACTGGAGCGTGATCTCACCGACGCCGGGTTTGATCGCGAAGACATCTACAATGCGCTGCTGTGGCTGGAAAAACTCGCTGACTATCAGGATGGCCTCGCGGAACCCATGCAACTTGCTTCCGACCCTCTTTCAATGCGCATTTATACGGTTGAAGAGTGTGAAAGGCTTGATGCCAGTTGCCGGGGGTTCCTGTTATTCCTTGAGCAGATTCAGGTGCTAAACCTCGAAACACGAGAAATGGTGATTGAGCGTGTGCTGGCGCTGGATACCGCAGAGTTTGACCTGGAAGACTTGAAATGGGTTATTTTGATGGTGTTATTCAACATTCCGGGCTGTGAAAACGCCTATCAGCAAATGGAAGAATTACTCTTTGAGGTAAATGAAGGTATGCTGCATTGATAGGTGTTAATGCTGCATGAGTGAATATGGCTAAATCAGCACTGTTTTCGGTGCGTAAAAATGAGCCCTGCCCGCAGTGCGGGGCCGAACTGGTAATTCGTTCCGGGAAACATGGTCCGTTTCTCGGCTGTTCTCGCTATCCGGAATGCGATTACGTTCGTCCGCTGAAAAGTCAGGCGGACGGGCATATCGTTAAAATTCTGGAGGGGCAACTGTGTCCTGAGTGTGGCGCCGTACTGGTGCTGCGTCAGGGGCGCTTTGGCATGTTCATCGGATGCAGTCAGTATCCGCAATGTGAACATACAGTGGTTATTGATAAACCGGATGAAACGGCGATAGCCTGTCCAGCCTGCCAGCAAGGACATTTGGTCCAGCGCCGTTCTCGTTACGGTAAAATCTTTCATTCCTGCGATCGCTACCCGGAATGTCAGTTCGTCATTAACTTCACACCGGTTGCGGGGGAATGCCCCGAGTGCCATTATCCGCTACTCATCGAAAAGAAAACCGCGCAGGGCGTGAAGCGCTTTTGCGCCAGTAAACAATGTGGAAAGCCGGTTCCGGTGGAATAAACAAGTGAATAATAACCTGCCAACAGGATCTATCGCCGCAGCGGTAGATCTCCTGAATAAAGAAAATGTCATCGCTTATCCAACAGAAGCCGTTTTCGGCGTCGGCTGCGATCCCGATAGTGAAACAGCCGTTACGCGCCTGTTGGCGTTAAAACAACGGCCCGTCGATAAGGGACTCATTTTGATTGCCGCCAGCTTTGAGCAGTTAAAACCTTATATTGATGACAGCATACTTACCGCCGCACAGCGTAAAGCAGTATTTGATTGCTGGCCCGGGCCGGTAACGTTTGTTTTTCCTGCGCCCGCGACAACGCCGCGGTGGCTCACGGGACGTTTTGATTCCCTGGCCGTTCGTGTTACCAATCACCCGCTGGTGGTCGCGCTATGCAATGCGTATGGCAAACCGCTGGTTTCCACCAGCGCTAATCTGAGCGGATTACCGCCATGTCGTACCGTTGAAGAGGTGCGTGCGCAATTTGGCGATGATTTTCCGGTGGTTGAAGGCGCAACGGGTGGGCGTCTAAATCCTTCAGAAATTCGCGATGCTCTGACGGGCGAACTGTTTCGACAGGGGTAATATGATGGAAACCTATGCTGTTTTTGGAAATCCGATTGCGCACAGCAAATCGCCATTTATTCATCAGCAATTTGCTCAGCAGCTAGATATTGTTCACCCCTATGGTCGCGTGCTGGCCCCTATTAATAATTTCATTAATACGCTTGATGCCTTTTTCGCGGCAGGGGGAAAAGGCGCAAACATCACAGTACCTTTTAAAGAGGAGGCGTTTGCGCGATCGGATGAGTTAACGGAACGAGCATCGCTGGCGGGAGCAGTCAATACATTAAAGCGGCTGGAAGATGGTCGTTTGCTTGGCGACAATACTGACGGTATCGGTTTATTAAGCGATCTCAAACGTTTAAATTTTATCCGCCCAGGATGGCGTATTTTGCTGATTGGCGCGGGCGGCGCATCCCGGGGCGTGCTGTTACCTCTGCTTTCTTTGGATTGCGCGGTCACTATCACCAACCGTACAGCTTCACGTGCCGAAGCGTTGGCGAAAATCTTTGCTCATACCGGCAGCATTCATGCCATGGATATGGACAAGCTGGATGGTTGTGAGTTTGACCTGATTATTAATGCGACCTCCAGCGGCATACGGGGCGAAATCCCGGCGATTCCGGCGTCACTTATTCATCCTTCCCTCTGTTGCTATGACATGTTCTATCAAAAAGGGAATACGCCATTTCTCTCCTGGTGTGTACAACAGGGCGCGAAACGTTACGCAGATGGGCTGGGAATGCTGGTGGGGCAGGCTGCACATGCCGTTTTGCTTTGGCACGGTGTATTACCGCAGGTCGAGCCAGTAATTAAGCTGCTACAGCAGGAATTATTAGCGTGAACCAGGCCATACAATTTCCTGACCGCGAAGAATGGGATACTGCCGCCAGCGCTGTCATCTTTCCCGCCCTGGTTAATGGGATGCAACTCACGTGTGCAATAAAAAAAGATGTACTGGCGTATCGCTTTGGTGGAGAAACAGCGGAGCAATGGCTGGCCATTTTTCGTGAGTATCGCTGGGACCTGGAAGAAGAGGCTGAAGCATTAATCCTGGCCCAGCAGGAAGACGATCACGGTTGGATATGGTTATCCTGAGAAAGATAGTCGTCTTTCCATTTTACATAGTTATTGGCGGAGTACTGCAGGCCCGCTCTCTCAGCATCGCTCAGGGGGCGGATCTGTTTTACCGGACTGCCAAGATATAAATAGCCGCTTTCCAGCCGTTTGTGCTGCGGCACCAGGCTTCCCGCACCAATCATTACGTCATCTTCTATTATCGCGCCATCCAGCACAATGGAGCCCATACCGACCAGTACGCGGTTACCGATGGTACAGCCGTGCAGCATAACTTTATGGCCAACGGTAACATCTTCGCCAATGATTAATGGGTTGCCGTGTGGATTGGATGGAGACTTGTGGGTTACGTGAAGAACGCTGCCATCCTGAATGTTCGTACGAGCCCCTATCGCAACGTAATTCACATCGCCGCGAATCACCACAAGCGGCCAGATCCCGATATCATCCGCCAGACGGACATCACCAATAACCACGCTGCTGGTATCGATCATCACGCGCTGACCGATTTCAGGAAAAAGATCCTTATAAGGACGTAATGTGTCAGACATGTCTACCTCATCATAAATGAATAGTCATGAAGACTTTGGTTGCTTTAACGGCGTTGTGCAAGGGGAGATAGCATCAAAAAATCGCCACTTTGCGCAGGAATGGAGCGAAAGGGATGAAAAATCAACAAACAGAAAAAAAGATCCAAAAAACGCTTGTGCAAAAAAATGGGATCCCTATAATGCGCCTCCATCGACACGGCGGATGTGAATCACTTCACACAAACAGCCGGTCGGTTGAAGAGAAAAATCCTGAAATTCAGGGTTGACTCTGAAAGAGGAAAGCGTAATATACGCCACC
>NZ_JAGESA010000020.1:0-32790 GCF_017572835.1 Salmonella sp. 32120201201600049SM | reverse complement strand
AGGCCTGCCGCCAGCGTTCAATCTGAGCCATGATCAAACTCTTCAATTTAAAAGTTTGATGCTCAAAGAATTAAACTTCGTAATGAATTACGTGTTCACTCTTGAGACTTGGTATTCATTTTTCGTCTTGCGACGTTAAGAATCCGTATCTTCGAGTGCCCACACAGATTGTCTGATAAATTGTTAAAGAGCAGTGCAACGCGGCTTTCGCTCACCGTTGCGAGGTGGCGTATATTACGCTTTCCTCTTTCAGAGTCAACCCTCAATTTCAGGATTTTTCTCTTCAACCGACCGGCTGTTTGTGTGAAGTGATTCACATCCGCCGTGTCGATGGAGGCGCATTATAGGGAGTTCTCTGCTGACCGCAATAGAAAAATTGCAGAAAAATGACTGTTTGCTGCATTCCCCAGCAAAACCCCTGGTTATACCCATTTACGCACAGACTTATCCACAAAATGCGCGTTCATCTCTTGGATCTTCTCACTCTGCAAACGATCTTTCAGGGATAAAAGCAGGGCCAGAATTTAAAAAGAAAAATTCGCGAGCGTTGCGCAAACGTTTTCGTTACAATGTCGCCGCAAAATGAGAATGCCCCATAAGGGGCGTTAGCTGAGTTTTTCACGAAAAATTCAGCTAACGCTCTCTGTAATCGTCAAATCCAGGGGATTTACCATGCAACAACGTCGTCCAGTCCGCCGCGCTTTGCTCAGTGTTTCTGACAAGGCCGGTATCATCGAATTCGCCCAGGCACTTTCCGCACGCGGTGTGGAGCTGCTGTCTACGGGGGGCACCGCCCGCCTGTTAGCAGAAAAAGGCCTGGCGGTGACCGAAGTTTCCGATTACACCGGTTTCCCGGAAATGATGGATGGACGCGTAAAGACCCTGCATCCAAAAGTCCACGGCGGCATCCTCGGTCGTCGCGGCCAGGACGATGCCATTATGGAACAGCACCACATCGCCCCTATCGATATGGTTGTCGTTAACCTGTATCCGTTCGCCGAAACCGTGGCACGCGAAGGCTGCTCGCTGGAAGATGCGGTAGAGAACATTGATATCGGCGGCCCGACCATGGTGCGCTCTGCTGCTAAGAACCATAAAGACGTCGCCATCGTGGTGAAGAGCAGCGACTACGACGCCATTATTAAAGAGATGGATGCTAACGAAGGTTCTCTGACCCTCGACACCCGTTTCGATCTCGCGATTAAAGCCTTCGAACACACCGCCGCCTACGACAGCATGATCGCCAACTACTTCGGCAGCATGGTTCCGGCCTACCACGGTGAAAGCAAAGAAGCCGCCGGTCGCTTCCCGCGTACGCTGAACCTGAACTTCATTAAGAAGCAGGATATGCGCTATGGCGAGAACAGCCACCAGCAGGCTGCCTTCTATATAGAAGAGAATGTGAAAGAAGCGTCCGTTGCCACCGCACAACAGGTTCAGGGCAAAGCGCTTTCCTACAACAACATCGCCGATACCGACGCGGCGCTGGAGTGTGTGAAAGAGTTCAACGAGCCGGCCTGCGTAATCGTCAAGCACGCTAACCCATGCGGTGTGGCGGTAAGTACCTCTATTCTCGACGCTTACGACCGCGCATACAAAACCGACCCGACCTCCGCGTTCGGCGGCATCATCGCTTTCAACCGCGAGCTGGATGCCGAAACCGCGCAGGCCATCATCTCCCGCCAATTCGTGGAAGTGATCATCGCCCCATCCGCAAGCGAAGAAGCGCTGAAAATCACCGCAGCCAAGCAGAACGTCCGTGTTCTGACCTGCGGACAATGGGCAAGTCGCGTTCCGGGCCTGGATTTCAAACGCGTTAACGGCGGCCTGCTGGTTCAGGACAGGGATCTGGGTATGGTGAGCGAAGCTGAATTGCGCGTGGTTTCCAAACGCCAGCCGACCGAGCAGGAACTGCGTGACGCGCTGTTCTGCTGGAAGGTAGCCAAGTTCGTGAAATCCAACGCTATTGTGTATGCCAAAGAGAACATGACCATCGGTATAGGCGCAGGCCAGATGAGCCGCGTGTACTCCGCCAAAATCGCCGGGATTAAAGCGGCTGACGAAGGTCTGGAAGTGAAAGGCTCCGCGATGGCCTCCGACGCCTTCTTCCCGTTCCGTGACGGTATTGATGCCGCTGCCGCCGTTGGCGTGAGCTGTGTGATCCAGCCTGGCGGTTCTATCCGTGATGACGAAGTGATTGCCGCCGCCGACGAACACGGCATTGCGATGATCTTCACCGACATGCGCCACTTCCGCCATTAATTCAGGGAGCAGACGATGAAAGTTTTAGTCATTGGTAACGGCGGGCGCGAACACGCGCTGGCCTGGAAAGCCGCACAGTCGCCGCTGGTTGGTACCGTTTTTGTCGCACCGGGTAACGCCGGTACCGCGCTGGAACCTGCGTTGCAGAACGTGGCTATCGGCGTCACCGATATTCCGGCGCTGCTGAGCTTTGCCCAGAACGAGAAGATCGATCTGACCATCGTCGGCCCGGAAGCGCCGCTGGTGATTGGCGTGGTCGATGCGTTCCGTGCGGCGGGTCTGAAGATCTTTGGCCCAACCGAAGGGGCCGCGCAACTGGAAGGCTCCAAAGCGTTCACCAAAGATTTCCTCGCTCGTCACCAGATTCCGACGGCGGAATACCAGAATTTCACCGAGATTGAGCCAGCCCTGGCTTATCTGCGTGAGAAAGGCGCGCCGATCGTCATCAAGGCCGATGGTCTGGCCGCCGGTAAAGGCGTTATCGTGGCGATGACGCTGGAAGAAGCAGAAGCTGCCGTACACGATATGCTGGCCGGTAACGCCTTTGGCGACGCGGGTCACCGCATCGTGATTGAAGAGTTCCTCGACGGCGAGGAAGCGAGCTTTATCGTGATGGTCGACGGCGAGCACGTTCTGCCGATGGCTACCAGCCAGGACCACAAACGCGTGGGCAATGGCGATACCGGCCCGAATACCGGCGGTATGGGGGCCTACTCACCGGCGCCGGTGGTGACTGATGAAGTGCACCAGCGCACCATGGAACGCATCATCTGGCCAACCGTGAAAGGCATGGCGGCGGAAGGGAATACCTATACCGGGTTCCTGTATGCGGGTCTGATGATCGACAAGCAGGGCAACCCGAAAGTTATCGAGTTCAACTGCCGCTTCGGCGATCCGGAAACCCAGCCGATCATGCTGCGCATGAAATCGGATCTGGTGGATCTTTGCCTGGCCGCCTGCGACGGCAAGCTGGATGAGAAAACCTCCGAGTGGGACGAACGCGCTTCATTAGGCGTGGTGATCGCCGCGGGCGGTTATCCGGGCAGCTACAGCACCGGCGACGAGATCCACGGTCTGCCGCTGGAAGAAGTGGCTGACGGTAAGGTTTTCCACGCGGGCACCAAACTCGCCGATGACGACCGCGTGTTGACCAGCGGCGGACGCGTCCTGTGCGCCACCGCGCTGGGCCACACCGTGGCCGAAGCGCAGAAACGCGCTTACGCCCTGATGACCGACATCCGCTGGGACGGCAGCTTCAGCCGTAACGACATCGGCTGGCGCGCCATCGAGCGTGAACAGAACTAACGGCTGAGTTTAGCCAGCAGCGTTTTGCGCGTAATGCCCAATTGACGGGCGGCTTCGGTTTTGTTGCCGCCCGTTTTTTCCAGCGCCGCCAGAATCACCTCTTTTTCGACGTCCACCAGCGGTTGGATCTCACCACTGTATTCCGTTTTTATCGGCGTCGCGGCAATAGCGAGAGGCAATTCGCGTTCAGAAATGTATTCTCCCGTCAGCAACACCACCGCCCGCTCGATAGCGTTTTCCAGCTCACGGATATTGCCCGGCCAGTCGTAGTGGATCAGCAGATCCATCGCCTGCGGCGTAAACCCCTTTACCGCTTTTCGGTTACGTTCGGCAAAACGCCGCAGAAAATGGTCTGCCAGTAGCGGAATATCTTCCCGACGCTGGCGCAAAGAAGGCATTTCAATCGCCACCACATTCAGGCGGTAATAGAGATCCTGGCGAAAGCGACCGGCACTCACCTCTTCCGCCAGGTCGCGGTGGGTAGCGGCAATTAACCGAACATCCACAGATATCGTCTGGTTACTTCCCACGCGTTGCACTTCGCGCTCCTGAATCGCCCGCAGCAAACGTACCTGCATTAACGGCGAGATATCGCCGATTTCATCAAGAAACAATGTCCCGCCGTCAGCTTCGACAAAGCGTCCCTCCCGACGTTTATCCGCGCCGGTAAACGCGCCTTTTTCGTGGCCGAACAGCTCAGACTCCAGCAGCGATTCATTAAGCGCCGCGCAGTTGAGCGTGACCAGCGGTTTATCGCTCCGGGCGCTACAGGCGTGTAGCGCCCGCGCCACCAGCTCTTTACCCGTGCCGGAGTCTCCGTGAATCAATACCGTGGCGTCTGATGGTGCGACCATCGCGATTTCATTCAGTAAATGTTGCATCGCCGGACTGCTGCCAATCATGCCAAATTGCGCAGCCGACGCCGATGGCAATTCAGCGCCCGTTTCCCGCGTATGCGCCAACGCCTTTTCCAGCGTCTCCTGCAGACGGTCAAAATCCAGCGGTTTAATTAAATAGTCGAGCGCGCCGGCTTTCAACGCCTCTACCGCCGTTTCCACGCTGGAGAATGCCGTCATAATCAAAATCGGAATGGCGGGGTTGAGCGCTTTAATCTCCTTCAGCGTGGCGATACCGTCCATCTCCGCCATACGCACATCGCACAGTACCAGATCAAAGACTTTCTCACGCACCTGAGCCAACGCATCATGCCCACTGTAGGCCAGAGCGACGTTATAGCCCCAGCCCCGAAGCAGCGCCTGTAAAATCGTGCAGTGGCTTACATCATCATCCACAACCAGAATATCGATTTTTCCGCGTATCACCCTTGTTAATCCTGTTGTCTCGCTATCACTGGCAACCAGATAGTAAAGACCGCGCCTTTACCCTCAATACTTTTCACCTTAATCGCGCCGCCATGCTGTTCGATGATATTTTGCACCACAGCCAGCCCCAGGCCTGTCCCGTCAGCTTTGGTCGTAAAATAAGGCGTAAAAATCGCCTCCAGCTGATCCGGGGCGATCCCTTTCCCGCTATCGGTAACAGTGATGATAACGCGGTCGGTCCCACTTTCTTTTGCCTCTACGCTAATCGTTCCCTGGCGGCCAATCGCATGAATAGCGTTCAGGTACAAATTCAACAGCACCTGAGTCAGCCTGTCCGGGTCAGCCTGAATACGCTTAAGCGTCTCATTCGCCGTGAACCTCAACTGAATCTCTCTGCTTTGGGCATCCTGACTGACCAGATTCAGGGAGTGAGTAATAATATCATTGAGGTTAACCGTCTGGAGCGTCAGATGCGCGGGCTTTACCAGTTCGAGCAATTCGCTTACCACCCGGTTCAAACGGTCGGCCTCTTTGGCCATCACCTGCGCCAGTTCATGCGACTCGCCGCCGGCAGGCGTGCGCTCGGCAAAGTATTTCGCCAGCCCTTTGATGGACGAGAGCGGGTTACGAATTTCGTGCGCGACGCCCGCCGCCAGATGCCCCATCGCCACCAGCTTTTCTTTACGCTTCATTGCATCAAGCAGTTCTCTGTGCGAGCGCTGATAACGCTGATGCCAAAAAAACGCCAGTAACGTTGCCAACAGCACCGCCGCTAACGCAGACAAAACAATCAGCGTATTACGCCACTCCCTTGCCTGTGTCGCGGCCAGCTCGCTGGCGTCAAAGGCAATAAAAATAGTTTGTTTCGCTGGTTCGTCGTCATTGGCGCTACGCGCCATGCCGTGCCCCCTCATACCGTGACCTCTCATACCGAAAAGCGGCTGGAACTGACGGTAAATTTCCAGCGCAGGCACCGTCTCGCCGTTAGCAGCAACGTCGACACGCCGCCAACGCTCCTGCGGCCCGGGGTTTAGTTGATGCATTTCAGATGCGGAATAGAGCGATTTGCCCACCATGCCAGGGTTGCTATGAGTAATGATTACCCCCTGCGCATCCGTTACGGCGAACCACAACACGCCTGGCTGACCCGCCATCTCTTCCAGCAATGTCTGCTGCTGCGCGTGATGCATCCGCATTCCCATACCTACTCGCGTGCCGGACTCCAGAGCGCGAATGAGTACATTTCCCTTTTCCAGCAGCGTCTGCCTGGCGGCAGCGCTCTCACGGCCATAGTCGCGAATGACCATAATGGAAAATAGCCCCACCAGAATGAAGATCGCCGCAGGTAACAGCCGACTCAACCACGTTGCAGCGGCATCTTTATGTAATCGTATAAAACTCACAGGCTTCCCCGGCTCGTTTTTATTTTCCTTACTTAAGCAGAGATCATGCCATTCTTCGCTCCGCATAACCGCGCGGTGTCGCACACCCTTTCGGATACGGGTGGGTAAAAATGACTCGCCAGGCGGGTCATGCGAGTCATTTTTACTCGCTTTTTGCCGCCTGAAGCGGGTTAACTCGCTGCCCGACAAGGAATAGTTACCTGGCACGGAAGATGCAAGAGAGAGGATAAGATGAGCAACAGGAGAACGCAAAATGAAACGGAACAATAAATCAGCTATCGCGCTAATCGCCCTCTCTCTTTTGGCCCTGAGCTCCGGCGCCGCCTTCGCCGGGCATCACTGGGGCAACAATGACGGTATGTGGCAACAGGGAGGTAGCCCGTTAACTACGGAACAGCAGGCGACGGCGCAGAAGATTTATGATGATTACTATACGCAGACCAGCGCGCTGCGCCAGCAACTGATATCCAAACGTTATGAATACAACGCGCTACTGACCGCCAGTTCGCCGGATACTGCGAAAATTAACGCGGTTGCCAAAGAGATGGAGTCATTAGGCCAGAAGTTAGATGAGCAACGCGTGAAACGGGATGTCGCGATGGCGCAGGCTGGCATACCACGCGGCGCAGGAATGGGCTATGGCGGTTGCGGCGGCTATGGCGGCGGTTATCATCGCGGCGGCGGTCATATGGGTATGGGAAACTGGTAAAGCATGTATGCCGAATGGCGGCTTCGCCATTCGGTATTCCATCAAAAGGTTTTCGCTTGCGGCTGCCAGTGACAGAAATCTGAATTCGCCACCAGCAAAAGTTGCGATCCTTCCGGCGCCTCCAGCCATGCTACGCTCACCTCTACCGATGAGTGGTTCTGGCGGCGCTCAATGTGGCTTATTGCCCAGGAATCCAGATCCGGTTTCAGCGTTTCACCTTCACAGGTGGTTACCGTATGGTCGGCGTGCCAGCGTCCCTGGCGTAGTATGACCCGCCCCAGGCGCAAGGCGTCGCTGGTCTGACGGATTTGTTCGGCGCGATAGCGATACAAGGCAATCTGATCGTTGGAAAGCTGCTGCTTCTGCCCCCCGACTTCACGCTGCATAAAACTGAGTTCGCCATGAGCGTCGAAACGCGCGCGAATATGTTCTGGCGGTTTGCTGTAAATATTGAGTTCAATAAGCGAAAGCGTATCACCCTGCCAACGATATTCGCTGGTCGTCGTGCTGCCGCTATGCCACGGGCTAAAAACAGAAAGCAGATGGACTTCATCGTTCGTATCTTTACGCCAGATACGCACCGCGCCGTGATCGCCGGCAAAGCCGCTGGCAGTAAACGGAGGCGGTGAAGCGTTATGACTGCAGGCAGTCAGCAACAGCGCGCCAGAAAACAGAAACGCGCGACGCCAGACAGACAAAAGGGGCTGACGAGCCCCTTCGATAAAACTGTTCACAGCTACGCGTCTTACTTAACTGCGTCTTTCAGAGCTTTACCAGAAACAAACGCCGGTACGTTAGCGGCGGCGATTTTGATTTCTTTACCGGTCTGTGGGTTACGGCCAGTGCGCTCAGCACGGTGGTTCACTTTGAAGGTACCGAAACCAACCAGTTGTACAGCATCGCCTTCTTTCAGAGACTCAGTAATAGCAGCCAGAGTGGATTCCAGAGCAGCTTTAGCCTGGGTTTTGGACAGTTCTGCTTTGTCTGCAATTACATCAATCAGTTGAGTCTTGTTCATAAGTTATCCTTACAATGTGTTTATCGCTTGCTAAGCATCGAGTGCGACGGAAATGCCAGAAAAGCACTCTCCTGCATACACGCACCGATAGCCACTTTTTTTCGCCTCCCAAATGTAGACCAGACGGGGGGCATAAGGGAAGCCTTATGGCACGACAAATCAGACGTTAAATCACGTTTTCTGGTGTCATTGCTGAAAATTTATACCGATATTGCTCTCACCAGCCTCGCGCAGGTCTGCCCTGAGCCCTTTTATCAGTTCAATATCGCGTTCTTCGCAGTCGGCTAAAAGTCGGAATATTTCCCACTGAATATCCCATTCCTGTTCAACGGCAGGGTTCGTTTTGAGCTCCTCATCGGTCATTTCCCGACCAGCCTGAGTCATTTCCAACATCGCCACCGTAGTAATTGAAGTCTTACTAACCTCAATAGCGTGTTCCAGCGTTTCGCCGCTAAGACGAGAATGCATTAATTCGCTTAATGCGACGCAGGCATCAATCGCCGGGTAAACGCCGTACAGATCATAGTCGTCAGCTGCCGGAATTGCCTCTTCAAACTTCTCCAGTTGGCTATCGAAATTGACCTTCGCATCTTTCACCGTCAGGGTTTCCCAGATCAGATCCAGAATGCGACGGTAGATCTGTCCGTCGCCGAATTCCGTCTGCTTGCAAAACATGGCGTAGTTCGGGTACATGCGCTCGCACAAGCAGGCCATAAAAGTAACGTGCTGCCAGCTTTCCAGCCGCTCCAGACGCAAATGAATCGGGTTTTGTAACATGATGGAATCTCGAATCGGAAATTAGCGGCAGTTTACCTGAATCAGCGCTGAATTTCTTGCCAACGAACAAACGCCGGACGCCCGGAAGCGACGGCATCCGCCCAGCGCGTCGGCTCCGGCAGGCGATACCCTTTCATACAGCGCTGTACCCACGCCAGCGCGCTGTCAGTACTGATCCGGTGCCCTGTCGCGATAAACAGCGGATTACAGCGCGCCTTGCTGCGCCATACCCACGCCAGTTGCTCGCCTTTATCCATTAAGGGGCTAAGTGCGCCAGGTTCGGCGGAAAGTGGTTCAAATTTACCGCATAGCCGTTTTTTCGCTACGCCGATGGTCGGCACGTCCACCAACAGTCCAAAATGGCTGGCGACGCCAAGCCGACGCGGATGCGAAATACCGTGACCGTCCACAAACAGCAAATCGGGCTTTTGCGAGAGCTGTTCCCACGCCGCCAGCAGCGCAGGATATTCACGAAAAGAGAGAAAGCCGGGGATATACGGCATGGTGGTGGCAATACGCGCCACCTTGTACTCTACCAGTTCAAGCGACGGATATTTCAACAATACCATCGCCGCCCGCGTCACCTCGCCCCCCTGCTCAAAACCGACGTCCGCCCCGCCGATAAACGCTGGCGGATCTTTGTCCAGGCGATCTTCGCGGCAAACCGATGAGGCAAGTTCTATCTGTTGAGCGCGTAGCGACGCGAGATCCATACTAACTCCTTAGTTGTGATACTGCGCAGAAAGTCGGTGCACTGCCTCCACAAATGCGCCAGCATGTTCTGGCGGCACATCCTGATGGATGCCATGTCCAAGATTAAAGACGTGCCCTTCTCCCTGACCGAAACCAGCAAGTATAGTCGCTACCTCGTCTTCGATCCGTGCCGGCGGCGCATACAGCATCGAGGGGTCCATATTGCCCTGCAGCGCCACTTTATGGCCAACGCGACGGCGCGCATCGGCGATATCTGTCGTCCAGTCGAGACCCAGCGCGTCGCAGCCGGTTTCCGCCATCGCCTCCAGCCACTGACCGCCACCTTTAGTGAACAGCGTTACCGGCACGCGGCGACCGTCGTTTTCACGCAGCAGGCCATCGACGATTTTATGCATGTAGTAGAGGGAGAATTGCTGGTAATCGCGGCCAGTCAGCACGCCGCCCCAGGTATCGAAAATCATCACCGACTGCGCACCCGCTTTAATCTGCGCGTTGAGGTACAGCGTGACGCTTTTCGCCAACTTATCCAGCAGCAGATGCAACGCCTGCGGGTCAGCGTACATCATCTTTTTAATCACCGTGAAGGCTTTGCTACTGCCGCCTTCCACCATGTAAGTCGCCAGCGTCCACGGGCTGCCGGAAAAGCCGATCAGCGGAACCTCGCCTTTTAGTTCGCGGCGGATGGTCCGTACCGCATTCATCACATAGCCCAGTTCATCCTCCGGATCGGGAATGGGCAGCTTATCGACATCGCCTTTGCAGGTGACAGGAGCCGTAAAGCGCGGGCCTTCCCCAGCTTCAAAATAGAGCCCCAGGCCCATCGCGTCCGGAATCGTCAGGATATCCGAGAAAAGGATCGCCGCATCAAGCGGATAACGGCGCAGCGGCTGTAAAGTGACCTCGCAGGCCAGTTCGGCATTTTTGCACAGCGACATAAAATCGCCCGCCTGAGCGCGAGTGGCTTTGTACTCCGGTAGATAACGGCCCGCCTGGCGCATCATCCACACTGGCGTAACATCAACGGGCTGGCGCAGCAGCGCACGTAGATAACGATCGTTTTTGAGTTCGGTCATTTTTACATTCCTTTAGCGTTGATGCGCCCAGTGTAACATGTCAATCATATTCAGCCCGACACATTGCCACCGTATCTTCGATCAAACGGCGCGCGACGGTGCCCGGCGGCGGCAGTAGCGGCAGATCGTCATAACGGTACCAATTTGCTTCCAACAGCTCTTTCGGGTCGATGACAATCTCGCCGCTGTCATACTCTGCCATAAACGCCGTCATCAGCGACTGTGGGAACGGCCACGGCTGCGAGGTCACGTAGCGCAGATTTTTCACCTTGATCCCGCTTTCCTCCATGACTTCGCGCGCCACAGCCTGCTCCAGGGTTTCGCCGACTTCAACAAACCCGGCCAGTACCGTATGCACGCCGTTGCGGTGGCGAACGTGCCGGGCAAGTAGAATAGAATCCTCACGGCGGATCGCAACAATAATGCAGGGGGCGATTTGCGGGTAGTAACGCTCGCGGCAATGGCTGCACAGCATCGCCCATTCGGTTTTACTCGGGTGCATAGGGTGCCCGCAATAGCCGCAAAATTTATGCGACCGATAAAACTCCGCCAACTGTACGCCACGTCCCGCCAGTTGGAACAGCCCGGCATCCTGATCGATAACCTGGCGAACCGATCCCATATCATGACGTCGATGCTGTAACACCAGCCAGACGGGCTCGCCTTGCCATTCACCTATCCGGAGTGCGCGCTGCCCCACAAGATCGAAATTTGCCGCCAGCCCGTGTGGTAATTCCCCATACGGCAACCATAATTTTTGTTCATGGCTGACGATCCACCAGCCACTCTCTAATTTTTCAATTATACGATCCATAGCTCTTGCACTACCTTTGCTTCACTGGCATGTTGTTAACATTATTTTTACATTCATGGCGAGCAGCCTTTATCTAACTTGCGGAGACAATCATGCTAAACCAGCTGGAAAACCTGACGGAGCGCGTTGGCGGAAGCAACAAACTGGTCGATCGCTGGCTGGATGTACGTAAGCACCTGCTCGTGGCTTACTACAATCTGGTTGGCATTAAGCCTGGCAAAGAATCGTACATGCGGCTGAATGAAAAAGCGCTGGATGATTTTTGTCAGAGCCTGGTCGATTACCTTTCCGCCGGGCACTTCAGTATTTATGAACGTATTCTCCATAAATTGGAAGGAAACGGTCAGCTTTTACATGCGGCAAAAATCTGGCCGCTGCTGGAAGATAATACGCAGCGCATTATGGATTATTACGACACCAGCCTGGAAACTGCCATCGATCACGATAATTGTCTCGAATTTCAACAAGCTCTGTCAGATATCGGCGAAGCGCTGGAAGCCCGCTTTGTGCTGGAAGACAAGCTGATTATGCTGGTGTTTGACGCGATGCACGACGGCGCCAGAGTCAAACGTCCCGCTTGAGTTCTGCGCGAGTAACGGGTAGTTTACTTCAGCCCCCTCTTCGGAGGGGCGGTTATCTTGTCGGAGTGCTAATTTTCCACAAAAGCGTTCGTGATGCGTCAAGGCGGCAAGTCGGTGAATCTCCAGGAGCTTACATAAGTAAGTGACTGGAGTGAGCGGACGAAGCCAACGAAGAGGCAGCGCGAAGGATGAAGTGGAAAAGGCTGAGACCGTTAATTCGGGATCCGCGGAACCTGATCAGGTTAATACCTGCGAAGGGAACAAGAGTAATTCTGCTTTATGCTGCTGCCTTTACGGGCGGCGCACATCCATTACTCCATCCGTCGTCTGACAAGCCACGTCCTTAATTTTTTGGAATGAGCTATGTCTACAACAACGTTAACCCGCCGCGAGCAGCGCGCTAAAGCCCAGCATTTTATCGATACGTTGGAAGGCACCGCGTTTCCCAACTCGAAACGCATCTACGTGACCGGTTCGCAGCATGATATTCGCGTACCGATGCGCGAAATTCAACTTAGCCCCACGCTCATCGGCGGCAGTAAAGACAACCCGCAGTTTGAAGAGAACGAAGCCGTACCGGTATACGACACCTCCGGCCCCTATGGCGATCCTGAGGTGGCGATTAACGTCCAGCAGGGTCTGGCGAAACTGCGCCAGCCATGGATTGACGCACGTAACGATAGCGAAGAATTAGACGACCGTAGCTCGGCTTATACCAGAGAACGTCTGGCCGACGATGGCCTGGACGATCTGCGCTTTACCGGCCTGCTGACGCCAAAACGCGCTAAAGCGGGCAAGCGCGTCACCCAGTTACACTACGCCCGCAAGGGGATCGTCACTCCCGAAATGGAGTTCATCGCCATCCGTGAAAACATGGGCCGCGAACGCATTCGTAGTGAAGTGCTGCGCCACCAGCATCCGGGGATGAGCTTTGGCGCGCGCCTGCCGGAAAACATTACGCCGGAATTCGTGCGTGATGAAGTCGCCGCGGGCCGCGCGATTATTCCCGCCAACATCAACCACCCGGAATCGGAGCCGATGATTATTGGCCGCAACTTCCTGGTCAAAGTGAATGCCAACATCGGTAACTCGGCGGTCACCTCCTCCATCGAAGAAGAGGTGGAGAAGCTGGTGTGGTCAACGCGCTGGGGCGCAGACACGGTGATGGATCTCTCCACCGGCCGCTATATCCACGAAACCCGCGAATGGATCCTGCGTAACAGCCCGGTACCGATCGGCACCGTCCCGATCTACCAGGCGCTGGAGAAGGTCAACGGGATCGCCGAAGATCTTACCTGGGAAGCGTTCCGCGACACGCTGCTGGAGCAGGCCGAACAGGGCGTCGACTACTTCACCATTCACGCGGGCGTGCTGTTGCGCTACGTGCCGATGACCGCCAAACGCCTGACCGGTATTGTCTCGCGCGGCGGTTCGATCATGGCGAAGTGGTGCCTCTCGCATCACAAAGAGAACTTCCTGTTCGAACATTTCCGCGAGATCTGCGAAATCTGCGCCGCCTACGACGTTTCCCTGTCGTTGGGCGACGGCCTGCGCCCCGGCTCCATTCAGGACGCCAACGACGAAGCGCAGTTCTCCGAGCTGCATACGCTGGGCGAGCTGACCAAAATCGCCTGGGAATACGACGTGCAGGTGATGATTGAAGGCCCGGGTCATGTACCCATGCATATGATTCAGCGCAACATGACCGAAGAGCTGGAGAGCTGCCATGAAGCACCGTTCTACACCTTAGGGCCATTGACCACCGATATCGCGCCGGGCTATGACCACTTCACCTCCGGGATCGGTGCCGCGATGATCGGCTGGTTTGGCTGCGCGATGCTGTGTTATGTGACGCCGAAAGAGCATCTCGGCCTGCCGAACAAAGAAGATGTGAAGCAGGGGCTAATCACCTACAAAATCGCCGCCCACGCCGCGGATTTAGCCAAAGGACATCCGGGCGCGCAGATCCGCGATAACGCCATGTCGAAAGCGCGCTTCGAATTCCGCTGGGAAGATCAGTTTAACCTCGCGCTCGACCCGTTCACCGCCCGCGCTTATCACGATGAAACCCTGCCGCAGGAGTCCGGCAAAGTCGCCCACTTCTGTTCCATGTGCGGGCCGAAATTCTGCTCGATGAAAATCAGCCAGGAGGTCCGCGACTACGCCGCCGCGCAAGCCATTGAAGTCGGCATGGCGGATATGTCGGAGAACTTCCGCGCCAAAGGCGGCGAAATTTATCTCAAACGGGAGGAAGCCTGATGTATCAGCCTGATTTCCCGACCGTGCCGTTCCGCCTCGGGCTTTACCCGGTGGTGGACAGCGTTGCATGGATTGAGCGTCTACTGGAGGCGGGCGTGCGCACGATCCAGTTGCGTATCAAAGATAAGCGCGATGAAGAGGTGGAAGCGGATGTTATCGCTGCCATCGCGCTGGGGCGTCGTTATAACGCCCGTCTGTTTATCAACGACTACTGGCGTCTGGCAATTAAGCACCGCGCTTACGGCGTGCATCTGGGTCAGGAAGACCTTGAAACCACCGACCTGAAAGCGATTCAGGCGGCGGGCTTACGCTTGGGCGTATCTACCCACAATGATATGGAGATAGACGTCGCGCTGGCCGCTAAGCCTTCTTATATCGCGCTGGGTCATGTCTTCCCCACGCAAACCAAGCAGATGCCTTCCGCCCCGCAGGGGCTGGCGCAGCTGGCCAGTCATATTGAACGACTGGCGGATTACCCGACCGTGGCAATTGGCGGCATCAGCCTTGAACGCGCTCCGGCGGTACTGGCGACCGGCGTCGGCAGCGTGGCTGTGGTTAGCGCCATTACTCAGGCTGCCGACTGGCGCGCCGCTACCGCGCAGTTACTGGATATTGCGGGAGTTGGCGATGAATGACCGCGATTTTATGCGCTACAGCCGGCAAATCCTGCTCGGCGATATCGCCATTGAAGGCCAGCAAAAGCTGCTCGCGAGTCATGTACTGATCGTAGGTTTAGGCGGATTGGGTTCGCCTGCCGCGCTGTATCTGGCGGGAGCAGGCATCGGCACACTGACGCTGGCGGATGATGACGATGTTCATCTGAGCAATTTGCAGCGCCAGATTCTATTTACCACCGATGATATCGCGCATTCAAAATCTCAGGTTGCCCAGCAGCGCCTGGCACAACTCAACCCCGGTAGCGAGCTGATCGTATTGCAACAACGTCTGACTGGCGATGTGCTTAAAAACGCGGTAGCACACGCCGACGTGGTGCTCGACTGTACCGATAACATGGCCACGCGCCAGGAAATTAACGCCGCCTGCGTGGCGCTCAACACTCCGTTAATTTCCGCCAGCGCCGTCGGCTTCGGTGGCCAGCTAATGGTCCTCACACCACCGTGGGAACAAGGCTGTTACCGCTGCCTGTGGCCGGACGATGTCGAGCCTGAACGCAACTGCCGTACCGCCGGTATCGTCGGACCGGTTGTTGGCGTGATGGGCACCTTGCAGGCGCTGGAGGCGATTAAATTACTCAGCGGTATTGAGACGCCCAGCGGAGAGCTACGCCTGTTTGACGGTAAAACCAGCCAGTGGCGCAGCCTGGCGCTGCGTCGTGCCAGCGGCTGTCCGGTATGCGGAGGGCAACATGCAGATTCAGTTCAATGATGAACCGATGCAGTGCGCCGAAGGGCAAACCGTCAGCAGCCTGCTCGCTACGCTTAATCAGCTTAAACCGGGCGCGGCGCTGGCGCTCAATCAGCAGATCCTGCCGCGCGAGCAGTGGCGGCAACATATCGTGCAGGAAGGCGACCAGATCCTGCTTTTTCAGGTTATTGCAGGGGGTTGAGATGTTACGTATTGCCGACAAAACGTTTGATTCACATCTGTTCACCGGCACCGGGAAGTTTGCCTCATCGCAACTGATGGTCAAGGCGATTCGCGCCTCCGGCAGCCAGTTGGTGACGCTGGCGATGAAGCGCGTGGATTTACGTCAGCACAACGACGCTATCCTGGCGCCGCTGATTGAAGCGGGCGTCACGCTGCTGCCCAATACCTCCGGGGCGAAAACCGCTGAAGAGGCGATCTTCGCCGCCCAACTGGCGCGGGAAGCGCTGGGCACAAACTGGTTGAAATTAGAAATCCACCCGGACGCCCGCTGGCTGTTGCCGGACCCGATCGAAACGCTAAAAGCCGCCGAGGCGCTGGTGAAGCAGGGTTTTGTGGTGCTGCCCTACTGCGGCGCGGATCCGGTGTTGTGCAAGCGGCTGGAAGAGGTCGGCTGCGCGGCGGTGATGCCGCTTGGCGCGCCTATCGGTTCGAATCAGGGGCTGGAAACCCGTGCGATGCTGGAGATTATTATCCAACAGGCCACCGTGCCGGTGGTGGTTGATGCGGGCATCGGCGTGCCCAGCCAAGCCGCACAGGCGCTGGAAATGGGCGCTGATGCGGTGCTGGTTAACACCGCGATTGCCGTGGCGGACGATCCGGTGAGGATGGCAACCGCTTTCCGCCTGGCGGTAGAAGCCGGATTACTGGCGCGTCAGGCAGTGCCGGGGAATCGTAGCACCTACGCCAGCGCCACCAGCCCGCTCACCGGATTTCTGGAGGCATTAGCATGAAAACCTTCACCGATCGCTGGCGGCAACTGGAGTGGGACGATATTCGCCTGCGCATCAACGGTAAAACCACCGCTGACGTGGAACGCGCGCTTAACGCTCCACAGCTAAGTCGTGACGACCTGATGGCACTGCTCTCCCCCGCCGCCGCCGATTATCTGGAACCGCTGGCGCAGCGGGCACAAAGGCTGACCCGCCAGCGCTTTGGCAACACCGTCAGTTTCTATGTGCCGCTTTATCTCTCAAACCTCTGTGCCAACGACTGCACCTACTGCGGTTTTTCGATGAGCAACCGCATCAAGCGTAAGACGCTGGATGATGTGGATATTCAAAGGGAGTGCGATGCTATCCGTGAGTTGGGTTTTGAGCATCTGCTGTTAGTCACCGGCGAACATCAGGCCAAAGTCGGCATGGACTATTTTCGCCGACATTTACCGGCCATTCGTCGCCAGTTTTCCTCGCTGCATATGGAAGTGCAGCCGCTGGCGACCGAGGAGTATGCCGAGCTGAAGACGCTGGGGCTGGATGGCGTGATGGTGTATCAGGAGACCTATCACGAACCGGTATACGCTCAGCACCATTTACGGGGCAAAAAGCAAGACTTCTTCTGGCGGCTGGAGACGCCAGACAGACTGGGACGCGCGGGGATCGATAAAATTGGTTTAGGCGCGCTAATCGGGCTTTCCGACAGCTGGCGGGTTGATTGCTATATGGTGGCGGAACATCTGTTGTGGATGCAAAAACAGTACTGGCAAAGCCGCTACTCTATCTCTTTCCCGCGCCTGCGTCCGTGTACTGGCGGTGTGGAACCCACATCTGTGATGGATGAAAAGCAACTAGTGCAAACGATTTGCGCTTTCCGGTTATTGGCACCGGAAATTGAATTATCACTCTCCACCCGCGAATCGCCGTGGTTTCGCGATAACGTGATCCCGCTGGCGATCAACAACGTCAGCGCCTTCTCAAAAACCCAGCCCGGCGGCTACGCTGACGATCATCCGGAACTGGAGCAGTTTTCTCCCCACGATGCCCGTCGGCCTGAAACCGTAGCAAGCGCGTTAAGCGCGCAAGGATTGCAACCCGTCTGGAAAGACTGGGACAGTTGGCTGGGGCGCGCTTCGCAAACGCGGTGAACCCGTATGTAAACGCATTAGTATTTCACGAACGAGTACGTAATGCGAAAAACGGGAGATTGTTATCGACCTCCCGTTTTTTTATGTCCGTTCTGAACAGCACTGCGATTTTAAAGTTGGCTGTAGTAGAGAAAACTGAGCATCAAATATTTTTTCGCCGAAACTTGATAGTTTATGCCAATATTTTATGTATTCAATAGCATGATTATTGCCATTTCCACTACTGCACATGCCTCGCCCATGAACTTTGCGTAAACTGACTGGTATTCATTATAATGTTATCATGCTTAAACTCAATAAAATCGCAAAAAGAATTATAATCTTCATTTAAAGAATAATTAAAATGTTTTCTAATTCCATTACATACACCATCGGAATAGGGATCAGCATCAAATTTAGTATGCATTATTTCCAATCCAGCAAGTAAAGCCGGGTGGTTATTGCGATCAACAGCTATTATCCCGTTCTCCATAGAAGCACGGCCATCTATCCTTTCTACATGAACAGCGATTCCATCCGGAATATATATACCCCCCAGTTTTTCCGTGATAATCATATCAGCATCGAGATATATACACCCACTATTTGTTGATAAATCATAACACCCAACCTTATCCGCCTCCAAAAATAACTGACCAGCCTTTAACATAGCCATATTCCTGTAAAAATCAAACCATCCATAGCCTTTATCCAGTAAGTAAGATTTAATTAATGAATCATTACCCTCTTGAATATCACTCAATTCTTTTTTTAATAGCTGCAGTAAATGATAATCCCTTTTTTCTTCTGGCATGGACTCTTGCTTAGAAATATTTTCCATATAAATTTCTGATAATTTTTTATCGTACATGCTAAAGTCAATATCATTTCTATATATGACTTTTATGTTTTCATAGTCATACTCAAGTTTTGAAAAAGCATCCTTTTGTCCTGGAAAAAAATCACCATCTACAAAAATACCTATAAGACGTTCTTTTTCAATTGTTGCTGCTTTAATGATATTGTTAAGGTAGGGGTTTTTCTCTGTGTTAATTATAGGTATATCATTTTTCCCAAAGCGAGCAGGATTCCGCTCAAACCACTGGAAAAGAAGAGGGGTTTTCTCATCTAAAAAGCACAAGGGATAATCTTTTCCATTAAAACTTGTAAACTGAATGTCCCTGTCGGTAACAGTTTTAACCAATTCATTTTTTGAAAGCGCGGGAACATATCTATTTAATGGTGGGATCATAACAATTAAATGCTCCATGCTTACTTCATTACATATTTTACATGATGATTATTAGCACATGTTTTTTAGCGTTGCAATCGCTGTCAGCTAAAAGATGCTAAACTAAGCATTAACCGGAGGATACATAAATACCCTACCAGTGAGCAATTAAATAAATAATTTATTAACTTTACTTTTATTCCAGAAATGACATCATATTTATAATTCCTGTAATAAGGTAAAACAAAGACCTTAATGGAATTAAATGCTTCATTTAATGATTTAAAATTTCCCGCGTAAACAACCAATAAAACAGGTTTATCATTTAATGTATGAACAGCAGGTATTTTATAATGGCGAGCCAATAGACTTTAATAACTTAGATTTATGGGATAAATTTAAAGTCACATTTGGATTTAATGTTACAGAAAAAAAGAAACCCAATGGTAAAAAATTCAATTTTGAGTATTGTGGATTCTCTACTTTTATTACGCCGGTTGATGGCGTTGACGGGATTTTAGCAAAGTGGTTCTCAAACAAACATAATGTAATTGTCCCAACGCCTTATACATTCGGTCAGGACCCCATTCCTGGCGTCAATCTTTATCATAATACAAAAGCAAAATTTGTTATGGCTAACGGCGGTAATAGTCTTCCCTGTGCGATGGCAAGATATAACGCAAAAACTGGACAATTTATTCATATAACCAGTGATAGTGAGTTTTCAGCAATAATACGAGAAACAAGAGTCATAAAAAAATAATTCATTTATTCATTAAATTTATAATTACAGATAAAATCAAGAGCCAGCATGGCATTGAAAAATAAAATACGGCTTTTTTATCCGCGCTGGTTTTGACTTGATGAAGAATAACGGTGGCGACAATAATAATAAGACAATAAATAAATATAAGTAATGATTTATGGTGAAGTATATATAACGATAGAAACAATAAAAAAGCGGACAGAACGTTTGAAATGGTTATCTTTTTTGTAAATACCAAAAGACTAAACATTAAATAGATTAATGAAATAATCGCTGGCATTTTCTTTCCTTGTAGGCAAGCGACCCGGAATTCGGTATCCAGCATGAAGCTGGTGGAGGGATAAATACCCCTCCACCATTTAACGATTACTCGTTATCAGAACCGCCCAGACCTGCGTTCAGCAGTTCTGCCAGGCTGGCAGATGCATCTTCCGCAGTCACCTGCGGTGTTGCTGGCTGCTCGCCCGCGGCGCGACGGCGCATACGATCCTGGTGGTACGCATAACCGGTACCGGCCGGAATCAGACGACCCACGATAACGTTCTCTTTCAGGCCGCGCAGTTCGTCGCGTTTACCCGCAACGGCTGCTTCGGTCAGGACACGCGTGGTCTCCTGGAACGATGCGGCAGAGATGAACGATTCGGTTGCCAGAGACGCTTTGGTAATACCCAGCAGATCGCGGGAGAAGGTAGCCCCCACTTTGCCGTTCGCTTCCAGCTCGCGGTTAGCGATCTTGACGCGAGAGTATTCAACCTGTTCGCCTTCCAGGAAGTCGGAACTACCGGCGCTTTCGATGGTCGCTTTACGCAGCATCTGACGAACGATAACTTCGATGTGTTTATCGTTAATCTTAACGCCCTGCAGACGGTATACATCCTGAACTTCGTTAACAATGTAACGCGTCACAGCATGAACACCACGCAGACGCAGAATGTCGTGCGGCGCTTCCGGACCATCGGAAATCACATCACCACGTTCTACACGTTCCCCTTCGAACACGTTGAGCTGACGCCATTTCGGAATCATCTCTTCGTACGGGTCACTACCATCAACCGGCGTAATCACCAGACGACGTTTGCCTTTGGTTTCTTTACCGAAGGAAACGATACCTGCGATTTCAGCAAGGATTGCCGGTTCTTTCGGACGACGCGCTTCGAACAGGTCGGCAACGCGCGGCAGACCACCGGTAATATCCTTGGTACCGCCGGATTCCTGCGGAATACGCGCCAGGGTGTCACCAGAACTAATCTGTACGCCATCTTCCAGCTGTACAATCGCTTTACCCGGCAGGAAGTACTGCGCAGGCATATCGGTACCCGGGATCAGAACGTCATTACCCTGAGCATCAACAATTTTCAGCGCCGGACGCAGATCTTTACCACCGGTAGTACGTTCAGCCGAATCCAGAACCACCAGCGAAGACAAACCGGTCAGTTCGTCGGTCTGACGCGTAATGGTCTGACCGTCGATCATGTCAGTGAAGCGGATGAAACCACTCACTTCGGTGATAACCGGCATGGTGTGCGGGTCCCAGTTTGCCACGGTTTCGCCGCCGGCAACCTGCTCGCCATCACCTTTCGCCATGACAGCGCCATAAGGCACTTTATAGCTCTCTTTGGTACGACCGAATTCGTCGATCAGCTTCAGTTCGGTGTTACGGGAAGTGATAACCAGTTTACCGCTGGAGTTCACAACCGACTTCACGTTGCTGAGCTTGATGCTACCTTTGTTCTTAACCTGGATGCTGGATTCAGCAGCCGCACGCGATGCCGCACCACCGATGTGGAACGTACGCATCGTCAGCTGTGTACCCGGTTCACCGATGGACTGTGCCGCGATAACGCCGATAGCTTCACCTTTGTTGATGATGTGGCCACGCGCCAGGTCACGACCATAGCAGTGCGCACATACACCAAAGTCGGTGTCGCAGGATACAACGGAACGCACTTTAACGGCGTCAACGGAGTTTGCTTCCAGCAGGTCACACCACTGTTCGTGCAGCAGCGTGTTGCGTGGAACCAGAATGTCCGCGGTACCCGGTTTCAGCACATCTTCCGCCGTCACACGACCCAGAACGCGGTCACGCAGCGGCTCTTTCACGTCGCCACCCTCGATAACCGGGGTCATCAGGATACCTTCGTGCGTACCACAGTCATCTTCGGTCACTACCAGATCCTGCGCGACGTCAACCAGACGACGAGTCAGGTAACCGGAGTTCGCGGTTTTCAGTGCGGTATCCGCCAGACCTTTACGCGCACCGTGGGTGGAGATGAAGTACTGGAGTACGTTCAGACCTTCACGGAAGTTCGCGGTGATTGGCGTTTCGATGATGGAGCCATCCGGCTTCGCCATCAGACCACGCATACCAGCAAGCTGACGAATCTGTGCCGCAGAACCACGCGCACCGGAGTCGGCCATCATGTAGATGCTGTTGAAGGAAACCTGCTGCTCTTCCTGGCCGTCACGGTTAATCACGGTTTCGGTTTGCAGGTTATCCATCATCGCTTTGGATACACGATCGTTCGCCGCAGCCCAGATATCGATAACTTTGTTATAGCGTTCGCCAGCGGTTACCAGACCAGACTGGAACTGCTCCTGGATCTCAGCAACTTCAGCTTCCGCCTCAGAGATGATCTCGTGTTTTTTCTCCGGGATGACCATGTCATCAATACCAACGGACGCACCTGAACGCGCTGCATAAGCAAAGCCGGTGTACATCGTCTGGTCCGCAAAAATAACGGTCGGTTTCAGGCCCAGAATACGGTAGCAAGTGTTCAGCATTTTGGAGATCGCTTTCTTGCCCAGCGCCTGGTTGACGATGGAGAAAGGCAGACCTTTCGGTACGATCATCCACAGAATGGCGCGACCAACGGTCGTGTCTTTCAGGCTGGTGTGCGCAACGAATTCGCCGTTTTCATCTTTTTCATATTCAGTGATACGCACTTTAACGCGCGCATGCAGAGAGGCCAGACCTGCGCGATAGATACGCTCAGCTTCTTTCGGGCCAGTCAGCACCATGCCTTCGCCTTTGGCGTTAACACAGTCACGGGTCATGTAGTACAGACCCAATACCACGTCCTGAGACGGAACGATGATAGGTTCGCCGTTCGCCGGAGACAGGATGTTGTTGGTAGACATCATCAGCGCACGCGCTTCAAGCTGGGCTTCCAGCGTCAGCGGTACGTGAACAGCCATCTGGTCACCATCGAAGTCGGCGTTATATGCCGCACAAACCAGCGGGTGCAGCTGGATAGCTTTACCTTCGATCAGTACCGGTTCAAATGCCTGGATACCCAGACGGTGCAGTGTTGGTGCACGGTTGAGCAGTACCGGGTGTTCGCGGATCACTTCGTCCAGGATATCCCAAACGACGGCTTCTTCACGCTCAACCATTTTCTTCGCGGCTTTGATGGTGGTGGCAAGGCCACGCAATTCCAGCTTGCCGTAGATGAACGGTTTGAACAGCTCCAGCGCCATTTTCTTCGGCAGACCGCACTGGTGCAGACGCAGGTATGGACCTACGGTGATAACAGAACGACCGGAGTAGTCAACACGCTTACCGAGCAGGTTCTGACGGAAACGACCCTGCTTACCTTTGATCATGTCGGCCAAAGATTTCAGAGGACGCTTGTTAGAACCGGTGATCGCACGACCGCGACGACCGTTATCCAACAGGGCGTCAACCGCTTCCTGCAGCATACGTTTTTCGTTACGTACGATGATGTCCGGCGCAGCCAGATCCAGCAGACGCTTCAGACGGTTGTTACGGTTAATGACGCGACGATACAGATCGTTCAGGTCAGAAGTCGCGAAACGACCACCATCCAGCGGAACCAGCGGACGCAGATCTGGCGGCAGAACCGGCAGAACGGTCAGGATCATCCACTCTGGCTTGTTGCCAGACTGTACGAAGGCTTCCAGCAGTTTGATACGCTTGGTCAGCTTCTTACGCTTGGTTTCGGAGTTGGTTTCGTTCAGCTCTTCGCGCAGAGTTTCACACTCTTGCTCCAGATCCATGCTCTTCAGCAGGGCCTGGATAGCTTCCGCACCCATCTTCGCGTCGAATTCGTCACCGAACTCTTCCAGCGCGTCCAGATACTGCTCTTCAGTCAGGATCTGTTGACGTTCCAGGTTGGTCATACCGCCTTCGATAACCACATAAGATTCGAAGTACAGTACGCGTTCGATATCGCGCAGCGGCATATCGAGCAGCAGACCGATACGGGACGGCAGCGATTTCAGGAACCAGATGTGAGCAGTCGGAGACGCCAGCTCGATGTGGCCCATACGCTCACGGCGTACTTTGGTCTGGGTCACTTCAACGCCGCACTTCTCACAAATAACACCACGATGTTTCAGGCGCTTGTACTTACCGCACAGGCACTCGTAGTCTTTTACCGGCCCAAAGATACGGGCGCAGAAAAGGCCGTCACGCTCAGGTTTGAACGTACGGTAGTTGATGGTTTCCGGCTTTTTAACTTCACCGAAAGACCATGAACGGATCATGTCTGGCGAAGCCAGAGCAATTTTGATCGCATCAAACTCTTCGGTTTTAGTCTGCGCTTTCAGAAACTTTAATAAATCTTTCACGGATTTGCTCCCGTCGGAGTTAGCACAATCTGGTGTCGGGTTTTACCCCGACACCAGTGACCTGTTTGAGCGAGAATTACTCGTCTTCCAGTTCGATGTTGATGCCCAGCGAGCGGATCTCTTTCAACAGAACGTTGAAGGATTCCGGCATACCCGGTTCCATCTGATGGTTGCCGTCCACGATGTTCTTATACATCTTGGTACGACCGTTCACGTCATCAGACTTAACGGTGAGCATTTCCTGCAGGGTGTAGGCGGCGCCGTAAGCTTCCAGCGCCCACACTTCCATCTCCCCGAAGCGCTGACCACCGAACTGCGCCTTACCACCCAGCGGCTGCTGAGTAACCAGGCTGTAAGAACCGGTAGAACGCGCATGCATCTTGTCATCAACCAGGTGGTTCAGTTTCAGCATGTACATGTAACCGACGGTTACCGGACGTTCGAACTGTTCACCCGTACGGCCATCGAACAAGGTGATCTGACCGGAGGTCGGCAGGTCGCCCAGTTTCAGCAGCTCTTTGATTTCCGCTTCTTTCGCACCGTCAAACACTGGTGTGGCAATCGGCATACCTTTACGCAGGTTTTCTGCCAGACGCAGCACTTCATCATCGCTGAAGGTGCTCAGGTCGACTTTCTGACGAACGTCGGCGCCCAGATCGTAGGCACGCTGGATGAATTCGCGCAGTTTCGCGACTTCCTGCTGCTGTTTCAGCATGGCGTTAATCTTGTCGCCAATACCTTTCGCAGCCATACCCAGGTGGGTTTCCAGAATCTGACCGATGTTCATACGAGACGGTACGCCCAGCGGGTTCAGTACGATGTCTACCGGCGTGCCGTTTTCATCGTAAGGCATGTCTTCGATCGGGTTGATCTTAGAGATAACACCCTTGTTACCGTGACGACCTGCCATCTTATCACCCGGCTGGATACGGCGTTTAACGGCCAGATAGACCTTCACGATCTTCAGCACGCCCGGCGCCAGATCGTCGCCCTGGGTGATTTTACGGCGCTTCGCTTCAAGTTTTTTCTCGAACTCGTGTTTCAGTTCGTCATACTGCTCAGCCAGTTGTTCCAGCTGATTTTGTTTCTCTTCGTCGGTCAGACCGAGTTCCAGCCAGCGGTCGCGCGGCAGTTTGTCGAGCTTCTCAGCTTCAACGCCGCCGGACACCAGCACCGCACGGATACGGCTAAACAGGCCCGCTTCGAGGATCTGCAGTTCTTCAGACAGGTCTTTTTTCGCCTGCTTGAGCTGCATCTCTTCGATTTCCAGAGCACGTTTGTCTTTTTCTACGCCATCGCGAGTAAAGACCTGAACGTCGATAACCGTACCGGAGACACCGTTAGGTACGCGCAGAGAAGAGTCTTTAACGTCAGACGCTTTCTCACCGAAGATCGCACGCAGCAGTTTCTCTTCCGGCGTCAGCTGGGTTTCACCTTTCGGCGTCACCTTACCGACCAGAATGTCGCCGCCGGTCACTTCCGCGCCAATGTAAACGATACCGGATTCATCCAGTTTGGAGAGCGCAGCTTCACCCACGTTCGGGATGTCAGCGGTGATCTCTTCCGGCCCCAGCTTGGTGTCACGGGACACGCACGCCAGTTCCTGAATGTGGATGGTGGTGAAACGGTCTTCCTGGACAACACGCTCGGAAACGAGGATGGAGTCTTCGAAGTTGTAGCCGTTCCACGGCATGAACGCCACGCGCATGTTCTGACCGAGCGCCAGTTCACCGAGGTCGGTGGACGGACCGTCTGCCAGCACGTCGCCGCGCTCAACCGGCTCGCCCAGAGACACACATGGCATCTGGTTGATACAGGTGTTCTGGTTAGAACGGGTGTATTTGGTCAGGTTATAGATGTCGATACCCGCTTCGCCCGGGTACATCTCGTCTTCGTTAACTTTGATAACGATACGGGACGCATCCACGTACTGAACAGTACCGCCACGTTTAGCTACTGCAGTAACACCGGAGTCGACGGCGACAGCACGTTCCATACCGGTACCCACCAGCGGCTTGTCAGCGCGCAGAGTCGGAACCGCCTGACGTTGCATGTTCGCACCCATCAATGCACGGTTGGCGTCATCGTGTTCCAGGAACGGGATCAGGGACGCACCGACGGAGACCACCTGCTGGGTGGAAACGTCCATGTAGTCAACCTGGTCGCGGCTGAACAAGCTGGATTCGCCTTTGCTACGGCAGGTAACCAAATCTTCTACAAAGTGGCCTTCGTCATCCAGGTTGGAGTTCGCCTGAGCGATAACGTAGTTGCCTTCTTCGATAGCAGACAGGTAATGAATTTCGTCAGTAACCACGCCATCAACCACACGACGGTACGGCGTCTCAAGGAAGCCATATTCGTTAGTCTGTGCGTACACGGACAGGGAGTTGATCAGACCGATGTTCGGACCTTCCGGCGTTTCGATAGGACATACGCGACCGTAGTGCGTCGGGTGTACGTCTCGAACTTCGAAGCCTGCGCGTTCGCGGGTCAGACCGCCTGGGCCGAGTGCGGAGATACGACGTTTGTGCGTAATCTCAGACAGCGGGTTGTTCTGGTCCATAAACTGAGACAGCTGGCTGGAACCAAAGAACTCTTTCACTGCGGCGGAAATCGGCTTGGCGTTGATCATATCCTGAGGCATCAGGGTATCCAGATCGCCCAGAGACAGACGCTCTTTCACCGCACGCTCTACACGCACCAGGCCAACGCGGAACTGGTTTTCCGCCATTTCGCCGACGGAACGGATACGACGGTTGCCGAGGTGGTCGATATCATCCACTTCGCCTTTACCGTTACGGATATCGATGAGCTTCTTCATGACATCAATGATGTCGTCTTTGCTCAGGATACCGGAACCTTCGATTTCGTCGCGCAGCAGAGAACGGTTGAACTTCATACGACCCACCGCAGACAGGTCATAGCGGTCTTCGGAGAAGAACAGGTTCTCGAACAGGCTTTCAGCCGCTTCGCGTGTCGGCGGCTCACCAGGGCGCATCATGCGGTAGATTTCTACCAGCGCGCTCAGACGATCGTTAGTTGGGTCGACGCGTACCGTTTCAGAAATGTACGGGCCGTGGTCCAGATCGTTGGTAAACAGCGTTTCGATACGCTTGTGGCCGGACTGGCTCAGCTTAGCCAGCAGATCCAGGCTCAGCTCCATGTTCGCCGCGCAGATCAGCTCGCCAGTAGATTCGTCAACGTAGTCTTTAGAGACGACTTTACCTGCGATGTACTCAACCGGAACTTCGATATGCTTGATATCGTCTTTTTCCAGCTGACGGATGTGACGCGCGGTAATGCGACGGCCTTTTTCAACGTACACTTTGCCGTTAGCTTCGATATCGAACGACGCGGTTTCGCCACGCAGACGTTCTGGAATCAGCTCCATCTGCAGTTTGTTGTCGCGAATTTCGAAGACGACTTTCTCAAAGAACAGGTCAAGGATCTGCTCAGTGGTGTAGTTCAGCGCACGCAGGATGATGGTCGCAGGCAGTTTACGGCGACGGTCGATACGTACGAACAGGTTGTCCTTCGGATCGAATTCGAAGTCCAGCCAGGAACCACGGTAAGGAATGATGCGCGCGTTATACAGCACTTTACCCGAAGAGTGGGTTTTACCTTTGTCGGAGTCAAAGAAGACGCCAGGACTACGGTGCAGCTGAGAAACGATAACACGCTCAGTACCGTTGATAACAAAGGTACCGTTGTCGGTCATGAGCGGAATTTCGCCCATGTAGACTTCTTGTTCTTTAATGTCTTTTACGGTGCCTTCCGGCGCTTCGCGCTCGTAGATCACCAGACGCAGTTTTACGCGCAGCGGTGCGGAATAGGTCACGCCACGGATCTGACATTCCTGAACGTCAAACACCGGTTCGCCAAGGCGGTAGCTGACGTACTGCAGCTCGGAATTACCGCTGTAGCTCTGAATCGGGAACACGGAACGGAAGGCTGCTTCCAGGCCGTACTGCCCTTCAGGATCTTGCTCGATAAACTTCTGAAACGAGTCAAGCTGGATAGAAAGGAGATAAGGTACATCCAGAACTTGTGGACGTTTACCAAAATCCTTACGAATACGTTTTTTCTCGGTATAGGAGTAAACCATAGGGTTCCTCAGCTCGCTGACAAGTCGACCCATCTGTCCTGCGGGGGACAGTTTGTGCAACACTATTTTGTTGACCGGAAAATGGATACTTTCCGCAATGCCTGTTGCTATCACGCTTAAACCATTTCATTGCGATTTACACAGAACGTACGCTCTGTCGCAGTATATTAAGTCGTCGATAGAAACAAGCATTGAAAGGCACAGCAGTAGTCAAACAGTGTGAAACGCTACTGGCGCCTTACAGCGCAAAAAGGCTGGTGACTAAAAAGTCACCAGCCATCAGCCTGATTTCTCAGGCTGCAACCGGAAGGGTTGGCTTATTTAACTTCAACTTCAGCGCCAGCTTCTTCCAGAGATTTTTTCAGTGCTTCAGCGTCATCTTTGCTCACGCCTTCTTTCAGAGCGGCCGGAGCAGATTCTACCAGGTCTTTAGCTTCTTTCAGACCCAGGCCAGTTGCGCCACGTACTGCTTTGATAACAGCAACTTTGTTAGCGCCAGCAGCTTTCAGAATTACGTCGAATTCAGTTTTTTCTTCAGCAGCTTCAGCCGGGCCAGCAGCTACAGCTACAGCAGCAGCAGCGGAAACACCGAATTTTTCTTCCATTGCAGAAATCAGTTCTACAACGTCCATTACGGACATAGCGGATACTGCTTCAATGATTTGATCTTTAGTGATAGACATTTAAATTGTTCCTGAATATCAGAATAAGTTTATACGTAAGCAAATGCTTGATAAAGACAACTGCGATTACGCAGCTTCTTTTGCATCGCGTACAGCAGCCAGTGTGCGAACCAGTTTGCCAGCCGAAGCTTCTTTCATGGTTGCCATCAGGCGTGCAATTGCTTCTTCGTAGGTCGGCAGAGTTGCCAGGCGGTCGATCTGAGACGCCGGGATCAGCTCACCTTCAAAGGCTGCAGCTTTGACCTCAAATTTTGCATTCGCTTTCGCGAACTCTTTGAACAGACGAGCAGCAGCGCCCGGGTGTTCCATAGAGTATGCAATCAGGGTCGGACCAACAAACGTGTCTTTCAGGCACTCGAACTGAGTACCTTCAACGACGCGGCGCAGCAGGGTGTTACGAACAACACGCATGTATACGCCAGCTTCACGACCTGCTTTACGCAGTTCAGTCATTTTATCTACAGTTACGCCACGGGAATCCGCAACTACTGCAGACAGCGCGCCTTTGGCTACTTCGCTGACTTCAGCAACAATCGCTTGTTTGTCTTGAAGATTTAAAGCCATTAGCTTTGCTCCTGGATGTTTGCCGGAACTCATGTTCCGGAACTCACTTCACTCATCTCAACGAGAAGAGCGTCTTAATACGGTGAGCAGAAACAAGCCAGAGTATCAAAAATAATCTTAGCGTTCTGTCACCGTCTACGCAGGGGATTAAGCCTCTTGCGAGACGCCTGCGGTCTTCGACGGAGGCCTGGATAGGCCAGGCTCCAACGAACAAATTCTTTCTATGACTTCGTCCTTTGAACCGCAGCTGTGTTAGCTGCGCTCGTTCACACCAGTCACATAGTTAACTATGCTCCTGGCGATTCACTCACTTGCTGCCTTGCTGCAATTCAAATGACTCGCATAGTGCTCTGTTATATTTCAACAGAATCGTGGGGGTAAGATTGTAGACAAAATCACCGCCCACGTAAAGACTAATCTTAGTTCGCAGATGCGCTCAGACCAGCCTGATCAACGGCAACACCAGCACCCATGGTGGTGGAGATGCTAACTTTCTTGATGTACACGCCTTTCGCCTGGCTCGGTTTTGCTTTTTTCAGCGCAACCAGCAGAGCTTCCAGGTTTTCTTTCAGTTTGTCAGCGTCAAAGTCCACTTTACCGATGGTGGTGTGGATGATGCCGTTTTTGTCGTTACGGTAACGAACCTGACCTGCTTTAGCGTTCTTAACCGCTTCAGCAACGTTCGGAGTTACGGTACCGACTTTCGGGTTTGGCATCAGGCCGCGCGGACCCAGAACCTGGCCCAGCTGGCCAACAACGCGCATTGCATCCGGGGATGCGATAACAACGTCGAAGTTCATTTCGCCTTTCTTGATCTGGTCAGCCAGATCTTCCATACCTACCAGCTCAGCGCCAGCAGCTTTAGCTGCTTCAGCGTTCGGGCCCTGGGTAAATACGGCAACGCGAACAGAACGGCCAGTACCGTGCGGCAGTACAGTCGCGCCACGAACGTTCTGGTCAGATTTACGAGCATCGATGCCGAGGTTAACGGCAACGTCAACGCTTTCGTTGAATTTAGCAGTGGCCAGCTCTTTCAGCAGGGCAATAGCTTCATTGATGTCGTACTGTTTGGTCGCATCAACTTTTTCACGGATCACGCGCATACGCTTGGTCAGTTTAGCCATTTCTTAGTCCTCCACTACCAGGCCCATGGAACGTGCAGTACCTTCGATGGAGCGAGTCATCGCTTCAATGTCGGCACCGGTCATGTCGGCAGCTTTGGTCTGCGCGATTTCCTGCAGCTGAGCGCGGGAAATTTTACCTACTTTGTCTTTGTTCGGCTTGCCGGAACCAGACTTGATACCAGCCGCTTTTTTCAGCAGAACAGCTGCCGGAGGCGTTTTGGTAACGAAGGTGAAAGAACGGTCAGCGTAAACGGTAATAACAACCGGAATCGGCAGACCTTTTTCGATGGAATCCGTTTTTGCGTTGAACGCTTTGCAGAATTCCATGATGTTCACACCCTGCTGACCCAGTGCTGGACCAACCGGCGGACTCGGGTTCGCCATACCAGCTGCAACCTGCAGCTTGACGTAGGCTTGTACTTTCTTAGCCATTCTAAATTCCTCGAATTGGGTAGTATCGCTTCAAAGAAGCTCCCCGTGATAAATATCGCTTTATGGGCATAAGGCCCATAAAAACAAAAGGCGCGAAATTGTATGTCAATTTCGCGCCCTATGCAACGATTAGATCGCTGCTTTTTTGATCGCAGCCTTACGCTTTCTCAACCTGGCTGAAGTCCAGCTCTACCGGGGTCGCACGACCGAAGATAGAAACAGACACTTTCAGGCGAGACTTCTCATAATCGACTTCTTCGACAACGCCGTTAAAGTCTGCGAACGGACCGTCGTTAACACGAACCATTTCACCCGGTTCAAACAACGTTTTCGGCCGCGGCTTATCGCCAACCTGCTGCAGGCGGTTCATGATCGCATCGACTTCTTTGTCGCTGATCGGCGCCGGACGGTCAGAGGTACCGCCGATAAAGCCCATCACACGCGGCACGCTGCGCACCAGGTGCCAGCTTGCGTCGTTCATGACCATCTGGACCAGAACGTAACCCGGGAAGAATTTGCGTTCGCTTTTGCGACGCTGGCCGCCACGGATCTCAACGACTTCTTCAGTCGGCACCATGACTTCGCCAAACAGCTCTTCCATATTGTGTAATTTGATATGCTCGCGCAGCGATGTGGCTACGCGGCCTTCAAAACCGGAAAACGCCTGAACGACGTACCAGCGCTTTTTAGGTGCTTCAGACATCTCAGAACCTCAGGCCAGTGATAAAGGATACCAGGCGAACCAGAATACCATCCAGTCCCCACAGGATCAGTGACATAACTGCGGTAACCGCAGCGACGATCAGCGTGGTGTGCAGCGTTTCCTGGCGAGTCGGCCAAATGACCTTACGGACTTCGGTTCTCGCTTCACGGGCAAAAGCAACGGTTGCTTTACCTTTTGTCGTCAACAGCGCGACACCACCCGCTGCAGCAATCAGAATTACTACGGCCAGCGCACGCAGCGGCAGCATCATGTCGCGATAGAGGTAGTTGCCGACGATTGCGACGATCAGCAATATGGCAACAACTATCCACTTCATCGCTTCCAGGCCGCGCCCGCTCCCTTGAGCTTCGGTATTCGCACTCATAAACCAACCTGTCAGAAGTATTCTACAAACATTTTCACCCCGCAATCGCGAGGCAATCCAAATCGAAACGCTTATTCGCCTTTCGGATTATACGCCCTCTACAGAGCCTGTCTCAGCAATGATTATGACAAATAAAATCACTGATGAGCCAGGTTCTGGTGTGAAAGCGTGCAAAAAGGGCATCAAATGATGCCCTTTTATTGCGCATTGCGTCAAATGTTATCAGCGATTAGCCGAGAACTTTAGCAACAACGCCCGCGCCAACGGTACGGCCGCCTTCACGGATTGCGAAACGCAGACCGTCGTCCATCGCGATCGGGTGGATCAGGGTAACAACCATTTTGATGTTGTCGCCCGGCATTACCATCTCTACGCCTTCCGGCAGTTCGATGGTGCCAGTCACGTCAGTAGTACGGAAGTAGAACTGCGGACGGTAGCCTTTGAAGAACGGAGTATGACGGCCGCCTTCATCTTTGGACAGAATGTACACTTCAGATTCGAACTTGGTGTGCGGCTTGATGG
>NZ_JAGESA010000002.1:0-526339 GCF_017572835.1 Salmonella sp. 32120201201600049SM | reverse complement strand
TCGACCTGCTCAACGACGGCTATTTTAAAGGATAGAGGATAATCGCGTTGGGTGCGTTTGAACTCAGTCATCATCACGTTCTCCGGATTTAAGTCTGGAACGTGTCAACGCTATTCAGGACGGGTCACATGGTTGAAAAAAGCCGATGAGATGTCATCGGCTTTTTTGTATTCCTTCGGTGCCATATTGTTCAGTTTCAAAGAACGACGAATAAGCTGAATGGTAAAATTATTGTGAGAAAAGCAGAGGCCTGAATGCAGACCTCTGCTTTGGTTTATCTATTCAGGTTATTTGCCTCTGGCCAGTTTCAATGCCCAGGCGCCGCTCATCACCAGCAGCAGAATCAGGCACAACCCAAAGGCCAACATACATGCCTGCGCCATGTTCATAAAGTGCCAGGGCGGAAGCAGATACCAGCCTTCGGACTGCTGGTAGAGATCGACAAACCACTGCTGTACGCTACTGAGCGTTACGCCATCAGGGACGATAGGCGCGTCATAACCGCAGTCTCCGGTAGGTTTAAACCACTCCGGTGCCCATTCCGCCAACGGTAAGTTGAAAGGAAAGGTAGGGTCAGTCGAACATCCTTGCACGCCAAAAAGTGAATCGGGGTCCGCATTATGTACCGCATGATGGATACCATTAAGCTTAATAGAAAACTTAATGCCCATAATGCTGCCATAAAACGCCGCGATGCAGCCAATCAGCTTCAGCACGATATTTTTGGGATTTATCGCCGCAATCACCCCGCCAATTACCATCACAAACATCGCGTAACGAATGTAAACACACTGTTCGCACGGCGCCATGTAGAGATAGATTTGGAAGAACGAGTGCGCCAGGATAATTAACCCTCCCATCGCGATGGCCATTAACAGCCACAGAAAGCGCTGTTCCTGCCATCTCACCAGCGTATCTACTGGTCTTGCGCGTAGGTCTCGCCATAATCCCTTAATAAAATCCATAATCGTTTCCCTGCTTATTTTTTAGTGGCCAGTTCCCGAACGAGTTCAGCCATAGAATCGATGGATTTGATGTTTTTGGTATAGATAAGGTACTTGCCGTTGACGACGTAAGCCGGAACACCCTGAATTTTGGCAACGTCATAGGCGGCTTTCCATTTTTCCAGAGTCTCCTGAACGGCAGGATCTTTCAGCGCCGCTTCAAAATCAGCCTGGCTCATGCCTGCGGCGTCCAGCCCGGTTTTAATAAATGCCGCCGGATCTTTCCCATCTGACCAGCGCTCTTTCTTATCATGGTAAGCCGCATACCAGGCGAACTTCGCTTTTTTGAATTGTGATTTAGCATCAAATAACGAAATCCCGGCAGCTTTATCTTTGGCGATCAGGACTGCAAATACTTCGCTGGCCTGTTTGCCATATTCGCCTTTTGTTTCCAGGTGGAACGGAGTGAACGTAACGAGATCGGCTACTTTATCAGAAACCGGACCTGTTACGGCTTTGTCATATTTGTAGCAGAAAGGGCAGGCGTAGCTAAATACCTTAATCAGCGTTTTATCCGCATTAGGAATCGGTTTCTCCAGAACCATATAATCTGTGCCCTCGGTAAAAGCCGATGCCGCAAAAGGAGTGACCAATGCCGCGGTTAATACTACGCTTTTAAATAAAGAGGTAATCCATTTAGATGACATATTAATTCCTTCCCGTGATTTATTTAAACATTTGCGTTGGATGAACCAGTAACGCACGATAGTGCGTCTGGTTGGGCTTATCCGACAGCACATCAATTTCAACTTTCACTTCTTTCGTTTTATAGTCAATCTCATTCAGTTTGCCGACTGTTGGTTTACCAACGTCGAACAGGTTAATAGAACCGCCAAAGCCGAACATGGTGTCGCGGTCTTTTTGATATTCAACAACCGAGGTAATAGGACTATAGAAATCATATCCACGTTCTTTACCGTATTCCCAAACTTGTTGTACGGTGCCTTTCTTCTCATCGATCTTATATTCGACAAAACGGGAATATTTCATGGTCGGTAGAGCCGGTTGCTCCAGGCCGCGACCATCGCCGTTATCAAAGACCGTTAACGTGCCTTTGCTGGAAAGCCATGCCGTATGTTGGGTATAGGTGAAATCGAAATCGGTGTCCTTACACTTGCCGTTTTCGTCACAGGTCAACGGCTTACCATGATCGTCTACCGGTTTCAGCAATTTACTGGCTAGCTGCTTATTCCAGCCTTTAGACGGTGCCAGTATCCATTTCACCTGCTTATCTCGACCAATTTTTACAATACCCTGATGGCGGGAAGAAAGGATAATGGAGTCGTCTTTCGCGTCATAAGCGATAGAGTTGACGTGCGCCCAGTTACGACCGGCACCAACGCCAAGTGCATCGCCATACGGCGTATCCGGTTCAAGTTTCGCCTGCTGTCCGGCATGGGCCAGATCGACGTTCACGCATACTGCGCCCGCATCCAGCGCGCCGAGCAGCGCATCACGCATAGGGTCGAGGATTTTGGTTAAATCCCAAACGTCTACTACGCGGCCAGACTTATCGACCTCAATGATTTGGTCACGAATAGTATGAACATGTATGCCGTCTTCTTTGCGGTAATCGCGTTTGCCGACGCGCAGCAGTACGGTGCCGTTCACGGTTTCGATGGATTCATGAGACGCATCCAGGAACCCGCGCGGCAGTTTATGATCGGCAAGAATTTGCCCCATCATGTCAAACTCGTACCAGTGTTGGCCCTGCACCGCGGTAAAGGTGCCGCGAGGCGTTTCACGAATACCCATCAGGTAGCCGCGTTTGTTGATATTCATATCGTGGCCGTCGTAGAAGGTATCTTGATCCAGCCACCAGCGATATTCACCCTGGGTGTCGACCACAAACGTATAAGGGGCGATATCGAAAGGCAAAGCCCCGCCCGCCGGGCCGGCATCAAGAATGCCCGCATTTTTATCTTTTTCGCCGTGCCAGTGAAATTCAGCGCCCTGCGGCGTAAAGGTATGGGTATTTACCAGATAAAGGCGATCTTCAAATCCTGGCGCAACTTTAATAACTTTCGTTTGCTGGAGATCTGAAATAGAACGGTTATCCATATAATGGTTGACGATGGCGGACGTCTGCACCACATAGTCATCCTTCATGGCTTTGCCGTTTTCTTTATATTCTACCGTGACGTTGTTGGCAAATTTCTGATAAAGGCCAAAAATAGGAATACCGTCATAGGTTTCTAAAGACTCTTTCCCAACAGTATAAGTAACAGGAACGCCTTTTTCCCCTTTGCCATGTACAGTAACTTTAACGTCTGAAATAATATGGCTATCTAATTCCACCAGCGCGGTGAGAGGGGCATTTCCGTAAGGATCGACAACGACTGCGCCTAATTTTCCTGCGGGCTGTGCCGGTTGAAAACCTGCGGCAAACGTACTGGCTGCGGTGAGTCCGCATGTCAGTGCGACGGCACCGGCAAGTATTGTTTTCCGGTATTGGTCAAACATGGATATATCTCCTTATATACAACTTCTAAATATAATACTTCTGAATATACTATGTTTTTATGAATAATAAATGAGGTAAATGATTGGTCTTTAAATATAAGTCATGATGCTGTTACTTATTTTAAAGTATATTCTGTATCAATATTTTTTAATTGCCTGAGTGAGTCGATAGTAGGAGTGTGATATTTTAAGAACAATATAAATTAGTACGAAGTGTGATCTTATCGACATTGTTTTCTGCTTAATACCTCTTTCATTATTGTGTTTCACCACTGATTTATATGATCAAAATCATTTATTTGTTCCACAAATATGCCAGTATATGAATACGTCAAAATAAGGGTATGTAAAATTTTAACGTTAAATGTTTAGTGATGTTAAATTTTAAGGGTAAAAAGGATGTTTATTGCCTGGTATTGGATAATATTAATCGTTCTGGTGGTAGTAGGGTATATTTGCCATATGAAGCGTTATTGCAGAGCGTTTCGGCAAGACAGAGATGCATTACTTGAAGCGCGAACGAAACGTTTTCGCCAGACGAGCGAAGGCGACAGCGTGATGAATGAGCAGAAATAGCGCATATCCTTGACGGGCAGCCGGATGTTGCCTGGCTAAAGGCCTGCATCCGGCGCGACGTTTCTCTTAACCGATACCTATCGTCTGCAAAATGACGAGACTGAGCCCCATGATGGACATACCGCAAAGCACGCCATAGCTGGGGTTATTGTTAGGATCGATCTCTTTTGCCAGCGGCATCAGTTCATCGACGGAGAGCGCCACCATAATGCCGGCGACTGCCGCCATGATAGCCGCCATAACGATCGGTGAAACCAGGCTGCCCAAAATCAGCCACGCCAGTACGCCGCCAAGAATTTCCGCCATGCCGGAGATACCGGCCCAAAAAATCGCGGTACGTTTTGAGCCCGTCGCGGCATAAACCGGGCCGGCAACCGCCAGACCTTCAGGAATATTGTGCAACGCCACCGCCAGTGCGATGCCGAAACCCAGTTCAAGATTGCTGCTGGCAGTGACAAAGGTGGCGATCCCTTCCGGAAAGTTGTGCAGGCTAATGCCGAGCGTCAATAAAATCGCAGTGCGTTTTATCGAGCCGGGAAGCGGCTGCTGCCTTTTTTGCACCAGATCCTGCGGATGAGCGTGAGGAAGCAGGCGGTCCAGCCCGAAGTAGCCCAACAGGCCGATAATAAACATTCCGTAGCCCAGTACAGGCGACATCCCCTCGGTATCAAGCGCGGCGGGCAGCATCTCCATCAGCGAGATAAGCAGCATGATCCCTGCGGCGAAGCCCAGCGAAAAAGCCAGCACGCGGTTAGACGGTTTTTGGCCGAGAACGCCAAGAAACGCGCCAATAAAGGTGGCGGCGCCCGCCAGTAAGGTCAGAATAAGTGGTACTGACATCCATTACTCCTTATCAATTTGCCGTCCGAACCTGACCTTCAAAATAACTGATGATCTTCATCATAGTTATCTGAGTTCTTCCTCTGTGAAGAAAGCGTATGGTGATGTTAACAAAATGTCTTTCTTGTAAGGATAACATCATGTCTTTAACGTGTATGCCAGCATTGTTTTTGGGGCATGGCAGCCCGATGAACGTGCTGGACGATAACGATTATACCCGCGCCTGGCGGCGATTGGGGGAAGCCCTACCGCGACCACAGGCGATAGTGGTGGTGTCGGCGCACTGGTATACCCGTGGGACTGGCGTCACAGCGATGGAAAGGCCGCAAACTCTCCATGATTTTGGCGGTTTTCCGCAGGCGCTGTATGACATGCATTATCCGGCTCCTGGATCGCCTGCGCTGGCGCAGCGTCTGGTTGAACTGTTGGCTCCCGTTCCCGTCGCGCTCGATAAAGAGGCGTGGGGATTTGATCACGGCTCCTGGGGCGTATTGATCAAGATGTACCCGAATGCGGATATCCCGATGGTGCAGCTTAGTGTTGATAGTACCAAACCGGCGGCATGGCATTTTGAGATGGGTCGTAAACTGGCGACGCTGCGTGACGAAGGCGTGATGCTGGTGGCTAGCGGGAATGTGGTTCATAACCTGCGGACTGTGCGTTGGCACGGTGACAATATACCGTATCCCTGGGCGGCGTCATTTAATGACTTTGTGAAAGCCAACCTGACGTGGCAGGGGCCGGTAGAACAGCACCCGCTGGTGAATTATCTGCAACATGAAGGGGGGGCCTTATCGAACCCGACGCCGGAGCACTTTTTGCCTTTGCTGTATGTACTTGGCGCCTGGGACGGCAAGGAACCTATCACCATCCCGGTCGACGGTATTGAGATGGGCAGTATAAGTATGTTGTCGGTGCAGGTGGGGTAGGCCGGATAAGGCGCTGAATGATTGCCCGATGGCGCTACGCGCATCGGGCTTACAGGAGAATCTATCCTTCGACAAAAATATGCGGATAGAAGCGGGAGAGATCCTGGGTGATCAGCGCCCGATCTTCACGGATACCAATTCCGGCGGGCTGATCGTTAATCAGCCAGCTACCAATCAGGGTGTAACTGTCGCCGAATTTTGGCAGCGGATAGAACTGTTGCACGATCATACCCTCTTCGCCATACGGGCCTTCCACGGATTCGATCGTTTTACCGTTCTCAATAATCGATACGTTCGCCCCTTCGCGGGAGAAGATCGGTTTCACGACATATTTATCCATTGGCGGATGTTCGTCTTCGGCGAAATACGCAGGCAACAGATTCGGATGGTCAGGGAACATCTCCCACAACAGCGGCAACAACGCTTTATTGGAGATAATGCTTTTCCAGGCCGGTTCCAGCCAGCGCACGCCGGCATCTTCCAGCTTGGTGGAAAACATCTCGCGCAGCATAAATTCCCACGGATAGAGCTTGAACAGGTTCGCAATGACCTGATCCTGCAGATCCGTAAATTGGCCTTTTTCCCCCAGACCAATATCGTCGATATAGAGAAATTCGGTGGCGATTTCCGCTTCGGCCGCGCAGTCCTGTAAATACTGAATGGTGCCGCGATCCTCAACCGTATCGCGACAGCAGGTGAGATGCAGCAACTGAAAACCGTACTGCTCGCGAAGTTCAGCAAAGCGTTCAATCAGCTTTTCCTGCAGGCTATTAAACTGATCGCTGCCTTCCGGCAGATTGCCCGCGTTGATCTGATCTTCCAGCCAAATCCACTGAAAAAACGCCGCTTCATACAGCGATGTTGGCGTGTCGGCATTATTTTCGAGCAGCTTAGGCTCGCCGATGCCGTCCCAGGCCAGATCGAGGCGGGAATAGAGCGACGGTTGTTGCGTTTGCCAGGACTGGCGAACAAAACCCCAGGTATGTTTTGGAATACGAAACTTCGTCATCAGCTCATCGCTGGCGATGACGCGTTCTACTACCTTGAGGCACATCTGGTGCAGCTCGGCGGTAACGTCTTCCAGTTTTTCCACCTGGGCGAGCGTTAACTTGTAATAAGCGTCTTCACACCAGTACGGTTCACCATACATAGTGTGAAAATTAAACCCGTATTCAGTCGCTTTATCGCGCCAGTCCGGGCGCTCGGTAATACTGACTCTTTCCATGCGTATCAGCCGCCCATCGAACGTGTTGAAGTACCGGCAGCGCTACGCTGCATGGTGCTCTGTTTGGCGACGGATTCGCCAAAACCGCCGCGGGTAACGGTTGTTGTGGTGGCAGGTTTCGGCGCCATCGCGGTTTTCGGTACGGTCATTGTCCGGCCCGGTTGCGCCGCGCCGTAGTTTTTACCTGCCGCATCGGTATATTTGCCGTATGCAGGGCTGGCCGGGTTTTTCGAGCTAAACAGCGGCTGTTGCGCAAAGCCTGCGCCGCCGCCCATCAGACGTCCCATCATGTAACCTGCCATAAGCGGCATCCAGAAACTGCCGCTGGATTGTTGGGCCTGCGCCTGATTTTCCGGTGCCATGCCAGCCTGTGCAGGTGCTTGCTGGCACTGGCCTTCGCCAAACTCAGCGACGCAATCTTCGCGTGTAGCGTACTTAGGCGCAGTACGTTCGGCCTCTTTCAGCGCATTGTTATACGCGGTTGTACACTCCGCGCTTTTGCCCGGATTCGCCGCTGAACAGTCATCAGCGTTTTGATACAGCGATACGGTTTCATCGCTTTTTTCACAGCCAGCCAGCATAAAAACAGCCGTAACCGCCAGGGCGACCGGCGTTAAATGCCGCGCGCTCCAGCTTTTGCGAAATGATGCGTGATGGATGGATTTTGTCCGTTTCATATTTGTCTTCCAGGACCCAGTGGTAAATACAACATGCGTTCAGAATAGAGGATGACTGGTCGAAATTGAAGCGAGAAAAGGCGAGAATGCGGCGGAATAGCAGGATCTTTACGTTGCCTTACGTTCAGGTGCGGCTTTATGACAGGTAGCGCCGCGCTTACCAGACCTACAAGGGCATAGGTCTGATAAGCGCAGCGCCAGCGAATAACTTATCAATGCCGGAATGGATTGCCGTTATTGCTGTTGGCGCGAGCGGCGGTCGGCTGTACTGCCGGCGCGGCGCTATGGGCATTATAACCGTCTGCGGCAGCATCCTGCTCTGGCGTTTCCGGCGCTACGCTTTCCGGCGACGTCGGGATAGGTTTGCCCAACGTACTGTTAAGCGCGAGCAGATCCTGCTCGTTCAGCGTACCGAGCGCATATTTGATATTTAACTGATTAATCAAATAGGTATAACGCGCGTTGGCCAGTTGCTGCTTGGCATCATACAGAGTGGTGGTGGCATCCAGTACGTCAACAATGGTACGTGTACCGACCGAGTAACCGGCTTCCATTGCATCCAAAGAACTTTGCGCGGAAACGACTGCCTGTTTGTACGCGTTGATGCTGCTGATGGAGGCGTTAATATTGTTAAAGGAAGAACGTACGGTCTGCACCACGCTACGGTGCGCGCTTTCCAGCTGTTCGCTTGCGCCGACGAAGTTATACTGCGCCTGTTTTACCTGCGAGTTAACCATCCCGCCTTGATACAGCGGCAGGGAGAAGTTCAGGCCGATTTTATTCTGCCCCATGTTGCTATCGTCGTACTGGGCGGAGTTGGTTTTAGAACCGCTATAAGAGGTATCAGAAATGCCGGTTGAGGCCGTTAAATTCAGCGTCGGCAGATGACCATCCTGCGCCTGACGGATTTGCTCGCGCGCCAGATCCTGACTTAAACGCGCCTGCAACAGCGACAGGTTACGGTTTTCCGCTTCCTTCAGCAGCGCATTAACAGCTTTGGGTTTGTCGGTTTTAAAATGCTCGACGTTAAGCGACGCCAACTCCGGGTAATAATTGCCGGTTACCTGGCGCAGCTCTTCTACCGCGTTATCCAGGTTGTTGCGGGCGGTCACTTCATTCGCCAGTACGGTATCATATTGCGCACGGGCGTTTTGCACGTCGGTAATGGCGACCAGACCCACGTTAAAACGTTGCGTCGTTTGATCTAACTGACGGTAGATAGCCTCTTTTTGCGCCTGGGTATAGGAAAGCACATCAATAGCGTTCAATACCTTAAAATACGCGTTCGCGGTATTGAGGATCAGCGTCTGCTGATCGGTCTGATAGGTGACATCCTGAATGCCTGCTGCTTTTTCTTGCAGGGTGAGCCCACGCCATTTCGACATATCAAATAGCGTCTGCGTTAATTGCAGAGAAGCGCTGGTTTCATTGGAGTTGATACCGTTCGCATCGCGATAACCGTTGCTGTAGGTGTAGTCGGCACCTAAACCCAGTTGCGGCAGTAAAGGACTACGCGCTTCGTTAATTTTTTCGAATGCAGCATCGCGATCGGCAGCGGATTTACGCAATTCCGGGTTGCTCAGGCGTGCTTGCTGATAAACTTGCATCAGGTTCTCTGCCTGGCTTAGTGTGCTGAACCCCGACAGGCTCAGGCCGATAAGGATGGGGAGCAATTTCTTCATTTGCATTCCTTGTTGTGAAGCAGTATTTAGCGCTGATCAATTTGTAAAAATAATTGCTGATTCTAGCAGAATCCGCCACTGCAAAAAGTTGGCGTTACGTGCCATACGAGCCTTAATTGGCACCAATTTACCACAAGGGTGATAAAACAGCAGTCAACCACCCTTGAAATTCATCATTTAATCATTATTGCTAGCAGGGCAGCACAATGCGTAAATCAGACAACTTGCCAGTTACTTTCACCAAAAGCGATGTAGAAATTATTGCACGGGAAACGCGCTATCGCGGTTTTTTTTCATTGGATGTGTATCGATTCCGCCATCGTTTATTCAACGGAGAAATGAGTGGCGAGGTAAAGCGCGAAATTTTTGAGCGCGGGCACGCCGCCGTCTTGCTACCCTTTGACCCTGAACGCGACGAGGTGGTGCTGGTCGAACAGATTCGTATTGCCGCGTATGACACAAGCGTTACGCCGTGGCTGCTGGAGATGGTCGCCGGCATGATAGAAGAAGGCGAAACCATTGAGGCGGTCGCCCGGCGAGAGGCGATGGAAGAAGCGGGGCTGACCGTAGGCCGCACCCGACCGGTAATCAGTTACCTGGCGAGTCCAGGAGGAACTAGCGAGCGCTCATCTATTCTGGTGGGTGAAGTGGACGCCACGACCGCGGCAGGTATTCATGGTCTGGCGGATGAAAACGAAGATATTCGGGTTCATGTGGTAAGCCGGGAACAGGCATACCAGTGGGTAGAAGAGGGGAAAATCGACAACGCAGCCGCAGTCATCGCTTTGCAATGGCTTCAGTTGCATCATCAAGAGTTAAAAAACGAGTGGAAAAAATGAAGCGTTATACACCTGACTTCCCAGAAATGATGCGTTTGTGCGAAACCAATTTTTCGCAATTGCGCCGCCTGCTGCCGCGCAATGACGCCCCCGGTGAAACGGTGAGCTATCAGGTGGGCAACGTACAATATCGGTTAACGATTGTGGAATCGACCCGATACACTACGCTTGTAACGATCGAGCAAACGGCGCCAGCCATCACCTACTGGAGCCTGCCGTCGCTGACGGTGCGCCTCTACCATGATGCGATGGTGGCTGAAGTGTGTTCAAGCCAGCAGATCTTTCGCTTCAAAGCGCGGTATGATTATCCAAATAAAAAGTTGCATCAACGCGACGAAAAGCATCAAATTAATCAGTTTCTGGCCGACTGGCTACGATTCTGTTTAGCACATGGAGCGATGGCGATTCCGGTTTATTAGCGTCGTGAAACCTAAGGACACCATTTGGAAAGCCTGTTAACCCTACCTCTGGCTGGTGAGGCCCGAGTCAGGATTTTACAAATTACAGATACTCACCTGTTTGCCGAAAAGCATGAAACGCTGTTAGGCGTCAATACCTGGGAAAGTTACCAGGCCGTGCTGGAGGCTATTCGGGCGCAACAGTATGAATATGATCTGATCGTGGCCACCGGCGATCTGGCGCAGGATCAATCCGCTGCGGCTTATCAGCATTTTGCTGAGGGTATCGCAAGCTTTCGCGCGCCTTGCGTTTGGCTACCGGGCAATCATGATTTTCAGCCGGCAATGTACAGCGCGCTGCAAGAGGCGGGGATTTCCCCGGCTAAACGCGTGTTAATCGGTGAACAATGGCAGATTTTGTTGCTGGATAGCCAGGTGTTTGGCGTTCCGCATGGCGAACTGAGCGAGTTCCAACTGGAATGGCTTGAGCGTAAGCTCGCCGATGCGCCAGAGAGACAGACATTGCTCCTTTTGCACCACCATCCGTTGCCGGCAGGGTGCAGTTGGTTGGATCAGCACAGCTTGCGTAATGCCGGTGAGCTGGATAGCGTGCTGGCGAATTTCCCGCGTGTAAAATATCTGTTATGCGGACATATTCACCAGGAGCTGGATCTTGACTGGAACGGACGGCGTCTGCTGGCGTCGCCGTCAACCTGCGTACAGTTCAAACCGCACTGCGCGAACTTTACGCTGGATACTATCGCGCCGGGCTGGCGTACGCTGGAGCTCCGGGCGAACGGCGTCCTGGAGACGGAAGTGCATCGCCTGCAGGATACCCGGTTCCGACCCGATACCGCTTCGGAAGGATACTGATGTCTACGCTTCTCTATTTGCACGGATTCAACAGTTCCCCTCGCTCGGCAAAAGCGTGCCAGCTAAAAAACTGGCTGGCGGAGCGTCATCCGCATGTCGAGATGATCGTCCCTCAACTACCGCCGTATCCTGCCGATGCGGCGGAGTTGCTGGAATCTCTCGTGCTTGAGCATGGCGGTGCGCCACTAGGGCTGGTAGGATCGTCGCTGGGTGGTTATTACGCCACCTGGCTGTCGCAATGTTTTATGCTGCCGGCTGTGGTGGTGAATCCCGCCGTGCGGCCCTTTGAATTACTGACCGACTATCTCGGTCAGAACGAGAACCCCTACACCGGGCAGCAATATGTGCTAGAGTCTCGCCATATTTATGATCTTAAAGTCATGCAGATTGACCCGCTGGAAGCGCCGGACCTGATCTGGCTACTGCAACAGACGGGCGATGAAGTGCTGGATTACCGCCAGGCGGTGGCATATTACGCCTCCTGCCGTCAGACAGTGACCGAGGGTGGTAATCACGCATTCACGGGCTTCGAAGATTATTTCAACCAGATTGTCGATTTTCTTGGACTGCACAGTTGCTGACAATCAATTCGAATTGCTAATTAAACCATGACGCAAACTTATAACGCTGATGCCATTGAGGTACTCACTGGGCTTGAGCCGGTACGCCGCCGCCCGGGGATGTACACCGATACGACCCGCCCCAACCATTTGGGTCAGGAAGTGATTGATAATAGTGTGGATGAAGCACTGGCAGGTCACGCCAAACGCGTGGATGTCATTTTACATGCCGATCAATCGCTGGAAGTGATTGACGACGGACGCGGGATGCCGGTGGATATCCATCCGGAAGAGGGGGTTCCGGCGGTAGAACTGATCCTCTGTCGGCTTCATGCCGGCGGTAAATTCTCCAATAAGAACTATCAGTTCTCTGGTGGTCTGCATGGGGTGGGGATTTCGGTAGTAAATGCCCTGTCAAAGCGCGTGGAAGTGACCGTGCGCCGCGACGGTCAGGTCTATAACATCGCGTTTGAAAACGGCGAAAAAGTGCAGGATTTGCAGGTTGTCGGCACCTGCGGTAAACGTAATACTGGCACCAGCGTCCATTTCTGGCCGGACGAAAGTTTCTTCGACAGCCCGCGTTTTTCTGTCTCTCGCTTAATGCACGTTCTGAAAGCAAAAGCGGTGCTGTGTCCCGGCGTGGAAATCACTTTTAAAGATGAAGTGAATAACAGCGAGCAGCGCTGGTGCTACCAGGATGGTCTGAACGACTATCTGGGCGAAGCGGTAAACGGCCTGCCGACGCTGCCGGAAAAGCCGTTTATCGGTAATTTTAACGGTGAAACGGAAGCGGTTGACTGGGCGCTATTGTGGCTGCCGGAAGGCGGCGAATTACTGACGGAAAGCTACGTCAACCTGATCCCGACCATGCAGGGGGGGACGCACGTCAACGGTCTGCGCCAGGGCCTGCTCGACGCGATGCGCGAATTTTGCGAATACCGCAATATTCTGCCGCGCGGCGTCAAACTGTCGGCGGAAGATATCTGGGATCGCTGCGCTTATGTGCTCTCCGTGAAAATGCAGGACCCGCAATTTGCCGGGCAGACTAAAGAGCGTCTGTCGTCGCGTCAATGTGCGGCATTTGTTTCCGGCGTGGTGAAAGATGCCTTCAGCCTGTGGCTGAACCAGAACGTGCAGGCGGCGGAACAACTGGCAGAGATGGCGATTGCCAGCGCGCAGCGGCGACTGCGCGCCGCAAAAAAAGTGGTACGCAAAAAGCTCACCAGCGGTCCGGCGTTGCCGGGGAAACTGGCGGACTGTACCGCGCAGGATCTTAATCGGACCGAGCTGTTCCTTGTGGAAGGGGATTCGGCAGGCGGTTCCGCCAAGCAGGCGCGCGATCGCGAATATCAGGCGATCATGCCGCTCAAAGGTAAGATCCTTAACACCTGGGAGGTCTCTTCCGATGAAGTGCTGGCCTCGCAAGAGGTGCATGATATTTCCGTGGCGATCGGTATCGATCCGGACAGCGACGATCTGAGTCAGCTGCGCTACGGCAAGATCTGTATCCTGGCGGATGCGGACTCCGATGGTTTGCATATCGCTACTCTGCTTTGCGCGCTGTTTGTCAGACATTTCCGCGCGCTGGTGAAGAATGGTCATGTCTACGTCGCGCTACCGCCGCTATACCGTATCGATTTGGGTAAAGAGGTCTATTACGCGCTGACGGAAGAAGAGAAGGCGGGCGTACTGGAACAACTTAAGCGTAAGAAAGGCAAGCCGAACGTACAACGTTTCAAAGGCCTGGGTGAAATGAACCCGATGCAGTTACGCGAAACTACGCTTGATCCGAATACTCGCCGCCTGGTGCAGCTCACCATTAGCGATGAAGACGATCAGCGTACTAACGCGATGATGGATATGCTGCTGGCGAAGAAACGTTCTGAAGATCGACGCAACTGGCTACAGGAAAAAGGCGATCTCGCGGATCTCGACGTGTAACGGTTGTTGCACGCTTTATCCGGTCTGCGTGGCGCAGGCCGGATAAGCGAATCCGACATAACGCCGCAGCCTGATGGCGACACTTGCGCATCGCATCAGGGAGACGTCAGACGAGGGTAATAACTTAAACGCCGGATTCCAGAATACGAATATTCATTTCCAGCACATCGTCTTTTACCGCGTCGCTATAGGCTTTCATATGCGGGGTTTGCAGATGCGCCTCAAGGTGCGCAACGCTTTCCCACTGTTCAATCATCACGATCGAGTCAGGCGCCAGAGTCTGAAAACTCACGCCCGCGGCATGATCCACCATCGGTGCGTAACCGTGGCACCCCTCTTCTTTAAGAACGGTTGGAATAATTTTCGCAAACTGATCGAGGACGGCCTGACGGTGATGTTGGCCCGGACGCGTGCGAATTTCGGCAATGACGGTAAGCATGGTTAACTCCTTCTAATTCCAGGATGACCAGTTAAGCAAAAATTTCGCTCAGATGCTTGCGATATTCTGCGGTATAGCGCGGAACATCCGGCATTTTAATCACGTCGTTGGCAATAAACGTTGGCAGCGCGTCCATGCCCAGGAACTGGTTGGCTTTATGGAATGGCAGATAGACGCCATCTACGCCTACGCCGTGGAAAAACTGATCTTTTTCGGTAAATGCTTCCATCGGCGCGTTCCACGTCAGTGACAGCATATATTTTTTCCCCTGCACCAGACCGCCGGAACCGTACTTTTTAGCGGCATCGGAACGCGTGCGGCCATCGCTGGCATAGAGCGTACCGTGACCTTCGGTAAAGACATCATCCATATATTTTTTTACTGTCCATGGCGCGCCCATCCACCAGCCTGGCATCTGCCAAATCACCACGTCAGCCCAGACGAAATTCTGCACCTCTTCTTTAATGTCATAGTCGCTGTCGGCGCGGACGATCTTAACCTGATGACCCAGATCGCGCAGAAGCCCATCGGCAACTTCGGTCAGGGTGTCATTTAACTGGCCGTTGGAGTGCGCGAATTTTTTCGCCCCGTTGATAATCAGGATGTTACTCATTTTGTGTCCTCAAGAAATGCGTTTGCTGCTGATTCTACGCTGACGGGCGGTGCGGTGAAATTAGCAAAATGTGCAAAGTCTTTTGCGTTTTTGGCAAAAGTCTCTGTTACCAACTTACTACGGCCTCAAATCCACCTTCCGCGGCGTTGCCAAACGACACCGTCATGCCGTGTAGCGTAGCGATGCGGCGGACGATTGATAATCCCAGACCGCTGCCGGTCACACTTTGGCCTGGCGGGCGGTAAAAACGCTCGCCGATATGCGTCAGAATCTCTGGCGCTACGCCGGGGCCATTATCTCTGACGGTGAAGCTGCGGGCATGTAAGGTAACGTCGACGACGCTGCCCTGCGGACTGTAGCGAATCGCATTATCCAGCAGGTTACGCACTAACAGGCTTAAGAGTAGCGGCTGGCCGGTACGTATGACGTCATGGGCGTTAAGCTGTAAACGCACGTCGATATTCGCCTGCTGCGCCGGATGATAAATATCCATTACCGCGGACTGCAGCAGCTCTTCCAGCGAAATCTCCGCTACATCCTGCAAATTATTGAGCGAGTCGAGACGCGATAACGTCAGCAGCTGATCGACCAGCCGCGTGGCGCGATCGATCCCCGCATGGAGCTGGGTCAGCGCTTTATCACGCGATAGCGGATCGTCGCCCGAGAGCTGCGCCACCTCGGTTTGTACTTTCAGCGCGGCCAGCGGACTGCGCAATTCATGGGCGGCGTCGGAGGTAAATCGCCGTTCGCGCACCATCATGGAGTGGATGCGGCTAAAAAGCTGATTAAGCGCTTCGACCAGTGGGCGAACCTCGCTCGGTACGCCTTTGGCGTCGAGCGGCGTTTCCGATTCCGGCGACCGGAAGCGTAGCGCCTGCGCCAGTTTTTTCAACGGTCTGAGCTCGCGGTGAAGCAGGAGCAATAAAATCAGCAGCATGAAGGGAAGGGCGATCAGCCACGGCGTTAATTGCGCCGCCACGATCGCCAGCGCCATATCTTCGCGGTAATCCCACTCCTGACCGACGACGATACGATACTTGCCGTCCGCCGAGTTCAACCACAAAAAACGCCAGAGGTCGTTGTCATCCTTCAGATAGCCATTGTCGAAACCTTCCCGGCGATAGCGATACGGAATATCCTGGCCGTTGTCGCCATCATGCAGCAACATTTTGCCATCAGCGGAAAAGATGGCGAACGCCAGCGCATCGTCATCGATATGCCCATGTTTTAATTTCTTTGGCGTATGCGCCATGCGCTGCGGGGCGTTGATCTCGTTAAGATCGAGGGTGCTAAGCCGTCTGGCGAACAACATCAACTGTGTGTCAAACAGCTCGTCGACATTATCCGTCGTCTTTCTCCAGGCCACAAAACTGGAAATTGCCCAAGTGATGGAGACCAGAATCAGGAAAATAAGCGTCAGCCTGACGCGCAGGCTGAGACGTTGCGTCAATTTCATGCGTCACCCAGGGTGTAGCCGATGCCGTGTACGGTGCGAATAAATTCGCTGCCGAGCTTGCGGCGTAAATGATGAACATGGACTTCCACTGCATTGCTGGACACGTCGTCATCCCAGTTATACAGCTTCTCTTCAATAAGCTTGCGCGGCAGCACGCGACCTTTGTTGCGCAGTAAGAGTTCCAGCAACGCGAACTCTTTTGGTTTTAAGGCCAGCGGTTCGCCGGCAAGCGTCGCGACGAGATTGCCTGGATTGAGCGTCACCTGGCCGTGGCGCAATTCGCTACTGGCCTGACCGCTGGCGCGGCGTACCAGCGCCTCCAGACGGGCGGCGACCTCAATGAGCGCGAAAGGTTTACATAAATAGTCATCGGCGCCCAGACGTAGTCCCTCGACGCGCTCTGCTAACGCGTCGCGCGCCGTCAGGATCAGTACCGGTTCCTGTTTACCCTTTTCGCGCCATTCGCGCAAAATATCCCGTCCGTCCATGCCTGGCAGCGTCAAATCTAAAATAACCGCATCATAAGGCGCGCTGTAAAGCGCCTCTTTGCCCGGACGTCCCTCGGTAAACCAGTCGACGCTGAAACCCATTTTACTCAGGCCCGCTTTTATGCCATCGCCAATAAGTGTGTCATCTTCTACCAGTAAAATTCGCATCTGTTCTTCCTTGCGGTAACTCGCGTTGCCGTCAGTTAACCTTGTCGCCGCAGGCGATGTACAGAAAAAAAGATTCTTTTTTTGCCTTAAGAAGTTGTTAAGGATTACCTTATTAAATGGATCTGAAACGACATGAAAGGGAAAAGTAATCATGAAAAAATTAGCTGCAATCGTTGCCGTTATGGCACTGTGTTCTACCCCGGTTCTGGCGGCTCAGCAGGGCGGTTTCTCCGGCCCGTCGGCGACGCAAACGCAAGGCGGCGGATTTGTCGGCCCGAACGGCAGCAGCACGACGGTAGAGAGCGCTAAATCGCTGCGTGACGATGCGTGGGTAACGCTGCGCGGGAATATCGTCGAGCGCATTTCCGACGACCTGTATGTGTTTAAAGATGCGACCGGTACTATCAATGTGGATATTGACCACAAGCGCTGGAACGGCCTGACCGTAACCCCGCAGGATACCGTTGAAATTCAGGGCGAAGTGGATAAAGACTGGAACTCTGTCGAAATCGACGTAAAACAGATTCGTAAAGTGAATCCGTAATCCCACATTGCGCAAGATCGGTCAGGATTCACAGCCGCCCGGTGGGCAGAATAGGCCACAAGGAGGCAGTGATGAATGACCTGATCAGCGCGGCTTATTCCGAACGTCTGCGGCGCGTTTGCGACCACATTGAGCGTCATCTGGATGAGCCTCTGTCGATTGAGGCGTTAAGCCGGATGGCGCACAGCTCGCCGTTTCATTTTCATCGGCAGTTTACCGCCTGGAGCGGGCTTCCGCTCTATCGCTATATCCAGTGGCTGCGTTTGCGCCGTGCGTCATGGCGGCTGGCGTTTAACCCGCAGGATAAAGTTATCGATATCGCGCTGGATGCCGGGTTCCAGAATCCGGAGTCGTTCACACGTGCTTTCAAAACCGCGTTTGGTCAAAGCCCGCGCCGGTTTCGGCAATCGCCGGACTGGCTGGCCTGGAACCAACGCGTTCCTAAACTTGCGTTACAGGAGCAGCATGTCATGGACGTAAAAATCGTTGAATTTCCACCTACCCGCGTCGCGATGCTGACGCATCTGGGGCATCCGGATAAGGTCAACGCCAGCGCGGCGAAATTTATTGCATGGCGGCGTGAAACGGGCCAGTCGCCGATTGCCAGCAGCCAAACCTTTGGTATTGCCTGGCACGACCCGCAGACGACGCCGCCGGATCAATTCCGCTTTGATATCTGCGGCAGCGTCCACCAGCCGATAGCCGAAAATGACGTTGGCGTGGTGAATAGCGAGATTCCTGGCGGGCGCTGCGCGGTGGTACGCCATCAGGGATCGCTCGACAGCCTCCCGGAGAGCGTGTGGTATTTATTCCGCGAATGGCTACCGGCCAGCGGCGAGACGCTGCGCGATTTTCCGGTCTTCTTCCAGTACCTGAATTTCGTCAATGAGGTGGCGGAACATGAGCTGCTGACGGATATCTATCTGCCGCTTCGTTAACTTCCTCGTCACCTGGCTCACGGTTTGTGACTCAGACCGTGAGATAGGGTATTATCTGCGGCAATATTGCCGTCCGAACGGTCAGCATGCAGATTGAGGATCCCCTGTTAATGAGCGATATGGCAGAGCGCCTTGCGCTACATGAATTTACGGAAAACGCCTACTTAAACTACTCCATGTACGTGATCATGGATCGTGCGTTGCCGTTTATTGGCGACGGCCTGAAGCCGGTACAGCGCCGCATCGTCTATGCGATGTCAGAGCTGGGGCTGAACGCCAGCGCTAAATTTAAAAAATCCGCCCGTACCGTCGGTGACGTACTGGGTAAGTATCATCCGCACGGCGACAGCGCCTGCTATGAAGCCATGGTGCTGATGGCGCAGCCGTTCTCTTACCGTTACCCGCTGGTCGATGGCCAGGGAAACTGGGGCGCGCCGGATGATCCGAAGTCATTCGCGGCAATGCGTTATACCGAATCTCGCCTGTCCAAATATGCCGAGCTGCTGTTAAGCGAACTCGGTCAGGGGACGGCGGACTGGGTGCCAAACTTCGACGGCACGATGCAGGAACCGAAAATGTTACCGGCGCGTCTGCCGAACATCCTGCTGAACGGCACCACCGGTATAGCGGTGGGCATGGCAACAGATATCCCGCCGCACAACCTGCGCGAAGTGGCGAAAGCGGCGATTACGCTGATTGAGCAGCCGAAAACGACGCTGGATCAGTTGCTGGATATCGTTCAGGGGCCGGATTACCCGACCGAAGCGGAGATCATTACCCCACGTGCGGAAATTCGTAAAATTTACGAAAACGGGCGGGGCTCCGTGCGTATGCGCGCGGTATGGACCAAAGAAGACGGTGCCGTGGTAATTTCCGCGCTGCCGCATCAGGTCTCTGGCGCGAAAGTGCTGGAACAGATTGCTGCGCAGATGCGTAATAAAAAACTGCCGATGGTGGACGATCTGCGCGATGAATCAGATCACGAAAACCCGACGCGTTTAGTGATTGTGCCACGCTCCAACCGTGTGGATATGGAGCAGGTGATGAACCATCTGTTCGCCACCACCGATCTGGAAAAAAGCTACCGTATTAACCTGAACATGATCGGTCTGGATGGTCGTCCGGCGGTGAAAAACCTGCTGGAGATCCTCACCGAGTGGCTGGCGTTCCGCCGCGACACGGTACGCCGTCGTCTGAACTATCGTCTGGAGAAAGTGCTTAAGCGCCTGCATATCCTCGAAGGTTTGCTGGTGGCGTTTCTCAACATCGACGAAGTGATTGAGATTATCCGTAACGAGGATGAGCCGAAACCCGCGCTGATGTCGCGTTTCGGCATCAGCGAAACCCAGGCGGAAGCGATTCTCGAACTGAAACTGCGCCATCTCGCCAAACTGGAAGAGATGAAAATTCGCGGCGAGCAGGACGAGCTGGAAAAAGAGCGTGACCAGTTGCAGGGCATTCTCGCGTCCGAACGCAAAATGAATACCTTGCTGAAAAAAGAGCTACAGGCAGATTCCGATGCCTATGGCGACGATCGCCGTTCTCCGCTGCGTGAGCGCGAAGAAGCTAAAGCGATGAGCGAACACGACATGCTGCCGTCCGAACCGGTGACTATCGTGCTGTCGCAGATGGGCTGGGTGCGCAGCGCCAAAGGTCATGATATTGATGCGCCGGGGCTTAACTATAAAGCGGGCGACAGCTTTAAAGCCGCGGTGAAAGGTAAGAGTAATCAACCGGTGGTGTTTATTGATACCACCGGGCGCAGCTATGCTATTGATCCCATTACGCTTCCGTCGGCGCGTGGGCAGGGCGAGCCGCTGACCGGCAAACTCACGCTGCCGCCGGGGGCGACCGTAGAGCATATGCTGATGGAAGGCGATGACCAGAAACTGCTGATGGCGTCGGATGCGGGCTACGGCTTCGTTTGTACGTTTAACGATCTGGTTGCCCGTAACCGTGCCGGTAAAGCGTTGATTACACTGCCGGAAAATGCGCACGTCATGCCGCCGCTGGTGATTGAAGACGAGCACGATATGCTGCTGGCGATTACCCAGGCCGGACGGATGTTGATGTTCCCGGTAGACTCTCTGCCGCAGCTGTCGAAAGGCAAAGGGAATAAGATTATTAATATCCCCTCTGCGGAAGCGGCGAAAGGCGATGATGGACTGGCGCACCTGTACGTGCTGCCGCCACAAAGCACTCTGACTATCCATGTCGGGAAGCGCAAAATCAAACTGCGCCCTGAAGAGTTACAGAAGGTGGTCGGCGAACGCGGACGCCGTGGCACATTAATGCGCGGCCTGCAGCGTATCGATCGCATTGAGATTGATTCGCCGCATCGCGTAAGTCATGGCGACAGCGAAGAGTAAGAGAGGGGCGCCCGTAGGCCGGACAAGGCATCTAAGCCGCCATCCGGCGCTCTGCCGTTGCCGGATGACGACGCAGTAGCGTCTTATCCGGCCTACGGTTTCAGATCGGATTAACATTAAAATTTCCCGTAAAACCGTTGTTTATTCGTGCATTGCGATTAACAATACGTTTTTCCAGAGAGCCACACTTACCAAAATCCTAACCTGAATTTCAGGTGACGTAGAATGCCGGGCTCTTAGGCCTTCAGAGGTTGTTATGCTATATATTTTTCGTCTTATTGTTACCGTTATTTACTCCATTCTGGTCTGTGTTTTCGGTTCTATTTACTGCCTTTTCAGCCCACGTAACCCAAAACACGTGGCGACGTTTGGACATATGTTCGGCCGTCTGGCCCCGCTGTTTGGCCTGAAAGTGGAGTGCCGCAAACCCGCCGACGCGGAAAACTATGGCAATGCTATCTATATCGCTAACCACCAGAATAATTATGATATGGTCACGGCGGCGAATATTGTGCAGCCGCCAACGGTGACGGTGGGGAAAAAAAGCCTGCTTTGGATCCCGTTTTTTGGGCAACTGTACTGGCTGACCGGCAATCTGTTGATTGACCGTAATAACCGCGCCAAAGCGCATAGCACCATTGCGGCAGTGGTTAACCATTTTAAAAAGCGCCGTATTTCTATCTGGATGTTCCCTGAAGGTACGCGTAGCCGGGGACGCGGTCTGCTGCCGTTTAAAACCGGCGCGTTTCATGCGGCTATCGCGGCTGGTGTGCCGATCATTCCTGTCTGCGTTTCCAACACCTCTAACAAAGTCAATCTAAACCGCCTGAACAACGGACTGGTTATTGTGGAAATGCTGCCGCCAGTCGACGTCAGCGAATATGGTAAAGATCAGGTTCGCGAGCTGGCGGCCCACTGCCGTGCGTTAATGGAGCAAAAAATCGCGGAACTTGATAAAGAGGTTGCGGAACGTGAAGCGACCGGTAAGGTTTAAGCAGCCTTACTCTGTTATTGTAGAAATCATTTTTTCAGGCACAACTCTTTAGCCTGTTTTACATGGAGCTTATATGTCATTCAGTCGGCGTCAGTTTCTTCAGGCATCGGGAATCGCACTATGTGCAGGCGCGATTCCCCTCAGGGCGAATGCTGCCGGTCAGCAACAGCCGTTGCCTGTTCCGCCGTTGCTGGAGTCCCGTCGCGGGCAGCCGTTGTTTATGACGCTACAGCGAGCGCACTGGTCCTTTACGCAAGGCACGCGCGCGCCGGTCTGGGGAGTGAACGGTCGTTATCTGGGGCCGACAATCCGCGTCTGGAAAGGCGATGACGTTAAACTCATCTATAGCAACCGCCTGGCGGAAAATGTCTCCATGACGGTTGCTGGTTTACTGGTGCCGGGGCCGCTGATGGGTGGCCCGGCGCGTATGATGTCGCCGAACGCGGACTGGGCGCCGGTGTTGCCGATTCGTCAGAGCGCCGCCACGCTGTGGTATCACGCTAATACGCCTAACCGTACCGCGCAGCAGGTGTATAACGGCCTGGCCGGAATGTGGCTGGTCGAAGACGACATCAGTAAAACGCTGCCCATTCCGAACCATTACGGCGTGGATGATTTTCCCGTCATTATCCAGGATAAACGGCTGGATAACTTTGGGACGCCGGAGTATAGCGAACCGGGAAGCGGTGGTTTTGTCGGCGATACGCTGCTGGTGAACGGCGCGCAAAGCCCCTATGTCGAAGTGTCCCGCGGCTGGGTACGGTTACGGTTGTTGAACGCCTCGAACTCGCGGCGCTATCAGCTTCAGATGAGCGATGGCCGGGCGCTGCATGTGATTTCAGGCGATCAGGGCTTTTTACCTGCGCCGGTTTCCGTCAAACAGTTGTCACTGGCGCCCGGCGAGCGACGTGAAATCCTGGTTGATATGACCAACGGCGACGAAGTCTCGATCACCTGCGGGGAAGCGGCCAGCATAGTCGATCGGATTCGCGGTTTCTTTGAGCCTTCCAGTATTCTGGTTTCGACCCTGGTGCTGACGTTACGGCCAACCGGATTGCTGCCGCTGGTGACCGATAATCTGCCGATGCGTCTGTTGCCGACGGAGATCATGAGCGGCGCGCCTGTCCGCAGTCGGGACATCAGTCTTGGCGACGATCCGGGGATTAACGGCCAACTGTGGGATGTGAATCGCATTGATATTACCGCCCAACAAGGCACCTGGGAGCGCTGGACGGTACGCGCCGATATGCCGCAGTCGTTCCATATTGAGGGCGTCTCTTTCCTGATTCGTAACGTCAACGGCGCTATGCCGTTCCCGGAAGATAGAGGCTGGAAAGATACCGTCTGGGTGGATGGGCAAGTCGAACTGCTGGTCTACTACGGTCAGCCGTCCTGGCCGCACTTCCCGTTCTATTTCAACAGCCAGACGCTGGAAATGGCTGACCGCGGCTCGATTGGGCAAATGCTGGTGAATCCTGCGTCGTAAAGCGTCCGAGTACGGGTCTGAATAGCGCAGACCCGTCAGGGTTTTCAGGAAGGAGCAAACAGCGTGGGAAGCAGCAGACTCAACTGCGGGAAGTAGCAAATCATCGCCATGACCACAAAGAGTGCCAGAAACATCGGTAATAGCGGTTTGACGACTTTATCAATACTGATTTTGCCGATACTGCAACCGACGAACAAAATAGTGCCTACCGGGGGCGTACACAGTCCGATGGTTAAATTGAAAACCATAATAATGCCAAAATGGACAGGGTCGATTCCCAGATGTTGAGCAATGGGAAGGAAAATAGGCGTAAAGATTAGAATAGCCGGGGTAATATCCATAAACGTCCCGACGAATAACAAAATGAGATTGATAATCAGCAAGATGACCCATTTATTTTCGGACACGCTGGTAATCATTTCATTAATCAGTTCAGGAACATCAGCATTGGTCATCGCCCATGACATTCCCATTGAGCAGCCGACCAGTAAGAGAACAATAGAGCTGGTTACTACCGAATCCAGCAGAATATCGCGCAACTTACTCACATTAATTTCTCGATAAATGGCCGCCAGCGCCAGGCTATAGATTACCGCGATCGCAGAGGCCTCTGTTGGCGTAAATACGCCGCCGATAATGCCGCCGATAATAATAAATATCAGCAACAGGCTGGGCAATGAATCGCGGAATACCGACAGAAACTGCCGCAGGTTGATGCGTTCGGCTACCGGGTAATGGTGGCGATGGGCATACAGCGCCGCTACCGTCATTAAAGCCAGCGCGGTTAAGATGCCGGGCAGGTAGCCCGCCAAAAACAGGGCGGCGACAGAGGTGCCGCCGCTAGCCAGCGAATAGACAATTAGCACATTGCTGGGCGGGATCATCAGGCCAATCGGCGCCGAAGCGACGTTGATCGCCGTAGAGAACGCCGGAGAGTAGCCCTCTTTTTCCTGTAATGGCGACATGATGCCGCCCACCGCGGCCGCAGAAGCGACCGCCGAGCCGGATATCGCGCCAAACAGGGTGTTCGCCAGAATATTGCAGTGCGCCAGCGAACCGGGAAGGCGGCCAACTAACGCCTGAGCCAGATTCACCAGGCGCCGGGCGATTCCCCCGGTATTCATGATATTGCCGGCTAACACAAAAAAGGGGATCGCCAGCAGCGTAAAGCCATCGAGACCGACGGTCATTTTTTGCGAAATAACCGAGATTGCCGCATCCGGGGGAAGGGCTATCAGGATTGAGAATAAGGACGACAGCCCGATAGCGAATGTAATAGGAACGCCGACCGCCAGCATAATGGCAAAACTGCCAAATAAAACAATTATTGGGTAAATATATTCAAAGTCCATATATCCCTCGTTAGCGAAGATGGCGCTGATGATAATTATCAATAACGTTCACAATGGTGTAGTACACCAGGATGACGCCGCTAATCGGCATGACCCAATAGACTTTATCCATAGGCCATTTTAATACCGGGGACATTTGGCTGACGTGCGCCGCTTTTTCAACAATAATATCACCGCCGTACACCATAAAAATCAGCGCGAACACGGTAATAATCACCTGAATGATACTGTCGAGCACGAGGGCGGGCGTTCGGGAGAGTTTTTGCGCTAACAAATCGATAGCTAAATGTTTTTTTAATCCGGCGGTATAGACGCCGCCTAACAGAATCATCCACATAAAAAGAATCTGGGTGAATTCGTCGAGCGTGCTGCTTGGCGCGTTGAATATAAAGCGCGCCGCCACCTGCCAGGATACGCAGGCAACCATGACCGCCAGAATAATACAGCAGCACCCGGCCAGTATTTTGTTCAGTGCATTGGTGAGTATTCGCATATTACATCCTGTAAAGGGCAGGAGAACCCTGCCCGGCAGATTTACATATTCTCGATGTATTCCAGATCCTTCGCTGACTGAGCATCTTTCGCGCGGAACTCATCAAACAAGGGCTTAACACGCTGTTTGAACGCGGATTTATCAATATCAACAACGGTCGCGTTCATGGCCTTCATGCTCTCATAAGCCTCTTTTTCCGCGGCGGGCCAGATGACGTCTTTCATTTGCTGCATGGATTCATCTGCGGCTTTATATAACGCTTTCCGCTCTTTATCGCTCAATTTGTTAAGTACTTTGGTACTGATGACCAGGACATCCGGCACCATCGTGTGCTCGTCGCGGGAATAGAATTTCGCCACCTCCGCATGACGCATATCGGCATAAACCACGGGGTTGTTTTCGCCGCCATCGACCACGCCTTGCTGGAGCGCGGTATAGAGTTCGCCTTGCGCCATCGGCGTCGGCACGCCGCCGAGCGCTTTCACCATCGCGATAGCGCTGGGGCTTTGCTGCACTCTGATTTTCATACCGGCTAAATCGTCGGGTTGAGTGATGGGCTTACCAGCGTAAAAACTGCGGGCGCCGCCGTCGTACCAGGTTAAGCCGACGAAGCCTTTGCTTTCGGAGGACGCGAGAATGCGTTTCCCTAAGTCGCTTTTCAGTACGTTGTAGTAGTGATCGCGGTCGCGGAATAAAAACGGCAGGCTAAACACGCTATATTCCGGCGCAAAAGACTCCAGCGATGCCGCATTGACTTTCACCATTTGCAGAGCGCCGGAGTTCATCAATTCCAGCGATTCACGTTCGTTGCCCAGCGTGGCGTTGGGGTAAATACGAATATTTAATTCGCCGTCCGAATAGGCTTTCGCTTTATCGGCCAGATAGCTCATCGCTTTGTGAACGGCGTGGCTTTTATCCTGATTGTGGCTCAGTTTCAGCGTGGTTTTGGCGAGCGCTGGAAATGCCAGTAGCAAACAGCCGGCCAGTAATACCGCTGATGTTGTGAATGAACGTGTGTTTTTCATATCTGCTTCCTTATAGGTTGGGATTCCTGTGGTTATCGTTGATTAATTAATAACCTGCTGATACGTAAGGTGTTGCGTTGGGGAAAGGCGTGGTGATGGTGTTCTTTATCCCCTGAATTCTGTCAGCCAATTTAATTTAATCAATAGACCAAAGAAAGAGATCTGGTTCACAGAAGAAAGTCATGGTAAAAACAGTGTCGTGAGCAATTCAGCGAAGTTTTTTTATATATTGCTGATAATTTGATGTTTTTTTTACTTTTTGTTGTTATGGCGATACTGCGTTTTTAGACGTGGGTATAATTAATTGCATACCAATTTGAAGATATTCATAAGACCAATTTCAAACACCTCAGGCCAGGCCGTTGAAAGTTGTTTCTATTTCGCGCCAGCCCTGCATATAAGGCGATAATCTCCTTCATTTTCGCTATAGATACGGCTTATAATCCCCGACCTTTGATTATTTTTTTGCCAATCGTTTTGGAAGCAATATGAGCGCTATCTCCCTGATCCAACCGGATCGCGACCTTTTCTCCTGGCCGCAGTACTGGGCCGCCTGCTTTGGGCCGGCGCCGTTTTTGCCGATGTCACGTGACGAGATGGATCAACTTGGCTGGGATAGCTGCGACATTATTCTGGTAACCGGCGACGCCTACGTCGACCATCCGAGCTTCGGCATGGCGATTTGCGGTCGTATGCTGGAAGCGCAGGGCTTCCGCGTGGGGATCATCGCCCAGCCGGACTGGAACAGCAAAGACGACTTTATGCGTCTGGGAAAACCGAACCTGTTCTTCGGCGTCACCGCCGGCAACATGGACTCGATGATCAACCGTTACACCGCTGACCGTAAGCTGCGCCACGATGACGCCTACACCCCAGATAACGTCGCGGGCAAACGCCCGGACCGCGCCACGCTGGTCTATACCCAGCGTTGCAAAGAAGCGTGGAAAGATGTCCCGGTGATCCTCGGCGGCATTGAGGCCAGTCTGCGCCGTACCGCGCATTACGACTACTGGTCTGATACTGTGCGTCGTTCAGTGTTAGTCGATTCCAAAGCCGACATGCTGATGTTTGGCAACGGCGAGCGTCCGCTGGTGGAAGTGGCGCACCGTCTGGCAATGGGCGAAACCATCGATCAGATTCGCGACGTGCGTAACACTGCGATTATGGTTAAAGAAGCGCTGCCTGGCTGGAGCGGCGTCGACTCCACTCGTCTGGACACGCCGGGTAAAATCGATCCAATTCCCCATCCCTATGGTGAGGATCTGCCGTGCGCGGATAACAAGCCGGTCGCGCCGAAAAAGCAGGAAGCTAAAGCGATTACCGTGCAGCCGCCGCGTCCGAAGCCGTGGGAAAAAACCTATATCCTGCTGCCATCCTTTGAAAAGGTGAAAGGCGACAAGGTGCTGTACGCCCATGCGTCGCGTATTCTGCATCACGAAACTAACCCTGGCTGCGCGCGGGCGCTGATGCAAAAACACGGCGACCGCTATGTCTGGATCAACCCGCCCGCCATACCGCTCTCCACTGAAGAGATGGATAGCGTGTTTGCGCTGCCGTATCAGCGTGTGCCGCACCCGGCTTACGGCAATGCCCGTATTCCGGCCTATGAGATGATCCGCTTTTCGATCAATATCATGCGCGGCTGCTTTGGTGGCTGCTCTTTCTGCTCGATCACTGAACATGAAGGGCGCATCATTCAGAGCCGCTCGGAAGACTCTATTATCAACGAGATCGAAGCGATCCGCGACACGGTGCCGGGGTTTACCGGCGTGATCTCCGATCTGGGCGGTCCTACCGCGAACATGTATATGCTGCGCTGTAAGTCGCCGCGTGCGGAGCAGACCTGTCGTCGCCTGTCATGCGTCTATCCGGATATCTGTCCGCATATGGATACTGACCATACGCCGACGATCAATCTTTATCGCCGCGCCCGTGAGCTGAAAGGCATTAAGAAAATCTTAATTGCCTCCGGCGTGCGCTACGACATCGCTGTAGAAGATCCTCGCTACATTAAAGAGCTGGCAAGCCATCATGTGGGCGGCTATCTGAAGATTGCGCCGGAGCATACTGAAGAAGGTCCGCTGTCGAAAATGATGAAGCCGGGTATGGGCAGCTACGATCGCTTTAAAGAGTTATTTGACCTTTACTCTAAACAGGCCGGAAAAGAGCAGTATCTGATCCCGTATTTTATCTCCGCGCATCCGGGCACGCGGGACGAGGATATGGTGAATCTGGCGCTGTGGCTCAAGCGCCACCGCTTCCGTTTGGATCAGGTGCAGAACTTCTACCCGTCGCCGTTGGCGAATTCGACCACCATGTATTACACCGGCAAAAACCCGCTGGGTAAAATTGGTTATAAGAGTGAAGATGTGGTGGTGCCGAAGGGAGACAGGCAACGTCGCCTGCATAAGGCGCTGCTGCGTTATCACGATCCGGCGAACTGGCCGCTGATTCGCCAGGCGCTGGAAGCGATGGGGAAAAAGCATTTGATTGGCGGTCGCCGTGAGTGTCTGGTGCCTGCGCCGACCATTGAAGAGATGCGCGAAGCGCGTCGCCAGAACCGCAACACGCGCCCGGCGTTGACCAAGCATACGCCGGTGGAACATCAGCGGCAGGGGCTTGCTGCGAATAAGAAGCGCGGGAAAGGCGCAGGGCGTTAATTACCTTTGAATCTGTTGCTTCTGGAAGCTAATGTTTCTGGAAGTAACAGACATCTAAATATATTGTGTCGATCTTTAGTAATTGCTAAATTACGGGGAGCTTTATATTTTATTTAAATATTATTGATTGTATAAATTAATTATATATTACCTTAATGATTAAGGCATGATGCTTGTATACAGCCCCAGAGGAGGGGATATCATGGGTATGATTATTATTCCCTGTTTTATCGTAATTGCTATAATAGCTGTTGTTATATTCATAATGGCTATTAAAGCATGTAATATGGAAAAACGTGAAGACAGGCAAATGACTCTTGCAGGGATAATTTTAATGGGTGTTATTGCCGCTATTCCTGGATGGTTTTTGTACGAAATATTTAGCCACGCGCCGTAATATTTAACCTACCAGGGTTGATATATTAAAATAGATAAGAAGTATATAATCTAAGGTATAATGCCTGACGGCGCTGCGCTTATCAGGTCTATGAATAGCACAGTTTTGTAGGCCGGATAAGGTGCTTACACCGCCATCCGGCAGAAGTGCTCCGTATTTATGCCTCACGAATTCTGGCCGCCAGCGCGGCCAGTTTTTCATCATCAGCCCGTTCATGATCGTGTGACGACAGATATCCTTCATACTGTTCGAAAAATTTATTCTGCCGCGATTCAATCGGTTTCCAGTGGGTTAAATCGCCAGTACCGTGCATGGGGCTTAATTTACTGTGCACATGGTCTACGCCGAAACCTTCGAAGAACATTCCCGTACGACTGACATCCGGGAAAGCCTTATCCAGTTTCTTCGCCACTTTTTGGGTCGCCAGCATCAGGTCCGCTAACGCCTGCGGCGGTAGATCGAACGCGTAGCTGGGGTAATGTTTTTTCGGGATCACTACGGTAAACCCATCGGTATTCGGAAAAATCGACAAAAAAGCCAGGTGATGCTCATCTTCCCAAACTTTATGACAAGGTGCTTTACCTTCAACTATTTGACAGAAAATGCAGGTCATTCCATTTCTCCGTTAACCGAGGGGCTTATCGATGAGTTAAGCGTTTAATACAACCCTAACACTTTCCACCATGCGAGGCCGACTGTCAAAAAGACCGCCTGATTAAAGAGACTGATAATAAATCCCGTTCGCCACCAGACGCCCGTCGGTACATAGCCGGCGCCAAAAAGAATGGGGCCGCGTGCGTGGGTATACTGCGTAAGAGAGCAGTACAGGCTGCTGGTAAACGCCAGCATGAGCGCCATCGGCGCCGCCGGGATATTCAGATGCAGACCGACACCCAGAAACACCGCATACAGCGCGGCGATTTGCGCGTTGCCGCTGGCGAAAAAATAGTGGGTATAAAAATAGGCTGCGTTAAGCAGCAGCAGAATGATTATCCAACTGGTTCCATGCATCGTACTGCCGATGCTGTCGCCAATCAGGTTGCCAAACCAGCTGGTGAATCCTAGTTTCTTCAACTGGTTAGCCATCATCAGCAGCGCGGCAAACCAAATCAACGTATCCCAGGCGCCTTTTTCGCTTTTAACGTCTTCCCAGGTGAGCACGCCGCTCAGTAATAAAATCGAGAGACCGACAAAAGAGGCCGTCGTGGCATCCACGCCGAGCGAGCTGCCAAAAATCCATAGCACCAGCAACACGCCGACGGTCGCCAGCATGAGCCACTCGCCGCGCGTCATACTGCCCATTTGCGCCAGCTCTTTGCGCGCCAAATCCGGCGCATCCGGCGTATGTTTAATTTCCGGACGCGTCAGCCAGTAGACCAGCAGCGGGACGATAAGAAAAGAGACCAGGCAAGGCAGGAGCGCGGCGATAAACCAGCTTCCCCAGCTCAACGTAACGCCGGCGTTCGCCGCCAGTTTTACCGCCAGCAGGTTACCCGTATAACCGGTCATAAACAGTGCGGCGGTGACGTCGTTAACATTGCCAATACAGGTGATCAGAAAGGTGCCGATTTTGCTGCGAGACTCATCTTCCGGATGTGAATCAAAGCTGCGCGCCAGCGAGTCGGCGATCGGGTAAATCACGCCGCCGCAGCGCGCGGTGTTACTGGGCATCGCGGGGGAGAGGATCAGATCGGCAAACGCCAGGCCATAAGCCAGGCCCAGCGTTCGTTTACCTAACAGACGGATCATTTGTAGGGCGATACGCCGACCCAGCCCGGTTTTGATAAACCCACGGGCAATCATAAAGGCGACGACGATAAGCCAGATCAGCGAACTGTTCAGCTCGCTCAAGGCCGTGGTAATCGCGCCGCTGGCCGTTTTGTCGCCGGCAGCATAGGCGAGCGCAAAGACGGTGATGCCGATAATACCGACCGCGCCAATAGGCAGCACTTTCGCCACGATAGAGGCGATCGTCGCGACAAAAATAATCGCGGAATGCCAGGCCGGCGCGCTTAACCCGGAAGGGGGCGTTAGCTGCCACAGTCCGGCGGCGATAACCAGAATAAGAATTAATGGGAGCCATTTGACGCCCTGAGATTTTTTTTCCGCCACAATCACACATCCATAAATATTTTATATGTATTAAGTAAATTCATAATAAATATGAATAAATATTCACAAAATCAGAATAATTCTGCGCTTGTGTGTGGGGGAAATATACTGTTAAATGCGCGTAATTGTTTCTTAATGTTTCGGAATGCAAAAAAGCCCGACGACATCGTCGGGCATGGCGTGCGATAAATCTGGCTTAACCGCCGAACTGATCCGGATCGGGGCCGAGGCGTTTGCCTTGATCCAGTTTTGCGATCTCGCCTAATTCATCTTTATCGAGACGGAAATCCCAGACAGCAAAGTTTTCCGCGATACGGGAAGGGGTGACGGATTTCGGAATGACGACCAGCCCGCAGTCCAGATGCCAGCGAATAACAATCTGGGCGGGCGTTTTGCCGTATTTATCCGCCAGTTCGCGAATCACTTTCTGATCGAATACGCCTTCGCCGCCCTGCGCCAGCGGGCTCCAGGACTCGGTCTGGATTTTATGCGTCGCATTCCACGCATGTAGCTGGCGCTGTTGCATCAAGGGGTGAAGCTCGATCTGGTTGATCACAGGGGTAACGCCGGTTTCATCGATCAGACGCTGGAGGTGATGGATCTGAAAGTTACAGACCCCGATACTCTTTACCAGCCCCTCTTTTTGCAGCGCGATCATGCCTTTCCAGGCGTCGACATAGTGATCGATAGCCGGTACGGGCCAGTGCATCAGATAGAGATCGAGATAATCAAGCTGCAGTTTTTTCAGGCTCTCCTGCAGGGCTTCGCGGGGACGTTTTTGATCGTCATTCCACAACTTGGTGGTGATAAACAGCTCTTCCCGCGCTACGCTCGCTGCTTTTAGCGCTTTGCCGACGCCTTCTTCATTCTGATATGCTGTGGCGGTATCAATCGATCGATAGCCCACCTCCAGCGCTTTATGAATCGCCGCGATCACCTCTTCATTGCTTGCTTTCCAGACTCCCAGCCCAAGTTGTGGCATTACGTTGCCATCCTGTAGCCTGATAATGGTTGGATTAGCCATGATGTGTTCCTCTTTTAATTGGCTCGCCGGAGTCGGATCCGGCGAGACTAAGTGACTTAAGTCTGGACGAAATGGCCAAAAACGAAAGTCAGAGGCGAAAAAACCTTAGCGCGCCGCTTCATAAATCCGACGGCTGACATCCAGCGTAATATCCTGATTTTCACCTAAATTTATGCATCCATGCGCCTCAAGTTTAGCCAGTAGCGCCGGAATAGTGCTGCCATCCAGACCGTAATCGGACAGGTGGGTAGGCACGCCCATCTGTTCGAAGAAACGGCGGGTGGCGGCAATGGCGGCATCAATACGCTCGTCGTCGGAACCGTCGGTGATATTCCATACACGTTCAGCATATTGCAGGAGTTTTGCACGTTTAACGTCTCGTTTTTCGTTCCATAGCGCAGGCAGAATGATAGCCAGCGTCTGGGCATGATCGAGACCGTGCATCGCGGTAAGCTCGTGGCCCAGCATATGCGTCGCCCAGTCCTGCGGAACCCCAGCGCCAATCAGGCCATTTAACGCCTGAGTAGCGGCCCACATCACGTTAGCGCGGACGTCATAGTTTTCAGGCTCTTGCAGCGCTTTGGGACCTTCTTCGATCAGTGTGAGTAAAATACCTTCGGCGAAACGATCCTGAATTTTGCCGTTAACCGGGTAAGTGACGTACTGCTCAACGGTATGGACGAAAGCATCCACGACGCCGTTCGCAACCTGGCGCGGCGGCAATGTATAGGTGTAGACCGGGTCCAGTACGGCAAACACCGGTTGCACGAACGAGGAGTGGAAGGCCTGTTTGTCGCCAGTGGTTTTACGGGAAATGACTGCGCCGGCGTTCGATTCTGAGCCGGTTGCCGGTAGGGTCAGCACAGACCCCATCGGGATTGCGCTACGAATCTCAGTACCGCCGGTTTCCAGAATGTGCCACGGATCGACGCCGTCCGTATACTGCGCCGCTGCGGCGATAAATTTGGTGCCGTCCAGTACGGAACCGCCGCCAACGGCCAGCAGGAAGGTAATATTTTCGTCGCGCACAAGCTGCACGGCCTTCATCAGCGTTTCATAGGACGGGTTCGGTTCAATACCGCCAAACTCCCGAACATCCAGTCCTTTTAACCCTTCCTGAACTTGCGCCAGTACGCCGGTCTTTTTCACGCTACCGCCGCCATAGGTAATCAGCACGCGGGCGTCCTGCGGGATTTGATCGCGAAGATCGACGATAGCGCCTTTACCAAACAGAATGCGGGTAGGGGTATGTAATTTGAAATTGTTCATTGCTCATTCCCTTATGTGGGTAAAAAGAGGGCAGGCGGCTGTCTGCCTGATGGTCATCATTGTGGTCTTGTGAGGGATGTCTCTCAATGCACATTTCTGCCAATGTTTTGCCTATTTCTCCAGAATGCTGGAGAAAATCGCTAAAAATGCGCACAATCCAGCGGAGTGGATTTGATGAAAAAATGGCGCGTTATGAATCGTGAAGCAATTTGCTTACAGTTGGCGGATAAAATTAATCATTTAAAAAATAATGATAAAATAATCAGCGAGCGGCTGGCGGGCATTCGTCTGTTGTATGGTGTTGAACCGGGGCCGCGCACGCCGGTCATGTATCAGCCTGGCATCATATTTCTCTTTTCCGGCCATAAAATTGGCTATATTAACAAGCGCAAGTTTCGTTATGACGCTAATGAATATCTCTTACTGACCGTGCCGCTCCCTTTTGAATGCGAGACCTGGGCGACGCCGGAGGTACCGCTGGCCGGTATTCGGCTCGATATTGATGTGCTGCAACTGCAAGAGTTGCTCATGGACATTGGCGAAGATGAGCGTTTCCAGTTGCCGATGGCGGCCAGTGGGATTAACTCCGCCACGCTGTCGGACGAGATTTTATGTGCGGTGGAAAGATTGCTGGATGTGATGGAGCGCCCGCTGGATGCGCGGATTCTGGGAAAACAGATTATTCGCGAAATTCTTTATCATGTGCTGATGGGGCCGCGCGGCGGGGCGCTGCTTGCGCTGGTTAGTCGCCAGACGCACTTTAGCCTGATCAGTCGCGTACTTAAACAGATCGAAATGAAATACACCGAGAACCTGAATGTTGAGCAACTGGCGGCAGAAGCGAACATGAGCGTGTCGGCGTTTCACCATAATTTTAAGGCGGTCACCAGCACCTCGCCGTTGCAGTATTTAAAAAGCTACCGACTGCATAAAGCACGGATGATGATGATTCACGACGGTATGAAGGCCAGCGCCGCGGCGATGCGGGTCGGCTATGAGAGCGCATCGCAGTTTAGCCGGGAGTTTAAACGTTATTTTGGCGTTACGCCGGGCGAAGATGCGGCAAGAATGCGGACAATGCAAGGGAGCTAAGTGGGGCATCCCGCCACGGGTCAACGAAGCGTAACCGGGCCATCCTGGCCGATTATGGATACGTCAGGCGTTACAGTATTTCTTTTTAATCACCACGACCAGCGTACCTAACAGTCCGGCGACCAGTAGCGCGACGGGAAGGATCATTAAAAATGTCATTACCTGGTCTTCATGGCGCTTAACAAACGGGATCATACTGAGCGCGTAGCCGAAGCTGGTCACGACAGTCACCCACAGCAGGCCGCTTAACCAGTTAAAAAACTGAAACCGGCGGTTGGACAGGCCGGAAATACCCGCCATTGTTGGCAGCAGAGTGCGGACAAACGCCAGAAAGCGCCCGGCAAGCAACGCTAACAAACCGTGGCGGTCAAACATGCAGGTGGCGCGCTGATGATATTTTGCCGGAAGCTGCGCCAGCCAGCCTTTGACGGTACGCGTATTACCGAGCCAGCGTCCCTGGATATAACTTAGCCAGCAGCCGAGACTGGCCGCGGTGGTGAGAATGCCAATCGTCGGCAAAAAATGCATCACATCCTGGGCGATCAACGCGCCTGCCAGTAGCAGCAGACTATCGCCAGGTAAGAATGACGCTGGCAGCAGACCGTTTTCTAAAAATAGCGTGGCGAACATGACAAAGTAGACGACGCTAACAACGTGTGGATTCGCCAGCGCGGCAAAATCATGTTGCCAGAGCGCAGCGATAATATCTTGAATGACAGCCATGAACTTTCCTGTGGAACAGCATTTATGCTTTTATTCGCCTATTGTACTCCTGAATCGTCCGGGATGCCTTGATCCCGGACGCAACAAACGCAGACTTTTCCACGGAAATTGTCTGCATATATGTCCATCCCCGGCAACTTTACACAATTCTGGCGAAGCCGGCGGCTAAATCAGCGATCAAATCATCAACACTCTCTAAACCAATATGCACCCGAACCAGCGTACCGGTAAAATCTACGCCGCCTGCGGGACGAATCGCGGCGATCTGTTCCGGCTGATTAGCAATAATCAGCGATTCGTAGCCTCCCCAGGAGTAGGCCATACTGAACAGCGAAAAGTTATCCAGATAGGCTGATAATTCTGCCTCGGTCAGCTTTTTATTGAGCACAAAGGAGAACAGACCGCTGCTGCCTGTAAAGTCTCGTTTCCAGAAGGCATGACCTTTGCTACCCGGCAGGGCCGGATGATTAACGCGCGCGACCTGAGGATGGTTCGCCAGCCATGCGGCGATTTTGAGGCTGCTTTCTTGATGCTGGCGCAGTCGGACGCCGAGCGTGCGCAGCCCGCGGCTGGTCATATAAGCCGTGTCGGCGTCGAGCATTTGCCCCATCAGATAGGCGTTTTCCCGCAATTGTTCCCAGCAGCGCGCATTTGCAACGGCAGTACCGACCATCGCATCAGAATGACCAATCAGATACTTAGTGCCCGCCTGGATAGAGATATCAATATCGAACTCCAGCGCTTTGAACAGAACGCCAGCCGCCCAGGTATTATCAATCATGATGACGGCTTCTGGCGCGACGCGTCTGACCGCACTAACAATGCTCGGAATATCATGTACTTCCATGGTAATAGAACCGGGGGATTCCAGAAATACGACTTTCGTGTTCGGTTGAATATGTTGCGTGATATCAGCGCCGATGAGCGGGTCGAACCAGCTTGTCGTCACGCCCAGTTTGCCGAGAATTTTGCTGCAGAAATCCTGGCTGGGTTCATAGGCTGTGTTGGTCATCAGGATGTGGTCGCCCTGCTCAACGAATGCCAGAATGGTGTTGGCAACCGCCGCCGCGCCGCACGGGAAGAGCGCGCATCCGGCGCCGCCTTCCAGTTCACACATGGCTTCCTGGAGCGAAAAGTGGGTCAGCGTTCCCCGGCGTCCGTAAAATAATTCGCCGTTGGCGAGATTGCGGGTAGCGTGTTTTTTGGCCTCGACGGTGTCAAACACCAGTGAAGAAGCGCGTTGAATCACACTATTCACTGAGCCAAGCGTGTATTTTTTGCTGCGTCCTGCGTTTACCAGTTTGGTATCCAACTGTTTATCCGTCATGTTGCGTTTCCTGATTTTAACCGTCTGGATGTCTAAACTAGCATGAATATAACCATCTGCACCCTGGCGACGTGTGATACAGATGAAAATTTTGCCAAAATAAAAACAGGTGGCTTTTTTAATGCGTAAGCGCAAAGAAAAAGCAGTAAAGGTGCGGCAGTATGTAAATAGTAATGAGAACGACTATCAATTCGACGTTGTTTTGATATTATTATGCTCAGATTTCGTGATTTGCGTCCTGGAGATACAGAGTGGGTAATAATTTGATGCAGACGGATCTCTCCGTCTGGGGTATGTATCAGCACGCCGATATTGTCGTGAAGTGCGTGATGATTGGTTTGATTCTGGCGTCAGTCGTCACCTGGGCTATCTTCTTCAGTAAAAGCGTTGAATTTTTCACGCAAAAGCGCCGCTTAAAGCGCGAACAATTGCAATTAGCCGATGCGCGCTCCTTAGATCAGGCTTCCGACATTGCGGCAGGTTTCAGCGCAAAAAGCCTCAGCGCACAACTCATCAATGAAGCGCAGAATGAACTGGAACTCTCTCAGGGCAGCGAAGATAACGAAGGGATTAAAGAACGTACCGGCTTCCGTCTGGAACGTCGCGTCGCGGCAGTTGGCCGCTACATGGGACGAGGCAACGGTTATCTGGCGACGATCGGCGCCATTTCCCCCTTCGTCGGGTTGTTTGGCACCGTATGGGGCATTATGAATAGTTTCATCGGTATTGCGCAAACGCAGACCACCAACCTGGCGGTGGTTGCTCCTGGGATTGCGGAAGCGCTGCTGGCGACGGCGATTGGGCTGGTAGCCGCGATCCCGGCGGTCGTCATTTACAACATCTTCGCACGTCAGATAGGCAGTTACAAAGCGACGCTGGGCGACGTGGCGGCGCAGGTATTGCTGCTGCAAAGCCGCGATCTTGATCTGAATGCGAGCGCCAGTGCGCAGCCGGTACGCGCCGCGCAGAAATTACGGGTAGGGTAATGCGTCATGGCAATGCGTCTTAACGAGAACCTGGATGACAACGGCGAAATGCATGAAATCAACGTGACGCCGTTTATCGATGTCATGCTGGTTCTGCTGATTATCTTTATGGTGGCTGCGCCGCTGGCGACGGTAGACGTCAAGGTGAATCTGCCCGCTTCTACCAGTACGCCACAGCCGCGTCCGGAAAAACCGGTTTATCTGTCGGTGAGAGCGGATAACACCATGTTTATCGGTAACGATCCGGTGACGGATGATACGATGATTGCCGAGCTAACGGCCCTGACGGAAGGGAAAAAGGATACTACGATTTTCTTCCGCGCGGATAAAACCGTAGAGTATGAAACCCTGATGAAAGTGATGGATATGCTGCATCAGGCGGGCTATCTCAAGATTGGTTTGGTCGGCGAAGAGACCGCGAAAGCGAAATAAATATTCTGCTGATACTGTAGGCCGGGTAAGGCGAAGTCGCCACCCGGCTTTTTTTATTGCCTAAGATGGCGCCTTGCTTAACAGAATTGCGCCACCTTAATCGACTTCATGCGTTAGCCTAAATGTTCCCCGCCGCACACGCCGTGCACTTCTGCGGTAACGTAACTTGATTCCTGGCTTGCCAGATAGACATACACCGGCGCCAGCTCTGCCGGTTGACCGGCCCGCTTCATTGGCGTCTGCTGGCCAAACTGCGGAATTTTATCCTGTGTTTGGCCGCCGGAAATTTGCAGCGCTGTCCAGATAGGGCCAGGCGCGACAATATTCACGCGAATTCCTTTTTCCGCCACCTGTTTCGCCAGGCCGCGGCTGTAATTAAGGATTGCCGCCTTGGTTGCCGCATAATCCAGCAGGTGCGGACTGGGCTGATACGCCTGGATAGACGACGTTGTGATAATACTGGCGCCTTTTGGCAGCAGCGGAATCGCTTCCTGGGTTATCCAGAACAGGGCAAAAACGTTAACGGCGAAGGTTTGCTGAAATTGCTCGCTGGTCAGATCTTTTATCTCCGGGATTGCCGTCTGTTTACCGGCTACCAGCGCCAGAATGTCCAGCCCGCCCAGCGCTTCACGCGCCTTATGGACCAGCGAACGGGCGAAAGATTCGTCGCTAAGATCGCCTGGCAATAACACCGCTTTACGGCCGCACTCCTCAATCAGTGCTTTAACCTGCTGAGCGTCCTCTTCTTCCGCTGGCAGGTAGTTGATCGCGACATCTGCGCCTTCACGCGCGTAAGCGATAGCGGCAGCGCGCCCAATCCCGGAGTCGCCCCCTGTCACCAGCGCCTTACGATCTTTAAGGCGACCACTGCCGACATAACTTTTTTCACCACAGTCAGGAACAGGCGTCATTTTCGCCTGGACGCCGGGCGCCGGCTGTTTTTGCTTAGGATACTCGCCGGTGTAATACTGCGTGGTAGGGTCGTATAGATGAGACATTGAGCTTCTCCCTTCAGGTTGAACACCCTTTAAGCTTAGACACTTTTACTACCGTAAGAGGGAGAATCAGAACGATCCTTATGCTTCGCCCGTATTCACAACAGAGTTAACTAGCCATGAAGGTTATTTTTCTTGCCGTGCGACGGTGGTGACGTTGCGCGTCCGGTAATCGCCATCGGAAAGCTTACGCGTCAGACGTAGGGTTGCCGTCTCGCGAGCCAGCAGATGCTGCCAGTCACTTTCAAGACGAGACATAATTTTGTCTCGTAATTCAGGATGCTGCTCGATAATGGCATTGATGGTCGCGCCATAAATCTCCTCTTTGACCTGTAACGCATACATCTCTCGTCGGTTTTGCCACTTCAGGCGCACTAACGCCGCCGGTATGGATACCACCTCCTGCGTTACCTTTTCCAGGGTGGCATTTTTGCTGGCGATTAGCGCTGCAAGATTTTGCTTTAAGATAAATTCATCACTTTTATGGTTGTCTAAAGCCAAATAAACGTTATTGTCTTCAACTTCTTTCATCTTTATCTTCCAGTGAATAAAATAGCGGCATATTGGTTTCGCGAGTGATTAAATTAAGCCAAATGGCATTGCCTTTTTCATTTATCATTGCGGTTTTATCCGCCAGTATTTTACTTAGCGTTTGGGCATCAATATCGCCTTCTGCCTGTAGTGCGTTTATCAGGCGGGCAAACGTTTCAATTTTAGCCACACAATACAGACGTTCTTTAATATGACGGTCGCGTTCTTCAAATAATACGTTTCTGTGTTGCCCGGCAGCGTTAGCGCTAATTAAAATATCGGGCTCGAAATCGCTGAGTTTTGTCTTTCCCTTAGGCAAATTTTTACTGTTTTCTGTGGCTTCAGGGGGCGGCGATGACAGGCGAAAATGAGAGGAAACCAGATGCTCAGGAAGCATGACTAAATATCCTTTACGATCAGTGGGATACTATTTTTAATAGTGTAGGTTTCGTTGACAATAACATGGTGTAATTTTAAAATCAAAAAAAATGGAGCCTGCTATGAACAGTATTTTTTATTCTGTTATTATATTGCTATTACTGACCGGCGCGATACTCTTCCTGATGTGGGAGGTTAATAAAAAACGTCCTGGTGGAAAAGTCGTAAATTTAAATCAAACTGAACCCATGACAAAGGAAGAGGGCGAAGATCATTTCTCAGTATTAATGAATTCGATAACGCCGGTATGGTACTGGCGCGTTAACCATGAATATATCGATTTCCTTCATGCAACGATAAAACGAATGACAATGACTGAGTTGAATGAAACGCCTGGATTATTTGACGCACAGCGTCGTTGCAGCGACCTTAACTCTGCCGTTTATAAGTATTACGACAATATTAAGAAGCGTTGTCTGAACGGAGAAAAGGTGCCGTATTCGGATTTGGACGTCCTTAATTTACGCCAGTGTTTTCGTGAGTTCAGTCTTGAAGCCTACCCGGCGTTGGTCGCGCTGGTATGGCCGGAATATCAGCGCCCACAGGTTAAACCGGATGAGATTTAGAGCCTATCCCATTAGGGCTATTTTACTTGCCATTTTGGACCTGGGCAGTGCTCGCCAAAACGCGTTAGCGTTTTGAACGCCGCTTGCGGCGGCCCGAAGGGCGAGCGTAGCGAGTCAAACCTCACGTACTACGTGTACGCTCCGGTTTTTGCGCGCTGTCCGTGTCCAAACTGGCTGCGCCAATAACGCCTGGTGGGATAGGCTCTTAACTGCATGTTGATCTGATGTTGCATGGTTGAGATATACTGTTGCTGGTTTTAGTTACCTGACAGGTCCCTATGGAACGCTTTCTTGAAAATGTAATGTATGCGTCTCGCTGGCTGCTCGCGCCGGTGTATTTTGGCCTCTCTTTGGCGCTGATCGCTTTAGCGCTAAAATTTTTCCAGGAAATTCTACACGTTCTGCCGAACGTTTTTGCCCTGGCGGAGGCCGATCTGATTCTGGTGCTGTTATCGCTGGTTGATATGACGCTGGTTGGCGGATTGCTGGTAATGGTCATGTTCTCCGGGTATGAAAACTTTGTCTCTCAGCTGGATATCTCTGCGGGCAAGGAGAAGCTGAACTGGCTGGGGAAAATGGATGCGACTTCGCTAAAAAATAAGGTGGCGGCATCGATAGTCGCTATCTCTTCCATTCACCTGTTACGCGTGTTTATGGATGCGAAAAACGTCCCGGATAACAAATTAATGTGGTATGTCATCATCCATCTGACCTTTGTCCTGTCGGCATTTGTGATGGGCTATCTGGACAGATTGACGCGGCATAACCATTGAGCCGCCGTCAACGGCGGGGCAGTCGGGCAAAGGACGCTGAGCCCGGCTGTAAAACAGCGCTTCTTTAACGGCGGATAACCGTCTCCCTGCAGCCTTACGCAATATTTTTACTACATCTATTCATTTACTCAGTAATAAGACTAAAAGATTTTCTCTGCGTTCACAGATATATAACATCTGCGGGTACGTGAACGGCGATAACTGTAAAAAAATGGAGAATGCATTATATATTCTCCGCGCCTTGCCGATAACGAGAGTGCGTCATCGTCTGATGACTAATCTCTTATATTCAGCAAGGAAATTCATATGCGTTTGCTGCAAAACTTTACTATTCGTATGGTCATGCTGACGATACTGGGACTTTTTTGTCTACTCTGGTCGGGGGTGGGTTTATACAGCGTCCATGCTTTATCCGAAGTTTCGGAAGGAAATGATATTGACCGGCATCTTGTGCGGCAAATGACGGTGCTAAGCCAGGGTAACGATCAATATTTCCGCTTTGTTACCCGCCTTAGCCGCGCGATGGATGTAAAAATCGGCGGCGGCACGCCCGATTTTGCGCCCGCCCGGCAGTCGCTCGAGAATATGCGTCAGAAGCTGGAGGAGATGAAAGCGCTATCGCCAGGGCCGATGAACCCTGATATCTCAAGGGAGGTGTTGTCCAACTGGCAGGCCTTGCTGGAGAAAGGCGTCGTTCCTCAAATGCAACTGGCGCAGCAAGGATCGCTGACCGCCTGGAGCGAACATGCCAGTACGGTCACGCCCGCACTCAGTCGCGCGTTCGGCGCCAGCGCGGAACGGTTTAGTCATGAAGCTGGCGCCATGCTGGATAACACCCGCGTGATGGTCGATGGTAAAACCTATACCATCCGCATCCTGCTTATCACGGCGGTGATTCTGGGCATTGCTATCCTGATTTTTACCGATCGCTATCTGGTTGCAATGATGGTGAAACCGCTGGAGCGCATCCGTCAGCAATTTCAGCGCATCGCGCAAGGCGATCTTAGCCAGCCGATTGAAGCGTTGGGGCGTAACTGCGTAGGCCGGTTGGTGCCGCTACTGCGCGCGATGCAGGACAGTTTACGCGAAGCCGTGAGTACGATCCGCGCCGGAAGCGACAATATCTGGCGCGGCGCGACGGAAATTTCTACCGGTAATAACGATCTCTCTTCCCGAACGGAAGAACAGGCTGCTGCGCTGGAAGAGACGGCCGCCAGCATGGAACAGCTTACCGCAACGGTGAAAATGAACGCCGAACACGCTCGCCAGGCGAGTCAGCTTGCGGATGCCGCCTCGCTAACGGCAGGAAAAGGCGGTGAACTGGTTTCCGATGTGGTAGAAACAATGAACGGTATTTCCGCCAGTTCGCAGCAGATCGCCGAAATTACTACCGTGATTAATAGTATTGCTTTCCAGACCAATATTCTGGCCTTGAACGCAGCGGTAGAAGCGGCCAGAGCGGGCGAGCAGGGACGCGGCTTCGCGGTGGTCGCCGGTGAGGTACGTAACCTGGCCAGCCGCAGCGCGGGGGCGGCGAAAGAAATTGAAGCTTTAATTGGCGAATCGGTACGTCGCGTAGCGCAGGGCGCGCAGTTGGTCCAGGAGACCGGCGCGACGATGGACGCCATCCTGCGCGGCGTCACGGAAGTGACGACGATTATGAAACAGATCGCGTCCGCCTCCGAAGAACAGAGTAAAGGTATCTCTCAGGTTGGTGTGGCGATCACGCAAATGGATAGCGTTACGCAACAAAACGCCGCGCTGGTTGAGCAGGTTTCCGCGGCGGCGGCGGCGCTGGAACGGCAGACGGAGGATTTGCAACGCTCCGTACAGCAGTTCCGGCTTTCCGCTAGTGAGCCGCAACAACGCGTAACGGCGAAAGCGGCGCCTGGCGTTCAGAGAATGGCGTCGGCTCCCGCACAGTCTACTGATGAATGGGTTTCCTTCTGATGTGAAGCAAAAAAGCGCGTAATGCGCTGGCCTTCATTTAACTAGTCGCTATATAATTTATTATATAGCGACTAAGGAGGTCAGATGAATAATCATTTTGGGAAAGGGTTAATGGCCGGGTTGCACGCGCCATATGCATATAGCGCGCATCATGCGGTGAATTTCTGTTCTGAGTATAAACGTGGCTTTGTATTGGGTTTTACACACCGTATGTTCGAAAAGACCGGCGATCGTCAACTTAGCGCGTGGGAGGCTGGAATTCTGACGCGTCGCTATGGTCTGGATAAAGAAATGGTGATGGATTTCTTTAAAGAGAATCATTCCGGGATGGCGGTTCGCTTCTTTATGGCCGGTTATCGACTCGAAGGTTGATCCAACAGGGGTATTATCTTGCTTTAATTAATTACACTATCGCCTCTTCCCTTCGTTTTACTGTTCCGTCGAAGTATTATGGCGCACATAACCATAAAAAAAGTGTGGTAAATGGCGTACCGATCGCAATAACTTCTTCGCGAACAGTGCAAAATAAAAGCCAGGTCTTCGTAACGGAATAACTATAAAATGACTGGAGATAATACTCTCATCACTTCTCACGGCATTAACCGCCGTGATTTCATGAAGCTTTGTGCAGCACTGGCCGCTACTATGGGGCTCAGTAGCAAAGCCGCCGCAGAAATGGCAGAATCGGTATCCAATCCACAGCGTCCGCCCGTTATCTGGATTGGCGCTCAGGAGTGTACCGGTTGTACCGAATCACTGCTTCGTGCTACACACCCAACCGTTGAAAACCTCGTTCTGGAGACCATCTCTCTGGAATACCACGAGGTGCTTTCCGCCGCATTCGGTCACCAGGTCGAAGAAAACAAACATAACGCTCTGGAGAAGTATAAAGGGCAATATGTTCTGGTGGTGGATGGTTCTATCCCACTAAAAGATAACGGTATCTACTGCATGGTTGCTGGCGAGCCGATTGTGGATCACATCCGCAAAGCCGCCGACGGCGCAGCCGCGATTATCGCTATCGGTTCCTGCTCGGCATGGGGCGGCGTTGCTGCGGCTGGCGTAAACCCAACCGGCGCTGTCAGTCTGCAGGAAGTCTTACCGGGCAAAACGGTTATCAATATTCCAGGTTGTCCGCCAAACCCGCATAACTTCCTGGCGACCGTCGCGCATATCATCACTTACGGCACGCCGCCGAAGCTGGATGCGAAAAATCGTCCAACCTTTGCCTATGGCCGTCTGATTCATGAGCATTGCGAACGTCGTCCACACTTCGACGCAGGCCGTTTTGCCAAAGAATTTGGCGACGAAGGCCACCGTCAGGGCTGGTGTCTCTACCATCTTGGCTGTAAAGGGCCGGAAACCTGGGGCAACTGTTCTACGTTACAGTTCTGTGACGTTGGCGGCGTCTGGCCAGTGGCGATCGGTCATCCTTGCTATGGCTGTAACGAAGAAGGTATCGGCTTCCATAAGGGCATTCACCAGCTTGCTCATGTCGAAAATCAAACTCCGCGTTCAGAGAAACCTGACGTCAATATGAAAGAAGGCGGCAATATCTCTGCGGGCGCTGTCGGTCTGCTTGGCGGCGTAGTCGGTCTGGTTGCCGGCGTCAGCGTGATGGCGGTACGTGAACTGGGGCGTCAGCAAAAGAAAGATAACGCTGACTCACGGGGAGAATAACCGTGAACAGACGTGACTTTATTAAAGCAGCCTCCGGTGGAGCATTGCTGTTGGGCGCCGCGCCGTCTGTCAGCCATGCGGCTGCAGAAAACCGTCCGCCGATTCCAGGTTCGCTGGGTATGCTGTATGACTCCACTCTGTGCGTGGGCTGTCAGGCCTGCGTCACAAAGTGTCAGGATATCAACTTCCCGGCGCGTAACCCGGAAGGGGAGCAGACCTGGTCGAACAACGACAAGCTGTCGCCGTATACCAATAACATTATTCAGGTATGGCGTAGCGGTACGGGCGTGAACAAAGATCAGGAAGAGAACGGCTATGCCTACATCAAGAAACAGTGTATGCACTGCGTCGATCCTAACTGCGTTTCCGTTTGTCCGGTGTCGGCGCTGAAAAAAGATCCGAAAACCGGCATCGTCCACTATGACAAAGATGTCTGCACCGGCTGCCGTTACTGTATGGTCGCCTGTCCGTACAACGTACCTAAGTACGACTACAACAACCCGTTTGGCGCGCTTCACAAATGTGAGCTGTGTAACCAGAAAGGCGTTGAGCGTCTGGATAAAGGCGGTTTGCCTGGGTGTGTGGAAGTTTGTCCGGCAGGGGCCGTCATTTTCGGTACTCGTGAAGAGCTGATGGCGGAAGCGAAAAAACGTCTGGCCCTCAAACCAGGCAGTGAATATCACTATCCGCGCCAGACGTTGAAAACGGACGACACCTATCTGCATACGGTGCCTAAATACTACCCACACCTCTACGGTGAAAAAGAGGGCGGTGGTACTCAGGTGCTGGTGCTGACAGGCGTTCCTTATGAAGATCTGGATCTGCCGAAGCTGGATGACCTTTCAACCGGAGCGCGCTCCGAGCATGTTCAACACACGCTTTATAAAGGCATGATACTACCCCTGGCTGCGCTGGCGGGCTTAACCGTGCTGGTTCGTCGTAATAGCAAAAACGACCATCACGATGGAGGAGACGATCATGAGTCATGATCCAAAACCGCTGGGCGGAAAAATCATCAGTAAACCGGTCATTATTTTTGGACCGTTAATCGTCCTGTGTATGCTCCTTATCGTGAAGCGTCTGGTCTTCGGGTTGGGCTCCGTTTCCGACCTGAACGGCGGTTTCCCGTGGGGCGTCTGGATTGCCTTTGACCTGTTGATCGGCACCGGCTTTGCCTGCGGCGGTTGGGCGTTGGCATGGGCGGTGTATGTCTTTAACCGTGGGCAATACCATCCGTTGGTGCGCCCGGCGTTGCTGGCAAGCTTGTTTGGTTACTCGCTGGGCGGCCTGTCGATCACTATCGACGTCGGTCGTTACTGGAACCTGCCGTACTTCTACATTCCAGGTCACTTCAACGTGAACTCGGTACTGTTTGAGACGGCGGTCTGTATGACCATCTACATCGGCGTGATGGCGCTGGAGTTTGCGCCTGCCCTGTTTGAACGTCTGGGCTGGAAAGTGTCGCTCAAGCGTCTGAATAAGGTGATGTTCTTTATTATCGCGCTGGGCGCGCTGCTGCCGACGATGCACCAGTCCTCAATGGGGTCATTGATGATCTCGGCGGGCTATAAAGTGCATCCGCTATGGCAAAGCTATGAAATGTTGCCGCTGTTCTCGGTTCTGACCGCGTTTATCATGGGCTTCTCTATTGTCATATTTGAGGGTTCGCTGGTTCAGGCTGGCCTGAAAGGAAACGGTCCGGATGAGAAAAATTTGTTTGTTAAGCTGACGAATACCATCAGCGTGCTGCTGGCGATTTTCGTCGTCCTGCGCTTTGGCGAACTGATTTATCGCGACAAGCTGTCCTATGCGTTTGCCGGCGATTTTTACTCCGCTATGTTCTGGATTGAAGTCGTCCTGATGGTCTTCCCGTTAGTGGTACTGCGTGTGGCGAAACTGCGTAATGACTCTCGTATGCTGTACCTGTCGGCGCTGAGCGCGCTGTTGGGCTGCGCGACGTGGCGTCTGACCTATTCGCTGGTGGCATTCAACCCGGGTGGCGGCTACCACTACTTCCCAACCTGGGAAGAGCTGTTGATTTCTATTGGTTTTGTGGCTATTGAGATTTGTGCATACATCGTACTCATTCGTCTACTGCCGATACTTCCTCCTTTAAAACAAAACGATCATAATCGTCATGAGGCGAGCAAAGCATGAGCCAGAGAATTACTATTGATCCGGTAACCCGTATTGAGGGTCATTTACGCATTGACTGCGAAATTGAGAACGGCGTCGTATCCAAAGCATGGGCGTCCGGCACCATGTGGCGCGGTATGGAGGAGATCGTGAAGAACCGCGATCCGCGCGATGCGTGGATGATTGTGCAGCGTATTTGCGGCGTTTGTACGACAACTCACGCGATCTCCTCCGTTCGTGCGGCAGAAAGCGCGCTGAATATTGATGTTCCCGTCAACGCGCAGTATATCCGTAATATTATCCTGGCGGCGCATACCACCCATGACCACATTGTTCATTTCTACCAGCTCTCTGCGCTGGACTGGGTGGACATTACCTCTGCGCTGAAAGCCGATCCGGAAAAAGCTTCTGCGATGCTGGATGGCGTGTCGAGCTGGCACCTGAACAGCGCGCAAGAGTTCACGAAAGTTCAGAACAAGATCAAGGATCTTGTCGCCAGCGGTCAGTTAGGTATTTTCGCCAATGGCTACTGGGGGCACCCGGCAATGCAGTTACCGCCGGAGGTCAACCTGATTGCGGTCGCCCACTATCTGCAGGCGCTGGAATGTCAGCGTGACGCTAACCGCGTGGTGGCGTTGCTGGGCGGTAAATCGCCGCATATCCAGAACCTGGCGGTCGGTGGGGTGGCGAACCCGATCAATCTCGACAGTATCGGTACGTTGAACCTTGAACGCCTGATGTACATCAAATCGTTTATCGATAAGCTGAGCGATTTTGTCGAGCAGGTGTATAAAGTGGATACCGCAGTCATCGCGGCCTACTATCCGGAATGGCTGGAGCACGGCAAAGGCGCGGTGAACTACCTGAGCGCGCCGGAATTCCCGACCGACGGTAAAAACGGCAGTTTCCTGTTCCCGGGCGGTTACATTACCAATGCCGATCTGTCGACATACCGTCCGATCACCTCTCACTCCGACGAATTCCTGATTAAAGGTATTCAGGAGAGCGCGAAGCACGCCTGGTACAAAGATGAAGCGCCGCAGGCGCCGTGGGAAGGCACTACGATCCCGGCTTACGACGGTTGGTCGGATGACGGTAAATACTCATGGGTCAAGTCGCCGACATTCTACGGCAAAACCGTCGAAGTCGGGCCGCTGGCGAACATGCTGTGTAAACTGGCTGCAGGTCGTGAATCCACCCAGACTAAGCTCAATGAAATCATTGCGCTTTATCAGAAGCTGACCGGCAAAACGCTGGAAATGGCGCAACTTCACTCTACGCTGGGTCGTATCATCGGGCGTACCGTTCACTGTTGTGAACTGCAAAACATATTGCAGGATCAATACAACGCGCTGATTGTAAATATCGGCAAAGGTGATTACACCACGTTTGTGAAGCCGAACATTCCGGCGACGGGCGAGTTCAAGGGCGTGGGCTTCCTGGAGGCGCCGCGCGGTATGCTGTCTCACTGGATGGTGATTAAAGACGGTATTATCAGTAACTATCAGGCAGTGGTGCCATCGACCTGGAACTCAGGTCCGCGTAACTTCAACGATGACGTGGGGCCGTACGAACAGTCGCTGGTCGGTACGCCGATCGCCGATCCGGCGAAGCCGCTGGAAGTGGTACGTACCATCCACTCCTTCGACCCTTGCATGGCGTGCGCGGTACACGTGGTGGACGCCGATGGCAATGAAGTGGTCTCGGTGAAGGTTTTGTAATGCGGATATTAGTCTTAGGGGTCGGCAATATTTTGCTGACCGATGAAGCCATCGGGGTACGTATTGTTGAAGCGTTAGAGCAACGATACACCCTGCCGGATTTCGTTGAGATTCTGGATGGCGGTACGGCGGGAATGGAACTTCTTGGCGATATGGCGAATCGTGATCATTTGATCATTGCCGACGCCATCGTGTCGAAAAAGAACGCGCCGGGAACCATTATGGTACTGCGCGACGATGAAGTTCCGGCGCTGTTCACCAACAAAATCTCCCCCCATCAGCTTGGACTGGCCGACGTATTGTCGGCCCTCCGCTTTACCGGCGAGTTTCCGAAGAAACTGACCCTGGTCGGCGTTATTCCACAGTCGCTGGAACCGCACATCGGCTTAACGCCAACCGTAGAAGCGATGATTGAACCTGCGCTTGAGCAGGTTCTTGCTGCGCTGCGTGAGTCCGGCGTCGAAGCAATTCCTAAGGAGACGGCGCATGTCTGAAACGTTTTCCGGATTCGACACGGCGCCCGTCGCCCGGGTTCAGGCGGCATTTGAAGAGATAGCCCATCGTTCGATGCACGATCTTTCGTTTCTGCATCCGACTATGCCTGTGCATGTCTCTGATTTTACGTTGTTTGAAGGACAATGGACGGGCACGGTAATTACGCCGTGGATGTTAAGCGCATTAATCTTCCCTGGCCCGGACCAGATCTGGCCCGGGCGTACCGTCGGTGAAAAACTCGGTCTGCAACTGCCTTATGGCGCGATGACCTTTACCGTTGGCGAACTGGAAGGCGTTTCGCAATATCTTGCCTGCTCGTTGATGTCGCCGCTTTCCCGTAGCCTGTCGCCGGAAGAGGGCGTCCGGCTGGCGGATGACTGCGCGCGGATGCTGCTATCCCTGCCGGTAAGCAATCCTGATGCGCCGCAGACAAGCCGGCGTGCGTTGCTGTTTGGCCGTCGGAGCTGTGAGAATGCATGAGCTGTCTCTTTGCCAAAGCGCCGTTGAAATTATTCAGCAGCAGGCAGAACAGCACGGCGTGGCGCGCGTCACCGGCGTATGGCTGGAGATAGGCGCGCTTTCGTGCGTTGAAGAGCGCGCGGTTCGTTTCAGCTTTGACATCGCCTGCCAGGGAACTTTAGCGCAAGGGTGCGAATTGCACATCGACTACAGACCGGCCCAGGCCTGGTGCTGGGATTGCAGTCAGGTGGTGGAAATTCTCAGGCATGACGCGCAATGTCCGCATTGTCATGGCGATCGCCTGCGGGTGGATACCGGCGATTCGTTGAAAGTAAAAAGTATTGAGGTCGAATAACCCGCATTTTATTTCAGGTGGTTAATTATGTGTATTGGCGTCCCCGGTCAGGTGCTGGCCGTCGGAGATGATATTCACCAGCTTGCGCAGGTGGAAGTGTGTGGCATCAAACGTGATGTCAATATTGCTCTGATTTGTGAAGGTAAGCCAGCCGATCTGATAGGGCAATGGGTATTGGTACACGTTGGTTTTGCGATGAGCATCATTGACGAAGACGAAGCGAAAGCCACGTTAGATGCGCTGCGCCGCATGGAGTACGACATCACCAGCGCGTGATCCCTTAATCACCTCTATTATATCGCTCTATAATCGTTGTATAATTATTTATATATCGATTATGGGGCGAAACCTATGAATAAATTTTTGCGCCAGCTCTCTCTGCTGGCGTTGCTTTTTTGCTGGCCGTTAATGTCACAGGCGGCGCGTACTTTTACCGATCAAATTGGCCGCCAGGTCACGGTTCCGGACACCGTCGACAGAGTGGTGGTGCTCCAGCATCAAACGCTCAATCTCCTTGTACAGATGAATGCCACTGACAAAATCGTTGGGGTCATGGCGAACTGGAAACAGCAATTAGGCGACGGCTATGCGCGTCTGGCGCCGGAACTGGCGCAAAAAGCCTCGCTGGGCGATCTAACGCACGTTGATCCTGAAAAACTGGTGGCGCTGCGCCCGCAGGTGGTGTTTGTCACGAATTACGCTCCGCAGGAGATGATCGACAAGATCAGCCGTCTTGGCATTCCGGTAGTGGCGATTTCGCTGCGCCATGATATTGCTGGCGAGCAGGCTAAAATGAACCCGACCCTGGCCGATGAAGAGCAGGCTTATAATCGCGGGCTGCGTGAAGGAATAACGCTGATTGGCGATATCGTCAATAAACCGCAAGAGGCGAAAGCGCTGATTGAGGCGATGGATAAAGGTCGCAAGATGGTCAGCGACCGTTTGCAGTCGGTTCCTGAAAATGAGCGGGTTCGCGCCTATATGGCGAATCCGGAGCTGACCACCTACGGTTCCGGTAAATATACCGGTCTGATGATGGCCCATGCGGGGGCGCTGAATGTAGCGGCATCCTCGGTGAAAGGCTTTAAGCAGGTGACAATGGAGCAGGTGATCGCCTGGGATCCGCAGGTGATCTTTGTCCAGAATCGCTATCCAAAGGTCGTCAATGAGATCCTGCACAATCCCCAGTGGCAGGTCATTGACGCGGTGAAGCATCATCGGGTTTACCTGATGCCGGATTATGCCAAAGCCTGGGGATATCCGATGCCGGAGGCGGTGGGAATCGGCGAACTGTGGATGGCGAAAAAACTCTATCCGGAAAAATTCCACGATATTGACATGCAAAAGGCCGCTAACGACTGGTATCAACGTTTTTACCGTACTGACTATCAGGGCGTACAGTGATGCGAATACTGGCTGCGGGGAGCTTGCGCGTCGTCTGGCCGCAGCTAATGACGGCGTTTCAGGCGGATGCGGTATGTGATTTCGGTCCGGCGGGGCTGTTACGTGAACGCATCGAAGCGGGCGAAGCATGCGACTTTTTTGCTTCGGCGAACCTGGCGCATCCGCAGGCGCTGCTGGAAAGCGGGCGGGCGCTGCGGGTCGCGCCTTTTACGACGAACCGTTTGTGTCTGAGCGTGCGGGCACAGGCGATGCGTGAAGGCGAGGACTGGCTGTCGCTATTAACCCGGCGGGATCTGCGGATCGGCACCTCAACAGCAGGTTGCGATCCTTCCGGCGATTATACGCAGCAGCTTTTTTCGCGGATGGGCAACGAGGGCGAAGCGGTCCGAAAACGCGCGGTAGCGCTGGTTGGCGGCAGGCAGACTTTGCCGTTACCGGCGGGCCGGCTGGCAGCGGAATGGCTCATCAATCATGATTACACCGATATCTTTATCGGCTATGCCAGCTATGCTCCCAGGCTACGGCAGGTTAATTCGCTGCGAGTGATTGATATCCCGGAACCTTATAATCCCGTGGCTGAATATGGCTTTGCCTGCCTGAGCGAGCAGGGAAAAACGCTTGCCGACTTTTTACTATCAGCACGGGCGAGGTTGATTCTCATGCAACATGGGTTTAGTGAAGCGCCGAATATGACACACTCGCAGAACTGATAAGCGAAGCGTCAGCAGGGAATACCATGCCGGATGACGACATTACTACCTCATCCGGCATCATGGTTTAACTTTGACGTTTATCTTCGGTATTGTTTTCGAAGTCGCTGGCGTCATGGCGTTCGTGAAGCTGTTCGTTCAATGGGCCGTTGGTCCGGTTGACAATGCGCCCCCGCTTTACCGCCGGACGTTCGGCTACCTGTTTCGCCCAGCGTTGTACGTTTTGATAACTTCCGGCATCCAGAAACTCCGCTGCATCATAGACATTCCCCAGCACCACGTTGCCGAACCACGGCCAGATGGCCATATCGGCAATAGTGTACTCTTCTCCCGCGACATACGGGTGGTGAGCTAACTGCTTATCCAGCACGTCCAGCAGACGCTTGGCTTCCATGGTGAAGCGATTAATGGCGTACTCAATTTTTACCGGCGCATAATGATAGAAATGACCGAAACCGCCACCGAGGAACGGCGCCGCGCCCTGTAGCCAGAACAACCAGTTAAGGGTTTCTGTGCGCTTAGCCAGATCCTGCGGCAGGAAATGGCCAAACTTATCCGCCAGATAAACAAGAATTGCGCCCGACTCAAAAACTCGAATCGGCGGGTTGTGTGAGTTATCGCGCAGCGCCGGGATTTTTGAGTTCGGATTGATGTCAACAAAGCCGCTGGAGAACTGATCGCCCTCGCCGATGCGAATCAACCAGGCGTCATATTCGGCGCCGGTCACGCCCAGCGCCAGGAGCTCTTCCAGCATAATAGTCACTTTCTGGCCGTTAGGCGTCCCCAGCGAATAAAGCTGTAACGGATGTTTGCCGACGGGCAGCGTTTTGTCGTGCGTCGGGCCGGAAACCGGGCGATTAATGTTAGCGAACGCGCCGCCGCCGGATTTATCCCACGTCCAGACTTTTGCGGGTTGATAAGTATTATCTGCCATATTGACCTGCCTTCACAGTGGTGGTGTTGAAGCAGTGTAGCAGCTTGCTAACCGGACATTTAACCGATTGGGACATTCCGGCGAGTGAAATTTTAACCTTCTGGCCTCAGTGTGCCTTATTGAGGTGTATGATTATGTCGACCTCTGTCCGGTTAGTGTCACAGAGCAGACAATCAGAGCGAAATCACGCCAGGCTGCTCAGGCGGTCTTGTTTTGAGGTAAGTGCATGAGCAAAGGAACCACCAGTCAGGATGCCCCCTTCGGGACATTATTGGGTTACGCCCCCGGCGGCGTAGCGATCTACTCTTCAGATTACAATTCCCTCGATCCGTGGGACGACGACGACGCAGCTTTTCGTAGCTACATCGACGATGAATACATGGGGCATAAATGGCAGTGCGTGGAATTTGCCCGCCGTTTTCTCTTTCTGAATTATGGCGTTGTTTTTACTGACGTCGGCATGGCCTGGGAAATCTTCTCGCTGCGTTTTCTGCGCGAGGTGGTGAATGATAATATTTTGCCTTTGCAGGCCTTCCCGAACGGTTCGCCGCGCGCGCCGGAGGCCGGGGCGCTGCTCATCTGGCAAAAGGGCGGCGAGTTTAACGAAACCGGGCACGTTGCGATTATCACCCAGCTCCTGGATAACAAAATTCGTATTGCTGAGCAAAACGTTATCCACACGCCATTGCCGCCAGGGCAGCAGTGGACTCGCGAACTGGAAATGGTCGTAGAAAACGGGTGTTACACCCTGCGCGACACCTTTGATGACACGACGATTTTAGGCTGGATGATCCAGACCGACGACACGCAATACAGTTTGTCACAGCCTGACATCGCGAATCAGTCGCTGGCGATTCGCGGCGCAAGACTGCCAGAGAAAGGTCAGTTTGACGGTCAGTGGCTGGATGAGCGCGATCCGTTACAAAAAGCCTATGTACAGGCGAACGGACACGTTATCAATCAGGACCCGTACCAGTATTTTACCATCACCGAGAGCGCTGAACAGGAGCTTATCAAAGCGACCAATGAGTTGCATTTGATGTACCTGCACGCCACGGACAAAGTTTTAAAAGACGATAATCTGCTGGCGCTATTCGATATCCCCAAAATTCTTTGGCCGCGCCTGCGTCTCTCCTGGCAGCGCCGTCGTCACCATATGATCACCGGTCGTATGGATTTCTGCATGGATGAACGCGGGCTGAAAGTCTATGAATACAATGCCGATTCCGCATCATGCCATACCGAAGCGGGATTAATTCTCGAAAAATGGGCTGAGCAGGGCTATACCGGTAAAGGGCATAACCCGGCGGAGGGCTTAATTAACGAGCTGGCAGGCGCCTGGAAACACAGTAAAGCGCGTCCTTTCGTTCATATCATGCAGGATGATGATATCGAGGAGGACTATCACGCGCAGTTTATGCAGCAGGCGCTGCATCAGGCTGGTTTCGCGAGCAAAATTCTCCGCGGGCTGGGCGAGTTGCGCTGGGATGACGCCGGGCAGTTGATTGATGGCGACGGACGGCTGGTGAATTGTGTCTGGAAAACCTGGGCGTGGGAAACGGCGATGGAGCAGATACGCGAAGTCAGCGAGACGGAGTACGCCGCAGTGCCTATTCGTACCGGGCACCCGGAAAATGAAGTCCGGCTGATTGATGTATTACTGCGCCCGGAAGTGTTGGTGTTTGAACCGCTGTGGACGGTGATCCCGGGTAACAAAGCGATCCTGCCCATCCTGTGGTCGCTCTTCCCACATCATCGCTATTTGCTCGACACGGATTTTACCGTTAACGATGAGCTGGTGCAGACCGGCTATGCGGTAAAACCGATTGCCGGACGTTGCGGTAGTAATATTGATTTGGTGAGCCATCAGGAAGAGCTCCTGGATAAAACCAGCGGCAAGTTCGCCACGCAGAAAAATATCTATCAGCAGTTGTGGTGCCTGCCGAAGGTCGCCGGGAAGTATATTCAGGTCTGTACGTTTACCGTGGGCGGTAACTACGGCGGTACGTGCCTGCGCGGCGATGATTCATTAGTCATTAAAAAAGAGAGCGATATTGAACCGTTAATCGTCATCAAAGCGTAACGGGGTCATTCTCGTCGGGATATCGGCGTGGGTGCCGATATCCCGCCTGTTGTGTTTACCAGTGAACGGCTATCAGCCTGCCATTTACTGGTAACATATGAGAAATAATATCACAAATTATTCTTAACTTTTCTGACGCAGGCGGTGACGCTCGCCGCGTTGGCGCATCCGTTTCCTGATTTTCGACTACTCGATACTTTTTGCGGCTGGTTACGCCGCCCCTATCCCTTTGGATTTAGGTCATGCCTGTTTGGTTGGTAAACGGACAGCATAATATATTGACGAGTTCAAATGACATTATTAGTCATATAAAAAGTTTACGTTAGGTTATTTTTCTATCGCAAAAGTTTGCGTTTAAACCCTGTCTGCAATCTTCGGAACGAGATATAGATACACCTAAGTAAATGCAGTTAATTATTATTCAACTATTATTGTCAGCCTTGTGAATGATATTTTCGTATAAAGTGAAGCGACTTCCATTATGACTATTAATGGTATTATTGAATAGTTTACTCTGTAATTATTTAAGTTTAGTGGACGTTTTGTCTTATTCTGGTGAACGTATGGTTATGGCAGATGACAGCCGATTTTTCATTATGTTAGCATGAGTTGATAATACTTTATCCAGGCATAGATCAGGATGTCCACATATAATAAGGAGAATGGTATATGTTTAAAAAAGTATTAGGCTTGCGCCACTGGAATAATAATGTTGTAAAAATACCGCCGCCAGCAGAATCTGGCGCTAATGCGTCTGACGTGGTGGTGGATACTCCTGAGCCTTATGAGCGGATACTGTGTCAAAAAATTCTGATGGGGATCTCGACGATCGATATCATTCGTAATGCCATCATTAAGTCCTGTGAGCAGCTCAACATTGAAAAAGAACGCATTAATGAACTTAACGAACAGAATGATAAAGCCAGAAGTTCATTAAAATCGCTCGTGGAATTTATCACCGAAATTGGCACGACTTCATCGGATATTGGCTGTCGTATGGGCGACTTAAATACCTCCTTAACGCAAATTAATGCGTGTATTAAAGAGATACAGAAGATCGCTAACCAGACCAATTTGATAGCGATTAACTCCGCGATCGAGGCCGCGCGCGTAGGGGATGCCGGGCGTGGTTTTAGCGTTATTTCGAAAGAAGTGAAAAACCTGTCCGAAGATGTTAAACACAGTTCGAAAAGCGTCAGTACGTTAACCTCTGTAATCAAAGATAATACGGCCAGAGTGAGTGAGGTGCTGGATAACCAACAGCCGGTTATTGATAATATTACGACTAACATAAATCAAATTGTGGAGTCTATTGGCATCGTCATCGATAAATCGCTGAGCATGAAATCGGTCATGCAGTACATCTCTACGGTGCAGTTTTTGAATATTGTTAAAGTTGACCATGTTATCTGGAAAATGGAAGTCTACAAATTACTCTTAAATAAAGACATAAACAGCAAAATAACGATGCACGATCAGTGTCGGCTGGGGAAATGGTACTACGGTTTTGAAGGGCAGCAGTTTAGCAATTACTACAGTTTCCGTAGTCTGGAAGCGCCGCATAAAGAGGTGCATAGCGCTGGTCACTCTGCGCTGAACTATTTTGCCGCAGGCGATATGAATGCGATGTCGCAAGAACTCGACAGAATGGAGCGTTCCAGTAATGAGGTGGTTAACCAGCTGGAAATGCTGGCTGTCGATTTATTAAAAGAAACCACACTGTGAAGTCATGAGTTATTACCGTATAACCAACAGGAGCCATCATCAACAGGACTGATGTATCACACTTTCTGCACTGGAGTTATTCCGGACAGAGAAAAAAAGCATGACGCAGAAGATGGCTGTGTTTGTTTACCCGAATCACTTACCTTAGTAAGTGATTCGGGATTAATCAGCAACATCTTTGCTTTTTATCGGCGGCCAGACTTTGGCTGGAAAAGTGCGTTACTGCTAAATTTCTCACTCTCTTACCGCCTTCCTGCCCCTCGAAATACCTGAGACCTGTGCTCACAGATTAATAGCGATTATTTAATCGTGAAATAACGCTGGGCATTATTGAAGCAGATATCCTGAACCATACGGCTTAGCATCGCTTCATCATCAGGAATCTCTCCGTCCTGCGCCCACTGTCCCAGCAGGTTACAGAGAATACGCCGGAAATATTCATGTCGCGTATAAGAAAGGAAACTGCGGGAGTCGGTCAGCATCCCGACAAACTGACTTAACAGTCCCATTTGCGACAGTTGCTCCAGTTGGCGCAGCATCCCGTCTTTCTGATCGTTAAACCACCAGCCGGAACCGAACTGCACTTTTCCGGCAATTCCCGGCCCCTGGAAGTTACCGATCATGGTCGCCAGGACTTCGTTATCACGTGGGTTCAGGCAATAGAGGATAGTCTTGGGCAGTTCATTGGTCACATCCATACTGTCGAGCAAACGGGAGAGCGCCCAGCTAATGTTATTATCGCCAATAGAGTCAAAGCCGGTATCCGGCCCGAGCAGGCGGAACATACGGGTATTATTGTTACGGATCGCGCCAATATGTAGCTGCATCACCCAGCCGCGCGCGGCGTACTGACGGCCCAGCCAGACCAGCACCGCCGTGGTAAACTGGGCGATCTCAAGTTCGCTCAGCGTTTCGCCTGCCAGACGTTTGCCCAGAATGGCGTCAAGCTGCGCGTCGTCGGGCACCGGCGCAAATCGCAGCGTTTCAATGCCATGATCGGACGCGCGGCAGCCGCAGGCGGCGAAATGGTCGAGGCGGCGAGTGAGCGCCTGACGTAAATCGTCGAAACGGGTAATGCTGACATCTGCCGCCGCTTCCAGTTTCCCCAGGTAATCGACAAAGCCGTCCAGTTCGATTTTGAAAACTTTGTCGGGGCGCCAGCTTGGCGCGACTTCAATATCAATGCTGTCGTCGGCGGCTATCTGGCGGTGATATTCCAGAGAATCTATAGGGGCGTCGGTGGTTCCGACCATCCGCACATTCATCTGCTGCATAATACCGCGCGCGGAAAAGGCCGGCGTCGCCAGTTTCTCATTACACTGCGTCCAGATACTTTCCGCGGTATCCGGTCCGAACAGCGTACCTGTAATGCCAAATGGACGGCGTAGTTCAAGGTGCGTCCAGTGATACAGCGGATTGCCCAGCGTTTTTGGAACGGTATTGGCCCAGGCCATATATTTTTCATAATCGCTGGTCTCTTTGCCGGTGATCAGCGACTCATCCACGCCTGCGCTTCGTAGCGCTCGCCATTTATAGTGGTCGCCTTCCAGCCAGATCTGACCGAGGTTATCGAAACGGCGATCGTCGGCGATTTCCTGCGGACTTAAATGGCAGTGGAAGTCATAAATCGGCATGGGCGCGGCGTATTTATGGTACAGCGTGCGGGCAATGTCGTTTTTAAGTAGAAAATCTTCAGTCATAAACGTAGCCATGATTTATCTCCTTACTTAGCCAGCGCTTCTACCGTGGCTTTCGCGCCATTCTGCAATAGCTGTTGGTAAGCGTCGGTAACGGCTTGCACAAATTCGTGGTTCTTCGGCAGGTCGTTGCCAAAGATAGATTCGATGGCCAGTAGCCCGCGAACGCGTTCTTCCGGCGTCTGATATTGCTGATGAATCGCCTGATACTGCGCGAGCAGCGGATCGACGACATCAATGGTTTTACCTTGTTCATCGACACCGCCGACATAACGCATCCATCCGGCGACGCCCAGCGTCAGGCGGCGATAGTCATCGCCCTGTTGCAAGTGCAGACGTACCGGGTCCAACAAACGCTGCGGCAGTTTCTGACTGCCATCCATCGCGATCTGCCAGGTGCGGTGTTTCAACGAGGGGTTAGTGAAACGCGCGATCAACAAATTCGCATACCCTTCCAGATCGGTGCCTTTCGGCATTGATAACGTCGGCGCTTGTTCATCAAGCATCAGCGCCAGCGCCGCGCGACGGTAAGCCGGGTTGGTCATGGTATCGGCGATAGTGTCATACCCGCCGAGATAACCCAGATAGGCGAGGAAAGAGTGGCTGCCGTTAAGCATACGCAGCTTCATCATCTCAAACGGTACGACGTCTGCAACGAATTGCGCGCCGACGGTGTCCCAGTCCGGGCGACCATTCACAAAGTTATCTTCGATGACCCACTGGCGGAAGGGTTCGCAGGCGATAGCGCAAGGATCATAAACCCCTAACTGGTCGGCAACCAGTTGTAGCGTCTCTTCGGTCGCTGCCGGAACAATGCGGTCAACCATGGTGCAGGGGAAGGTCACATTGTCGGCAATCCATGCGGCGAGGGCGGCATCGCGAGCTTTCGCCAGGCCGAGGACGGCAGCCTTCGCGACGTGACCATTCTCGCGCACGTTATCACACGACAGCACGGTAAAAGCTTTCAGTCCTTGCTCCCGGCGCATGTTTAGCGCTTCGACAATATAGCCAATGGCGGATTTAGGCTGCTGTGGATGGGCAAGATCGTTTTGGATCAGCGGGTTATTGACATCAAGCTCGCCGCTGGCGGGGTCGGTGCAGTAGCCTTTTTCGGTCACGGTTAAGGAGACGATGGCGGTTTCCGGGCGCGCCATTGCCGCCAGAATCCCTGCATGGCCGTCGAATTCAGGGTGCAGCGCTTCTTTCATTGAACCGATAATTTTCAGTTCGGTGCTTTCTGCGCCGCGTTCTGCAACGGTGTACAGCAGATTTTGCGCTTTCAGGTTCGCGATCAGCCGCGCGTCGTTACCCGGCATCAGGTTCACTTCACAAATGCCCCAGTCGCTGTCGCTCTTTTCCAGTAGATGATGGGTAAAGAGCGCCTGGTGCGCGCGGTGAAACGCCCCGCAGCCCAGATGCACAATACGGGATACCAGACGTGATTTGTCCCAGTTTGGGCGGGCGACGGAAACCTGGGCGGTGGCGATATTCTGTTCCATTGCAAACTCCTGTCATTCGACGTCTTCGCCCGCGATCTCCGGGGCGAGGCATGTTGCTATTGCATTGAGTAGGGGAAATCGCATGACGCGTCGCGCCATGCGAAAGAAGGTTATTTGCTAAAGAAAGCGCGCTGGATAGCCAGTTCGACGCCGCGGACTTCCGCAAGCCCTTTCAGACGGCCAATGGCGGAATAACCCGGATTCGTTTTCTTCTTCAGATCGTCCAGCATCTGATGACCGTGGTCCGGGCGCATTGGGATCAGATCGTCGCTACCTTCGGCTTTACGACGGTGCTCTTCTTCCACAATCGCTTTAACGACTTCATACATATCCACATCGCCGTGCAAATGGGCGGCCTCGTGGAAGGTCTTCGGATTCTCTTCGCGCAGCGTAGAGCGCAGATGCGTAAAGTAGATGCGCGGACCAAACTGTTTGATCATATCAACCAGATCGTTGTCGGCGCGCACGCCGTAAGATCCGGTACACATGGTGAAGCCGTTCGCCATGCTATTAACGGTTTCCACCATCCATTGCATGTCTTCAATGGTAGAGACAATGCGCGGCAGGCCGAGAATAGGGCGCGGCGGATCGTCAGGGTGAACGGCCATACGCACGCCAACCTCGTCGGCAACCGGAATAATGGCTTTCAGGAAATAGGCAAAATGTTCACGCAGTTTTGCTTTATCGATATCTTTATACGTCGCCAGGTGTTGACGGAACTGATCCAGCGTATAGCCTTCTTCCGCGCCAGGTAAACCGGCAATAATGTTGCGGGTCAGACGTGCTTTGTCTTCCTCGCTCATGGTGGCGAAACGCCGCTCTGCCTGAGCAATCTCTTCTGCCGTATAGTCGGCTTCTGCTCCCGGACGCTTCAGGATGTGCAGTTCGAACGCGGCGAATTCAATCTGGTCAAAACGCAACGCTTTTGAACCATCCGGCAATACGTATTCCAGATCCGTACGTGTCCAGTCCAGCACCGGCATAAAGTTATAGCAAACCGTATAGATACCGCATTGCGCCAGGTTACGCAGCGTTTGCTGGTAGTTTTTGATCCATAAATCGTACTGACCGGTGTGGGTTTTGATGTCTTCGTGGATAGGTACGCTCTCTACCACAGACCACTCCAGACCCGCCTCTTCAACGATTGCTTTACGTTTCTGGATCTCGTCTACCGACCAAATTTCTCCATTCGGGATATGGTGTAACGCCGTTACCACGCCGGTTGCGCCAGCCTGGCGTACATCTGACAGCGTTACCGGGTCGTTAGGTCCGTACCAGCGCCAGGTTTGTTTCATATCTCGTTTCCTCTTCTTGCGATAACGTCTTCGTGGTTGACCCATTGCCAGCCAACTTCGAAACGTGCTTTGTAAACCCGTTCTGCCCCCTAAATTCAACCAAAATTTTTCTCATGTCAACCTTATTGTCTAAATTGGCTAACCAAATCACAAATATCATCATTCACGGTCTGCCAATTTTATTTATTTGATCTGTGTCAATTTTTGCTGGGTGAAAAGCATTCACCATTCAACTTGAAATGAGTTGATGTATTTATTTCAAGAATATTAAGGGCGGGAGTTGCCGCCAGATTTTGACCGGTCCGGATGAGAAAATATTGATTGGTCAACCAATTTTGTGATTTCAGTTTTCCCGCTACAGGTCAGACGGCGCGGAGCTAATGTTTTTTAACGAGGCTTTATCATGAAGATGACAAAATTAAGATGGTGGATTATCGGCCTGGTCTGCGTAGGGACCATCGTAAACTACCTGTCCCGTAGCTCGCTTAGCGTTGCGGCGCCAGCGATGATGAAAGAACTCCATTTTGATGAGCAACAATATTCCTGGGTGGTGAGCGCCTTCCAGCTTTGTTACACCATTGCGCAGCCGATCACCGGCTATTTGATGGATGTCATCGGACTGAAAATCGGCTTCTTTATCTTTGCCTTGTTGTGGTCGCTGATTAACATGGCGCACGCGCTGGCCGGCGGCTGGATAAGTCTGGCATTTCTGCGTGGTCTGATGGGGCTAACCGAAGCGTCAGCGATTCCGGCCGGGATTAAAGCCAGCGCCGAATGGTTCCCGACGAAAGAACGCGGTATTGCGGGGGGCCTGTTTAATATCGGTACTTCGATTGGTGCGATGCTGGCGCCGCCGCTGGTGGTCTGGGCGATGCTGACCTTTGCTGATAGCGGCATCGGTACTGAAATGGCGTTTGTGATTACCGGTGGGATCGGCGTGCTGTTCGCCATCACCTGGTTCCTGATTTATAACTCGCCAAATAAACACCCGTGGATCACCCACAAAGAGCTGCGTTATATCGAAGACGGCCAGGAAAGCTATCTCCAGGACGATAATAAAAAACCGGCCGTTAAAGAGATCGTTAAAAAGCGTAACTTCTGGGCGTTGGCGATTACCCGTTTTCTGGCTGACCCGGCATGGGGAACGCTGAGTTTCTGGATGCCGCTGTATCTGATTAACGTGATGCATCTGCCGTTAAAAGAGATCGCCATGTTTGCCTGGCTGCCGTTCCTGGCGGCGGACTTTGGCTGCGTTGCAGGCGGTTTCCTGGCGAAGTTCTTCATGGAAAAGATGCACATGACCACGATCAATGCGCGTCGTTGTAGCTTTACCATCGGCGCTGTTTTGATGATTTCGATCGGTTTTGTCAGCATTACGACTAACCCGTATGTCGCCATTGCATTGATGAGTATTGGCGGTTTTGCGCACCAGACGCTGTCTACCGTCGTGATTACCATGAGCGCTGACCTGTTCAAGAAAAATGAGGTCGCGACGGTTGCCGGTCTGGCAGGATCTGCGGCATGGATGGGACAGTTAAGCTTCAACCTGTTTATGGGGGCATTGGTCGCTATTATCGGTTACGGCCCGTTCTTCATTGCACTCAGTCTGTTCGATATTATCGGCGCCATCATCCTGTGGGTACTGATTAAAGATCCAGAAAAGCACCACCCGCCAATGACGGAACAGCCGCTGGCGTCTCACCGCTAAAGCTGTCTCGGTTTCACTGGCCTGATAAGCGAAGCGCTACCGGGTTCTAACGGCCACCTTCGGGTGGCCGTCTTCATTACCCTTATCGGTAAAAATACGCGTTGGTTTTATACCAGCGCGTTATCATTTAGTTTGCCTGATTATTTTCAGATGCTGAAAATAATATTGTGGTAAGGGTTATTGTTTTTCGCCTGGATTTTTATCGACTCTCTGTCTCGCTGCGATCATCGATAAAGTCCCCTTTATGTAAATAAAGGTTCAATGCTTCTACTCTTTTCTCCATATATTTTGCGCAGCTTCACAAAAAATAACCTGATGTCGTAATGTCTGCTCCCTAATATTCTCCATGCGCTATACGTTAATTTAAGTTTAAATTTCATGCCGGGGATATCACGATGTCACGTAATTTTACTGTTTCAGCTTGTCAGTATATTGTTACTGAAATAAACACTTTTGAAGATTTCATAACAAAGGTAAGGATACTTCTTAATAAAAGTCAGGGAGCTGATGTCGTTATCTTCCCGGAGCTATTTACCATTGAGCTATTTACACTATTGAAAAAATGGCAAGAAAGACCCATTTCACACCTTACTTTAATTGATCAGTTCACGGATGCCTATAAGCAGCTTTTTCAACAGGAAGCGAAAGAAAGAGGACAGTTCATTATTGCTGGCTCTCATCTGGAGCAGACTGGAGCAGATCGCTATGAGAATGTTGCGCATATATGGGGACCCGATGGCGAACATTATGCTCACAGTAAGACGCATATCTTCCCGGCTGAACGGGGTTGGTATACTCAGGAAGGCGATAAAATGGCTGTTTTTCAACTGCCATTTGCAAAGGTGGGTTTTAATATTTGTTATGAAGCAGAAATACCGGAGTGTGCCGCGACGCTGGCGGAACAGGGTGTGGAGTTAATTTTAACGCCTTCCGCTACGTTTACTGAACAGGGATTTTGGCGAGTCAGGCATTGTTGCCACGCACGTTGTATTGAAAATCAAATTTATCTTGTTCACTGTTGCCTGGGCGGAAACCCGGGCGGGCCACTGCCTGGCTGCTGGGCCCGAAGTTCAATTTTAAGCCCCTGTGATGTCGTGTGGAAAAATCCACAAGGTATTATCGCAGAGGCGCACGTCAATCAAGAGGATGTCATTTCAGGAGAAATTAACCTCGATGTTCTATATGAAAATAGACTTGGGGGGGCAGCAACAACGTTCAAGGACAGACGCAGAAAAGCAGGCATATATAATATCTGGCCATCACACATTAAATAACAGAATGTGTCCCTTCTATGTATTAGCTGGAGGTCGTTATGGGATATTTAAAATTACCTGAGGGTAAAAGGATTGCGGTCAATCTTGGTGTTGATGTAGATGCTCAGTCTTTATGGCTGGGCGGATTTAATCGACCGTCGCCATCCTTTATGTCACGAGGAGAGTTTGGCGCACAAGTTGGCGTACCAAGGCTTCTGAAATTGTTTAAAGAAAATAATATCAAAACCACCTTTTTTATTCCCGGACACACTGTAGACACCTTCCCGGAAATCAGTAAAGCGATTTTTGATGCCGGGCATGAAATCGCTCACCATGGCTACTATCATGAAAATCCGACGCTGGTGAATCGTGATACAGAACGCCGACTTATGGATCTGGCGTTCGCCTGTTATAAAAGACATTTCGGCATACGTCCTGTGGGATACCGTTCTCCCTATTGGGATTATAGCGAGAATACGCTGGATCTTCTGGAGGAAGCCGGTTTTCTCTATGACAGTAGCCTGATGGCGAGAGATCTTGTGCCTTACCATCCTCAACGTTGGCAGGTGAATTGGGAAACGGGAAATATCGCAGGCCCGGCCAGCGCGATTCTGGAAATTCCTGTTAGCTGGTATCTGGATGATTTTCCCGCACTGGCGTATACCGGCAACCAGGAGGGGATGAGCGATACTGACGGTGTTCTGCGACGCTGGAAGGATATTTTTACCTATGCTTATAACCATCAGGAAAACGGCTTATATGCGATGGCTCTTCATCCGCAGATAATCGGTCATGGGCATCATATGATGATGTTGTCACGTTTGATTGAACATATTAAAGGGCATGATGGCGTATGGTTTGCAACCTGTGAAGAGATAGCCAGTGTCTGGGTGGATGACGAAGAGGATCGACAAAAAATGCTCCGTCCTGATGTTCGTGGCGTAGCGCCGGTTCCGGATGATTATGGCTGGCCGGGCAAATGATATCACCTCATGACAATGTTAATATCAGTCGGGTAACGGATTACCCGGGCAGAAGTTACCTGTTTGCCCGCTTGTTAATGCATATTGTCCATCAGAAAGGGAGACTATCCCGGGACGTATAAAATCTTTTTTATTTCGGTCAAAACGTTAATCAACGAGTATAGTTTGTTTTTTGATTTAAATCATTTTTTGTGTTCACAGGAAAATAAGCAAATAACATTTATAATGTGAGTATTAAGAAAAATAAAATTTCCATAGTGATTAATTTTTATTTAACGCTTTGATTTTTAATGCTTTTGCATGTGTTAATTGATGTAAATCAATTTGGATTTTTTTATTAAATAAGTAAAAATTAAGTTGATATTTGCTTTTTGATGTGTTTTTTATATATAGCTGATTATTATTCTGAAATGTCAATTTTTGAATAACGACGCTGTGATACCGGCACCAGGGATACTTTGCGATAAAAGGGATTGAATATGGCAGAGAGCGTTCAGTATAACCTCAATTGTATTTGGCCACAGCGGGCCAAAACCTTCTATTGCATTGCAACCAGCGGAATAACGTTCATCAGACGTGGGTAAACGTTGGCAAAATCCCTGCAAACCTGGCGCTTTTCACGCTGTGTTTTTTGGTAGTTGCGCTTTTAATAAGAGTCACAAGCGTTGGCCGCCGGTATTCGTCTGGCTGCTGAACTGCCACCTGATCAACAAGGAGATAAATCATGGATGCGATTTTTTTAAAGCTCGACAATATCAAAGGCGAAAGCCAGGTTGAAGGCTTTGAAGATCAGATAGAGATCATGTCTTATAGCCACAATGTGGCAATGCAGGTAAATAACGATGTTAGCCTCACCGAGCGGACTTCCGGGCGTGCGCATGTTGGTGAAATGTCGCTCACCAAATTTGTCGACCTCGCCACGCCTGTGCTCAATGAGTACTGCTGTAGCGGGAGGCTAATTAGAACCGCGGTGCTGACGTTGTGCCGCAATGACGGCGGCAAAATGCGGTCGCTTATCGTTTATACCCTGACAAACGCGCTGATATCACAACTCAGTGTTAGCGGCGGCGCCGGCGGTAAGCCGGTGGAAACGATGTCGCTGAACTTCACGAAAATCGAATGGCAAATCACTGCCGAGAAATCAGACGGCGCTCAACAGGAGTCCAGAACGTCAGTATGGGATCTGGCGATGGACCAGATAGGGAAATGATGATGACGCCAGCCATTCCGGTCGCGCTATTCGACAGGCTCTTGGTTGAGGGGATAAGCCCACATGAATTGGTACGCCGCAAGTTAATGTGTTTATTCAACTCTTGCGCTGTGGCAGGTGGCGAGACATTACCGCCGCTGCTCACTCGGGGTATGCCGGAATGGCACGAGGTGAATGTGGGTGACAAACGGGTTCTCAACTGGTTTTGCCGTGAGCTTCGCGCTGCTATTTTACGTTATGAACCGAGCATCAACATGCTGAAAGTCAGTGTAAAAGATGCCCATCATCAGACGCTGGCGTTGTCTTTGGAAGCGATGTTACAGGATGAGTCTGAACCGTTAAGGCTGGAGATAGCCTACTCTAACGGTAGATGGCGCTAGTAATGCAGGAAGGAACGCCGGGCCGGGCGTTTAACATTATCCCAAAAGCAAAAAAACGCAGCGAGCGAACCTGATAATCAGGCAGACAGTCCACCTTTCGGTATGGTTGATCTGCCTGCATCATTTTCAGGATGGTTAATAACGGACCATGACAGATTTAAGTTCGGTATAGTCATCAATAAACGCGCTGCCAAATTCACGACCACTACCCGATCCTTTCATCCCTCCAAAGGGTACCGCGGGATCGAGGAAGGTATGCATATTGACCCACACCATGCCAGCATCAATATCTTCAGCGTAGCGTAATGCCTTAGACATATTTTCCGACCACACACTTGCAGCAAGGCCGAATGGCGAAGCGTTGATATGCGAAAGCGCCTCTTTTTCATTCTGATAACCGATAAAACTACAGACAGGGCCAAAGGTCTCCTCGTGCATCAGCGTACTGTTTTTACTACGCACTTTTACCGCCGTCGGCTGTAAAAAGTACCCTTCGCCGGGTAAAGTTTCACCGCCGTAAACAATAGTATCCCCTTCTTCCCGTGCGCGTTGAATCAGATGCAGCACTTTTTCAAGCTGAACCTGATTCGCCAGCGGGCCCATCACCGTTTTTTCATCTAAAGGCGAGCCGGGCACGATCTCCGATAACCGTTGCCTGAGGAGCGTCATGACCGTATCCAGTTTTTCCTGGGGCAGATAAAAACGCTCTGCGGCAGCACAAATCTGTCCTTGATTCAGATAACCGGCTTCAAGAATACCGTTGACCATGGCTTGTGCCGTGAGATCATTGAGAAACAGCGCCGCATTTTTCCCTCCCAGTTCGAGGGTAACGCGTTTTCCTGACGATGTTGCCGAACGCCGGACTTTCTCACCTGTCGCGACTGACCCGGTGAAACTCACTTTGGCGCAATCTGGATGCGCGATCAGCTGTTGCGCTATCTCACCGCCAGCACCGTTTACCACGTTAATTACGCCATCAGGGAAACCTGCCTCTTTAGCCAGTTCAGCGACTCGCAGCAGTGTCAGCGGGGTATATTCACTTGGTTTAATGACGATGGTGCAGCCACATACCAGCGCTGCGGCCAGCTTCCAGATAGCAATCATAATGGAGAAATTCCACGGCACAATACCGACGACCACACCAATGGGTTGGCGTTGGGTAAACGCTGTGTATCTCTCTTCTCCCATTGATGGCAGGGAGACATTCAGCGTTTCACCGGTTATTTTTCCTGCCCAACCGGCAAAGTAACGCAGGAAGGCCACTGACTGATCGAGTTCAAGACCGCGCGATAGCATAATCGTTTTACCTGAACAGACGCTTTCCAGTTGAGCTAACTCTTCACGATGAGCGGCAAGAGTATCAGCCAGTTTCAGCAGTAATGCGCCGCGTTGTAACGTTGGCATTTTACGCCAGACATCAAACGCCCGTCTGGCGCTCTGCATGGCCTGTTCTGCCTGCGCAGGGGTTGCCGACACAACGTCGGCGATGATTTTGCCGGTGGCTGGGTTAGTGACCGAGAAGTTCGTGCCGTTTCCGGCCTGACGTTCACCTGCAATAAATTGTCCGTGTCGTTGGCGTAAAAAAGTCGTTACTTCGGCAAGTAATGTCACATCGCTCATCAGAAGTGCCTGTAGGTCAGGAATGTACGTTTTTCCATCCCAACATACTTTTTCGGAACTGAATATCGTTCCAAAGAACGTCATTCTTCCGGACGATATTTTGTAAAACGTTACCGTGCTGTGATAGCGGTCTTAGTCAAGCGTGATGACAAGGTAACGCGATGAATACAAAAATCGATGCGTTGAATTACTACGGCGCGACGAAAAAATACCCGTTGCATTTTCCTGCTCTGCAAGAGGATATTGATGCCGATGTGGTGATCATTGGCGGTGGCTTTTCAGGCATCAATACCGCGCTGGAACTGGCGGAGCAGGGGATCACTAATGTTGTCGTTCTGGAAGCCCGTCATCTTGGGTATGGCGGCACCGGACGAAACGGCGGTCAGGTAATGGCCGGTATAGGTCACGACATCGAAGCCGTTAAAAAATATGTAGGCGCAGCGGGAATGGAGACGCTGTTTAAAATCTCGAACCTCGGCGCGGGTATTATTCGGGAGCGAATTCGTAAATACCATATTGATGCTGATTTTGTCCCCGGATATGGTTATCTGGCCTACAACCAGCGGCAGTTAAAAACGCTGCAACAATGGGAAAAAGAATTCAAAGCCGCTACGCCGGAAGACGATATTGAACTCTATACCGGTAAAGACGTGCAGCAGGTTATCGGTTCCGACGTCTACTGCGGTGTTCTCAAGCATATGGGGGGAGGGCATGTCCACTCGCTGAATTTATTGCTGGGCTCCGCTCAGGCTGCGAATTCGCTGGGGGTGAAGATATTCGAATATTCACCTGTGGTTGAGGTCAGTTACGGTAAAACTGTGCGGGTACGTACTGCGATGGGCAGCGTAAAAGCGGCCAAATTGCTGTGGGCCTGTGATAGTTTTCTCAATAATCTGGAACCAGAAATTTATAAGAAAACGCTGGTTACTTATTCTTATCAGGTCTCTACAGAACCTCTCTCCAGTGAGCTTGTTGAGCGGATCAGTCCCTTGCGCGGGGCTTTTAGTGATATCCGCCCGGTTATAAATTACTACCGTCTCACAAAAGAAAACCGTCTGCTGTTTGGCAGCGCCACAAGGTTTCTTGAATATACCCCGCACGATTTTGCTGCCTGGAACCGCACCCTGTTGACTGAGGTCTTTCCTTATTTGAAAGACGTTAAAATCGATTTTGCCTGGGGCGGACCGATGGCCTGTAGCGCGAATCTGTTTCCGCAGATTGGCACGCTTCGTGAGCACAATAATGTTTTTTATGTTCAGGGTTATTCCGGATTTGGCGTCACGCCTTCCCATATTGTATGCAAAATCCTGGCCGAAGGAATAAATGGCGGTTCCGAGCGGTATCGTCTGATGAGTAGCATTCCCCACGCGACAATTTATGGTCGCGACAGTCTACGTCTATTGCTGGTCAGTGCGGGAAAACTGATACATCAAACAGCCGGTTTCTGGAAAGGCCGGAATTAACCAGGAGAACATTAATGCACGCTTTTAAACTCAATCAACCTGTTCCTGAATTACAGCCAGTCGGGAGTGTCAGCCTGTTGGGGGCGTTGCCAACAGAAGGCGATCCCCAGGTCGCCGTTGCGATGATTTACGGTAAACCTGAGGACGTATTTACCTGTGGACTGTTTTCATCGACCCGAGGCGGTTTCACGATGATTTATCCCTTTACCGAGCACGCAACCGTGCTGGAAGGGGAAGTGGAACTCACTGTCGCGGGTCAGGAACCGATACGTTTTTCACCGGGCGATAGTTGGTTTGTTGAACAGGGAACCGAAGTGGCATGGAAAGTTTTAACGCCCCGTTTTGTAAAACATTATCTGGCAAACGTTGAAAGCCACAAGCAGGACTGAATCCTTTAATTGTTCGTCAGTAGCGTTGGCATTACTGGGGAGAATAACGCGCTCCCCACTTGCTATTAGCGCGTGCGGGGACGGCGTCACAAATTTATTTACCGTTATCCCTCTTCAGGACGATACCTGTTAGATGCGCTGCCTGCCATAAATAAGCGTTATTCCGGAGCGGTAATTTATTGTTGTAATAATAGTGAAGAGGTTGACCATGTTTAAAAACAGACTTGCCAGCCATCTTGAACGTGGCGTTATTGGTTTCCCCACGACGCTTGCCAGCTCCGTCGGGCTGATTATGGCAAGCCCGGTGATCCTGACCGTGACCAGTGGTTTTGGCTCAGGGGGAGATACCTTTGCCCTTGCGGTATTACTGGCATTTATTATGATGCAAGCGCAGATTACCACCTTTGCCGAAGCGGCAACGCTCATTCCCACGACTGGCTCCGTCTACGACTATATTTCCTGCGGGATGGGGCGTTTTTTCGCTATCACCGGTGCGCTTTGCGCTTATCTGATCGTACACATTTTTGCCGGCACGGCAGAAACGATTCTCGCTGGCGTCATGGCGCTGGTGAACTTTGAGTCTGTTAGCGAACACGTGGCCATGCAGCACAATACCTGGATGGTTGGCGTCGGTATGGTAGTGGTTTTCGGGATACTGAATGCCATTGGTGTTGAAGTATTTGGCAAGGTGGAGGTATTTCTTACCTTCGGTATGTGGACGACCCTGACCATCTTCGGTTTATGCGGGATCCTGTTATCCCCGGTCACTCATCATTCCGGGTGGTTTGGCGCACCGCTTGATGTCAGTAATCTTTCTGGTCTGTTTGGTTATATTGGCATGGCGATGTTTATGTTCGTCGGTTGTGAACTGGTAACGCCAATGGCGCCGGAAATTAAAAAAGCGCATCGTACGATTCCCAGAGCGATGGCGCTTGGCCTTTTAGCGGTGGCAGGTTGTATGTTCCTCTATGGCGCTGCGATTAACCGGCAGGTAAATAATGTGGTTGTCGATGCGGCAAACCATATCTTTTTACTGGATACGCCGATGGCTATTCCCGCCTTTGCCAATCGTGTCATGGGACATGTCGGGCAATACTGGCTGGGCGTGGGGTTGCTGTTAGCGGGATGTGCGACAATTAATACGCTGATGGCGGCAGTACCGCGTATTATATACGGCATGGCGCTGGACGGCGCTTTGCCGAGGTTTCTGACCTGGTTGCATCCCCGCTTTAAAACACCGGTCATCGCCATCGCTTTCGGTGTTGCGATTCCCTGTTTACATGCCTGGTATCTGAACGGTGATATCGACCGCATTGTTCCGCTGATCCTCGCTGCGGTCTGCGCCTGGGGAGTAGCTTATCTGCTGGTAACGTTATCGGTCGTTATCTTACGTATTCGGCGCCCCGATTTGCCCCGCGCTTACCGGGCCCCCTGGTTTCCCTTACCTCAGATTATTTCGAGCGTGGGTATTATTATCGCCATTATTAATATCGCGCCTCCAGGAATGAACAGTCGGGATGTACTTATACCATTCGGTATTATGCTTGGATTGACTGCCGCCTATGCCTTATTCTGGACATTATGTGTGCAACGGGTTAATCCTTTCCTCCCGCTTCCGGTAGAAGAGGTCGTGGAGCGGGCGATGGGCAATTATGAAAAGCGAAACAATGAAGAGATGACGCCAGATGTCCTCCGCCCCCTGGTTTAAGAACGCATTAATGAATATGGTGTTACGTGATTTGAGCGGCTGGCGTTGTGAAAAATTGACCGAACATAGCGCCGTGCTGCATCTGAATGCATTTACCCAGGTTATCTGCCATGTTCAGCAAAAACGGTTATTCATGGCCAGTATTCACAGTTGTGAATTCAGGGTGAAAGGCACAATCAATTATCCTTTGCAGGGCAAAATTCGCGCTAATCAGCCCGGATGGCTGAAACGTTATCCCGTCATTTTTACTGGCAGTAAAAGTACCGCCGGGCTGATTAGCTATCTTAATCGTTTCCCCAATTTACAACAGGCACTAAGTGAACTGGATTATCGTCGGTTTACGCTGGTTTTACATCATAAGGAATGGTATTGCAGCATTGAGCTATGGGCTGCTAGCGAAGTGGTTTGTAAAATGCCGCCGCTGCGCCGTTATCTGCGGCTTGAGCGGCACCAGCGTGTTCTTCTGCTTAGTGTGATAAATATGATCAATCAGGCCATGAATCAATGGCTGCAACAGGATACCGACGCCAGATAATATGACATTTTATTGCGGCATCAGCTCAGAGAGTGGTATTAATTCAGGCATATATGACAATGGGGAAAAGACCCGCAATTGACGCGGGTTAAAAAGCACGCTTTCACATATGCTGTGAATGTTGTACCGAAGACATTCTGGTTCGGGAAACCAGTTCCGTGCGATTTATCACTTCTGTTTTAGCAAAAATATTACGTAAATGCGTTTTCACTGTTGAGAGAGAAATATTCAACTGACGGGCAATCAATTTGTTGCTGGCCCCTTCGCAGACCATTCCCACAATTTCACGCTCTTTTGCGGTCAATATTGACGCCAGATTGTTGTCTTCCTGAAGAGAATCATGAATTGCCAGCCCCAGTAATGGTTGTACTGCCTGGGCTCGCAAACGCTCTTCGCTGGAAAAAGGTATATCGCGCATTAATGAAATGCCCGCGATAATACGATGGCCCCGACGAATAAAGATCTCAATCATGTCGCACACATGATTAGGTAGCATAAATTCATGATAATAATGGCGATGACGAGCACAGATGCCGGGCGTCATCGTCGCTACTGTAATAACCTGTTGGCCGAATCGGGAAGGCGATAGCGGGTCTAATGGTTGAAAATGCTCCAGATATTGTTGGTGTGTGCTATTAGAAATATTATGTAAAACATAGGCTTCCGGCTTTAAATAAGCATTAACACGATAAAAAACCGCCGACGACAGAGGAATGAGTTGCGCAATGCTCTGTAAGCAATGGAGAGTGATCCCGTCATTATGGCCAGTAGTTGATAAGGCTGACATGTTATCTCCTTCCATCCGGATGAGCGCGTCGGGGCGCAGTAAAATAGTGGTATGCTGAAACATACAATTTACATTCGGTTAACACAATCATTCACATGTTAATAATGTGACGCATGTTGCGGTATTTTTTATAACATCTTGAAAATAAATGATTTTAATTTAAATCCTGTCTGGTTTTCTAAAAAATAATTTAAAATTATTAATATGATTTTTTTCTGTCGCGGTTGACTCATCTCCTGAAAATGCCGTGAGTTCTCGTCCTTCAGGACGATATTCTTTTGAGACGACTGTTCTATGATTTTCTGTAATAGCGCAGGTTAACAGAGACTTAATTTCTGGCTCAGACAGGATTTGCTAAATAACGTTTCAATAGCGTCATGCGCTATGCAGAAAACCGGCGTATCAATAGATACAGCCTGCTCTCGGCATTCTGCCCGCAGCGCCAGACGAACGCTATTGCGAAATGTGAGTCATGTCTCCGCATCAGAAATGATAACTACAGGACAGAATAATGTTGAATCTCAACACATTACGGCAACAACAAATCCCCGTAATGACGGAATATCGCGCGCAGATACCCTTTCATATTCTGGCAAAGCCCATAGGCCCTGCATGTAATCTGGCCTGCCGCTATTGTTATTATCCACAGGGCGAAACGCCCGTAGAAAAAATGAATGAATCAACGCTGGAGATTTTTATTTGTCGCTATATTGCGGCGCAACCTGCCAGTGCGCGTGAAATTAATTTTGTCTGGCAAGGCGGTGAACCGCTTTTAGCCGGAATCGGTTTTTATAAAAAGGTAATAGCGCTTCAACAACGATATGCGCCTGACGGCGTGACGATCAGTAATAGTCTGCAAACGAATGCGACGTTGTTAAACGATGCCTGGTGCCGTCTGTTTCGCGACAATAATTTTACTATTGGCATCAGTCTTGAGGGCAGTGAAGACTTGCAAAATCATCATCGTCCGGGCAAACGCGGCGAGGCCAGCTATCCGGCGGTGTTGCGGGGAATCACATTGTTACAACACTATCGAGTCGATTTTAATGTACTGATTGTCGTGCATGATGACATGGCTCGCCATGCGGCAGCCATCTACGATCATGTTGTTAGCCTTGGCGTTCGTTATCTGCAATTTCAGCCACTGATGAACGAAGGCAACGCCCTACAGCAACGTTACCAATTGAGTGCGGATAACTGGGGACGTTTCATGATTGATATCTGGCGTCAATGGCGCAAACGCGGTGATATGGGACGGGTTTTTGTGATCAACATTGAACAGGCATGGGCACAATATTTTACGCATATCAGCGCCACCTGTGTCCATTCCGCCCGCTGCGGCACGAATCTGGTCATGGAGCCGGACGGCAAACTCTATGCTTGCGATCATCTGATTAATAGCCAGCATTACCTGGGACAGCTTGCTAATAATACGTTAGCGCCAGCCGTAGATTCCGCAACCCGGCTTCCCTTTGGTATTAAGAAAAGCCAGCGCCGGGAGTGTCAACGGTGTTCTGTGAAAATAGTCTGCCAGGGAGGCTGCCCCGCACATATCAACAGTGCCGGCTACAACCGACTTTGTAGCGGCTATTACTCTTTTTTCACGGAGATTCTGGCTCCGCTACGCGCCTGGCCCCGGAATCTGAATGGACTGAAGGCCTGGCGTGCTGACGTTATGGGCAGATTTTCGGGCTGATGGTCCCTCTTGCCGCATTTGCCCGCCGCTCTTGTACAACATCCGTAGTCTGAAATGGAGAATAAGCCGTGAAAAAACAAGTAACACTTGCCACACTCAGCATTATCTTCTCCGGTACGGCACACAGTACGCAAAACGAACGTCCTGATATTATCGTGATTATCGCTGATGATATGGGATATTCTGATATCACTCCCTTCGGTGGGGAAATCCCAACGCCTAATTTGCAGGCGATGGCTGAGAACGGCGTGCGGATGAGTCAATATTACACGTCTCCCATGTCTGCTCCCGCCCGTGCGATGCTATTAACCGGGAACACCAGTCAGCAAGCGGGTATAGGCGGTATGTGGTGGTATGAAAATACCATAGGTAAGGAAGGCTATGAATTGCGCCTGACTGATCGGGTGACGACCATGGCTGAACGCTTTAAAGATGCTGGTTACAATACGCTGATGGCGGGTAAATGGCATCTTGGTTTTACGCCAGGCTCGACGCCAAAAGATCGGGGCTTTCGTCATTCTTTCGCCTTGATGGGGGGAGGCGCCAGTCACTTTGATGATGCCGTGCCGCTGGGAACCGTGGAAATATTTCATACCTATTATACCCGTGACAATCAGCGCATTTCACTGCCCTCCAGTTTTTACTCCAGCGAAGCCTATGCCAGACAGATTAATCGCTGGATCAGCGAGACGCCACGGGAACAACCTATCTTCGCGTGGTTGGCCTTTACTGCGCCACATGATCCTCTGCAGGCGCCGGATGAATGGATTAGTCGTTTTAAAAGTCAGTATGAACAGGGCTATGCAGACGTCTATCGTCAGCGTATTGCTCGTTTGAAGAAACTGGGTTTCCTGCGTGATGACATACCTCTGCCAGGACTGGAACTTGATAAAGAATGGCAGGCGATGACCCCGGAACAGCAGAAATATACGGCGAAGGTGATGCAGGTTTACGCTGCTATGATCGCCAATATGGATGCACAGATCGGCACCGTTATTGAGACGTTAAAAAAGACCGGGCGCGATAAAAACACGATTCTGGTCTTCTTAAGTGATAATGGTGTGAATCCGGCGGAGGGCTTTCACTATGAATCTGAACCGGATTTTTGGAAGCAATTCGATAATCGTTACGAAAATATTGGTCGTAAAAATTCATTTATCTCTTATGGCCCCCACTGGGCTGATGTCAGCAATGCGCCTTATGGTCGCTATCACAAAACGACCAGCGGTCAGGGGGGAATTAATACCAGTTTTATGATTTCCGGTCCTGGTATCATCCATCATGGCGCCATAGATAACGCCACGATGGCGGCGTATGATGTTGCGCCCACGCTCTATGAATTTGCAGGTATTGATGCCAGTAAATCATTATCTGAAAGACCGACACTGCCAATGATCGGCGTGAGTTTTAAACGCTATCTGACCGGTGAAAGTCTGCACGCGCCTCGCACACAATATGGTGTTGAACTCCATAATCAGGCGGCCTGGATAGATGGGGAATGGAAATTGCGTCGTCTTGTCACAGTATTCCCACAGGCGGGTAATGCTCCATGGGAATTATTCAACCTGCAACGTGACCCCCTGGAAACGCATAATCTCGCAGCAGATTATGTGGATAAAGTGAAAATACTGAGCAGTGCATATGAGGCATTTGCAAAACAGACAATGGTGCTTTATGCCAAAGGCAAGCTTATCGATTATGTGGGTATCGACAGTAAAACCGGGCGTTATCTGGCTGTCGATCCACAGACATTGCAGCCAGTTCCTGCTCCGTTAGCGATTCCTTTAGACACAAAATCGGACCAATAATTATTGGTTACGTTTCAAATGATTATTCAACGCTCACATAACCGCATTCAGCCAGTGACTTTCAGGATGAAGTTTCTCAGCGTTGGCGATGTATCGCCGCGCCGGTATGCCAGAGCCAGCTTTGCGACGGGCATCTGGTCTGCAACGGGGCGGTATACTACTCCCTTGACATTAACCTGTCTCATTGAATCTGGAACCATCGACACGCCCATCTCTGCCGACACAAGGTTAATGACTGACGAAATTTGCGGCACGAGTTGACCAATTTTCGGTTCAAAGCCCGCTTTACCGCAGGCCTTGATCACTGCGTCATAAAGCGACAGGCCGATTTCACGTGGGAAGAGTAAAAAAAACTCATCTTTGAGAATCGAGAGTGCAATCTGTTTACACGCCGCAGCAGGATGCGTTTCTGCCAGCACAATAACCATTGGCTCTTCAGACAGTAACCTGAGCTGGAACCGTTCATTGCCTGTAAAACCGGGTCTCAGAAAGGCAACATCCAGCGATCCTTCATTCAATTCATCAGCCAGTTGGGTTGTATTTCCTTCCTCAAGCTGCAAACGAACGTCAGGATAAGCCCGCTTGAAAGTACGGATTGCGCCGGGCACCACACTGTTAAATGCCGCAGAGGCAGTAAAACCCACCCTTAACACGCCCGACTCCCCCCTGGCGACACGCTGCGCCGCCAGCACGGCTCTTGTCGCGGTAGCAGGCATCCCTTTAACAACATCATAAAATGCTTTTCCAGCCTCGGTTAATTCCGCGCCATGAGGCACTCTCCGGAATAGCTGCGCTCCCAGCTCTCTTTCCAGATCCTTAATCTGTTGGCTTAGCGGCGGCTGACCTATGCCTAATTTTGTCGCAGCCCGCGTGAAATGCCGCTCTTCAGCGACGGCGAGAAAATAGCGAATATGGCGCAGTTCCATCCTCATCTCCAAAAGCAATTAAGAATGGCACCATCATATATTGGAAGAATGAAACCAGCGAGCGCATAGTGAGGTTAACAGGAGGTGCAATATGCCCGATATTTCTCATACACCGACACGTAGCTGGCTTTTTACCCCAGCAATTCGACCAGAACGTTTCATAAAAGCAGTTGAAAGTGCGGCGGACATTTCTATTATCGATCTTGAAGATTCCGTCACCCCGAATGACAAGGCGCAGGCCCGGAAAATTGCGATGCAGTTCCTTTCATCCCGACCAAACTCATCGCTGAAAATAGCATTAAGAATTAATGGAATGAATACTCATGCTGGCATTGAAGACCTGCATATGTTACTGGAATGCCGTTTTTTTCCTGATTACATTATTCTTCCAAAAACAGAGTCAGCCGCGCACCTGCAAATCGTGGATAGTCTTATCATGATGGCTGGTTCTGATACTCGCCTTATTGGCATTATTGAGTCAGTTGTTGGGCTTAATGCCGTAGAATCTATTGCGGACGCCACCCCCAGACTCTGCGGGTTGATGTTTGGCGCCGCAGATATGGCGGCTGACATTGGCGCCACACCCGCCTGGGAGCCTCTTGCGCTGGCGCGGGCCAGAATAGTGGCTGCCTGCGCTATGAAAGGGCTTCTTGCAATAGATGCTCCCTTCTTTGATATAGGCGATTTTTCAGGTCTGAAAGAGGAAACGCTGCAGGCGCTCAGTTTTGGTTTTTCTGCAAAATCGGCTATTCACCCCGCTCAGATTAGTGTAATCAACGCCGCATTTACTCCTACAACGGCAGAAATTAATCATGCTCGTGCAGTACTGACAGAGAATGCCAAAGGCGTCGGGATCGTTAGCGGCATGATGATAGATGCAGCCGTTGCCCGTCAGGCCCGGAGATTACTCGCCCGGGCAGGGATCTTTTCCTGATTTTATTAACAGAGGAATTGATTATGAACACGTTATTACCCGCTTATAAAACCATTAGCGAGGGGCGCTACCGAGAAATTTCGGGTCTTTACTGGGAGGATTTTCATCCCGGTGATGTTTTTGAACATCGTCCCGGCCGGACGGTTCTGGACGCCGATAATGTGTGGTTTACCCTGCTCACTCTCAATGTGCAGCCGGTCCATTTCGATGCGGCTTACGCCAGCAAAACGGAATGGAAAAAGTTACTGGTTGATTCAACGTTCACTCTGGCGCTTTTAACCGGTATGAGCGTGCGCACTGTCAGCGCCAGGGTCGTGGCCAATCTTGGCTGGGATAAGGTACAAGCCGTCCATCCGGTTTTCGCAGGGGATACACTTTATGCTGAAAGCACTGTACTCAGCAAACGCCTGTCAAATAGTCGCCCGGGACAAGGCATCGTTACCGTTCGGACATGTGGTATTAACCAGAATGGTGTAGAGGTCATGCGCTTCGAACGAACAATGTTAGTTTATTGCTGTGGATGTTCGCCTGAAGAAGACGCCGCTTATTGAGAAATCGCCCTGAGGTTTAGAGTCATGATGAATGTTAATGCAGTGTATGCCGAAAAATGCGTGACGCCTGACGAGGCGGTTACTTTAATTACCTCCGGCAGTCACCTCTCTATGGGAATGTTTGCAGCAGAGCCTCCAGCTTTGCTGAATGCGCTGGCAAAGCGAGCGAAAAGGGGAGAAATCAACGATCTGCGGGTTTACTGTTATGAAACAGCCAGCATTGCCGGGAACACTATTTTCCGTTATGAGCTAAGTGACTATATTCATCTCTACAGTATGTTTATTACCGGTATTGAACGGGCTTTAATACGTCAGGGGATTGAGAGTTCCGGGCGAAAAATAGTTAACTATGTACCTTCAAATTTTCATCAGGCGACGCGATTACTGGCTGATGATATTGGTATTGATACCTTTATTCACACCGTGTCCCCTATGGATAAGTATGGCTATTTTAATTTTGGAACTGGAAACGATTATTCCACCCGGATTGCGAGGACAGCTAAAAAGCTTATTGTCGAAGTTAACAAATATATGCCGCGCGTTCATGGAGAAGGTGCTGCAATCCATATTTCAGAAATTGACGCCATTGTTGAAAACCATGTCCCTTTAATTGAACTACCAATACGTACTGCCGTAGCCGAAGATATTGCTATCAGTCAGATTATCGCTTCTCTTGTGCCAGATGGCGCTTGTCTCCAGATGGGGGTCGGCGCATTACCGGAGCTCATCTGTAATGCGCTCAAGGAACATAATGATCTGGGGGTCCATACAGAGGCGCTGAATCCGGGGTTGGTAAGTTTGATTCAACAAGGCGTCGTTACCAATCAGCGTAAAAATATCGACCGGGGAATGTCTGTATTTACTTTTGCTATGGGACAAAAGGATATGTATGACTATCTCAACGACAACCCCTCTTTTTTTAGTCGGCCTGTCGATTATGTTAACGATCCGGGGATCATTGCGCAAAATGAGAATGTTGTCTCCATTAACGCTACCTTACAAATCGATCTCACTGGTGCCTGTAACTCTGAATATTTGCTTGGACACCAGTACAGCGCTTCAGGAGGGCAATTGGATTTTGTCAGAGGCGCATATGCATCTAAAGGAGGTCGTTCCATTATTACGACCCGCTCAACGGCCGCGAATGATACGATTTCTCGTATTGTTCCCCGCCTTGAGGGGCCTGTAACAACCCCACGAACGGATACGCACTGGATAGTCACTGAATTTGGCTCCGTAAACCTGAAGGGGCTCTCTTCAACCGAGCGTGCGCTCAGCATCATTGAATTGGCACATCCCAATTTTCGGCAGCAACTTAGAGTAGATGCAAAAAAAATGCATCTGATTTAAAAGTAGGTTAATGCTATTTTTTAATGTAGCATCCCTAAAATATAAACATCATGAGTCTATTCAAATGATAATTGACAGAATTGATCACCTTGTATTAACGGTATCTGATATATCAACCACAATAAGATTCTACGAAGAGGTACTTGGTTTTTCTGCGGTAACATTTAAACAAAACAGAAAAGCGTTAATATTTGGAGCGCAAAAAATTAACCTCCATCAGCAAGAAATGGAGTTCGAACCAAAAGCGAGTAGACCAACGCCGGGATCTGCCGATTTATGTTTTATTACATCGACACCGATAAATGATGTTGTGTCTGAGATCTTACAGGCAGGCATTTCCATTATTGAAGGCCCGGTTGAGAGAACTGGAGCCACAGGCGAGATAATGTCTATCTACATCAGGGACCCTGATGGAAACTTAATTGAAATTTCGCAGTATGTTTAATGTTAAAACTTACTATTACTGCCTTTATTATGATCACGCATCCGTTTATATTGGTCTAATGGAGATCATATGGCAATAATTTCTGGAAAGAGTCTATGTTCAAACTTATTGACTTGAAGACATCGAGGTATTCATAAGAAAGCATAAAAAAGGAAAGGTGGCGGACTCGGAATCATATCCACGATTAACGTGTTGTTTGTTATTGGTTTTGTTGGTATTTCTCGTAAACAGCGCCCCCACGAAGGCCCCATAAAAAATCGCTTTGTTTTTGTGAGAGTTATCACGAAAATAGGTGTTTAAAGGTAGGGCTTCGTTATATGTAGCGTCAACTCCACATATAACGAGTTCTAGAAACACCGCCCTAAATTTCCACTAGTTCTCCACCATCAACCGGGCAAGCTTGGCAAAAATCGAACTCTTACTACTTTCGCCGCTCCTGAGCATATCCAAGGTGAAGCTATTGAGGTAAACACCAGCTAACGGGTGGCTAAATACATCGACGGCTTTGCCCCGGGCATCCCATATCAGCAGATTTTCCACCAGGTTAGGCCGTGCAATAGTAGGATTTGTAGGCTGGGCATCGCTTACCAGAACAAACACGCCATTCTCATGCGGTTGCAGATAAATATGGTGGTGCTTCATCTTTTGCGTTTTGGTCAGCGAGTCGTATTTCGAGCGGCCTGGTGATATCAGATAGGGCAGTACGTTTTGATCCGGTTTTGCTGAGCGGGTGATGGCGTACCCGTTAAATTTATCTCCTTTACGCTCTGCCAGCGCTTTTTCTTGTTCCTGATAAGCGTATGAATCGACAATATTAAATTGCGCCGGGCCAATCAGGCGCGGCACGCGGGAGCTGTTGTAGGTGGTAAGCAGGACATCTGCGGCGTGGTCGTAGAGATAGAAGCTTTTGTCGAATAATTTCTTTAATCGTCCCAGAGAGGGATGATCAACGGATAGATAGCCTAATTTACCTTCAGAGATCCCGGTATCAACCACCCTAAGTTGGCCGTGCTCAATTTTTAGTTCAACATGCCCAAGGAGAGAGAGATTGTTTTTCGTTTTGCGTACCGCATAGGCGGTATAGTGCCCGTCCGCCAAATCTGGTAGAGGGATGTGATGCTGATTGAGTAAGCTTTCTTTGAACCATAGTTCGGTTTTCGTTCGGCGAACCTTACTGTTAAGTAAGGTAACTGCTGACTTGAGACGACTGTGAGGCTTCGTAAGATCAATTTCGTATTGAGTAGGGTTGCTTGTCAATTGTTCATTAATAAAATCAATCGCATCCAGCAACTTGTGATCAATATTCATACCCTGTAAGACTACGGGCAGAGGTTGCTGATTTAGCCACCCTTGCAAACGATCTAGTTTAATCTGGGTATAAGTATCCCAATTGAGTTCGGGTTGTTTTCGGGCGTCGGCAAAGGCCGCATAGAAATCATTGTACTCAACAGATTCATTATCTTGCTGGCGGATGCTGTTGCTCCGCTCTTCATCTACCGCATTGAGTACCAGAATAGATGTACTGGCAGGCAGATCAGAAAAGCCGGTTTGCTGAGAATGTTTAAGTGACGCCAGAGGCCAGAGTTGATACCCGGGGAACTGGATGGCTAATGTGTCAAAGAAATAAGCTTCTTGCGTGGCGCTAAATTCGACGCCGTTATTAACCACCAACAGCGTATTAGTCAGCTGTTGATCGAGGTCGGTAGCGAACTGATTGACCTCGTGGGTGGCCTGAAATGGGATAGGCTGATGCGGGATCTCTAGTTCACTGAGCCGCTCGCAGGCGGCATTCATGACCACGTTATAGGTATAGGCCTGGCATTCACCATAGCCGCTGCGCTCACGAAAAAAGTCCAGTTTGCTATCCCGGGCATCGAGTTTGCGCCGGGCTTTGAGTCGACGATTATCGATGTTAAACCATACGCAGGTATCGTCCAGAGAGAGATGCAATTCATCCTCCGGTTCGACCAGAAATTTTCGTTTGTGCAGGGTAAAGGCGAGTTCGTTATATTCTGATGCATAAATGTCGAGTTCGAATGCCTCCATAACTCCAGTGCCGCTTTTCTGCGTGACGGGCTGACTCAGGCGAGCGTTAAGGTAAAGCGTTGAGTTGAAGTAAGCTGGCGATACCGAAAAGCGCTCACTGGCTTTTTCCAGCATTACCATTTTCAAATGCAGGCTAAATAATCCCTGAATCAGGCGAGATAGGTCATGATTTTCAGCGGCGAGTTGCTGACAAAGCGTTTCAATACGTTCTGCCAACGTCCTATGAACCTGACTGTTCGGGTTAGTTGCAGGCGCCAGGAAAAAAAAGACGTGATGGTAATTTGGTAAGCAATGCAGCTCATATTTTACCTCCTGCCCGGCCTCCAGCCCAAGTTTCTGCCGCACGCAAGATTTTACCTCCTGATGAATTCGCGCATAGTAATCAGCGGATTTTTCTTTTCGCTCTTTAGTAAAGCGCTGAACCATAAAGTCTATCGTATAGATATTAGATACAGGGGCCAATAGACGCTGGATGGTCGTCAGCTGATCTTCTTCAAGCTTGATCAAATTGGTTCGGGCAATCGGAGTATCCGTCAGTTCATTCAGATTAGGGATCATGAGACTTTTCCTTTAGTCGGCAACTTTTCTACACCCAGCAGGGTTAGTAACATTGGGTTAATGTCCAATGTCATGCTTAGTTTCGAGTTTTCCTGAGCTCGTCCGCTCTCTCTATTTTTGGGCTGATAGTACTGGTAGTCGGTTTGCAACAGGTTAAGGTAGTGGATCGTGTGATCCACGTTATCTTGCCACATCAGATTATTGGGGTTCTGGCTGTAGGCGACGTTCAGATAGACAAATCGAATGCGTTCGTAACGGCCTGCCAGCACAGCCTGAAGCTGTTTCTGCCCCTCTGTGTCTGCCTTTTGGCTGGTGATATTACGGATCTGGCGAATCTTGTTGTTACTTTTCTCAAGCGTTTCTTCTGCCCGCGTTAAATCGTCCAACTGTGTCGCCCAGCGTTTAACGTCGATGCAGAGCAGGTCGTCACCCACTTCAATAAAGCGGTCAAAAAACTCATATACCAGCGGTTCAAGGCGTTCAAACACCTGTTGGTCGGAGAGTGGGGTAACGCCATAACTTTTTAGCACTTTATCGAAGAGATATTCACCAACATTGCCTTTGAGCAATGGAACTAGCCTGGGGTTGGGCACCCATTTTTTGAATGCCGTTTCCTGGATGTTGTCACATTCACGAATCAACTCGCCGACCAGGTTGCCGGGGGTAAAATCGACATCGTTTCTATACTGCGGAAAGAGGGTGAGCTCTGGCCGGTACTCTCTTGCGCCGCCAGCGAAATCCGACAGGGCGGAATAATCTCTGTGGACAAGTCCATCCGGGTCGCGTTTGTGGCAAAGTAAAATAGTTTGGTTGCCCTGTTGGCGATCGATAAACAGGGCGTGGTGGATAGATTGCATTTGCCGATTGGCGACATACAAGGAATTAGCCTGAAGTTTTTCCAGCCAACGCAGGGGATCGGTAAAGGAGTCAGAATCACGGAATAAATTACACAATTCGAGATATTCAAGGTTGCCGGCGCGTACCTGATTTATCCAGTCGGTTTTCAGGACTCGCTTATGAACAGCATCAATGCGGCGACCATTTTCTAAGATAGCCTGTTCAAACGCATGCCGCTGTTCAGCATCACTAAATGACTGGCTCTGACTCAGCTTTTCGCACTCCTTCATGAGGCGGTGGTTAAGCAAGGACATGCTTTCTGATATGACCTCGTTAGCGCCATCTTCACTGAGGGCGGCGAACTGGAATGCAACATTACGGAACACATCGCGGGGTAAAAAGATTTCTGTTTTCAATAGAGTGTCGCGACGCTCGACTCGCCCTACGGCCTGCACGACGACTTTGAATAAGCTCATATCATGTTCGGCCATTAACAGGCGATAGTTTTCGCCGTGGGCGAAATTAACGTTGATATCGGCCAACTTGTGGACGGTAATATCGTCATCGGCGTAGTGTTTAAGCACGGTAACGTAGTTAGGTAATGTATTGAGGTTGCCGCTGTTGTCCTTTACTTCGCTGTAAAACGAGGAGTTGATGAGCACTAAGCGCTCAAAATCGACATCCAGACGTGGTGCATTGACATCATTAATATCGCCGTCATGGTATTTAACAAAGTAGTTGAGGCCGGTGCCTGCACTTTTGTAGCTGCTCATAAATACCAGTACGGTATTGCTGTTCTGGAGATAGGTTTCTTGCCTGATATCTTCGACATTAGCCAGTGGTGAATCGAAAAAGACCAAATGGACGGTGTGACGCCCTTTGAATGGGGTAAAGGTCAGGATCTGGTCATGTTTCTTATCGTTATCTGTTTTTTCATCGCACCGGGAGTGCATACCGTACTGCTTGCGCCAGGTTGTCTTATGCGTGCGCCAGGCGCTGATAAAGGCCCGCTTAAACGTCCCTGAAAGTGACAAAATCAGGCTGTTTTTACCCTCGTAGGCGGCAAGCAATAACGCTTCCAGCTCCCGGCAGTACTGGCGTCGTTTATAGTTATTTTTCAGGGCGTATTCCAGCGGTTCTTTTAGCGCTTTGAATAAATCGTTATATACCTTTCGAAAGGTTTCGCTGTTCTGGCAGATATCGGTCAATTCCATCTGTTCATCATCAAACACTCTGAAGTCGACTTTGCGGATACTGGCCCTCAACCCACGTAATGCTTTAAGCGTGTCGATATCTGCCTTTTCGCGTTCAACGATTCGGTAGCCAAGGTCGCGGCTATAGCGTGCCAGGAAGCGACGATTGAAGTTACCGTTTTTGGTGTGGCTAAAACCGCTGGTGGCGCTAAGCCCTATTACTTTATTGTGCGTACCGGTTAATAAACGCAGCAGCATGGCTTCGGGCAACTCTTGTACCAGATCCATTTCGAACGCCAGAATAATTGTGCGCTCGGCTCCCCTGTTCACGTAATTGAGTTCAGCTATCGGCGTCATCGTGAATACGGTTTTGGGTTGCAGGTAAGTGTAGAAATGATCAATCAACAAGTTTTTATCGGTGGTGCGATCGAAGATGTGGCGCACCACGCCGGCTACGTTATTGGCTGCGTCAACAAACTGGCCCAAAGGCGTATTCTGGCTGCTGGAGTTATCCTGGCCGCCATTCTTTACCCAGCGCTTAAAGTGTCGGTTGGTGATATCAGAACAGGCGGAGAGGATGACGGAGACCAACTGGAACAGATCGTGCAGGGTGGGGTTGGTGTCATTGGCATCATTTTCGACTTCGTAATACAGCTCAGTGCGCGTTATGTCGCCTTCGCTGTTTCGCATACGAATGCGTTTTAGCCCCTCTTCATTAACGTACATTTTGGGGTTAAAGCTGAACACATTGCGGGTGATGGAAATGATGCGTTCGGCGGCGTCGCCATTGACTTCGAATGCCCCTAACTGGTCGCGAAACATCTCCAGGATCGATCCCAGCGTTGTACCTGGGGATAGTTCGCACTTTTCTGCCAGTAAATTGCGCAGAGTAGTGATGAATTTGACCATCTCTTGCTCAAAGGTCGTTTGCGCTTCTTTGGGCTTGTTTCGGCGCTCTAAGCTGAGTACCGCGTTGTGAATACGTCCTGCGACGGAAATAACGTGCGCCAGGTTATTTTCCTGTGTGATTAGCTTTACATGGCACGTTTCTTCAAGGCGGGTGTAAGCTTCATGCAGTTCATCGATTATCACCGTGAAGCGGATATTTTTCTGGCGAAAAGGGCAGTCTGGATTACGTTTGAAGTGTTCGTCGCGAAGATAGGCAACCTGCCCGGTATGACCGGCTGCCGCAACGGTGCTGATCTGTGGATCTTTGGGGCTCAGCTTGCCGCCAAGGAGCAGGTCAAAACCTACGGGCTCAAAATTCACACCTTCGCCTCGTTTACGAGGTGTCAGGCGATAAGTTGATGTATCGAATTTTTTGGTGGTCATTAACAGCACCGATGGGCGGTACTGACACACTTCGAAAGGCAATACCTGCTTGATAAGCTCGAAGTAGACTTCGTGTACGCTCATTTTTGACGCAGGCTTTCCCAGCATTGCGTTAAGCTCTCGCTTTCTGCGAGCAAGCAGCCCGCAGCGAATATATTCTTGAATCGACGTTTCACCATTACCCCGTTCAAATAATGACTTGCATGCCGATACAATGGTGTTGCGAAGGCTATGACGGTAGTTCTTTAGCTGGTCTTTGATTATTTCTATATCAAAATCCGTATGCTGACTATTGAATGTTGCCAGTTGTTCTTCACAACGATCAATCTGCGAAACCAGGTGATTAAGTGAACGCATCGCAGCACTGATAAGGGAGTTGTTATTGGCATTTTTATACCAACGGGTATAGCGGTCGCGGTTTTTCAGGCCAGAGGCCCAGTCCATAAAATCAAGGTCGGCAATATCATTACGGGAGAGAACGCAAATGAACTCGCCACCAGCGGCCAGAATTTTCTCTTTCTGGTTGCTGTCCAGATCGATTTGTGATTTTTGCGGCGACATGAACAACAGGTTGGTAAAGCCGCCTTCGGGAAACAGGTAATTTGGCTGCTGGGCTTTGGCGAAACGTTCCAGATATTCAACATACCCTTGAATCACGCCATAGCTTTTGCCGAACCCCGTGCCGTCGGAACTGAAAATAACCTCAGCGCCATCACGTTCATGCACGTGGTAAAGTTGAGAGACTTGGGCGCGACAGGCGTTAATCTCTTTAATCAGCGTTATGTCAGGAATTTGCCTGGAAATGAGATCTTGCAGATTATTATTGATAGTTTTCTCTCCAACACGCTCACACTCACGGTAACTATTGATGGTTATTTGGTCACTTTCGATCAGAATCTTTTCCACCTGCATGGGGGCAAGATGCAAGGCTGTCGCGATTTCATTTATAGTATTGGACAGTGGTTCGTGTGGATTGCTAATCGTGAAGTGGTTTAGTGCTGCCGCAACGGTATCTGGATGCAATGCTTTTCTGAGGGTGGGAAAGGTGAGGCTGTAATCGTATAGCGCCAAATCATTGCTTATCAGGCAGCGAAACGGTTGTTTAGTGGGATCGCCACCAGGACGGCTGGCAAATCCCAAGATTTTTGCCTGTTCGAGGCGATAAAGCAATGCTGGGGCATCGCGGTCAGGTGAGTCAAATGCATCGTGGAGCAGCTGGCTAAATGGCATTGTGGCATTCAGCCGGTTATGGCTGACCAGCGCGGAAAAGTGCTGACGCACCAAGGTTAGCAGCTTACAATCTTCCTCTATAGTCCAGCTTTTTCTCATTCTTCTTCCCTTTAATATAAATGCCTCTGCAACCACTCCTCCACGCGCTCAACATTAAAAGCACGTAACCCATACTCCTGCGTCAGCAACACCTCCGGTAAATACTCATCATATTTTTCGAGGCACTTTTCAGCGATGCTTTCGGCAAGACGGGATTCGGAAGGTAGCCCTTCCTGAAGTGCGCTGAATAACGCCTGTTTAACCTCCGAGACCGTAGTTTTTTCTACTTCAACCACACCAGCAAATGAACCCGCCTTGAAACCGCGTTGGATAAGTAATGCCGACAACGTGTTTACGGTTTGATCGCCTAGCCAGGGAAGAATGTAGACATGCTGTCCCTGCTGAATAAAACATTCCGAAGCCAGATTATTGTTGCGAAAACAGTGCAGCCCTTCATCAAACAGGTTTTTGGCCGTGGTATCGGCAAAATCGGCCTTGCGATCGCCAACGGTGATGCGGTAGTCGCCTTCCCGATAAATAGTGAGCATTTCCTGGCGGACGACATCATGAATGGACATCCCTTGTCCGCCAAATAACGGCGGCTGCCCACCCTTTGTCGCCTCGACATAAATAACTTTTTTATCACTATCGATATCGGTTACCTTCCAGCGTCGACCGCCGAAAATAATGTGTTGGTCAGGCATCAGTGGGGAATCAACGGGAATGGAGCCCAGTGTTTTGCTCCCCGCCACAATGCGAAATTCTTCCGGTGTGCTGAACACGGCGTAGAAGGTGTATTGATTTACCTGACGTTCGCCCTCGACGCCCAGAACCAGTTCGCCGCTTGATAGCTGGGTCAGAAACTGGTGCTCTCCCATATGCTTCAATAACGTTTTGAAGCCATCGATTCGGACTTTCTGAAATGGCCCTTGTTGACATAGCTGTGACCAGATCTGATCCGCACGCACGCCTCCCCACTGTGCCACGATCGCCAGAATCTGATGGAACAGGGTGGAATAGTGCATCTGCCGGGTATCAGCTGGCTCAAACCATTTGCTGCCGATAAGTAAGCGGATCATGGCCAGCGACTGAACAAGCTGAAGCCTGAGCTGGTCGACAATGCCTGATGTTGGTGTCAGTTCATGTTCGGCAATCAGCATTCTCAATACGGCAGGCGAGTCGCGCCGACCGGAGCGTCCCATTCGCTGGCGCAGGCTGGCTACGGAATGGGGGGCGGTAACTTGCACAACGGAGCTGACTTTACCGATGTCGATGCCAAGCTCTAACGTCATCGTACAGATGGCGGTGGTGGGTAAGTTGCCTTGTTGAAGCCTCTGTTCCAGCGTTTCACGCAGATCTCTGGACAGCGAGCCGTGATGGGGGAAGAACTCATTGGGAACGATGCTCGCTTCACTCAGATCGCTAAGCGTAGCGGCAATGCTTTCGGTCCGTTTGCGACTGTTAGCGAACACCAGATGGGAGTCACCGCGACAGAGGCGAAAGATATCATGACAGATTTGCGTCTCTGCCGACGGCGGCGGTTGTTGGCCCGAGGTGGTTAGCGGTTCCAGATAACCTTTCACCTGTACTTTTAGCGTAGCGTGAGTCTGACTGTCGGTAATAATGTTGCAGGGTAGACGTTGATTTGGCCGCAGAGATAACGGTACACGCTCCAGTTCCCCCAGCGTTGCGCTGAGTGCGACCCGAGGAACTGGATTGTCGATTCTTCCGAGCAGGTGATCGATTCGATTTAACAGAGAGAGAAGCTGCATACCCCGCTCAGAACCGATGAAAGCATGGAATTCATCAATGGCGATATATGTCAGTGGCGCGAAAGCCTGCTTTAACCATCCCGCATTGCGGATCAGCATCGCTTCCAGCGACTCCGGGGTGATAAGCAAAATACCGGCAGGGTTTTTCTTCGCTTTCAGTTTTTTGCTCTGCGCAACGTCACCATGCCAGGGCGTGACCGGTATCTCCAGCGCATCGCCGAGGCTTTCCAGCCGTCGATACTGATCGTTAATCAGGGCCTTAAGTGGGCTAATATATAGAATGCCAAAACCGCCCTGAATATCCGCAATGGCAGAACAGGCGGGCAGGAAAAAAGCTTCCGTTTTACCCGCGGCAGTCGCGGCGCTGATCAGGACATCCCGATCGCCCGCTAATATCGGTGGAACGGCTTTTTTTTGCAGTTCCCGGAGATCGGCCCATCCCTGCCGGTATATCCACTTCTGTATCCGTGGATCCAGCCGCTGGTATTCGTTCATCATAATCTGAAGTCGGCCAGACCATCCTCATCGGCATCTTCTGCCGACGTTATTTCATCCATATCGCTGGGCTTTTCTTCCGCGATCGCGACACCAGCGATTAACTGTGACCACTGAATGGACGGGTTTTGTTCCAGCACGGCCAGCATATCCAGGAAGGCTTTAATCGTGTTTCGTGGTGTACGGAACCAGGCATCGCCAATAGTGTTGCTACAGTGGCGTAAAAATGCCGTCAGCGCATCATCAGGAACCAGATACTTATCCGCATCGCCGCCGGAATAAACGTGACGAAGGTTTTTCAACAGAATATAGAGCTCTTCTGGCGTCAGGCTGGCTAAATGCAGGGAAGGGGACGAATAATCAATCACCCCGGCACGCTGGGCGAAGCTGTTTTCCGCCAGTCGTGACTGGAGCGCTTCGTAGCTGTATAGCCCCTTGCGCGGATCGAATAGGAACTCTGGCGTACCGCCAAGTAAAAAGCCAATATACTCAGCCGTTCCTTGCAGACAATCATTCAGAATACGCAGTATCTGTTCATAGTTTGCAACCCTGGCCTGCGTATTGCTCAGTTTGTACAGATTGACCATCTCATCCAGATTCACCAATAGACCCGCGTATCCAGCCTGACGGACAAACAGGCTCATCAGCTTTAGCGAATCGTAGAAAGAGGCATCAGAGATAATGGTGCGCACACCCAGATCGTTACGGGCGTCGGTTTTCGTGGTGTATTCACCTCTTAGCCAGCGGATGGCATTTGATTTCAGTGTCTCATTATCCTGCTCGTGGCCCTGCCAGTAACATTCAATGACTTTGGCGAAATCGTAACCGCCAACCATATCAGACAGGTCAGCGAGCTTTTGGTGAATAATCGTCGGAACCGTCATGTTTGTACTTTCTGCTTCTTTTCTGGCTTCCGTAATAAAGCGCTCAACCACGCTTAATAATGCATTTCCGTCCGGCTTATTGCGTGTGGACAGATTTTTCATTAGCTCAGAATAGAGGTTACGCGCCTGTCCACCCGTCGCGTGGATACGCCTGTCCGGGGATAAATCGGCACTGATTGTCACCAGCTTTTTCTCTAGTGCGATTGAGCGCACAACGCTTAAAAAGAATGTCTTACCAGAACCGTATTCCCCGATAACCAACCGGAATCCAGCACCGCCATCAGCGATACGCTCAATATCCTGATACAGCGCTTTTATCTCGTTGACCCGACCAACCTGAATATGCTGAATGCCAATTTTAGGCGTAACGCCTGACTTCAGTGACTGAATAATGGCGTCTCTTTCTTTGAGACGAATACGAATGCCAGACATAAATTATCCTTTGAGTTCTTGTGCAATTTCCAGGTCAACGTAAATATCATCGTCATCATCAAGCACCGGGGCGTCAACCTGTTCGAAAGACCAGTCATTAATTGCTTCAATCGCGCCGCTTAGCATCAAATTAAATTGCTGGCATAGCTCAGCGACTTCGTTTCGCGCCCAGCGCTCTTTTTCCAGCAAACGTTGGTAAAGCTGGTGATGTGCTTCATCAAGACCTGCGCCAGCGTGTGGCGGGATCTCCGCCGGGGATTCATCTGCGGGTTCATCTTCGGTGAAGATGGTGTTCAGTAACTGGCGTACGTCCGTGGTATCAGACTCATGACGGGCAAGGATCCGTTCATCAAGAGAAAACGCGCCGCTCGTCGCTGATGGGGTTTGTAACGTAGCCGTCGGCGTTGTTTCTGCGGTTGACAGGCGGTGGATATCGCTGGTGACGGTACTGCTGTCCAGGCCGAGGCTGGTATAGATTTTTTCCAGTTGCTTAATTTCCGCCGGATCGATTTTTCCATCTGCGCAGGCGACGCTGATAATAACGTTGCTAATAGCGGATTTTTCTTTATCGCTGAGTTGTTCAATTTTAGCTTTCAGGCCTGCCTGATTTGCAGGCGTATTGAGCCTCCAGGTGAGGTAGGCGTGCAGCGAACGTTTTTCTGTTGGCGACAACGTATCATTGTGATCAATGATTTTTTCCAGCGTAGCCTGTTCAGCAACATCCACACGCTTGTCCATTTGTGCAATCATGGCGCCCAGCCGAAGCGCCACAGAGACTGATGTAAATTCCGCCGACGGTACGTAGAATTCCGCATGTCCTTCGGGAAATAAAACAATATGTCCTTCTGGTTCTGGCCGGACAAGGTGATAGCGCATATCCGGCGCAATGCCGTAGCCTGCTCGCCTGGCGAAATTTTGCATCAGCTCGGCTTCTTTCTTATTAATCTTATCCGGTACAGGCATACCCAGTCTGGCCCAGAAATCAGCTACTGTCGCCAGTCCTGAATAGTCACGGATTTTATCATCTGCCCAATGTTTAAATTCAGCAAACAGGTGTTCTGCGTCTTCGGTCAGTATTTCATCGGGAAGCAGCATGATGGCGGCGACATCGCTTGCTGAGGCATCTTTTTTACCGAGATAGCGACTGTAGGCATCCAGCGCGTTGATACAGGATTCTGCAACAGAAATTAATTTCTGAACTGGGGCTTTTAAAACGCTGGGATCGGGAAGATCCATCTGTTTTTTTACCTGAAGTTCCCGAAGCGTACCACTGGCGGGGGTATAGCTTAGATGCAACCGTGTTTTATTGGGTTTGACGACAATACCGTCACCGTATTTTTGGGTATAACGCTGTTTGAATAACGCGGAAAATTCAGCATGACATCGACGGGCAGGCGTACGCAGGGTGTAATCAGGAAAATAGTGTATCCATGCCAGTGCCAGATCGGCACAAACAGGTTGTCCTTTCTCAACCACCGTCGCCAGATTCAGTCTGAACAGTAATGAACTCCTTGACGAGAAATATTCGTTTTCGGTATGTATAGAAAGTAACATCGGTCTGAGAATGATCATCATTTCCAGCAACTGCGTTGCATAATGCCGGAAGGAACCGCTGGCCTGAAATACGGTTCTCAGGCGTGATATCTCTTCGAATAATGCTTTGAATTCATCGTCAGAAATAGCCTCTTGTGTGCCATCTGCCAGTACGCGGCGTTCCAGACCGTAAAAATAGATAAAAACATAGCCAACGGGGCAGTTCGCATCGCTGCGATCGCTTGCCAGCCAGTCAAGATAGGCACCACGGCAGCGAGGGGTGAGTGTGGCAAAGCTGGGCCAGTATCCCAGCGATTCATCATAATAATGCCGTGAACCAGGCTCGATGGGAAAAGCGTCATTAACCAGCGAAGCGTCAGAGCCATCGTTATAAAGATAGCCATATTCTCCTGATGAATGTGTTTTTAACCGCCCGCCGAAATAAAAATAACCGTGATTAATGACGACGTTTTGAATGGTGATACTTTCTCCCGGTTTGACCCATCGCGCTGGCGTGGTATTGCTACGGGCGGCGCTTTCTCGCGATGGCTGGCGGCTTGTGCTGTATTCAACCGTCAGCCCATTAACGAAGGTAAAGGTTGCCAGTTCGTCATCCTCGGATGACTGAGAATGCATATTTGTCACGCTGCTGGCTGGTTGATTGAGAGATTTGTGTTGAGATGAATGATTTATTTTGGTGATGATTTTGCTATTTACTTTGGGAGGCGGCGACTTTTTCTTTTTGGAAAACAGAAGCCAGATAACAGCCAGTGCAATAACGAATATCCAGAAGCCCATTCCGTGCCCTTAATCGCTGATAATGCTTCCCGGCATTGTTCTACGAGCGGCAAAGGCGGTAAGCATAAAACTGGAAGAGAGATCGTAAAATGATACCGCGAATGGGCTGGAGTACAAGCATAAAAACCCTGTTATTCAAAAGGATTATGCCATATGGCTGGGGGATAAATTGGCAGGGTCAGGCTATACCTGTGAATCACGCATAAAACGATTGATTTCATCTTGCGAATGACGAAGGCGATCGGCAATGTCAGCAAATCCATCAGGCTCACTAAAGAACATTCCCCCTTCCACTGCCGTTTGATGATCCCCGGCGATCGCGGCGAATCGTTCAGCATCGTCAGGCAACAGTTGCAGGTTTCCGACAATGACCTGAGTAAAATCAACGCCCGGCACGGACCAGCGACGTTGCTTCATCTCGACCACATTGCGCATGGCTTCCAGCGTTTCATAGGGGCTGGCAAAATGATTACGCAGCAGACAATCCACATCATACCAGTGGCGTGCCAGTCGGGCCGGATTTGGCGCTTTGGTTTGCGTGCAGAACTGGTGCAGCGCCGTCAGCTTTTCCCAAAGAATATAACCGGTGTCATAAGCGTTTACGGTCGCGGCGGGTAACAGAAGTACATCCATTCCAGCAATCCCGGACAGATAGCTCACAACAGGCATTAGCTCGGTTGGCTTGCCACGATTTCGTCCGCCAAATTCCAGCAGAATATGATCGCGCTGATAGGCCATACTGTCTTCTTTCACCCGTGGGAAATAGATATCGATTTTTTCGCCACCGCTGTCGGGTTCCATTTTTGCTTCAAGGCCCGGAATTTCATAAGCCTGAAAGCGTTGGTTTAACCGTTCTGCCAGCACGTTTGTCCATTCTGTTAGGCGCTCTTGCTGCTGCTCTCTGAACCGGCGATTCTGGCTGTTATTTAGCGTGCTTTGCTCCCATGCCTGCTGTTCTTCCTCTTCAGAGTGACCTGCCAGATCGGCCCAGTGAACAGAAAGATCGATATCTTCAGAAAAACGCTCAATCACGTTCCAGCATTTGCTTAACGCCGTTCCACCTTTAAACGCGACAGATAAATCTCCCAGCAGATCCTCATTAAAAAGCAGCCGAAGGATCTCCGTTACCCAAAGATCCTTTTCCAGAAAGCTGGCTCCCAGCCCGGAGGGATGCTGCTGTGCCGCGTAAGAGAGGATTTCCTGAAGCTCAAGACGTTGTGATGCGCTCCGGTAGTAATCAAAAATGTCCATCAGAGCGCCTTTTGCAACGTCATCAGGTGCGAGCGCCACGCGTGAAGCGCAGGCTCATTCATTAACTTTCCGGCAATCTGCCGCGCTTCAGCGGACGGGATGCTCAGCCGATGAAAAGCATTCTTCAGCGTTTCCGGTGGGGTATGTTGCTGATCCAGACTCAGCAAACCGCGCATCAGCTCTCCTTCAGGTCGGTTCAGCCAACGTAACCGGCTTGCTGATTTATGCTGGATCCGGACCAACTCATTGCCGACACGGAACTCTCGCGTAGGGCCGTTTGACCAGTAGATGCGTTTAACCGGCGCCTGCGTTTGCAGCCCTAGCCGGTAAGCGGCTTCCAGCCCCTGAAGGGTGATTTTGTAACCGCGTTCCTTTGCCCATGCGGCGGCAACGGCATTGGCGCTGGCGACAACGTTTACGGATGGAAGGTTTTTTAACGGTTTTGGCCGGGAGTAGAAACCGCGTTCAACCCGGACCAGCAGGCCTTCTTTGACCAGACGACTCATTGCCTGTTGTACCGACGCGCGACTTCCCAGCGAGTAAAATCCGCTGATGGAAAAGGGAACGCCCCGCTTCATGCGGTGAACCCGCTGGCGGGCCAGAGCGGCAACAGACATTGATTCTCCTGTACTGACATTTTAATTGATATGTGATTTCATTATATCCCTTGTGTATCAAGGAGTCTAACATAAAAAATGTCAGTAACGTTCATTATAGAACAATGTATAAAATGGCAGTTATCAGTGAGGTTGCTTGCTGTAGGGAATGCCGGCGATAAAATATCCACATACAGAAGGCGGTGACAATGATATAGCATGGCCATTCTCTCCATCCACGGCGTTCGCAGTTATCAGGGTGAAAAGCCAGTAGAGTTCGACTTGAGTAAGTATGTCACTCTTATCTATGGACAAAACGGTTCTGAGAAATCAACCGTTTCTGGCTACTTTTATAAGCATGGTCGACCAGATTACAGCCGGTGCAGCCTGCAACCTCCATTGGATATGAACTACCTGGTGTTTAACCAGCAGTATGTAGACGATATTTTCAGTCAACCTTCTCAGCCGGGCATTTTCACTTTACATAGTGAAAATGCAGAAATAAAAACGGAAATAGATGATCTGGAAGCGGAGAGTAAAGTTTTTTCGCCCGGCGTGATGCTTTGGACGTGCAAAAACGCGGCGTTGATGGTATGGAAGAAAACATTAAAAATGGTTCTGCGAGACATATTTATGGGATTTGATGGCTGGAATCATGATCTTACCCAGTAATAGTGGACCCGCAACTAAGTGGGTAAACTCTCAACCAGAGGTGACTCACATGACAAAACCAGCATCAACCACCAAAAAGGCACGCAAGCAGCACACGCCTGAATTGCCTCGTCGTCCAGCCAGAAAGCGATGGCGTCGCGGTGGATAAGGGCTTTATTGTAGTTGCGCCAGTTGGTGGTTCTGAACTTCTGCTTTGCCATGGGACGAGCTGTGTTGCCGGATGATGTGTGAACTGATCCTTCAACTCATCAAAAGTTCGATTTATTCAACAAAGCCGAAGATAATCCGTATTTATCGATCATTACGTAGTAATGGAAACGGTGTGGAGGGGCGCACCTCTTTTTCATATCTAAGGGACGCCGCAGTGGCGTCCCTTAATTATTTACATAATCCCTTTTCTGACCAGAGGAGTATTAACCCACTCATGAGCTTCTTTACTTATCTCAGCATCCGGATCGCATTGTGCCAGTAGTCCGAAAAGTAAATTACAGAGCTATTTCTGAGATTAGGTTTCTTCGATTTGTTGTAAACCAATACCGAGGTAGCCTGAGAAAAATATGTATATGAATTTTCTCATCAATAATTAACGCATATTAAAACGATCATAATGGAAGGCTTTCTCTGATATCCCGTACTTTTGTAGTCCGGATAGTAGACTTTTCGCAAAACCTGCTGGCCCGCAAAACCAGACGTGAACGTTTTGGCTATTATCGCTTTCCATCATAATATGTTTGGCTTCCAGTTTCTTCCCGGCATCGATACGGTGTAAAGTCACACCTGCTGCTGTACATAATAAATCGAGATTTACAGGGTACTGCAAATCATCATGCTGACCAACGCAATACCATAAATCAATAGGGCATAGTTGGTGGTCTGAGTTTTTTAAATATTCCAGCTGAGATATAAAAGGAGTGATACCGATCCCTCCCGCAACCCAGACCTGACGCTCAGATTGAATATTAAAGTCTAAATAACCCCAGGGGCCCTCAACAATCACGTCCTGTCCAGTTTTTAATTCTTTCTTTAGTGAATGTGTATGATCCCCTAATGCTTTAATGGCAAAACGCAAGTGTTTTTTATCCTGGTAATAAGAGGCTATAGTGAATGGGTGTGCCTCTGCATCATGTTGAAATGTTAAAAATGAAAACTGCCCAGGTGTATGCAATAGAGGAGTGTCAGTATGTAGAGTTATTTCTATAATATCATTTGGGTAATAGTCGATGTTTGTGATGATCGCAACGCGTTTGTTTTTATAACCAATCATATTAAATAGTGAAAGGACGGCAGCGTAAATACCTGGAATACTCACAATTACCAGCAGAATGCCCGCAGGTGAATTCCACCAAAATGTTTTAAATAGAACGGTAAAAATATGGAAAGCAGTAGCCAGGTAAAAAACAGGAAACAGACGATGTATAAAATGGAAAATGTTATAAGGGATTTTTTTTACAAGAGAAACCAGCACCAACCCTATCATCAGGTATGTAGACCATTCAGCAGCTAACAATCCTGCATAGATCAGTTGAGATTGCCATGAGCTTATCTGAACACTTCCCAGTGATCCTGGATGAGCAAGCCAGCCATTTTGCACCAGCCAGTGAGGTATTTTTTCGTCCAGCCAGTGCGCCAGCGTAAAGACTGTCGCGATAATACCAGCTTGTTTGTGTAAACCCCACGATTTATCCAGACCTTTCAGAATCCGATTCAACCAGGGTGAACGCAAAATCAGACACATAGCTAATGTCATAAAACACCATGCGACGCACCCACTAAAAAAGAGAAAGTTTTGCCGAAACAGCCAAAAGATTTTAGATGTTTCGGCGTGGAATATTTCACCTGATAAGACAAAAATAAGACTTGCTGTGAGTAATGTTAAGCTACTCACAAAATACGTTATTTTCATAATGGCCTGTTTTTTTAGCAGGCACGGGCAATTACCCGTGTCCTGGATAATAATTACGATTGATTGTAATTGTGATTATTTATAAAGAATAGCGGTGGCGTGTGATTGATTATCGATATGAAATGAAGTGATTCGATAATAATGAGCACCTGACGCTTCAGTTTTATTCTGAAGGAGTTGTATGATGCTTTCAGGATTTGTATTTATGGATGATACACTAACATGAGCAACTTCTTTCATGTCTGTTTCTGGATGACTAATTTCTGTTGCAGCAACGGATGTCTGCCCAAATAAAGAGAGTAAGAAAAAAGAGGTGACAATTTTTTTACTGATATTCATAAGAATTCCTTTCATATTAATAAACTTATCGATTAAAAGCATGAGCCAGCATACAGGGAATTTGCGCCAGCGAGTTTTTTTCTGCCAGAGATCTGCCTGGTATGGTTTTATCCACTCCTTCGGTGGGCAATATATGGACGTTAGTGATCCCCATCAAATTTAACGTTGACCGCAGATAGCTTTCCTGATGATCCAATTCCCGATGCCTGGTATCTGAATAAATTCCACCACGCGTGGAGACAATAAATGCTGGCCTGTCGGCCAGTAACCCCGTTGCACCCGTAGAGGTAAAACGAAATGTCAGACCAGCCTGGCAAACCTGATCTATCCAGGTTTTCAGACCCGAAGAGACAGAGTGGTTAATCATCGGTGCACCTATTACTAATATATCGCAGAGGCTCAACTCCGCGATCGCGTTTCTGATACCCTCCACTTCACTTTGCGTTTGTGCGTCTGTAGACATTAACTTTCCCCCAAGCACCAGAAATGTCTCTTCGCGTAAGTGGGGTGGCGGTGTCCGTCCGAGATCGCGGTATGTCACGCTGGCATTCGGAAAGCGCTGGCAGATAGCTTTTGTCAGCGCCAGGCTCAGCTTTCGTGAGCTGGAGTTGCAGAGCATAGGGCTGCTGTCAATGTGGAGGATCTTCATGGTGTTCGTCTCATTTAAAACGTGTGGCTAGTTTAACCGTTCTTAAAATGATGTTTAAATAGACGAAATTGAACTTCATTGTTGCGATAAAAGAACAATCATGATTGACTGGAATGATTACTGGTATTTTGCCCTGATTGCAGAAGAAGGAAGCTACAGCCGGGCGGCAATACGTGCGAAAGTGTCCAAATCGGTGCTAAGTCGGCGGATGTCGGCATTAGAGGAACAGCTTGGTGTACATCTGATTCAGCGGACAACCCGACGCCTTGCGCTGACCAAAGTCGGCGAGCAATTTGCGCAGGAGTGTCAGACGCTGGTAAATCAAAGTGAGCGAGCCCGCGCTGTTGTTCAGGCGGTACAGGAGTATCCACAGGGGACATTACGGATCAGTGCGCCGGTATTCATGGCAGAAACGTGGCTGGGAGCACTCATCAACGAATTTATTGCCCGTTGGCCGCTGGCAAATGTGCAGCTCCTTGCTGTCAATCGCCCGGTGGATATGATTGCAGAAGGTATTGATATTGCGCTATCAGTAAGTTCAGGGGCATTGCCTGATTCTTCGTTGCACTATAAAAAAATCAATACGCTATACGATATTCTGGTTGCCAGCCCCCAGTGGGTCGAGCAATATCCTGATTTAAAGACCATTGGAGATCTTCACAGGGCTCCGGCAATGGTGAGACTGGCCGACGGCCGTATGCAACCGTGGCATTTAATCAATGGGAGTCAGGAAATCACCCTGTCACTTTCCCCCCGTTTGTATTCCAATAATCTGCGGGTTCTGTTACAGGCAGTTGCTGGCGGCAATGGTGTGGCTTTGTTACCGTTTCCGGCCTGCAAGGAAGAATTGCAAAATGGGGGACTGGTACAACTTTTCCCCGAGTGGTCTGGCCAGCCAAGACAGATTTATGCACTATTCCCAGCGAACAAAGGAATGCCCGCAGTTGCACGCTATTTTATGGACGAGTTAACCATGCGGCAGGAGAAACTAAATTCAGGACATTAAGAGCCTAATGGGATAGGCTCTAAAAATGTTAATTCATAGCGGCAGAAAACTGTCGCCGTGTTGTTGTAACAAATGACCAGACATGATTGTGGCAGATAATCCCGGCTTAGACATTCTGCAGTCAGTTCATAAGTCTTAAATATACGCTATGTTGCCGGGCATAAATATAGGGCGCAACGTCCCCCTCGCGGCTCACGTCCAGATAATCTGACCACCACTGCATCATCTCCATACGCGCCTCCATGTACATACGCCGCCCGCACGCCGTTGCGCTCCTTGACGCTCACTGGCATCAGAGAAGGGCAGATACCCGATACCAGCAGCTTACGCGCGGCATTGCGCTTTTCGCGGGCTTTTGCCAGCGTAACCTGCGGATAGGGGCCGAAAGTCAGACGATTTTCTTTACCGCCGAAGCGATAGCGGAAATACCATAGCTTAGAGCCGTCAGGTACAGAATTTGTGAATCGGTGATTTTTGTAGGGTTTTTCGAGGGGCGCGGCGCAGATCTTGCTATCAGTTAACATGAGGGTCTCTCCGTTCATCGAACTGAATGAACCCTTAATCTGACCCACAATTTTCCGGATACGTAGGGATAAATCAAAACGCACCTGAAAAGATTTTCACGCTAACTCATTGAATTAAAAACACATGGGGATTTTTAAGGAAGCATAAAAAAGGGAAGGTGGTGCCCGGACTCGGAATCGAACCAAGGACACGGGGATTTTCAATCCCCTGCTCTACCGACTGAGCTATCCGGGCAACGAGGCGCATTAAACCGTAATCGCCTCGCTTCGTCAACGAAATTTCTTCAAATCAACGTAGACTGCACAATCTATCACCACTTTGTTGTTATTGCACGCAGAGTCAGGCAAAAAACATCGCCCATGCGGCGGAAATCGGCATCGCCAGCAACAGCGCCGGGAGCATATTCACTACCGGAAACATTTTGATTCCACATACACGCAAGCCGGTCGCCACCAGCAGCAGTCCGCCTACAGCGCTAAAGTCGCCCATCATTGCCGGCGTGGTCAGCGGAAGAATAAGGGTGGCGCAGGCGGCAAGCGTTAACTGGATAATCAACATCGGCGCGCAAATCGCCGAAACGGCGATGCCAAGCGAACAGGCGAAAATAATGGCAGTGAAAAAATCCAGAAAAGATTTAGCGATCAAAATGTTTGGATCGCCGGTCATCCCTTCATGCATCGCACCGAAAATACCGGTGCCGCTGGCGCAAAAAAGTACAATGATAGCGACGTAACTTTGAATAAATGAGTCGTGTGTCGGCTTCTTACCCGATGCCATAAATAATTGTTGGATTTTCGCGACTGCGCCATTAATGCCTTTTTCCAGCAAACAAAACTCGCCGATAAGCGCGCCGACCAGCGTCGCCAGCACCATCACCGGAAGATTAGCGCACTTCATCACCAGCAGAATGCCAATACCCAGAGAGCACAGACCAAAAATAGACGTCATTGAGACGCGAATCCGTTCTGGCAGACGCTGACTTAACAGCGCGCCAATAACGCCGCCGAATAAAATTGCGCCAGCGTTAATAAAAGATCCAATTACCACAATGACTCCTGTTATTTGTCTTTCAAATTGCCTTATTATCACGCGATTAAGCTGTTAATAGCTTGATTATCTGTGACGTATAGAGCGCTGATTTTACCTTGCGCCGTCTGGTGAAAGGTGCCATGATTGCGCGAAATTTCTCCTGCCAGCATGGGGCTCGCCGGGATGAACATAGCGCCTTTATATTGTCTTCACTGTCGCCTGACTGCGCGAGGTTTGCCCCTTTCTTTCCTTTTTTTGTCATCCCCGCTATGCGGTGAGGGCAGCGCACGCTCACTGCAGGACAACAGTAAAATCAGAAACAGTCTGTTTTTACTGATGTCTGGCGGTCGGAGCTGGTATCCAGTTTGACCCGGCATCTCGTTGGGCAAGGCATCGGGCCTTGTCCGGGGTTACTCTACTCCCGAAACGGGTATTTGCGCTTATGAAATCAATGAATATTGCCGCCAGCGGTGAACTCATCCCCCGTCTCTCCACCCACCGAAACGTAGTGGCGCTGGACAGTACCGACTTTACCGATGTGGCCGCAGTCGTCATTACTACTGCCGACAGCCGTAGCGGTATTCTGGCGTTGCTTAAACGCACCGGTTTTCACCTGCCGGTGTTTATGCTTGCGGATGAACCCGTCAGCGCGCCTGTCGGCGTTACAGCGGTAATAGTCGGGAACGCGCAGGAATGGCTGGAGCTGGAAAACGCTGCCTGTCGCTACGAAGCGGAACTTCTGCCGCCCTTTTATGGCACCCTGACCCAGTATGTCGACATGGGGAATAGTACTTTTGCTTGCCCGGGGCACCAGCATGGCGAATTTTTTAGAAAACATCCCGCAGGCCGCCATTTTTATGACTTTTTTGGTGAAAACCTGTTTCGTGCGGATATGTGTAACGCCGATGTGAAACTTGGCGATCTGCTAATACATGAAGGTTCTGCCAAACACGCGCAGAAATTTGCGGCAAAAGTGTTTAATGCGGATAAAACCTACTTTGTGCTGAATGGAACTTCGGCGGCGAATAAAGTGGTCACCAACGCCCTGCTGACGCGCGGCGATCTGGTGCTGTTTGATCGTAATAATCACAAATCCAACCACCACGGCGCCCTGATTCAGGCCGGGGCGACGCCGGTCTATCTTGAAGCGGCGCGCAACCCGTTTGGTTTTATCGGTGGTATTGATGCGCACTGTTTTGATGAAACGTACCTGCGCGACCAGATTCGTGACGTGATGCCGGAAAGCGCCGATGCGTCGCGTCCGTTCCGCCTGGCGATCATTCAGCTGGGTACCTATGACGGCACTATTTACAACGCCCGTCAGGTGGTGGATAAAATCGGGCATCTCTGCGATTACATTCTGTTTGACTCCGCGTGGGTAGGCTATGAGCAGTTTATCAATATGATGGCGGATACCTCGCCGTTGCGGCTGGAGCTTAATGAAAACGACCCAGGGATCTTTGTGACCCAATCGGTACATAAGCAACAGGCGGGGTTCTCACAAACCTCGCAGATCCACAAAAAAGATAACCATATTCGCGGCCAGGCGCGTTTTTGCCCGCACAAACGCCTGAACAACGCCTTCATGTTGCACGCCTCGACCAGCCCGTTCTACCCGCTGTTTGCGGCGCTGGATATCAATGCCAAAATCCACGAAGGGGAGAGCGGTCGCCGCCTGTGGGCGGAGTGCGTTGCGCTGGGCATTGACGCGCGTAAAGCCATTCTCGCCCGTTGCAAACTGCTTCAGCCCTTTATCCCACTGGTGGTTGACGGCAAGCCGTGGCAGGCATATCCGACGGAGACCATTGCCAGCAATCGTCGTTTCTTCAGTTTTGAGCCCGGGGCGAAATGGCATGGCTTTGAGGGTTATGCGGATGACCAGTATTTTGTCGACCCCTGTAAACTGTTACTGACCACGCCAGGTATTGATGCCGATAGTGGGCGGTACACCGAATTCGGCATCCCGGCGACCATTCTCGCCCACTATCTGCGTGAGAACGGTATTGTGCCTGAGAAGTGCGATCTCAACTCGATTCTGTTCTTGCTGACACCTGCCGAGAGCGAAGAGAAACTGGCGCGACTGGTCGCGATGCTAGCGCAATTTGAACGACACATTGAAGACGATACGCCGCTTGCGGATGTATTGCCGACGGTTTTTCAGAAATACCCGGTGCGCTACCGCGATTACACCCTGCGTGAGCTATGTCAGGAGATGCACAATCTGTACGTTAGCTTTGACGTTAAGGATCTGCAAAAAGCGATGTTCCGCAAAGAAAGCCTGCCGCATGTGGCGATGAACCCACAGGACGCCAACAGCGCCTTTATTCGCGGCGATGTAGAACTGGTGCGTATCAGCGAGGCGGGCGGGCGTATTGCTGCCGAGGGGGCATTGCCATACCCGCCGGGCGTACTGTGCGTGGTGCCCGGGGAGATTTGGGGCGGCGCGGCGCAGCGTTATTTTTTGGCGCTGGAAGAGGGCATCAATCTGTTGCCTGGTTTTTCGCCGGAATTGCAGGGGGTATATAGCGAGACCGATGCCGATGGAATTCAACGTTTGTACGGATATGTTTTAAAGTAACGTTGCCTGCAGGCCGGATAAGGCATTTACACCTTATCCGGCCTGCGAAACAGGGCAAGGATTAATGTGCAACGGGTTGCGAACTTGCCGGAACGCGAACGTGTTTGTATTTGAACAAGGCTACGAACGCGAAGGCCAGCACCAGCGAGTAGCCTGCGAAGATGAGCCACACGGTCTGCCAGTCGGTAATGCCGTTTTGAGTGTAATACTCCACCACTTTACCGCTCACAATGCCGCCCAGGATACAGCCGAAGCCATTGGTCATCATCAGGAACATCCCCTGCGCGCTGGCGCGGATTTCCGGGCGTACTTCTTTTTCGACAAACACCGAGCCAGAAATGTTGAAGAAGTCGAAGGCGCAGCCGTACACAATCATCGACAATACCAGCAGAACGGTACCGAACGGCGTCGGGTCGCCATAAGCGAACAGGCCGAAACGCAGCATCCACGCCACAATACTGATAAGCATAACGTTCTTAATACCATAACGGCTCAGGAAGAACGGAATGGTCAGGATGAATAACGTTTCAGAAATCTGCGAAATCGACATCATCACCGAGGCGTGCTGCACGATAAAGCTACTGGCGAATAGCGGATCTTTATCAAAGCTATGCAGGAAGGTGTTGCCAAACATGTTGGTGATCTGCAGTTCCGCGCCCAGCATCATGGAGAAGATGAAGAAAATCGCCATCCGCTTATTTTTAAACAGCGCAAAAGCGTCAAGGCCCAGCATTGATGTCCAGCTCTGGTTTTTCTGTTGGTTCGCCACCGGAATGTGCGGCAGGGTAAAGGTAAACAGTACCAGCAGAACGGAAAGCGTCGCGCCGATATAAAGCTGCATATGGCTCAGCTCGAAACCGGAGAAACTCACGCCCCACATCGCCAGAATAAAGCCAATGGTGCCCCAGATACGGATAGGCGGGAAGTCAGTCACAATATCCATGCCGGCAGACTGCAGGCGGTAATACGATATGGTATTGATCAAGCCCAACGTCGGCATATAGGCCAACGAGTTAAGCAGGATCACAAAGAACATCGCCCCAGGCGTAGTGACTTCCGCGGCCATGAATAGCGTGATGGCGCCGACGACATGACACAGGGCATAGACCCATTTCGCGCTCAGCCATTTGTCAGCCACAATGCCTAGCAAAGTCGGCATAAAGACGGCAGCAATCCCCAGTGAACTATAAACTGCGCCAATAGATGCGCCGTCAAATTTTAAGGTGACGAACATATACGAGCCCAGGGTAGTGAGCCAGCTTCCCCACAGACAGAACTGCAGAAAAGAGAGTATTTTAAGCTGCAGCTTAAGATTCATGTTAATTTCCTCACACCTGAGAGCGGATGAATGTTTTAAAAGGCACATTTGCCGTTGTGATTTGGTGTGATTCTATCAATGAGAGGCGGGCTTTTTTTGTTACCTGTGACAAATATTTGCAAACAATTTCTGATTGCAAAGCAAAAGGGTGACGGAGTTAACACTTTTACCTTTCCCGCCTCTGTCATTTGCCAACCAGAGGCGGGATGCGATGGTTTATCGGCGGCGATACGATCGCTGGGCGGAATTCACCTTATACAGATAGCGGCGCGACTCCGCAGATGGATGTCGGGTGGTTAATATCTGGTACACATCCCCCGGCGACATGCGGTTAATCATATTCGCGGCCTGAATCTTATCGTTCGAGAATACGCGTAATACGCTGCCTGCGCCGCCATTGTAGGCGGTAATGACCGCATAGCGCCGCGACGTCGGATTTTCGATACCGCTCAGATAGACATTATTCAACATCGCCAGATACGCTGTGCCGGTATCGATATTGCTGGCGGGGTCGAACAGGAAGTTACGGCTTGGCGTGCCGGACTTACCCTGAGAACGGAAAACATCTTTCCCGGCGCTGTGTTGCACTACCTGCATCAGGCCCAGCGCATCCGCGTGGCTGACCGCATACGGGTTAAACGAGGACTCCGTTTGCATAATCGCCAGAATCAGCGACTCGTCAACGCCGTATTTACGGGAGGCCTGGCGTACCATGCCAATGTATTTATGCGCGCGTTTATCAAGGTGGTTCGGCACCAGATTAATGGTGACGCTGTAAATAATACGCAGGCCGTTACTGCGGCTTTTGAGCCGCGTTTTCAGCAAGTAATCCGCGAATGTCGTGGCGCGGCCTTCCCAGCGAATAGGCTGGCCGGTATTGTCGAGGACCTGACCATACAGGAAGGGTTCTTTAGAAATTTTTATGTCATCGACATCGGAGTAAAGATCGACGGAGGTTGGGTCGTCACCCATGAGCAACGTTTTAATAATGGCCCGGCGCAGATGTGCGGTAGGTTCCGTCCCGGCGATGGTTTCAACGGTAATGGTCCCATCATCAAAGTTGATGTGGCTACGGGTCTGGAACTGATCGGTATATTTGACGTAGTCTTTCGGCCCGGCGATCAGGACTTCCTTATATCCCCACAGATTTTCAATATTGTTGGCAAATTGCCCCATCAAAATATCAAAGCCGTTGGTATCCTTGACCCAGGCTTCATTATACGTCTCGCCTTTTTTGGTCGAACTGGAGCAGGAGATGAGCAACGGCGCAATAACAGCAAGCGCGAGTAATTTTTTCATCATTCCGGGAGTGCATGTTGTGTTGTCGTTATGCCATGTTGCCGGGCAGCGGCGCTAAGGGCTTATCCGGCATAACTCACAGGCCGAATAAGCGCAGCGTCATTCAGCAACGGGCCTATTTTTTATCTTCCGGCGTATAACCTTCGATATGAACGTCTTTGCCTTCGAACAGGAAGCTCACCATCTCCTGTTCCAGCAGCTTACGGTGCTCGGCGTTCATCATGTTGAGCTTTTTCTCGTTAATCAACATGGTCTGCTTATGCTGCCACTGCGCCCACGCGTCCTTAGAGATCTCGTTATAGATACGTTTTCCCAGTTCGCCAGGGTAGAGCTGAAAATCTTGCCCTTCAGCGTCGCGTTGCAGGTAAGTACAAAAAATCGTTCTGCTCATAAGTCATCCTCTTCATCGACCGGGGCGTTAAACTGGCGCTCCGGTACGTAACTGCTGTAACAAGCGCTCCACGGGGGCCGCCAGTCCGACTGACGGCGGTTGCGCTAAGTTATACCAGAGCGCGCTGCCTTCATCCATGCAGGCGTCCAGTGACGACACGGGAAGCCACATAGGCACAATATCCAGATGGAAATGGCTAAATGTGTGGCGAAACGCGTTAAGCTGGGTCAAATTATCAGCGTTAACATGCCGTTGCGCCAGCCATTCACGCAATTCATCTTCGCTGGCGAACTGCGGGAAGCAGTAGAGTCCGCCCCATAAACCGCTGGGAGGACGCTGCGCCAGGAAAATCTCCTGATTATGCTGTAACAATAAAAAGTAACCCGTCCGCTCCGGCAACGTCTGTTTCGGTTTCTTACCCGGATAGCATGACCAGCTTTCATGCGCAGCGGCGATACAACCGTTTTGCAGCGGACACAGGGTGCACTTTGGTTTTGAACGCGTACAAACCATCGCGCCCAGATCCATCATCGCCTGATTAAAACGCTCCACGCCGCGTGCGGGCGTCACTTGCTCGCTCAACGTCCACAGCGTATTCTCCACCTCTTTTTTTCCAGGCCAGCCGCTAACAGCATAACAGCGAGCCAGCACACGTTTAACGTTTCCATCAAGAATCGGATAATGTTTACCTAACGCGAGGGAGATAATCGCGCCGGCGGTTGAGCGCCCGACGCCGGGTAGCGCGGCGATTTCGGCAAAAGTTTGCGGGAATTCTCCACCGTGAAGCGTCGCCACCTGTTGCGCCGCTTTATGCAAATTACGCGCGCGGGCGTAATAGCCGAGCCCGGTCCATAAATGGAGCACTTCATCCAGCGGCGCATTCGCTAAATCCGTCACTGTCGGAAAGCGCGCCATAAATCGCTCAAAGTAAGGAATCACCGTCGTCACCTGCGTTTGTTGCAACATGACTTCCGAGAGCCATACTTTGTAAGGCGTCTTGTTAATTTGCCAGGGCAGCGTTTTCCGCCCGTATTTGTCGTACCAGTCCAGAACCTGGGCTGAAAATTGAGACGCTTGCATGGAAACTCATTCATTATTGCCGGGGGCAAGATTGCAGCACAGAGGCCGCAGGGTGTAAACCGGAACTTTCCGCAGTGCGCTTCATGCTTGCATCCGGCAACTAACTTTGGATAATGCCCGTTTTCAGAACTCAAACACAGCAGACTACACTTTTATGAAAAACGACGTCATTTCACCGGAATTTGATGAAAACGGTCGCCCGCTGCGCCGTATTCGTAGTTTTGTTCGTCGCCAGGGGCGACTGACAAAGGGGCAAGAGCACGCGCTGGAAAACTACTGGCCGGTGATGGGCGTCGAGTTCAGCGAAGCGCCGGTAGATTTCGCCACGTTGTTTGGTCGCGAAGCGCCGGTGACGCTGGAGATTGGTTTTGGCATGGGGGCGTCTCTCGTGGCGATGGCGAAAGCGCGCCCGGAGCAGAATTTCCTCGGCATTGAAGTGCATTCACCCGGTGTCGGCGCGTGTCTGGCGTCCGCTAATGAAGAGGGCGTTGAAAACCTGCGCGTCATGTGCCATGACGCGGTAGAAGTGTTGCATAAAATGATTCCTGACAATTCTTTATCGATGGTTCAGCTCTTTTTCCCTGACCCGTGGCATAAAGCGCGTCATAATAAACGCCGTATCGTTCAGGTGCCGTTTGCTGAACTGGTATTGAGCAAGCTGAAATTGGGCGGCGTTTTCCATATGGCGACCGACTGGGAAGCGTATGCGGAACACATGCTTGAAGTCATGTCTTCTATCGACGGGTACAAAAATCTGTCAGAGAGCAATGATTATGTACCGCGCCCGGAATCGCGCCCGGTAACGAAATTTGAACAACGTGGCCATCGTCTTGGTCATGGCGTATGGGACTTAATGTTCGAGAGGGTGAAATAATGGCAAAGAACCGTAGTCGTCGTCTGCGTAAAAAAATGCACATTGACGAATTCCAGGAATTAGGATTTTCGGTGGCATGGCGTTTTCCGGAAGGTACATCTGAAGAGCAGGTCGATAAGACTGTCGATGACTTTATTAATGACGTTATTGAGCCTAATAAACTGGCGTTTGACGGCAGCGGCTACCTGGCCTGGGAAGGGCTGATTTGTATGCAGGAAATCGGTAAATGTACCGAAGAACATCAGGCGATTGTGCGTAAGTGGCTGGAAGCGCGCAACCTTGAAGAAGTCCGAACCAGCGAACTTTTCGACGTTTGGTGGGACTAATAAGTACAGGGTCGGCAAATGCCGGCCCGCTTTGTCTTGAGGGAAAGTTATGATGCGCAAAACGCTGCTGGCGGCAGTGCTAACGTTTACGGCGATGGCCGCTCATGCAGATTACAAATGCAGCGTCACGCCGCGTGACGATGTGATCCTGAGTCCACAAACGGTGCAGGTGAAAGGTGAAAATGGCAACCTGGTGATCACGCCGGACGGCAATGTGATGTACAACGGTAAGCAGTACACCCTTAGCGCCGCGCAGCGCGAGCAAGCGAAAGATTACCAGGCGGAACTGCGAAGCGCGCTGCCGTGGATTGATGAGGGCGCCCGATCGCGCGTCGAAAAAGGCCGCGTGGCGCTGGATAAAATCATCGCTAAAGAGGTGGGCGAAAGCAGCAACATGCGTAGCCGTCTGACGAAGCTTGATGCGCAATTAAAAGCGCAAATGAACCGCATTATCGAACATCGTACGGACGGCCTGACGTTCCACTATAAGGCTATCGACCAGGTGCGTGCCGACGGTCAGCAGTTGGTGAATCAGGCGATGGGCGGTATTTTGCAGGACAGCATTAACGAAATGGGCGCCAAAGCGGTGCTTAAAGGCGGCGGCAATCCTTTACAGGGCGTGATGGGCAGCCTCGGTGGTTTGCAAACCGCTATCCAGAACGAATGGAAAAATCAGGAGAAAGATTTCCAGCAGTTTGGCAAAGATGTCTGTAGCCGCGTAGTGACCTTAGAAGATAGCCGCAAAGCGCTGGTTGGCAGCCTGAAGTAATCTTTCCTTTTTAAACAATGGCGCAGATCGTATCTGCGCCTTTTTATTCTGTTTTTTCCTGCATTTTGTTATCCATCTCTAAAAAATACTCTCTGTCGGATATATATCGCTGGTTAATCGTATGGCGTCACATTATTCGTCTGCAATATAGAGATAATGCGACCAGTTGACATAACTGGAGATATAACATGGAGTTTTTCAGGAAAACGGCATTAGCTGCTCTGGTAATGGGTTTCAGCGGCGCAGCGTTCGCTTTACCGAATATCACCATCTTAGCGACCGGCGGAACGATCGCTGGCGGTGGTGATTCAGCAACAAAATCAAATTATACGGCAGGTAAAGTCGGCGTCGAAAATCTGGTGGATGCCGTTCCTCAATTGAAGGACATTGCGGTAGTGAAAGGCGAGCAGGTCGTTAACATTGGCTCGCAGGATATGAACGATGAAGTCTGGCTCACGCTGGCGAAAAAAATCAATACCGAGTGCGACAGCACCGACGGTTTCGTGATCACCCACGGTACTGATACGATGGAAGAGACCGCTTATTTCCTCGATCTGACCGTGAAATGCAATAAACCGGTGGTACTGGTCGGCGCGATGCGTCCTTCCACGTCAATGAGCGCAGATGGCCCGTTCAACCTCTATAATGCGGTAGTAACAGCGGCTGATAAACAGTCTGCCAACCGCGGCGTGCTAGTGGTAATGAATGATACCGTCATGGACGGACGCGACGTCACTAAGACCAATACGACTGACGTGGCGACGTTTAAAGCGGTTAATTACGGCCCGCTGGGTTATATCCACAACGGTAAAATTGACTACCAGCGTACGCCAGAGCGTAAACATACCACTTCCACCCCGTTCGACGTGTCGAAGCTGACCGCGTTGCCGAAAGTCGGTATCGTTTATAACTATGCGAATGCGTCCGATCTGCCGGCAAAAGCGCTGGTAGACGCGGGTTATGACGGGATCGTGAGCGCAGGTGTGGGTAACGGCAACCTGTATAAAACGGTCTTTGATACCCTGGCGACCGCCGCGCACAACGGTACGGTAGTGGTGCGTTCTTCACGTGTGCCGACTGGCGCAACCACGCAGGATGCGGAAGTTGACGATGCAAAATACGGCTTTGTCGCTTCCGGCACGCTGAACCCGCAAAAAGCGCGTGTCTTACTGCAACTGGCGTTAACCCAGACTAAAGATCCAAAACAGATCCAGTCGATGTTCAATCAGTATTAAAGATAATGCCCCGGTCGGAAGGCCGGGGCTATCTTTGGAAGACCTCTCGCACAACCAACACTATTATCTTGCTAATTATCATCATGGTTATGATAATTGTGGGCGTCATGTCTCTGGACGGGAGATCCACAAGTGGTTCGACAATGGATTGCTGGCGCAGCGCTGTTTGCCCTGATTTCAGGCTATAGTTGGGCAGAGGTTGCTCAACCCTCCGATAACATCTTAAAAGAACAGTTTAGTAAGCAGTACCACGGCATACTTAAACTGGATTCCATTACCTTAAAAAATCTTGATTCGACGGGCAATCAGGCCACCTGGTCTGCCGAAGGGGATATTTCTTCCCGTGAAGATATGTATACCGGCGTTGGTATGGCGGCGGATTATTATTTTGTTGAAAAAACCTGGACCAAAGATCGTCCCGTTAAATTTTCTGCCATGTTAACCAGTAAAGGGACGCCAGCCTCTGGCTGGACGGTGAACTATTACTCATTACAAATGGCAGCCAGCGATCAGGGCCGGGCTATTGACGACATTAAAACGAATGATAAATACCTGATCGTCAACAGTGATGACTTTAACTATCGGTTTGGCAACATTGAAGCCTCCTGGCGTGCGCAGAAAGCATCGATCCCCGGTCTTGAAGAACAACTCTCTGCCCTGGATAAGAAAATAGCGGTAGCTAAAAAAGAAGCGGACGCGTATTGGGGAAAAGGCGCTGATGGGAAACCGTTGACCCGCGCAGAGGCGTTTAAAAAGACGTTAAAAGAGCGCGATGATTATGTAAAAGCCAACGATAGCAGCGTATATGCCGAGAAATACGAAAAAGAGGTCTATCAACCGGCATTAGACGCGTGTCGTAAGCAGAGTGAGCCGTGCAATGAAGCGGCTATTCAGCAGAAAAGAGATTTAGACATACACGAGCAACGGCGGCAGGTATTTTTGAAATCAGAAGAGCTGCGTCGAAAAGCGCAGAATGACTGGATAACGTTAGAGAAAGGGCAATATCCGCTGAATATAGCGGTACAGAAACTTCAGATGCAACAGAGTGATATCCGTGTGAAAATTATGGATATTAATGACGGTTACGAGCGCTGGAAAAAAGATACGGACGATTTGCGTCGTAAAGGGGTTATTAAATAATGCGCTTGCCGGCGGCGCATTAACCGCCACAGGTCGGTAAGCGTCGCGCCATCAGATATTTTACCCGCTGGCGCTACAGGCTTATTCCTTGTTATTCCGCGAGAAACAACTCAAGAAGAGAGTTTAAAAACAGTTTACCGTGCCGGGTAATCTGCCAGTATTGCTCGCATTCGGTCAGGTAGCCCTGGGCAATAGCCTCGTCGATTGGCTGACGAATAACCGCTTCCGTAAGCCCGGTATAATCGACAAATTCGGCGCGAGGCGCGCGCTCCAGCAACCGAAAACGATTCATAAAGAACTCAAAGGGTTTATCGTCATCACTCACGTCACGCTGGCTTTCCAGGTAACGTCCCTGCATATAACCGCGTGGGTGACGGGTTTTGGTGGTGCGCAGGATCCTGCCGCCCGGGAAGGTGACTTTACCGTGGGCGCCGCAGCCAATACCCAGATAGTCGCCAAAGCGCCAGTAGTTCAGATTATGCTGGCACTGATAACCGGGTTTGGCATAGGCCGACGTTTCGTATTGCTGATAGCCAGCAGCGGTTAATAACTGGTGGCCCTGCTCAAAGATATCCCACAGAGCGTCATCGTCCGGTAAAACCGGCGGACGCGAACCGAACAGAGTGTTGGGTTCAATCGTCAATTGATACCATGAGAGATGCGGCGGATTAAGCGCAATCGCCTGTCGCAAATCATTCAGCGCCTCTTCCAGCGTTTGATCCGGCAATCCATGCATCAAGTCGAGGTTAAAGCTGCGTAGCCCAAGTCCATTTGCCAGTCTTGCTGCCCGCATCGCCTCTTGTGGACCGTGAATACGGCCAAGACGTTTCAGCTTAGGCTCACTAAAGCTCTGCACGCCAATGGAGATCCGGTTTACGCCGGCGCGCTGATAGTCGATGAAGCGGTCGGCTTCGACCGTGCCGGGGTTCGCTTCCATGGTAATTTCCGCATCCGCCGCCAGATTCAGGCGCGCGCGCACGCCGTCCAGCAGCGTTTGCATCGCCGGCCCGGAAAGCAGGCTTGGCGTACCGCCGCCAATAAAAATGGTCTTTACTTCACGCCCTTGCGCCCAGGCGACGTCGGCATCCAGATCGTTTAACAGATGCTGGACGTAGTCGTCATACGGCACCTCGCCCTTCAACGCATGGGAATTGAAGTCACAATATGGACATTTTTGTACACACCAGGGAATATGAATATAAAGACTGAGCGGCGGTAGTTTAGCCATTGCGTAACGCATCCAGCAGCAGCTTGAGCGCTTGTCCACGGTGGGAAATCGCGCTTTTTTCTTCACGGGTCAGTTCTGCGGCGGTTTTGCCTTCAGACGGTACGAAGAAAATGGGATCATAGCCAAATCCGCCATTTCCGGCCGCCTGGCGAGTAATGACGCCAGGCCAGCTACCGTGACAGACTATCGGTGTGGGATCTTCGGCATGACGCAAATAAACCAGTACACAATGGAATCGCGCCTGGCGTTTGTCGTCCGGAACATCTCGTAGAGTATGCAGCAGTTTTTCCAGATTTTGCTGATCTGTCGCGTTTTCGCCAGAATAGCGCGCGGAATAGATACCCGGCGCGCCGCCTAAAACGTCAACGGCCAGACCGGAGTCATCGGCAATGGCGGGCAGACCGGTCATTTTAGCGGCATGGCGCGCTTTGAGAATCGCGTTTTCAATAAACGTCAGGCCGGTTTCTTCCGCGGAGTCAACGCCCAGTTCCGTTTGCGCTACCACATCAAGCCCAAAATCGCTTAACAGCGACGCGAGCTCGCGCACTTTACCGGCGTTGCCGGTTGCGAGAACAACTTTTTGCATGGAATACCTACTCAGTTAACGCCGCAATTTCCGGCGGGATCTGTTGCGGGTGAATAATTTTTACCTGTTTGTGACGGCCCAGCTCGCCTTTTTCGATGACGATCTGACTTTTCGCCACGCGAAACTGTTTACCAAGAAACTTGGTCAGATGGCTGTTTGCCTGACCGTCAACCGGCGGGGCAGTAATGGCGACTTTCACCTCGTCGCCATGTAAGCCCACAATACTGTCGCGGCTGGCTTTCGGCTGAATATAAAGCCGTAACACCAGACCGTCTTCGCAGCGAGTCACAGCACTCATAGCGCCATCCATAGCCCCGGCAGCAACATGTTGCCTGTCGCTTGTAAGACTTCAGCGATCCCCATATTAACGACATACAGCAGCAGCACCAGAACCATCGGCGAGAAGTCGATGCCGCCCATCGCAGGCAGTATACGGCGAATCGGGCTGAGCAGCGGCTCGGCAAGCTGAATCAATACATATTCAATTGGGCTACGACCCTGGCTCACCCAGCTCATGATAGCCATGACCAGCAGCACCCAGAAGATCAGCAGGCCGATTGTTTTAAGCAAGATAAGCACCGCGGCAATCCAGATAATCGCCTGAAACGTAATTACCTTAAACAGCACTATCGCCTTAATAACGCTAAGAATAAACGCCACCAGCAGGGAAGCGCTGTCAATCGGCCCCATTGGCGGGATAATACGACGCAGCGGTCCGATGATGGGCTGCGTAATTTTCACCACGAACTGGGAGAAAGGGTTGTAAAAGTCACAGCGGGCCCACTGCATCCACACGCGCAATAATAGCACCATGGTATACAGCTCAATTACCGTTGAGAGCAGGAAGGTCAACGTATTCATGGCGTTCCTCAGTTTTCCTTAATTTTTTGTGTAATCACGAGCACCAAAGATAGCGGTGCCGATGCGCACCATTGTGCTACCTGCCGCAATCGCGGCTTCCATATCGTCGCTCATACCCAGAGATAAGGTATCAACGTCAGGGTAGCGCGCTTTCAGCCCGGCAAATGCTACAGCCATTTGACGTGCGACTTCAAACTGCCTTACATAATCTGACTCTGGCGCCGGGATCGCCATCAGTCCGCGAAGCCGCAGACGCGGCAGTGTTGCCACCGCCGCGGCCAGCTCATCCAGTTCCGCCAGCGGAATGCCTGATTTGCTGTTTTCATCGCTGATATTAATTTGGATCAGAACATTTAGCGCCGGCAGATTATCCGGACGCTGTTCGCTCAGACGCGAGGCGATACGCAGGCGATCGATGGTATGACACCAGTCAAAATGCTCGGCCACCAGCCGACTTTTGTTGGACTGTAAAGGGCCTATAAAGTGCCAGTGCAGGCCTTCCACTTTCGCTTCCTGAAAGTGGCGGATTTTTTCCACCCCCTCTTGTACATAATTTTCACCAAATGCCCGTTGTCCGGCGGCAATGGCTTCTGCGATGTCGCTCGCAGGTTTGGTTTTACTCACTGCAAGCAACGTAACTTCTTCTGAAGAGCGGCCGCAACGCGTCGCCGCGGCGGAGATTTTGTCCCGGATGTGTGCCAGGTTATGCGCGATATCGTTCATTTTCCGAGGATGTTTATATGAATATGGAAGAAATTGTGACGCTTAGTGTAAAGCATAACGTCTCGGATCTACACCTGTGTAACGCCTGGCCTGCGCGATGGCGCAAACAAGGACGCATGGAGACCGCGCCTTTTACCGCGCCAGATGTCGACAGGCTTCTGCTTGATTGGCTTAATGACGCGCAACAATATCAGTGGCGAACGCACGGTCAGCTTGATTTCGCCGTCTCGCTGTCTGGCACGCGGCGCCTGCGCGCCAGTGCGTTCACACATCAACAGGGAACGTCGCTGGCGCTACGGCTATTGCCCGAGCGTTGTCCTGATCTGGCGGAAATCCAGACGCCGCCGATAGTACCCGCACTGCTTGCCAGCGAGAACGGACTGATTCTGGTCACTGGCGCTACTGGCTGCGGGAAATCCACTACGCTGGCGGCGATGGTGGGACATCTTAATCAACATGCCGATAAACACATCCTGACGCTGGAAGATCCTATTGAGTACCGTTACACCAGCAAGCGTTGCCTGATACAGCAGCGGGAAATCGGCCAGCATTGCGCCACTTTTGCCGCCGGGCTGCGCGCGGCGTTACGTGAAGATCCCGATGTCATTTTACTGGGAGAGCTGCGTGACAGCGAGACCATTCGCCTGGCGCTGACGGCGGCGGAAACGGGGCATCTGGTACTGGCAACCCTGCATACTCGCGGTGCGGCGCAGGCGGTGGAAAGATTAGTGGATAGTTTTCCGGCGCAGGAAAAAGAACCGGTACGCAGCCAACTGGCGGGTAGTCTGCGCGCCGTACTATCACAAAAACTGGAGGTCGACAGACAGGATGGGCGCGTGGCGTTGTTTGAATTACTGATTAATACGCCAGCCACAGGGAATTTGATCCGTGAAGGCAAACTCCATCAGTTGGCCCACGTGATACAAACCGGGCAGCAGCAGGGGATGATGACATTCGCCCAGAGCGCGCAATGGCGTCAGGCGCAGGGACGGCTGTAGCGAACATGGTGGCGTAGGGGGGTTGTAAAGTGTTGACTGGCGCGGTGGATTGAACGGTATACAGGCTTGTATCCTGGCGAACCGGCGTTAAAATCGCAGCTTTGTTAAAACCACAGCGAAGCCATTTAACGATGTCATCACAACCGAATCAAAGCCTGATAGATGGCATTCGCTGTCTGCAATATCTGGTCTCCAGCGACCGTGCTATCGGATGTCGCGAGCTTGCCCGGTTGATGGATATTAATACCACGCGCGTTAATCGCCTGTTAATGACGATGGCCTCTATTGGACTCACGATGCAGGATGAGCACCGACGCTATTTACCCGGGCCAGGCATTCATGCTTTGGCGGCGCAGGCGATTCGCGGTTCAGCGCTGTTCTCCCATGCGTTGCCTATCCTTGAGCGCCATGCGCCCAGAGACATCGTGGTGGCATTAGGCGTGCTATGGGAAGACCAGATTATCTATATTTATCACTCCAGGCCGGGTTCGCAGGGAAGTCAGGCGCTGGCGGGGTTTCGCATGTGCCCGGCCTGGCAGTCGGTAACAGGAGTGGCGTTACTGGCGGCAGAAAGCGACGAGGCGCTAATGCAGCGTTTTACTCCGGAGCAGTGGCGTAATCTGGCGCCGCATGTGGCGCAGCAGCGCCAGCGGGGATACGTGCTGTGGCATCACGCTGATGGTGAAGTTTCTATGGCGCAACCGCTAGACAAGCACGCCGCAGCGCTGGCCTTTGCGGGAATGTGGCGGATTGATGAGGCGGAGGCGGCTGCGCGTTTACAGGCGTTGAAGGCATTAAACCAGCGTATTGCCCTGTAAGCCTGGCAACCGTGACCGCGTTATCCGCCTGCTGACAAAAACGGCTTTAATACCCCTGTTCAAAATAGCTTTCGAGGATAATCACGGCGGAGGCCGAGTCCACTTTGCCTTTGTTCAGCGCGCGATACCCACCTCGTTCAAACAGACCGGAGCGTGCTTCAACGGTGCTGAGTCGTTCATCGTGCAGCGTGACAGTTACCCCGAAACGCCCATGAATACGGTTGGCGAATTTACGTGCGCGCGCCGTCAGCGGTTGTTCAGTGCCATCCATATTAAGCGGTAGCCCGACAATAATTTCGTCTGGCTGCCACTCTTTCAGCAAACGTTCAATGAGCGTCCAGTCGGGCGTGCCGTCCTGTGCTTTGATTGCCGGAAGCGGACGGGCGGTGCCGGTAATGCGTTGTCCTATTGCAACGCCGATGCTTTTTGTGCCGAAGTCAAAGGCCAGTAAGGTGCCGCTCATCAGGCGTGCCCCGCAACGCCAGGCATGGTCAGAATATCAATGCCAATAAGTTTTGCCGCTTCGCGCCAGCGCTCGGCAATGGGCGTTTTGAACAAAATATTGAGATCGGCGGGCGCGGTAAGCCAGGCGTTATCAAGCAACTCTTGTTCAAGCTGGCCTTTATCCCAGGAGGCGTAGCCCAGCGCGACCAGTACATCGGAAGGCTGTTGTTGGGTACCTAACGTTTCCAGCACATCGCGGGAGGTGGTAATCACGGTATTGTCTGAGATACGAATGCTGGAGGCGAAACGTGACGGCGGAGTATGGAGAATAAATCCGCGATCTTCCGCCAGCGGGCCGCCGAGCATCACGGCTTTATCAAGACGAATTGACGAATCGCGCGGTTCCGGCGTAATTTTTAGTTTTTCCAGAATCCCTTCAATTTGCAGATTTTCCAAAGGCTTATTAACAATAATCCCCATAGCGCCGTCCTGGTTGTGCTCGCAAATATACACCACGGAACGGCGGAAAATCGGGTCCTGGAGCGCAGGCATGGCAATAAGAAAGTGATGCTGTAAATTCATTGTCAGAGGTTCTGTTTCCTGGTTCAAAAAAACGACAGCGTTCAGTATGTGGGGAAAGCGGACGGTTGTCACTCATATAAGCCGTCTCTTGCCAAAGGACGGCGGCCTTATCGGGCAATAGATTGCCGGATGGCGATGCTGATGCGCCGCCTTATCCGACCGGGGCGGCGTGATTGCTCAGGCCCGGTAAGCGCACGCCACCGGGCAATAAACGTTTACTTCGCCAGACGCGCTTCGATGGCGTCCATCAACATCCCGGTGATAGAGATCGGGTATTCCGCTTCAATTTCACGCACGCAGGTTGGGCTGGTCACGTTAATTTCCGTTAAGCGGTCGCCGATAATATCCAGACCGACGAAAATAAGCCCTTTGGCTTTAAGCGTCGGCCCAACGCGGCGGGCGATTTCCCAGTCGCTTTCGCTCAACGGACGGGGTTCGCCGCGACCACCAGCCGCCAGGTTGCCGCGGGTTTCGCCGCCCTGCGGAATACGCGCCAGGCAGTAAGGCACCGGCTCGCCGTCGACGACCAGGACGCGCTTATCGCCATCTTTGATCGCGGGCAGATAGTTCTGCGCCATGCAGTAGCGGTTGCCCAGCTCGGTCAGCGTTTCGGCAATAACGCCTATGTTAGGATCGCCTTCCTTAACGCGGAAAATGGACGCGCCGCCCATACCGTCCAGCGGTTTCATAATGATATCGCCGTGCTTTTCCCAAAACGCTTTGAGCTGCGCTTTATTGCGCGTTACCAGCGTTTCCGGCGTCAGGTCGGAAAACCAGGCAGTATACAGTTTTTCATTACAGTCGCGCAGGCTTTGCGGTTTGTTGACGATCAGCGTCCCTTCCTCTTCAGCGCGTTCCAGAATATAGGTCGCATAAATAAACTCGGTATCAAACGGCGGATCTTTGCGCATCAAAATGACGTCCAGATCGGCGAGTTTAATCTCCTGCTCGCTGCCGAACTCGTACCATTTATCGTAATTTTGCTCCACGCTCAACGTTCGCGTGCGGGCGCGGGCTTCGCCGTTAATCAGATAAAGGTCGGCCATCTCCATATAATGAAGTTCATAACCACGACGTTGGGCTTCCAGCAGCATAGCGAAACTGGTGTCTTTCTTGATGTTGATGTGTGCGATGGGGTCCATCACGATGCCGAGCTTGATCATTATTTTCTCCGTTAACGCTTCATCCTAAGTCGCCAAAACGCACCTGTAGCGCGGTAATGGCGGTGAGCGCGGTTGTCTCAGTACGCAGAACGCGAGGTCCTAACAGAATATCAGTAAACTGATAGCGCGCGGTCATCGCGATTTCGTCCGCCGACAGCCCGCCTTCCGGGCCGATCAGCAGTCGGACGCGTTCAACCGGCAGCGGCAGAGTGTTGATGCTGGCATGGGCGCGCGGATGAAGATTGAGCCTCAGCCCGGAATCTTGCTCGGCGCACCAGGCTTCCAGCGCCATCGGCGGGCGAATTTCCGGCACCCGGTTACGCCCGCATTGTTCGCAGGCGGCGATGGCGATCTTTTGCCACTGCTGGCGCTTTTTGTTCAGACGTTCATTATCCAGTTTAACGCCACAGCGCTCAGAGAACAGTGGCGTAATGAGGCTTACACCTAGTTCGATCGATTTCTGGATAGTAAATTCCATTTTTTCACCGCGCGACATCACCTGGCCCAGATGGATATGTAGCGGCGATTCACGATCGTCGATTTCGCCTTTCATCACTTGCACTTCAACGCTTTTCTTACTGGCGCTAATGATTTCAGCATCGAATACCTGATTACTGCCGTCAAACAGCTGTAACGCTTGTCCCGGTCCCATGCGCAGTACACGACCAATATGGTTGGCCGCATCTTCGCATAACGAAATCTGCGTACCGGACGTCAACAATTCAGGGTGATAAATGCGGGGAATACGCATAATAAAAAAATCCGCGTCATGGCCCCGGCGTTTGGCTATCCAGGGCATGGGTTAACAAGAATCCCGCTAGTGTAGGTTAGCTCTTTCGCGCCTGGCAAGCGCGTTGCACATAGGGATTATGATTACCCTGGACCTTCGCGATACGCGCATCGCGCTCGCACTCCCAGGCGGTAACGGGGTACTGCTTATCCCAGACGTTAAAAAGCTGCGTTTGTTGGCGGGAAAGTTTCAGTTGGTATTGGTCGCGCATATAAAAATAAGTGCGGGCGATTGCGCCACGGGCGCGGGCGGGCGGCTCGGCGAGCTTCACTTTGAAATCCACTTTCATGGCGCACTGCCCGTACTGACCTTCGCCGCCGTTCCACTGGCTATACATAAAGTTGCCGCGATCGCCATTCACTTCGCCAATCGCGGGTTGCAGGTTATGCATATCGCTTTCCATTTTGCGGTAGACCGGGTCTTTAGCGCAGTTTTTTCGCCCGCCGTCCTGCCAGCACTGGCGCTGATGACCGAATTGCCAGGCGGGGACAACGTGCTCCCACTCAATGCGTCTGGCGCGATTCTCGTTTTTACGCACCTTATAGCCGCAGGACTCCAGGTCTACGACGCCTTTTTTACCCTGCCAGCGGATTTGGCACCCGCAGTAAAAGCTGCCGGGCGCGTCGGCATTGACTTTGACGCTCGCCGCTTTGGCCTGAGAAAAATTGTTAATGCCATCGGCCAGGGTCTGGCCTGAAAACGCTGCGGCCAGCAACACAGCGGCAAAAGAGAAATTACGGTACATTGCACACTCCATAGCAAAACGAGCCCGCAACGTAACGAAAGTTGTGTCTGTATGCAATCAGTCCGCTCAGGAAAGTTCCCGGACGTTTCGGGAAACTACCCGGCGACCAGTGGTTCGCCGCAGTGAACGCAACGATAAACCGCTTCGCCGCGTACTACGCGGTTATGACGGCGGACGGTGAGTTGATGTTGCTGGCATTGGCAATGGTAGGGAAAGGTATTGCGCCGTACGGATTGCAGCGCAAATTGATGAGTACGTCTGGCCGGAACGCCCAGCACGCTTTCCATCATCCACTTCCATTCCTTGCCATGCGGAGCCTTGCGTCCGAAGTGCTTCCACACCAACAGATGCGCCAGTTCATGCGGCACGACCTCTGCTATAAAGGTGTCGATGTTTTCCAGCAGTAACACCGGGTTGAGGCGGATTTCGTAGCTCTCCAGCCAGGCGGTGCCCGCCGAGGTGCCGCGTTGCGTATACACCAGTTTCGGCTCCGGATAATGTCTATCGAGCTTGAGGTTCGCCTGGGCGAGATTTTCCCGCAGGCGGCGCATTACGGCCTGCTGAATAGCGATAGGGAGACGAGGGGTTTTCATAGCGGCAGAGAATAGTGCGACGGAAGAGGGACTGCAAGAAAAACGCTTCCCCCTGTGGCAGGAGGAAGCGTGGAGGGATTAGTCGTGGGCGCCGATTTCGCGCAGTTTACGACCTTTCATCAGGTTACGTTCAATGTGTTCCAGCGAAACGTGTTTGGTTTCCGGCACCAGCCACAGGGTCAGCAGGATAAACAGCACGTTCAGGCCAGCGTAGACCCAGAAGGTGTTGGCGTTACCCAGATTGTTCAGCATGGTCAGGAACGTTGCGCCGACGATCATATTGGCGATCCAGTTGGTCGCGGTGGAGCAGGTGATGCCGAAATCGCGGCCTTTCAGCGGTTGGATTTCGGAGCACAGTACCCAAATCAGCGGACCAGCGCTCATCGCAAATCCAATGATGAACATCAGCAGCATAGCGATAGCGAAGTATTGCGCAGACGGCGAATGGATGCCGATGTGCATCATCGTACCCAGAATCCCCATACCAATCGCCATGACCAGGAAGCCCAGCGTCAGGGTAGGTTTGCGGCCCCAGCGGTCAACCAGGCCGATAGCGATGAAGGTTGCCAGCACGTTAGTCAGACCAACAATAACGGTACCCCACATCTGCTCCGTGGTATTCGTGTACCCCGCCAGTTCGAAGATTTTCGGCGCGTAATACATGATGACGTTCATCCCGGTAAATTGCTGCATGACCTGCAACAAAATGCCAAGAAACACGGCGCGGCGGAAGTTGCTGTTCTCTTTGAACAGCGCCCAACCGCTCTGTTTAACCTGCAAACTTTCGCGAATTTCATCAAGCTCACGTTTTGCTTCCGCACTGGTGTCACGCAGGCGCAACAGGACGCGTTCAGCATCATGGAAGCGGCGTTTCGCCGCAAACCAGCGCGGGCTGTCCGGCAGGAAGAAGACGCCGATCAGCAGCAGAATGGCTGGGATGATGATCACGCCGAGCATCCAGCGCCATGCGCCGCTGTAGCTGAACGCGGTGTCGGACAGATAAGCGCCCAGAATCCCGATGGTGATCATGAGCTGGTACATTGAGATCATACTGCCGCGAATTTTTTCCGGCGCGATCTCTGACAGGTACAACGGTGCAGTGTAGGAAGCGACGCCGACGGCCAGACCCAGCAGCACGCGAGAAATAATCAGGACTTCAACGTTAGGCGCCGCAGCGGAGAACAGCGAACCGGCGACGAACAGGATAGCGCCGATCATCAGGCTTTTTTTACGACCCAGCTTAAAGGAGAGCCAGCCGCTGCCGACAGCGCCGACGGCCGCGCCAAACATCATGGAGCTGACCACCCATTCCTGAGTGTGTGCGGTAATCTGAAACTCGTCGGTAATGAAGGGTAAAGCACCGGCGATAACGCCGATATCCAGGCCAAAAAGTAATCCTGCCAGGGCTGCAAGAAAGCAGACAAAAAATGTCATGGCCTTGTTGGAACGCCCTTGTTTTTTATTGTCAGGCATTATGCCCTCCGGTTGGGTTAGCAATTTTATCGATGTTAAGAGTAGGTGAGTACGCCGTAAAAAGATGTGAGGCTAATCACAATGGTGTAATCGTTTACACTACTATTTATCTCGGTGATTATTTAATTATCTGAAAAATAATAGTTTTAATAATCTTATAACCATATCAATCGCCTGGTATTCAGACAAAGTTGAAAAATTATGTAATATTTTCATCGCAGAATTAGCATACCGATAGTGATGTAGTCAGTTCTTAATGAAAATGAATGTAACCGCTTTCATGATGACTGAAACTGAATGATAAAAAGTGTAGTCGAAGAAACGAAAGGGGAGAGTGGATTGTGCTGCGCATCACAAAAAGGTCAGTATAAATTCACGCTGGAATATCTGATAACGTTGCGTGTATCAGCAATGATAAAGGCCAGCAGGGCGCTGGCCTTGATAAGTACGGTATGGTTTACCTGACTGAAAAACAGCGTCAGGCGCGGGCGATTATTTCAGACCGGCAGCATCGCGCAGCAGTTGCGCTTTGTCGGTTTTTTCCCATGGGAAGTTTTCGCGACCGAAGTGGCCGTAAGCCGCAGTTTCTTTGTAGATCGGGTGCAGCAGATCCAGCATCTGAATCAAGCCGTACGGGCGCAGGTCGAAGAATTCGCGCACCAGCAGAATCAACTGTTCAGCAGGCACTTTTTCAGTACCGAACGTTTCCACCATGATGGACGTCGGCTCCGCTACGCCGATAGCGTAGGAGACCTGGATTTCACAGCGATCCGCCAGACCTGCCGCCACGATGTTTTTCGCGACATAACGCGCAGCGTAAGCTGCAGAACGGTCAACTTTAGACGGATCTTTACCGGAGAAGGCGCCGCCGCCGTGACGCGCCATACCGCCGTAGGTATCAACAATGATCTTACGACCGGTCAGACCACAATCGCCCATCGGGCCGCCGATAACAAAACGACCGGTTGGGTTGATAAAAAACTTAGTGGACGTATTTAACCATTCAGACGGCAGAATGGGTTTGATGATCTCTTCCATCACCGCTTCTTGCAGCGATTTTTGGTCGATATCTTCTGCGTGCTGCGTAGAGAGAACCACGGCGTCGATACCGACGATTTTGCCGTCGTCATACTGGAAAGTGACCTGGCTTTTTGCATCCGGACGCAACCATGGCAGGGTGCCATTTTTACGCACTTCAGCCTGACGCTGTACCAGACGGTGCGCGTAGGTGATTGGCGCAGGCATCAGTACGTCGGTTTCATTTGTCGCGTAGCCAAACATCAGACCCTGGTCGCCCGCGCCTTGTTCCAGCGGGTCTGCGCGGTCAACGCCCTGGTTGATATCCGGAGACTGTTTGCCAATTGCGCTCAGTACCGCGCAAGAGTTGGCGTCAAAGCCCATGTCGGAATGCACATAGCCAATTTCGCGCACCGTATTACGGGTAATCTCTTCGATATCGACCCAGGCGCTGGTGGTGATCTCACCGCCAACTAAAACCATGCCGGTTTTAACGTAGGTTTCACAGGCGACGCGTGCTTTCGGATCCTGTTGCAGGATAGCGTCCAACACGGCATCAGAGATTTGGTCTGCGATTTTGTCAGGATGCCCTTCTGATACGGACTCAGACGTAAAAAGGTGTTTTGCCATATTTAATTTCACCTAAGGAGAATTTAGTTAGCTCAAACTGTTGTGCGGAATAGTCATGACAGAAGATTCTACCATGAGTCTGAAGGTCGCTGACACTGGCAGTCTGAGTGTTAATCAGTATGGATGGATTAACATCTGGACGGCTATTTTAGGTCACTTCTTCGCCCAATTTCCAGCTTTTTTTGAAGGCCGTCGCAATGTCGGTCAAAATCAGGCGGTAAACGTTTCTGATAATGCTGACATTATGCGCATTTATGCTTTGCTTTTTTTCTGCGTTCTGGGTATAAAACGCGACGCGCGGCTCATACAAAAGCACACGACGTTTTCTTCGTGTCGCCACTTCCAGCCGGGTTAAAACGTTGCTTTGGCTTGTGGGTTCGTCTTACGAGGCGGCCGTGGAGGTGATACGAGATAATGAACCGTTGTATTCTGCTGAATCTGTCGCATCGTTCTGGTGCGCGCATGTCCCCCGCAATCTGCATCTCTGCTTTGCATACCTGCCGATGTTATACCCATCTCGGCGCTTCTCAGGATTCCAGAGCCGGCAATGGAGCTGAAGACTGAACAAGGGCGCTCTTGTTAACGCAAGAGTTTTCTCGTGGTTTCGCCGAACCGTTATCTGTGAGTTCGGTTACGTGTTTACAATGATATGAAAAAGAAACCGGTCGCGCAGGCGGAGCATCAGCGCTATCTGCTGGAAAATCCGCTTGTCTATGGGTTGTTATCGCGTCTTCGGATTGCGATAGTAGTCAACTGTTTTACACTTGCTAATAAAAATTGAGGTTCGCTATGTCTGACGACATGTCTATGGGTTCGCCTTCGTCAGCAGGCGAACAGGGTGTACTACGCTCCATGCAGGAGGTTGCAATGAGCTCCCAGGAAGCCAGCAAGATGCTGCGCACTTACAATATTGCCTGGTGGGGCAATAACTACTACGACGTCAACGAGCTGGGCCATATTAGTGTATGCCCCGATCCCGACGTACCGGAAGCGCGTGTCGATCTTGCCAAACTGGTGAAAGCGCGCGAAGCGCAAGGTCAGCGTCTGCCGGCGCTGTTCTGCTTCCCACAGATCCTGCAACACCGTTTGCGTTCAATTAACGCGGCGTTTAAGCGTGCGCGTGAATCTTACGGTTATAACGGCGACTACTTCCTCGTTTATCCGATTAAGGTCAATCAGCATCGCCGCGTGATCGAGTCCCTTATCCATTCCGGTGAACCGTTGGGGCTGGAAGCGGGGTCGAAAGCGGAATTGATGGCGGTGCTGGCGCATGCCGGCATGACCCGTAGCGTGATCGTCTGTAATGGTTATAAAGACCGTGAATATATTCGGCTGGCGCTGATTGGCGAGAAGATGGGCCATAAGGTTTATCTGGTCATCGAAAAGATGTCTGAAATCGCGATTGTGCTGGAAGAGGCCGAGCGCCTGAACGTGGTTCCTCGCCTGGGCGTGCGTGCGCGTCTGGCCTCTCAGGGGTCCGGTAAGTGGCAATCCTCCGGCGGCGAAAAATCAAAATTCGGTCTGGCGGCGACCCAGGTGCTGCAACTGGTGGAGACCCTGCGTGACGCCGGGCGTCTGGACAGTCTGCAACTGTTGCACTTCCACCTGGGATCGCAGATGGCGAACATTCGCGATATCGCGACAGGTGTGCGTGAATCCGCGCGTTTTTACGTTGAACTACACAAGCTGGGCGTCAATATTCAGTGCTTCGACGTGGGCGGCGGTCTGGGCGTGGATTATGAAGGTACCCGCTCGCAGTCCGACTGTTCGGTGAACTATGGCCTGAACGAATATGCCAATAACATCATCTGGGCGATTGGCGATGCCTGCGAAGAGCATGGTTTACCGCATCCGACGGTGATTACCGAGTCTGGCCGCGCCGTCACTGCGCACCATACGGTACTGGTCTCTAACATTATCGGCGTGGAGCGTAACGAATACACGGATCCGACTGCCCCTGCTGAAGATGCGCCGCGCGCGCTGCAAAATCTGTGGGAAACCTGGCAGGAGATGCATAAGCCTGGCACTCGCCGCTCGCTGCGTGAATGGCTGCATGATAGCCAAATGGATCTGCACGATATTCATATCGGCTACTCTTCCGGCGCGTTTAGTTTGCAGGAGCGCGCCTGGGCGGAGCAACTTTATCTCAGCATGTGCCATGAAGTGCAGAAGCAACTGGACCCGCAAAACCGTGCGCATCGTCCGATTATCGACGAACTGCAAGAGCGGATGGCGGACAAAATGTACGTCAACTTCTCGCTGTTCCAGTCAATGCCGGACGCGTGGGGAATCGATCAGCTCTTCCCGGTGCTGCCGCTGGAAGGGTTAGATCAGGTACCGGAACGTCGTGCCGTGCTGCTGGATATAACCTGTGATTCCGATGGCGCTATTGACCACTATATCGATGGCGACGGTATCGCCACGACGATGCCGATGCCGGAATACGATCCAGAGAATCCGCCGATGCTCGGCTTCTTTATGGTCGGCGCCTATCAGGAGATCCTCGGTAACATGCACAACCTGTTTGGCGATACTGAAGCGGTTGACGTGTTTGTCTTCCCGGATGGTAGCGTCGAGGTTGAACTGTCGGACGAAGGCGATACCGTTGCGGATATGCTGCAATATGTGCAACTGGATCCAAAAACGTTGTTAACGCATTTCCGCGACCAGGTAAAACAGACGGATCTGGACGATGCGTTGCAGCAGCAGTTCCTTGAGGAATTTGAAGCGGGACTGTACGGTTATACTTATCTTGAAGATGAGTAATTAAGAGTATTCCACTTGTGGGTCGATTTAATTATTTAAATCGACCCTTTTATATTTTATAAATTCTTAATTATCAGCGCGTCGCTTCTCTATGTAATCTTATGGGCCTACAATCCCCCTAATAATTAAAAAGGGGTGTGAGTATGAGCAAATTTAAATTTAATGCCGTCATTGTTGGCTTGTTTTTGCTGTTAGGCGGCTGTTCCAGCGGAATGCAATCTAATAATGGCTCTTCATCCGACGTCGGCACCGCCTGGGGCGGCGACGTGCATTCATCGGTACAAAGCGTTTCGGTAGAACGTGCCGATCGAGAACCTGCCGAAATGGTGGTAATAAATTACTCCACTCAATATCCGTCAGGTTACGATAAAGTTTATAGTATACGTATCAGCGATCTTGAATATGCTGTGCGCGACGCTAATTTTAATTCAATTCCAATTACTCGTCGCTACAACGCATCAATGGGACAATGGCAATATAGTATTCCTGCAAGATCAGGGATGAACTATCAGTTATATATTCGTAATTACAGTCATGATACCAATTACGAAATCGTCGCAACGGTTGATGGCCTGGACGTGTTGAACGGAAAAGCAGGCTCGCTGAATCATCATGGCTATATTGTTAACGCCGGCGATTCACTGGCGATTAAAGGGTTTCGCAAAGATAAACACACTGAGGCGGCATTCCAGTTCGCCGACGTAGCTGACGCTTATGCGGCCCACTCCGCGCAGGGCGATGTACGCAACATCGGCGTCATCGGCTTTGCCGCTTTTGCATTGCAGGGTAAAGCAACAAATACGCTACCGCCTTGTTCCTCGCAGGCTTTCCCGGCGGACAACAACGGGTATGCGCCGCCGCCCTGCCGCAAATAAACCCGGCGTCAGGACGTCAAATACGTGCTATGGGAATCAGCGCCTTTCCTGCCGAGTCTGGTGGGGAAGGACTGTATGACGCGCATAGCCGTAGGTTGCGGGAAAGAAACGACCACTCTCTGGCAGGGAAATTGTTTACCATAAACATTAGGATTTGTTTACACTACCCTCAAGTGGAGCAATTGCTGTCTACATAGGTATGTGCATGGAACAAATTTTAACCAAGCGGCGCTATTTTGATATAGGGCTGCAAATAGAAGAACTACTCTATTCAGGGGTATTTAAAGCTGGCGAGCGACTTCCGGCGGAGAGAGAACTCAGCGAGCGTTTTCAAACCAGCCGCACGACGATTCGTGAGGCGATTATTATGCTTGAGCTGAAGGGAGTGGTAGAGGTTAAGCAAGGCGCAGGCACTTACTTTATTGATAGTCTGGAGAAAATCAATCAAAAAGCGCTCTTGCCTTACTCAGACATTGGCCCCTTTGAATTGCTACAGGCCCGGCAGGTCATCGAAAGCAACATCACCGGTTTTGCCGCTACGCAAATAAGATTTAATGAACTTAAGCAGCTTAAACGTATTATTGAGCAGCAGGAAAAGCAGATTGGCGGCGACAGCGACAAATTTGAAGAACTGGATCGCCAGTTCCACAATATCATCGCGGAATCCACGCAAAATCGTGTATTAATGAAACAATCTGCCGAGCTGTGGCGGGCTGTCAGGACCGAAAATCCGCGCTGGAAGCAGTTAAACTATAAGTATTTACATAAGAAAGAGTTAAGAATGAAATGGGTGGAAGATCACCGTAGTATCTTCCTTGCATTGCAAAAACGCGATGCTGAGCAGGCCAGACAGGCCTCGTGGACCCATCTTGAAAACAGTAAAAATGAGCTGGTAAAAATCTTCCAACAGGATGATTCGCTGGAAGATTTTGATGATTTTTTCTTCGCCACCTGACGGCTATTTTCAGGCGGATGACATTTTTGTCAGCGATTAACCGGGCCTGCCGCCAAAAACAAGCCCGGAGAGAGGGAATCAGGCTTCGTAAACGCTCAGCTTATCCCAGTCAAACTCTACGCCAATGCCGTAGGTGTCCGGTGCCACGGCGCGATAATTGTCGACCACCAGCGGATGTTTGGTATATTGATCGATCGGGAAACTGTGAACCTCCAGTCAGCCAGTCTCGAATGCGGAAACCAGTCTGACGTGTAATTCCTGCATACCGAGCGAGCATACCAAACGACCGCCATTCGTCGACAGACGCGCCGCCTTCAACCAACCATTTTCCACAGCGGCAGTTTTTCACGTTTGCCTTTCAAATCCCAAAGGGCGATATCCACCGCAGACATCGCAAACGACGCGATGCCTCCGCAACCCATATAGTGAATATGCTATTCCATAAAGTCATAGATATCGTCAATCGCAGCGCCCTCTTTCCCTGACAGTACCGGGGCAAGATCGTGATCGATCATCGCTTTAATTGCATACCCTCCCTTTCCGCCGGTATAGGAATATCCGGTGCCAGTTGAACCGTCTTCCAGCGTAATCGTCGTGGTTACCAGTTCGAAATGGCTATTATGCCATGTTTCGCGTCAACTAAGACCTCGGCCAGAGGGGCTTTGAAAGCTTTGTTTCAACGTACCTAATCTGCGTCTTCATCAATTTTTTCCTGTGTTCAATCAATGGATTAATTTGCCAATTACGTCTAAAGGCGGCTTACTCCTCATCGCTTTAGCAGCGACCCGGATGATCAAAACCGTAACTGATGTTCTTAGGTTAACGTTGATGCTGATAATAAATTGAGCTCATTAATTCACTAGACAAATTATCCGGTTTGGTTTGCTGTATTTCGGGTGATTATTGAACCAATCATGCGTGACATATACGCTTGCAGCGGGGTGTTATTCAATAAGATATTGTTTTTAATGGGGTTTAATGATTGCTGGTTGTATGGGTGGTATGCCAATTCGTGGCCGATTTTTCTAATCAAAATCACGCTTTTGTGAATCGTAAAATTTATCCTGAGAAGTGATTTTTATAACTAATTGATAAATAAATTATTTTTATTCATTCTGCTATTAGTCAGCATACCAGGGTAAAGAATCTGGTGCCATGAGTGTGATCATATTCACGGATTTTGGTATGGTGTTTAAGCAGAATTGGTAAACAAAACAGGAGTGGGAAAAATTCATGGACACCATAGCTCGCCAGTTAGACGCCGCAAGGCACCAATTCAAAACGACTTATTCACGTCAGGGAATGGAAGCCAACATCGTACATATTGGATTTGGCGCCTTTCACCGTGGTCATCAGGCTGTTTATAACGATCTCACGAATGAGATAACCGGCAACCGCTGGGGGATTTTTGAACTGAATCTGTTCGGCGATGCGGAGCTGGTGGATGCGCTAAATGCGCAACAGGGGCTGTTTTCAGTGGTGGAAACGTCAGCCAGCGCCATCAATAGTCGCCTGGTTCGTACCGTCACCGGCGCGTTGCATACGCCGAAGTCAGGTATTCAGGCGGCGATCGAGAAGCTAACTGAGCCGCAGGTAAAAATTGTTTCGTTGACGATAACGGAAAAAGGTTACTGCACCGATCCGCGGTCCAGAACGCTCGATCTCAGCCATCCGCTCATCAAACACGATCTTGCCGATCCTGAACATCCCCGGTCAGCACTCGGACTGATCGTCGAAGCGCTACGGATACGCCGCCAGCAAGGGCTTCCCCCGTTTAGTGTACTGTCGTGCGATAACATTCCGGAAAACGGTCATTTGACCAAAACGGCGATCGTTACGTTTGCCGATAATCTCGATCCGCAGCTGGCGGCCTGGATAGCGAAGCATGTCACCTTTCCTGGCACCATGGTCGATCGCATCGTGCCGGCAATGACGCCAGAGCAATTTGACATGATTAAAGACCAGATCGGTTTTGCCGATCCCTGCGGCATCGTATGCGAGGATTTCCGTCAGTGGGTTATCGAAGATAATTTCGTTGCCGGTCGTCCTGACTGGGATAAAGCAGGGGCGATGTTCGTCTCGGACGTGCTTCCCTATGAAGAAATGAAACTTCGTATGCTGAATGGCAGCCATTCGTTTCTCGCCTATAACGGCAGCCTGGCTGGATATGAGTTTATCTATCAGTGCATGGAAGACGACGCTTTTAAAACCGCCGTACATCATTTAATGACGGAAGAGCAGGCAAAATCGCTGCGCCCGAATTTGGCGGTAGATGTACATCAATATGCGCAGTTGCTCATTGAGCGATTCAGCAACCCGAACATTAAACATAAGACCGGACAGATTGCGATGGACGGTTCTCAGAAGCTGCCTCAGCGGGCCGTCGATCCTTATCTGACGCTCCAGGCGCGCGGCGTTAAGGGCAGGGCGTTAGCGACGCTGATTGCGGGCTGGCTCCATTACGTCATTAATACGCTCTCTCAGGGGCTGAGTGTGGCCGACCCGCTCAATGATACCTTCAATGCGGCTATTAAAAATAAAAACACGCGATGGGAACAAGCGCTGTCTTTGCTGCAGATAAATAGCATCTTTGGAACGCTGGCCAGCGACAACGCAGACTTTTTAAACGACATTCAGCAGGCCTTTAACCATATTGAATTACATGGCGTCACGGCCACCATTCACCGTTTATCTTCAAAGGGTTAAGTATGAAAACGCTTATTTGTAATAATCCGGGAAATATTGAATACATTGAAAGAGATATTCCTCATTTAAAAGACGATGAAGTACTGTTAAAAATTAAAGCGGTTGGTATTTGCGGCACCGATATCCATGCGTTTGCCGGTCGCCAGCCCTTTTTTGCCTATCCGCGCGTGCTGGGTCATGAAATTTGCGGCGTGGCGGAAATGTTGGGTAAATCGTGCAGCACGGCGAAGGTCGGCCAACGCTATAGCGTTATTCCCTGTATTCCTTGCGGCGCTTGCGCAGCCTGCCGGGAAGGAAAAACCAACTGCTGTGAGAACGTCTCGCTGTATGGCGTTCACCAGGACGGCGGCTTTAGCGAATATCTGGCCGTTCGTGAACAAAATCTGGTTGAACTGTCGGATAACCTCACCGACAGCGCGGGCGCGCTGGTTGAGTGTTTCGCCATCAGCGCCCATGCAGTACGCCGCGCTGACGTGAAGCCGCAGCAAAACATTTTGGTGGTCGGCGCCGGGCCGATTGGGCTGGCCGCCGCCGCGATAGCAAAAGCCAAAGGCGCTCGCGTCGCGGTAGCTGATATTGACGCCGAACGCCGTCGTCTGGTAGCCGAAAAGGTAGGCGTTGCAACGCTCGATCCGTCGTCAGACGACTATATTGATGCGCTGAAAGCCTGTTTCTCCGGTGAATTAGCCGGCACTGTGCTTGATGCCACCGGCAATAAATCCTCCATGAGCCGCGCTGTCGATCTGATTCGTCACGGCGGAAAAATCGTCTTCATCGGGCTATATATCGGCGAGCTCGTCATTGACGATCCGACCTTCCATAAAAAAGAGACCACGCTATTGAGCAGTCGTAACGCGACGCGGGAAGACTTCGAATGTGTCATTGAGCTAATGGCTCAGGGCGCTATTAGCGAAACAATGATGAAAAACCAGGAATTCGATTTCTATACGTTCGGCAACCAGTACCAGAAGAACGTGGTAGAAAACAAAAAATTGGTTAAAGGCGTTATCAAATTTTAATAGCGGGATAGTTATGTCAACAATATTAGTCAAAGAAAATGAATTGAAAGCGCTGGCGTTTAATAAACTCACCCAGGCGGGCCTTGACGCGCAAACGGCGCAGCAGGTAGCCGACGTTTTGGTTCATGCCGATATTACCGGCGTTCACTCCCACGGCGTTATTCGCGTAGAGCACTATTGTACCCGCCTGAACGCAGGCGGGCTCAATCCAAAAGCAACATTCAGCATTGAACAGATTTCGCCTTCTGTCGCTATTCTGGACTCTGATGATGGAATGGGACACTGCGCGCTGATAAAGGCGACAGACCACGCTATTAGTCTGGCAAGAGAGACGGGGCTGGGCTTCGTCAGCGTCAAAAATACGTCCCACTGCGGCGCGCTCTCGTGGTTTATTGAGCAGGCGACAAGCCAGGGAATGGTGGCTATCGCCATGACGCAAACGGATACCTGCGTTGCGCCGTATGGCGGCGCGGAGCGCTTTCTGGGGACTAACCCAATCGCCTTCGGCTTCCCCGTTAAAGACAGCCATCCGATGATCGTCGATATGGCGACCAGCGCCATTGCGTTTGGTAAAATTCTGCACGCCAAAGAAACCGGGAAACCAATAGGTCATGGTCTGGCGCTGGATAAAGAGGGACATATCACTACCGATCCGCATAAAATTGAAAATCTGCTGCCCTTTGGCGGACACAAAGGTTCTGGTATTGCCCTGGCGATTGATGCGCTCACGGGCGTCCTGATGGGGGCAAACTTTAGCAACCATATTGTTCGGATGTATGGCGACTATGACAAGATGCGCAAGTTAGCGAGTCTGGTTATCGTTATTGATCCGCAGATGTTGGGCAATCCGCTGTTTTCCTCAATAATGAGCACAATGGTCAATGAGCTAAGGGCTGTAAAACCGATGCCCGGTGTTGATAAGGTGCTGGCGCCAAACGATCCGCAAATCGCCTATAAAGAAAAATGTTTAAAAGAAGGTATTCCTGTGGCTGAAGGTATTTACCAGTACCTGATTGGCTGATAATTATAATCACGACCATTATTTAGGATAACTATAGTATGCTATATGGAAATATAGAGCAGCTTACTTTATTACCTTACGTTAACCACATTATTAAAAAACTTATCATCGAAGCGGTGAAGATAGCTGAAGATCAGCCTGCTGGTAGATATGAACTTTCTTTCCCGGAGTCATTTCTTATGATAAGCGAAGGAGAAACACACTCTTCGTTAAACCGCAAAGCTGAACTTCATAAAAAATATATCGATGTTCAGATTTTACTAAGCGGTTATGAGGAGATTGGCTATTCCAACAAAATTGATACCAGGATAAAGGAGCTTGAGCATCTTCCTGATGACATCATCTTTCCTGAATGTGTCGCTAATGAGCAGTTCGTTACATTAAATCCTGGCGATTTCGCGCTTTTTTATCCCAACCAGATCCACCGTCCGCTTTGTACGCGTGGTAAACCTGCGCCGGTTAAAAAAGCGATTGTGAAAATTCCGGCCACGGCATTTAGCGAGTCAAGCTAGTCTTGTCAGGCGAAGGAATAAAGAAAGCGCTAAATGCAATTCAGGAAGAGACCTTCAAGTCATCCTGAATTACAGCCAGAATGAATAAGGTGGCACTTTTCTGACTTCAGAGCCTTTTCGCGTTGGGGCTAATCGCGGAAAGGCTTTTTACGTTCTGTAAAAAGAGGATGCGGGGTCTCCCCGGTAAATAAGTGAAAATGATACAAATCGATTTTGATGTTATTTTTGTTCAATCTGAATAATATGGTCTTTTACACGGAAAGTGATTGGCGAGGTGTTATGAATCATATTTTTAAATTAGCATTTATTTTTATTATCAATATTATATTTTTAATAAATGCTTCAGCAACAACGATGGACAAAGATAAATTTGTGGAAGTGAATGGTATCAAAATTCATTACGTTGAAGAGGGCGAGGGGCCTCCGCTGCTGTTGATTCACGGTGGTGGTCTGACGGCGAAAAGCTGGCAGGGATTAGCGAAAGAGGCATCCCGCTACTTTCGCGTCATCATGCCGGACAGTCGTGGACATGGATTAACCAATAACCCGCAAGGAACGTTTAGCTATGATCTGATGGCGGAAGATACGGCGGCTTTTGTTAAAGCGCTAAAGCTGGAAAAACCGCTGGTGATGGGTTACAGCGATGGCGGCATGGTCGTTCTGAAGTTAACCAGCCGATACCCGGATCTAGCGCGCGCTGCTATCGTCGGCGGCGCAACGCATCGCTTTGCTACGACCCATTACATGCAGGGGATGGAAATTTTTATGGTAAAGGAATGCCTCAGGCGGAGATGACCCTCATTCCCGGTAGCGGTCACGCCATTTTCCAGACGCCAGGAAAAACACCGCTGTTTTACGCATTAGTGCTTGAGTTTTTACAGCGGCAAATCCCTAAGGCTTCTTAACTGACCGCGATGGACGTATGAGCCTACTGATTTGCGCTGGATATATATTTTTTTCGGGCGTTGTCTACTGTACCTGGCTAAACTGACTTCAATAATGCGGTCTGTCAGAGTAAACTTTGAGCCGTAAACAAATTCAAACCCTTCCTCGTCGGGCCTAACGACGCGGGAGGGTTTTTTTATATTGACTAAGAAGAGGTTTTTGCCATGAGCACCTTAGGTCATCAGTACGATAACTCACTGGTTTCTAATGCGTTTGGTTTTTTACGTCTGCCAATGAACTTCCAGCCGTATGACAGCGATGCCGACTGGGTGATCACTGGCGTACCGTTTGATATGGCAACGTCCGGTCGCGCTGGCGGCCGTCATGGCCCGGCGGCGATCCGTCAGGTGTCGACCAACCTCGCCTGGGAACATCACCGTTTCCCGTGGAATTTTGACATGCGCGAGCGCCTGAACGTCGTGGACTGCGGCGATTTGGTGTATGCGTTTGGCGATGCCCGTGAAATGAGCGAAAAATTACAGGCGCACGCTGAAAAACTGCTGTCTGCAGGCAAGCGTATGCTCTCTTTCGGCGGCGACCACTTCGTCACGCTGCCGCTGCTGCGCGCCCACGCGAAACATTTTGGCAAAATGGCGCTGGTACATTTTGACGCGCATACCGATACCTACGCTAACGGCTGCGAATTCGATCACGGCACGATGTTCTACACCGCGCCGAAAGAAGGCCTGATCGATCCGCATCATTCGGTACAGATCGGTATTCGCACTGAGTTTGACAAAGACAATGGCTTTACCGTGCTGGATGCCTGCCAGGTCAACGATCGCGGCGTGGATGATATTCTCGCTCAGGTGAAACAGATCGTCGGCGATATGCCGGTCTATCTGACCTTTGATATCGACTGTCTGGACCCGGCGTTTGCGCCTGGTACCGGTACGCCGGTGATCGGCGGCCTGACCTCCGATCGCGCCATTAAACTGGTACGCGGTCTGAAAGATCTGAACATTGTCGGTATGGATGTAGTGGAAGTCGCGCCGGCTTACGATCAGTCGGAGATCACCGCTCTGGCGGCCGCGACGCTGGCATTAGAAATGCTCTATATCCAGGCGGCGAAGAAAGGCGAGTAAGTTGTTTTGCCGGATGGCGCTGCGCTTATCCGGCCTACAGCTGATTGATGCTTGTAGGCCGGATAAGGCGTTCACGCCGCCATCCGGCACTGTTCGGGGATTATTTGATCCCGTCCGCGCTCATACGATCGCGCACATGCTGTGCGCGTGCGGCGGACGCCGGGTGATCGTCGAACATCGAGCTTTGACGACCCGCTTCCAGTTTTGCCAGTTTCTCAAAGCTGGTGGCGAGTCCTGCCGGACTGATACCGCGTTTGCGCAACAGATCGTAAGAATAATCATCCGCTTCGGACTCCTGACGCTGAGAGAACTGCGAGTTCACCAGTTTTTCGCCAAGATCGCCAAGCTGTGATTGCGACAGGCTGCCGACAACGCCTCCTGCCGATGCCGCCGCAACACGAACGGCGTTAGTGCCCAGCGCGACCTGCATCCCTTTCTTTACATGACCCAGCGCGACATGGCCCATTTCGTGGCCGATCACGGCTTCAACTTCGTTGTCGGTCATCATATCCATCAGTCCGCTGTAGACGCGGATACAACCGTTCGCCATGGCAAACGCGTTGACGTCTTTCGTCTCGTAAACCTTATAGTTCACCGGCTGGCCGTTAATGTTATCCCCCAGCGCAGCGGCAATTTTTGCCAGTCGTTTAGCGTATTCGCTGCTCGCCGGCGCGATTTTCGCTTTGCTGTCGAGCTCTTGACAGGATTGATCGCTCAACGCTTTTACCTGCGCATCGCTTAACGTATAGGCCTGAAAAGCTTCAGCGCCCGAAGAAAGCAGTCCATTAGAGTCCATATTCTGGCAACCGGTCAGCACCGTCGCCATGCCCAAAGCAAGCAGTAAAGCGCGAATTTTCATTTTTCTCTTCCATACGAATTAATATTATTTTGAAATGCGCTCGTTGCAGATGAATTAGCGCCTGGGTTAAGTATAAAGAAAAGCGTGGCAGGCAAGTTAGCTAATTGCGCAACATGCGAGCACGATCCGGAGATTTCTGAAGCGGTAAAAGGATGTTCCATGTACATGACGCGCGGCTTGGGGTAAATTGTTGGCAAATTTTCCGGCGTAGCCCAAAACGCGCTGTCGTCAAGTCGTTACGGGCATGGCCTTTCAACATCCGATCTGGAGTCAAAATGTCCTCACGTAAAGAGCTTGCCAATGCTATTCGTGCGCTGAGCATGGACGCAGTACAGAAAGCCAAGTCCGGTCACCCGGGTGCCCCGATGGGTATGGCTGACATTGCCGAAGTCCTGTGGCGTGATTTCCTGAACCACAACCCGACCAACCCGTCCTGGGCCGACCGCGACCGCTTTGTGCTGTCCAATGGCCACGGCTCAATGCTGATTTACAGCCTGCTGCACCTCACCGGCTATGACCTGCCGATGTCCGAACTGCAGAATTTCCGTCAGCTACATTCAAAAACCCCGGGTCACCCGGAAGTGGGCTACACCGCTGGCGTTGAAACCACTACTGGCCCGCTGGGGCAGGGTATTGCCAACGCCGTCGGGATGGCGATTGCCGAGAAAACTCTGGCGGCGCAGTTTAACCGTCCTGGCCACGACATCGTTGACCACTTCACCTACGTCTTTATGGGCGACGGCTGCATGATGGAAGGCATTTCTCACGAAGTGTGCTCTCTGGCTGGTACTCTGAAACTGGGCAAACTGATCGCGTTCTATGATGACAACGGTATCTCTATCGATGGTCACGTTGAAGGCTGGTTCACCGATGACACCGCGAAACGTTTTGAAGCCTACGGCTGGCACGTTATCCGTGGCATTGACGGTCACGATGCCGACGCCATTAAACGCGCCACGGAAGAAGCTCGCGCCGTGACTGACAAACCGTCCCTGTTGATGTGCAAAACCATCATCGGTTTCGGTTCGCCGAACAAACAGGGTACCCACGATTCCCACGGCGCGCCGCTGGGCGACGCGGAAATCGCGCTGACCCGCGAACAGTTGGGCTGGAAGTACGCGCCGTTCGAAATCCCGTCTGAAATCTACGCCCAGTGGGATGCGAAAGAAGCCGGCCAGGCGAAAGAGTCTGCATGGAATGAGAAATTCGCGGCTTATGAGAAAGCCTTCCCGCAGGAAGCTGCTGAATTCACTCGTCGTATGAAAGGCGACATGCCGGCTGACTTCGATGCGAAAGCGAATGAGTTCATCGCTAAACTGCAGGCGAATCCATCCAAAATCGCCAGCCGTAAAGCGTCCCAGAATGCCATCGAAGCCTTCGGTCCGCTGTTGCCGGAATTCCTCGGCGGCTCCGCTGACCTGGCACCGTCTAACCTGACCCTGTGGTCCGGTTCGAAAGCGATTAACGAAGATGCCGCAGGTAACTACATTCATTACGGTGTGCGCGAATTCGGTATGACCGCTATCGCCAACGGTATCGCCCTGCACGGCGGTTTCCTGCCGTACACCTCCACCTTCCTGATGTTCGTCGAATATGCCCGTAACGCAGTGCGTATGGCAGCGTTGATGAAACAACGTCAGGTGATGGTTTACACCCACGACTCCATCGGTCTGGGCGAAGATGGCCCGACGCACCAGCCGGTCGAGCAGGTGGCAAGCCTGCGCGTAACGCCGAACATGTCCACATGGCGTCCGTGCGACCAGGTGGAATCCGCGGTGGCGTGGAAATATGGCGTAGAGCGTCAGGATGGCCCAACCGCGCTGATCCTCTCCCGTCAGAACCTGGCGCAGCAGGAACGTACTGAAGAGCAACTGGCGAATATCGCCCGCGGTGGTTACGTACTGAAAGATTGTGCGGGCCAGCCGCAGATTATCTTCATTGCGACCGGTTCAGAGGTTGAGCTGGCGGTTGCCGCTTACGAAAAACTGACTGCCGAAGGCGTGAAGGCGCGCGTGGTTTCCATGCCGTCCACCGACGCGTTCGACAAGCAGGATGCGGCTTACCGTGAATCCGTGCTGCCGAAGGCGGTCTCTGCGCGTGTGGCGATTGAAGCGGGTATCGCTGACTACTGGTTCAAATACGTCGGCCTGAACGGCGCTATTGTCGGGATGACCACCTTCGGTGAATCCGCCCCGGCAGAGCTGTTGTTTGAAGAGTTTGGCTTCACGGTGGACAACGTGATCGCCAAAGCGAAAGCACTGCTGTAATCCTTAATACGGCATAAAACGGGGCGCTTCGGCGACCCGTTTTTTATTCCCCCTTTGACAACCTGCCATTTTCCAGCCGTACCACCCGTGAAAAATGACGCCGGGTAAACGCAGCGTCATGGCTAATCGCCACGACGCTGGTTCCCCGTGCCCGGCATGTCGCCAGCCAGTGTTCAAATACGGTTAGCCAGTGGGCGTCAAAATCCCGGCTGGGTTCATCCAGCAATAACACCGGCGGCGCCATCGCCTCCAGACTGGCGACCGCCACCATCCGGCGCTGCGCGGCGTGCAGATCAAGCGGGTGCGCCTCGGCGACGTCCGTTAGCTGGCATAACCGCAGCGCGGCCTGCGTGCGCCGTGAAATTTCCTCTGCCGATAAGCGTTGTAGTTTCAGCCCAAAAGCGACCTCTTGCGCGACATTGCTGTGGAAAATCTGGTTTTCCGCTTCCTGAAAGAGTACGCCGATAGCGGCGGCGCGTTGACGATTTTTAAGCTGCGCAATCGGCCCTCCATTAAGCGTTACCGAGCCGGAAGTGGGGGAAAGCAGGCCGGCCATAATCCGTAACAGCGTTGATTTTCCCGCGCCGTTATCGCCGGTCAACGCCAGCCATTCGCCGTCACGAAGTTCAAGCGAGATAGCGTGCAAACAGTCGGCTGCGGCATCCGGCCAGCGATAAGCGACCTGATTTAACGTCAACATAATGGGGTTAGCGCTCCGTCGCGCAATTGCCATACCCGCTGGCATCGCGTCAGAAAAGGAAAATGGTTACGCTCAAAAAGCACAATGAGAGAATGACGTTCCAGCGCCCACTGTTGTAGCCGTTCCAGCAGCATCCCGGTGGCCGCTGACGTCAGCCGACTGAAGGCTTCATCAAGAATTAACAGTCTGGGCTGCATGGCAAGCGCGCTGGCAATTACTACCCGCTGCGTTTCGCCGCCGGAGAGCGTGCCGGGATGGCGATGGCGTAACGACTGGCAGTTTGTCAGAGTCAGCGCCTCGTCAATGCGCCGTAGAATCTCCGCTTCATGGAGGCCGAGATTCTCCGGGCCAAACGCCACCTCTTCCTCTACGCTAAAGGTACAGCCGGAAAGCTGTAAATAAGGCGATTGCTGCACCAACTGGATGGTGGGCGACTGTTCTACCAGCGGGAGCTGCCCGATAGGGACGCCAAGCAGTAAGCCTGTGCCGTCAATATCACCGGGAAGATAATCCGGATACCAGCCAGCCATCAGTTGCGCCAGCGTACTTTTTCCGCTGCCGTTATCGCCGACTATCGCCACTATTCCGGGTGTTGAATAGTGGAAATCAAAACATGCCGGCGGGCGTGTCGCATCGGACGGAAGATAACGAAACTGCTCTAACGTAACCATATCCACACTCCCGCTTCCGCCAGTATTAGCAGTACCATGCCATACCGCGCAACCCGTTGTAACATGCTATCTTTCGGCGCCCACAGCGTGGTTCGGGCTCGATGCAGCCGAAACCCCCGCATATCCAACGCCGCGCCGCGTATTGTCAGATCGTTAAGCGCATTTTGCGTAAGCGGCACGATCAGCGCAGGCATTGCCCGTAGCCGCTGATACCAGCCTTCATCCAGCGGTACGCCACGCGCGCGCTGGGCTTCATGAACGATCGTCAGTTGTCGTTTGAGCTGTTCGACGACCAGCAGAGGGCCAGCGAACAGGTAAGCGATGCCGGGCGGCAGACGTGAAGCGAACAGGGCGCGAATAAACCGCTGAACCGGCACATACTGCATCCATAGCTGCGACGTCGACACGATCGCCAGCAGACGTAGCCATAGCGTAACGGCATATATCCAGCGCTGCGGATCGCGAGGCTGCCCGCTTATCCATTCCGTTAGCCAACCGCCATGTACCAGCCATAGCCCAAATCCTAAAGACAGCATCAGCCAGGCGACATACTTCGCCCGCCGCCGCGTTGATTTCAGCGCCAGCAGACAGAGGAAGGCCGCCGCGCTATAAACCGGGAGCACGGTCTGCGCAGGGAGTAGCAGCGTGGTGCAGGCCGCCAGCGCCCATAAGGTTAACGAGGTAAACGGATGCATTTAGCGTACGGCTGACATCGCAGGAAAATGCCGTGTCGTACGTAACGGTAGCTGACGCAGCAGCACCCAAACGATGATCGCCGTCAGAATTTTATCGACCAGATTAGCGCCTATGACGGTAATCGCGACTGACTCCACCAGGTTTTGGCCCATTGAATGCATCCAGGCGACGAACAAATCAGCGCCGCTGCCGGTAACGCCGCCAAAAAGTGCGGTACGAAGCGGTACGGCGACCAGCGTCACCGCTAACGTAATGACGACCCCGCTGACGATCACTTTGGGCAGGGTACGAAACCAGCCTGCGCGCGCCAGCCACCCGGCGACCAGACCGATAACCATCGCTACCGGGGCAAACGCGGCAGCGATAGGATCGGTAAGCAGCCCCCACAGCAAGTTGGTCAGAAGCCCAGTCAACATGCCGATGAACGGCCCTAACAGTACCGCACTAATTAAGGTGCCGATCGAGTCGAGAAAAATAGGCAGCTTCAACATGCTAATAAGCTGTCCGCCAATCATATTGATGGCAATAGCGATGACAATCAGCACCAGAGACTGGCTGGAAAACGGGCGACGCGCCATAAAGTACCTCTTAAAGAGTCGTCAATTAACGGGAAGAAATATGCAGTTCGTCATAACCGGAAATGGCGCACGGTTGACGGCTGAACGTCAGCGCTGGCAGCTCGCCGATAACCAGCTCCAGCGTGGTACGCACGGTACACCCTGGCATCATATGGCCGCCGAGCATGGCCCCGTAGGGATCCGATACCGCGAGATGCAGATGCTCGCCGGTCAATTCAAGCGTGCCGTTTAGCGAGATAACTTCAAACGTGCCGGTGAGCGATGTGGTCGCTTCTTGCCCGGCATAACGCAGCGCAACGTCGGTCAGACTGCCGGTACACCCTGCAATCCAGGCGGCATGTAATTGGTTCTGTTGCACAAAGGCGTGTAATTGGGAAAACACTTCCTGGCCGGGAAGCAGACGAAGCGCGTAAAAGCGCGCTGTAGAGGCATTGTGGTGAGATACAGTCATCGTTACAGGACTCCGAGACTCGGACGTGGCGCTGATAATATAGACGCTGGCGACAGCGCTTTCTGATATAAATCAGTATTTGTGACGCGACGATGAAAAGATCTGACGGATGTACTGGTGATTCTTAAATATGGAATAAATTGCAGCGTAAGCGGCCATGAAATGTGATGCAGGTCAGATAACTGTCTTCTTCGACTGGACAAACATTCCTTTTATTCCCCGTTTCGCTTATTCTAGCTGAAGCGTTTCAGTTAATTAAATGTTCGACAATTAACCAATCAGTCGCAGTTTGCGACAGGTGAGGTTTTACTCGACGATGAGCTGCATTACTCTGTCAGCCTCATCTGAATCGGGATAGCCTTGCAGGAGACCTATGACCGTACGCATAGCGATTAATGGCTTTGGTCGCATCGGGCGTAACGTGGTTCGTGCTTTGTATGAATCCGGACGTCGGGCGGAAATTACCGTGGTGGCCATCAACGAGCTGGCGGATGCCGCAGGCATGGCGCATTTGTTGAAATACGATACCAGCCACGGGCGTTTTGCATGGGAGGTTCGCCACGAGCGCGAGCAGCTTTTTGTCGGCGACGATGTCATTCGTATTCTGCATGAAAGAACGCTGGCGGATCTGCCGTGGCGCGAACTGGGCGTGGATGTCGTGTTGGATTGTACGGGCGTATATGGCAACCGGGAGCATGGCGAGGCGCATATTGCCGCAGGCGCGAAGAAAGTGCTCTTTTCTCATCCGGGCAGCAACGATCTTGACGCCACCGTCGTTTTTGGTGTGAACCAGAACCAACTGCGTGCGGAACATCGTATTGTCTCAAACGCGTCCTGTACCACGAATTGCATAATTCCCGTCATTAAATTGTTGGATGATGCTTACGGCATCGAGTCTGGTACCGTCACGACGATCCACTCCGCGATGAACGATCAGCAGGTGATCGACGCGTATCACTCCGATCTGCGGCGCACGCGCGCGGCCAGCCAGTCGATTATCCCGGTAGATACAAAACTGGCGGCAGGCATTACGCGTATATTCCCGCAGTTTAACGACCGTTTTGAGGCGATTGCGGTGCGCGTTCCAACCATTAATGTGACGGCGATCGATTTAAGCGTAACGGTGAAAAAACCAGTAAAAGCCAGTGAAGTCAACCAGTTGCTGCAAAAAGCAGCACAAGGTGCATTTCATGGTATAGTTGACTATACGGAATCACCGTTGGTCTCGATAGATTTTAACCACGACCCGCACAGCGCCATTGTTGATGGCACGCAAACCCGGGTCAGTGGCGCCCACCTGATCAAGACGCTGGTCTGGTGCGATAATGAATGGGGCTTTGCTAACAGGATGCTCGACACCACGTTAGCGATGGCCGCAGTTGGTTTCAGGCTCGACGCGTCAGCGTCGACAAAACTTTAAGCATCATTGAGAGGATTCACCATGTCTGTAATTAAGATGACCGATCTGGATCTGGCCGGGAAACGCGTTTTTATCCGTGCGGATCTGAACGTACCTGTTAAAGAAGGGAAAGTGACCAGCGACGCGCGTATCCGCGCTTCTCTGCCGACCATCGAACTGGCTCTGAAACAGGGCGCGAAAGTGATGGTAACTTCCCACCTGGGTCGTCCTACCGAAGGCGAGTACAACGAAGAATTCTCTCTGCTGCCGGTTGTTAACTACCTGAAAGACAAACTGTCTAACCCGGTTCGCCTGGTCAAAGATTACCTGGACGGCGTTGACGTGGCCGAAGGTGAGCTGGTGGTTCTGGAAAACGTTCGCTTTAACAAAGGCGAAAAGAAAGACGACGAAGCGCTGTCTAAAAAATATGCCGCCCTGTGTGACGTATTCGTGATGGACGCCTTTGGTACCGCGCACCGCGCGCAGGCTTCTACCCACGGTATCGGCAAATTTGCTGATGTTGCGTGCGCAGGCCCGCTGCTGGCCGCTGAACTGGATGCGCTGGGTAAAGCGCTGAAAGAGCCGGCTCGTCCGATGGTGGCTATCGTTGGTGGTTCTAAAGTATCTACCAAACTGACTGTTCTGGATTCCCTGTCTAAAATCGCTGACCAGCTGATTGTCGGCGGCGGTATCGCCAACACCTTCGTTGCCGCTCAGGGCCACAGCGTCGGTAAATCCCTGTACGAAGCTGACCTGGTTGACGAAGCAAAACGTCTGCTGACCACTTGCGATATCCCGGTTCCGACCGATGTTCGCGTTGCCACCGAGTTCTCCGAAACCGCACCAGCGACTCTGAAATCCGTTAACGACGTGAAAGAAGACGAGCAGATCCTGGATATCGGCGATGCTTCCGCTCAGCAGCTGGCTGAAATCCTCAAGAATGCCAAAACCATTCTGTGGAACGGCCCGGTTGGCGTGTTTGAGTTCCCGAACTTCCGTAAAGGGACTGAAATCGTGGCGAATGCCATCGCTGATAGCGAAGCGTTTTCCATCGCTGGCGGCGGCGACACCCTGGCGGCAATCGACCTGTTCGGCATTGCTGACAAAATTTCCTACATTTCTACTGGCGGCGGCGCATTCCTCGAATTCGTGGAAGGTAAAGTTCTGCCAGCCGTAGCGATGCTCGAAGAGCGCGCTAAGAAGTAATCGTTACGGGCAGGGATTCCTGCCCGTTGATTTATCGCCGATCTGACATTCAGGGCGGCCCGTGTTTTTCCCCAAAGCCCGACGATACAGGACAACGAAACATGTCTAAAATTTTTGATTTCGTAAAACCAGGCGTGATCACTGGTGATGACGTACAGAAAGTGTTCCAGGTAGCAAAAGAAAACAATTTTGCTCTGCCGGCAGTTAACTGCGTGGGCACTGATTCCATCAACGCTGTTCTGGAAACCGCTGCAAAAGTTAAAGCACCGGTCATCGTTCAGTTTTCCAACGGCGGCGCGTCCTTCATCGCGGGTAAAGGCGTGAAAACTGACGTACCTCAGGGCGCGGCAATCCTGGGCGCTATCTCTGGCGCGCATCACGTTCACCAGATGGCTGAACACTACGGCGTGCCGGTTATCCTGCACACTGACCACTGCGCGAAGAAACTGCTGCCGTGGATCGACGGTCTGCTGGACGCGGGTGAAAAACACTTCGCGGCTACCGGTAAACCGCTGTTCTCTTCTCACATGATTGACCTGTCTGAAGAGTCTCTGCACGAAAACATCGAAATCTGCTCCAAATACCTGGCGCGCATGTCCAAAATTGGCATGACTCTGGAAATCGAACTGGGTTGCACCGGTGGCGAAGAAGACGGCGTGGACAACAGCCACATGGACGCTTCTGCCCTGTACACCCAGCCGGAAGACGTTGATTACGCGTACACTGAGCTGAGCAAAATCAGCCCGCGTTTCACCATTGCCGCTTCCTTCGGTAACGTACACGGCGTTTACAAGCCGGGTAACGTGGTTCTGACCCCGACCATTCTGCGTGATTCTCAGGACTATGTTTCTAAGAAACATAACCTGCCGCACAACAGCCTGAACTTCGTTTTCCACGGTGGTTCCGGTTCTACTGCTCAGGAAATCAAAGACTCCGTAAGCTACGGCGTAGTGAAAATGAACATCGATACCGATACCCAATGGGCAACCTGGGAAGGTGTTCTGAACTACTACAAAGAAAACGAAGCGTATCTGCAAGGTCAGCTGGGCAACCCGAAAGGCGAAGATCAGCCGAACAAGAAATACTATGACCCGCGCGTATGGCTGCGTGCTGGCCAGACTTCGATGATCGCTCGTCTGGAAAAAGCATTTAAAGAACTGAACGCGATTGACGTTCTGTAATATAGTCTGCTGATTGAAATGGCTTCCCTCGGGAAGCCATTTTTTTATCGTTATTTCCGGAGAGCGGCGTTAGTTAGCGCTTTCATCCGGCCAACTCACAGTGTACCTGCCTTTTTTGGTTTTGGGATGATGCCGAAAAATGGCATATTCCTCTGTTTTTGTTTACCTTTAAAAAGTTCTTTTCGTGAGAATGATCTCATTTGCTTGTTTTGCTATGACCAAGGAATATTGAATGGAAGATTTGAATGTTGTCGACAGCATAAATGGTGCGGGCACCTGGCTGGTACGCAACCAGGCGTTATTGCTCAGCTATGCTGTGAATATTGTTGCGGCTATCGCTATTATCATCATCGGCTTGATTGTAGCGCGCGTGATCTCCAATACGGTAAATCGTCTGATGCGTGCGCGTCATATTGATGCGACAGTGGCCGACTTTCTTTCTGCGCTGGTGCGCTATGGGGTTATCGCTTTTACGCTGATTGCGGCTCTGGGTCGCGTGGGGGTTCAAACCGCCTCGGTTATTGCCGTACTGGGCGCCGCTGGTTTAGCCGTTGGCCTGGCATTACAGGGATCGCTTTCTAACCTTGCGGCTGGGGTATTGCTGGTTATGTTCCGTCCGTTCCGCGCCGGTGAGTATGTCGATTTAGGCGGCGTTGCCGGTACGGTACTTAACGTGCAAATCTTTTCCACGACAATGCGCGCGGTAGACGGCAAAATTATTGTGATTCCGAATGGCAAAATTATCGCGGGAAATATCATCAACTATTCTCGTGAGCCGGTTCGCCGCAACGAATTCATTATTGGGGTGGCTTACGATTCGGATATCGATCAGGTGAAACAGCTGCTCACGACGATTATCGAGTCCGACGATCGTATTTTAAAAGATCGCGAAATGACGGTGCGTTTGAATGAGCTGGGCGCCTCATCAATTAATTTTGTGGTGCGTGTCTGGAGTAAAAGCAGCGACCTGCAAAATGTCTACTGGGACGTGCTGGAACGTATTAAACGTGAATTCGACGCCGCTGGTATTAGCTTCCCGTACCCGCAGATGGACGTCAATTTTAAACGCGTGAAAGATAACGCCGCGGAGTAATTTTTCTCCCGCGCTGCGCTTATCCGCCTCCAGTATTCTCTGGTTATTGAGCGGATAAGCGTAGCCGCCATCCGTTATTCAGTCTCTTCATTAGCTTTTCTTATTAGTGATTAAAATTATCAATTTCCGCTAATAATATTCCCGCGCTATAGTCTGCCTTTAAGAAAAACAGCTCAGGGTAGTTAACGTGATATCTTATTATTTTCAAGGGTTTGCCCTTGGCGCCGCCATGATCCTTCCGCTTGGCCCGCAAAATGCGTTTGTGATGAATCAGGGAATTCGTCGCCAGTACCACCTCATGATAGCGCTGCTTTGCGCGTTAAGTGATTTAGTCCTGATTAGCGCCGGTATTTTTGGCGGTAGCGCGTTGCTGATGCAGTCGCCGTGGCTGCTGGCGCTGGTCACATGGGGCGGGGTTGCGTTCTTGTTATGGTACGGTTTTGGCGCGCTGAAAACGGCAATGAGCAGTAATCTGGAGCTGGCCAGCGCCGAGGTTATGAAGCAGGGGCGCTGGAAAATTATTGCTACGATGCTGGCGGTAACGTGGCTGAACCCGCACGTTTATCTGGATACGTTTGTCGTGTTGGGCAGTCTCGGCGGACAACTGGCTATGGAGCCAAAGCGCTGGTTCGCCCTCGGCACGATTAGCGCGTCGTTCTTATGGTTTTTTGGGTTAGCGCTACTGGCGGCCTGGCTTGCGCCTCGACTGCGTACGGCGAAAGCTCAACGCATTATCAACATTCTGGTTGGGGTGGTGATGTGGCTTATCGCCTTCCAACTGGCGCGGGAAGGCGTCGCGCATATGCACGCGCTTTTCAACTAAGCGTTGTCTGATGGACAACAGGCCGATATCCGCTAAGCTTGCCTGCATGCGCCCTGTATATCAGGGCAATGACTGCAATATGGAGGAGAGACTGTGAAGTTCAAAGTGATGGCCCTGGCGGCATTAGTGGGTTTAAGTGCAATGTCGGCGCAGGCAAGCGAACTGCCGGAAGGCCCGCACATCGTGACTTCCGGTACGGCAAGCGTCGATGCTGTGCCTGATATCGCCACCTTAGCGATTGAAGTGAACGTCGCGGCGAAGGACGCGGCGACGGCGAAGAAGCAGGCCGATGAGCGCGTGGCGCAATATCTTTCCTTCCTTGAGCAAAATCAGATTGCGAAAAAAGACATTAGCGCGGCGAATCTGCGCACGCAGCCGGATTATGATTACCAAAACGGTAAAAGCATTCTGAAAGGGTATCGCGCGGTGCGAACCGTTGAGGTGACACTGCGTCAGTTAGATAAACTTAATTCTCTGCTGGACGGCGCGCTGAAGGCGGGTCTGAACGAGATTCGTTCGGTATCGCTGGGCGTGGCGCAACCGGACGCCTATAAAGACAAGGCCCGCAAAGCCGCCATTGATGACGCGATTCATCAGGCGCAAGCGCTGGCAGCCGGTTTTAACAGCAAATTGGGGCCGGTTTACAGCGTTCGTTACCATGTCTCTAATTATCAGCCGAGTCCGGTGGTGCGAATGATGAAAGCCGCAGATGCTGCGCCGGTATCCGCGCAGGAAACTTACGAGCAGCCGACCATTCAGTTCGACGATCAGGTCGATGTGGTATTCCAGCTTGAACCTGGAACAGGGCAGACGTCGACAACGGCCGCCAGCACGCAGTAATCTCACCCGGCCTGGGCGCTTCCAGGCCGCGTTTTCTCCCGGTGTTCTCGTTTTTTGCTCCGTATTACGCATTGAAATGAAGATTTGCTAATACGGTGAGCGTTTTGAATCGCCTTGTCGCCAGCAAAAAATAGCCAATGGCGCGTCGTTTTTTGCCGCCTGAACGCAATGATTTTGTGATGAACTTCAAAGAAGTGACGAGGGAATAATGGGTCATGCAGGCCGGATAAGACGTTCACGCCGCCATCCGGCATTCATAGAGAGGCTAATCCTGACGCAGCACCTTGTGCCCGTACTCCAGCAGCGCGTCGGTCACTTTGCGCATCATCCGGCTTTCCGGGGCAAAGCGGTGCCAGTAAAGCATCCGGCGTTGTAGCAAACCAGGCGTTAAGTTGATCAACTCGCCGCTTTCCAGCTCTTTCTCAATCTGCAGGTGAGGGATCATGCAGCAGGTCGTGCCCTGACGCGCAAGCTGTACAAACGCTTCGGATGAATTAACGATATGGCACGGCACGCTGCCGGGCGGTAGATCGAAATTCTGTTGCAAAAAGGCCTGATGCATATCATCCAGATGGTCGAACGCGACGGCGGGCGCTTTCAGCAGCGACGACCGGGTAACGCCATTGGGGAAATAGCGCTCGGCAAACGGCCTTGACGCGACAAACAGATAGTCGAGCGCGCCCAGTTTGTCTACCAGGCAACTGGGCAGCGCCTGATGCTGAATACTCACCGCGCCCACCACCTCGCCGCGCCGCAGACGTTCTTGCGTGCGCGTTTCATCTTCCACCTGTAAATTGAGACGGATAGGGGAGTCCGCCAGCACCGGCGCCAGCGCCGGAAGCAGCCAGGTCGCCAGACTATCGGCGTTAACCGCCAGCGACAGCAGCAGCGGCGTAGAGCCGGTTTGTTCATCGCCCAGCCACTCTTCTTCCAGCAGTTCAACCTGACGCAGCAGAGCCAGTAATTTTTGCCCTTGCTCCGTGGGGCGAGGAGGAACGGTACGCACCAACAAAGGTTGTCCGAACATATTCTCAAGCTGTTTTATGCGCTGTGAGACGGCGGATTGCGTGATGCACAGCTTCTGGGCGGCGCGCTCGAATCCTCGTTCACGTATAACGGCATCCAGCGCCTGTAGTGTTCTGTAGTCCGGACGTTTCATTGTTGTGTCATGCTCCTGTTATTTTTTTCCGCACTATGACATAAATTTGCCGTCGGTACAGATGAAATCCGTAGCCTGTGTACGGACACGGAGATTTTTCCCGACAATGTTCTATAATGCGGCTGTATTTTCACACCACAGGCGAAACGATCTATGACGCAGGATGAACTGAAAAAAGCGGTAGGATGGGCGGCACTTCAGTATGTACAGCCCGGCACCATTGTGGGCGTTGGTACAGGCTCAACGGCCGCACACTTTATTGATGCGCTGGGCACAATGAAAGGCCAGATTGAAGGCGCGGTCTCCAGCTCGGACGCCTCGACTGAAAAACTCAAAGGCCTCGGTATTCATGTGTTTGATCTCAACGAAGTGGATAGCCTGGGTATCTATGTCGATGGCGCGGACGAAATCAACGGTCATATGCAGATGATCAAAGGCGGCGGCGCGGCATTAACCCGTGAGAAAATTATTGCTTCCGTGGCGGAGAAATTTATCTGTATTGCGGATGCCTCTAAACAGGTGGATATTCTTGGCAAATTCCCGTTGCCGGTCGAAGTGATTCCGATGGCGCGCAGCGCGGTCGCTCGTCAACTGGTGAAGCTGGGCGGGCGTCCGGAGTACCGTCAGAACGTGGTCACGGATAACGGCAACGTGATTCTGGATGTTTATGGTATGGAAATCCTTGATCCCATCGCGCTGGAAAACGCCATTAACGCGATTCCGGGCGTCGTGACCGTAGGGTTGTTCGCCAATCGTGGCGCCGATGTCGCACTGATCGGCACGCCGGACGGGGTGAAAACCATCGTAAAATGATTCCGCCAGGCGTATTTCCTGCCGCGTAAAAAATTCGGTCGGGGCAAATTTGGTGACATGTATCACGTTTAATCGTTTGCCCTGCCGATCCCTCCAAAGAAAAAGTTATTCCCGGTATTTTCATCTGCTATTTCCCGCTGTATGCGATTCCTTCACGACGCTGGCGAAAACGTTCATATTGCCGTGATAATTTTTTTTGATATGTTGAAGGACGGATGCAAATCCACACACAACATCAGATGGCAAAAAAAGACAGGATCGGGGAAATGGCAAAGGTATCGCTGGAGAAAGATAAAATTAAATTTCTGCTGGTTGAAGGGGTGCATCAAAAGGCGCTGGAAAGCCTTCGTGCGGCAGGTTACACCAACATTGAATATCACAAGGGCGCGCTGGACGCTGAACAGTTGAAAGCGTCCATCCGCGATGCCCACTTCATCGGTCTGCGATCCCGTACTCATCTGACAGAAGAAGTGATTAACGCCGCAGAGAAGCTGGTGGCGATTGGCTGTTTTTGCATCGGCACCAACCAGGTGGATTTAAATGCGGCGGCAAAACGCGGTATTCCGGTCTTTAACGCGCCATTCTCGAATACCCGTTCCGTGGCGGAGCTGGTGATTGGCGAGCTATTGCTGCTGCTGCGCGGCGTGCCGGAAGCGAACGCCAAAGCGCACCGCGGCGTATGGAATAAACTGGCGGCGGGATCGTTCGAAGCGCGCGGTAAAAAGCTTGGCATTATCGGTTACGGCCATATCGGAACGCAGTTGGGCATTCTGGCGGAATCGCTGGGGATGCATGTCTATTTCTATGATATTGAAAATAAACTGCCGCTCGGTAACGCAACTCAGGTGCAGCACCTGTCTGAATTGCTGAATATGAGCGATGTGGTCAGTCTGCACGTACCTGAAAACGCCTCCACCAAAAACATGATGGGCGCAAAAGAGATTGCCCTGATGAAGCCGGGTTCGCTGCTGATTAACGCCGCGCGCGGTACGGTGGTAGATATCCCGGCTTTGTGCGACGCGCTGGCGACGAAACATCTGGCGGGGGCGGCTATCGACGTCTTCCCGACGGAACCGGCCACTAATAGCGATCCGTTTACCTCTCCGCTGTGCGAATTCGATAACGTGATCCTGACGCCGCATATCGGCGGCTCGACGCAGGAGGCGCAAGAAAACATCGGTCTGGAAGTCGCAGGAAAACTGATTAAGTACTCGGATAACGGCTCGACGCTGTCCGCCGTGAACTTCCCGGAAGTGTCGCTGCCGCTGCACGGTGGTCGTCGCCTGATGCACATCCACGAAAACCGCCCAGGCGTATTGACCGCGCTTAACCAGATTTTTGCCGAGCAGGGCGTTAACATTGCCGCGCAGTATCTGCAAACCTCCGCCCGAATGGGGTATGTGGTAATTGATATAGAAGCCGATGGCGATGTGGCGGAGAAAGCGCTGCTGGCGATGAAGGCGATTCCGGGCACCATTCGCGCCCGTCTGCTGTACTGATTTCCTCTAAATGGGCAGGAGATGACCTGCCCATCCTTTCTCTGGTTTCCCTGCCTCAACATCTCTTCGTGTAACGCATACATTCTGTTTTCGAGCCTTGCCGCAATTGGTAATTAAAGGCAGCGTTGCGTGTTGTACAGCAATCAAAGGAATTTACGATAAGGGCTCAGCATAGCGCTGAAACGGGAAAGCCCCTGGCGAAGCAGGGGCTCTAAAAAGGAAAGGGACGATGATGAGATACGTCATCATGCTGCTGATCCTGTTAATCATCGCTACGCCAGCATATTAACAGAGAGTATGCAGGAGGGAGGTTCGCCTCCCTCACCCTTCACCGAGAAATTTAGGTCAAAAAAGCGACGCTGTCAATCGACAAAACACGGCTACCACTCCCAAATTTTGGACGGCGTCACCACCGCAGGCAGAGGGATATCCCACTCTTCAACCGGCAGCTTTTCCACTAACTGGCAATCATGCGCGTAGCCCACGGGCTGGATCTTATGCTGCTGCCAGTTTTGTAGCGTGCGGTCATAAAAACCGCCGCCCATGCCTAAACGCTGCCCGCCTTCGTCAAACGCGACTAACGGCGTTACCAGCACATCCAGCTTTGCCAGCGGCAATACGTCGCGGACATCAAGCCGTGGCTCCTGGATCTTTAAGCGGTTGGTCACCAGCGCACTCTGCGGATGATAGTGCAGGAACAGGAGGTTGCCAGGGCTGAAGGGATGAAGAACCGGAAGGTAGACGCGCTTGCCCGCTCGCCATAGCTGTTCAATCAGCGGCTGGGTGTCGAGTTCGCCATCAAAGGAGAGAAACACGGCGACAGTGTGCGCCATCACGACGGGAGGAAAGCTGAGCATTCGGGCGGCGGCCTGTTGACCAAAACGGCGTTGCTGCTCTGGCGTTAGCGCACGGCGACGTTGCCGAATCATCCGGCGGATTTCTTGTCGTGATAAAGAGAGTTCGGGAAGTTGCGTCATGGCTGTCGCCAGTCAGAAGGGGAATCTCCGAGATGCCGCCGCAGGCTGTAACCCTTGAACCCTTGGTTCAAGGTGAATGTGTCGTCACAGTTTTAAGGCTTCTCGGACGAACCGAGCATGCTCACCAACCGCGGAGCGCCACATTCTTGTGGTATGAAATATCGGCTCAGGGGACTGGCCCGCTTGCAAACATCTCAGAGAAATTCTGTTTTCACAATCACTTTACCATAGTAAAGCGAAAAGTGTTATTCAAAGTTTTGGCCCGTTTTTTCGGTTATGCGACCTTGATCAAGCAACGCCTGTTCGATGGTCTGTTGTAGCATCCGAATACGTTGTTCCATGCTCGCCGCGTAATCGCGGGTCTTCGCTTTTTCCTGAGTTAACTCATAGCTGATATTCAATGCGGCAATGAAAACCAACTGCTCAGTATTTGTGACTCTAGTGCGAACTTTCAGATCTTGCAACCGCTGATTCAGATCGTCCGCAGCCTGATTCAACGCATCCCTTTGGTCAGGCGGGCAATTCACTCGCAGTGAACGGCCAAATATTTGGATATCGACGGGTTGTGCAGACATGCCACCTTCCTGCTGATTGACTGCGCTGCCTTCGTCTCCAGACCCAGGGTCCGCGAAGGGGCGACACTATAGCTACCCTGGTGTGAAGATACAAGCCCTTTTCTGGTTCACCAGGGTCCAAAGTGGTAGCATATCATGAATATCCTCCCTTTGATGACGAATGCTTATGTCTATACAGAACGAAATGCCTGGTTACAACGAAATGAACCGGTTTTTGAATCAACAAGGGGCCGGTCTGACCCCGGCTGAAATGCATGGTTTAATCAGCGGGATGATTTGCGGCGGCAACAACGACAGCTCATGGCAGCCGCTGTTGCACGACCTGACGAACGAAGGTCTGGCCTTCGGGCATGAGCTTGCTCAGGCGCTGCGCAAAATGCACGCGGCGACCAGCGACGCGCTGGAAGACGACGGCTTTCTTTTTCAGCTTTATCTGCCTGAAGGCGACGATGTCAGCGTATTCGATCGCGCAGATGCCTTAGCCGGGTGGGTTAACCACTTTTTGCTTGGCCTCGGCGTAACGCAGCCTAAACTTGATAAAGTCACCGGCGAAACGGGTGAAGCGATTGACGACCTGCGTAATATTGCGCAGCTTGGTTATGATGAGGGCGAAGATCAGGAAGAGCTGGAGATGTCGCTCGAAGAGATCATCGAATATGTCCGTGTTGCGGCGCTGTTATGTCATGACACTTTCACGCGCCAACAGCCGACCGCGCCGGAAGTGCGTAAACCGACGCTACACTAAGAAAAAACGAAATGGAGGCCATGTCATGACTCAGCAGGAATACCAACGCCGTCGCCAGGCATTACTGGCGCAAATGCAGCCCGGCAGCGCCGCGCTGATCTTTGCCGCGCCGGAGGCGACGCGCAGCGCAGACAGTGAATATCCGTATCGCCAGAGTAGCGACTTCTGGTATTTCACCGGTTTTAACGAACCGGAAGCCGTGCTGGTACTGATTAAGAGTGATGACACCCACAACCACAGCGTTTTGTTCAACCGCGTTCGCGACCTGACGGCGGAAATCTGGTTTGGTCGCCGTTTAGGACAGGATGCCGCGCCGGAAAAACTGGGCGTTGACCGGGCGCTGGCGTTTAGCGAAATCAACCAGCAACTCTTTCAGTTGCTTAATGGTCTGGATGTGGTGTACCACGCGCAGGGCGAATATGCGTATGCCGACGAGATTGTTCTGGCTGCGCTGGAGAAGCTGCGTAAAGGCTCCCGCCAGAATCTGACCGCGCCGGCCACCATGACTGACTGGCGACCGATCGTCCATGAGATGCGCCTGTTCAAATCGCCGGAAGAGATTGCTGTCCTGCGCCGCGCCGGGGAAATTAGCGCGCTGGCGCATATCCGCGCGATGGAAAAATGCCGTCCGGGGATGTTTGAGTATCAGCTGGAAGGAGAAATTCACCACGAATTTAATCGCCACGGCGCGCGCTATCCCTCCTATAACACCATTGTCGGCAGCGGCGAAAATGGCTGTATCCTGCATTACACTGAAAACGAAAGTGAAATGCGCGACGGCGATTTAGTGCTTATCGACGCGGGCTGTGAATATAAAGGTTACGCGGGCGACATCACGCGTACTTTCCCGGTGAACGGGAAATTTACGCCAGCTCAGCGTGAAATTTATGACATCGTTCTGGAATCGCTGGAGACCAGCCTGCGACTGTTCCGTCCTGGTACCTCTATTCAGGAGGTGACCGGCGAAGTCGTGCGCATCATGATAACCGGGCTGGTGAAGCTGGGGATTTTGCAAGGAGAGGTTGATCAACTGATTGCCGAAAATGCGCATCGTCCTTTCTTTATGCATGGCTTGAGCCACTGGCTGGGGCTGGATGTTCATGATGTCGGCGTTTATGGGCCGGATCGCTCCCGTACCCTGGAGCCGGGCATGGTGCTGACCGTAGAGCCAGGCCTCTATATCGCGCCGGATGCCGACGTGCCGGAAGCGTATCGCGGCATTGGCGTTCGAATTGAAGATGACATTGTCATTACCGAAACCGGTAATGAAAACCTGACCGCTGGCGTTGTGAAGAAGGCGGATGACATTGAAGCATTAATGGCGGCGGCGCGGCAGCAATGAGCGTCATTATCGTTGGCGGCGGCATGGCAGGCGCGACGCTGGCGCTGGCCATCTCTCAGTTCAGTCATGGGACGTTGCCGGTACACCTGATTGAAGCGAAAGCGCCTGAAGCCGACGATCATCCCGGCTTTGACGCCAGAGCGATTGCGCTGGCGGCGGGCACTTGCCAGCAACTGGCGCGAATTGGCGTCTGGCAGGCGATTTCCGATTGCGCAACGGCAATCAACACCGTACACGTCAGCGATCGCGGCCATGCCGGATTTGTGACTCTCGACGCGCAGGACTACAGTCTGGCAGCGTTGGGGCACGTTGCGGAGCTGCATGATATCGGGCTGCGTCTGTTTGCGCTCTTGCGTAAAGCGCCAGGCGTTACGCTGCACTGCCCGGAGCGCGTAGCCAGCGTGTCGCGTACCCAACAGCAGGTTAACGTCACTCTGGAAAACGGCAATGTGATAGCTGGCAGCGTGCTGGTGGCGGCTAACGGTACCCACTCCGCGCTGGCGTCAGCCTGCGGCGTTGACTGGCATCAGGAGCCTTACGAACAGTTAGCGGTGATAGCGAATGTCGCGACCGCTATCCCGCATCAGGGACGCGCCTTTGAACGTTTTACCCCCAATGGCCCGCTGGCGATGTTGCCGATGTCGCATGGCCGATGTTCGCTGGTTTGGTGTCACCCGCTCGACCAGCGCGATGAGGTGCTGAGCTGGTCCGACGCGCAGTTTTGTCATGCGTTGCAGGCCGCGTTCGGCTGGCGGCTGGGGCGAATTACTCAGGCGGGTAAGCGCAGCGCGTATCCGCTTGCCCTTACTACGGCGGCGAAAGTGTTTACTCACCGGACTGTCGTGGTCGGCAATGCGGCGCAGACGTTGCATCCTATCGCCGGACAAGGGTTTAATCTCGGTCTGCGCGATGTCATGAGCCTGGCGGAAACGCTGGTCACGGCACAGGACGCGGGCGAGGATATTGGCGCCTGGCACGTGTTATCGCGCTATCAGCAGCGTCGTCAGGTTGACCGGGATACGACGATTGGCGTAACGAACGGTCTGGTCCATCTGTTTGCAAATCGTTGGGCGCCGCTGGTTATTGGGCGCAATATCGGTTTAATGGCGATGGAATTATTACCGCCTGCGCGCGATGCGCTGGCACAGCGGACCTTAGGTTGGGTTGCGCGTTAAGCAGATCTGTAGGCCGGATAAGGCATTTACGCCGCCATCCGGCATCGTGTTCGTAAAAATGCCGGATGGCAGCCTCGCCTTATCCGGCCTACGGTTTTGATTGTTCCGGTTTCCAGGAGTAAATAGTGCAAAGTGTTGATGTAGCAATAGTTGGCGGAGGCATGGTGGGACTGGCTGTCGCCTGCGGCTTGCAGGGGAGCGGTTTGCGCGTTGCGGTACTGGATCACGTTGTCCCCCAGCCGTTGGCGAACGATGCGCCGCCTCAGCTTCGGGTGTCGGCGATTAATGCCGCCAGCGAAAAACTGCTTACCCGTCTTGGCGTATGGTCAAACATTGTGGCGCGACGGGCAAGTTGCTACCACGGTATGGAAGTCTGGGATAAAGACAGCTTTGGCCGTATTACGTTTGATGACGCAAGCATGGGATATAGCCATCTGGGGCATATTGTTGAAAACAGCGTCATTCACTACGCATTGTGGCAAAAAGCGCAGCAAGCGGCGGATATCACCTTAATGGCGCCAGCGGAGTTACAGCAGGTCGCCTGGGGGGAGAACGACGCCTTCCTGACTTTAAAAGACGGCGCGATGTTAACCGCGCGTCTGGTGATTGCCGCGGATGGCGCCAACTCCTGGCTGCGTAACAAAGCGGATATTCCCTTAACTTTCTGGGACTACCGTCACCATGCGCTGGTAGCGACTATCCGCACCGAAGAGCCGCACGGCGCGGTTGCTCGCCAGGTGTTTCATGGTGAAGGTATTCTGGCGTTTTTGCCGTTAAGCGATCCGCATCTGTGTTCCATTGTCTGGTCGCTTTCTCCGCAGGATGCGGAGCGTATGCAACAGAGCGGCGACGAGGCGTTTAACCAGGCGTTGACTATCGCCTTCGATAATCGGCTGGGCTTATGCCGCCTGGAAAGCGAACGGCAGGTTTTTCCGCTGACGGGCCGCTATGCTCGCCAGTTTGCCGCGCATCGTCTGGCGTTGGTCGGTGATGCCGCGCACACCATCCATCCGCTGGCAGGGCAAGGCGTCAACCTCGGCTTTATGGACGCGGCCGAACTGGTGGACGATCTGCGCCGGCTTCAGCGCCAGGGCAAAGACATTGGCCAACATCTTTATCTCCGTCGTTATGAGCGTAGCCGTAAACATAGTGCGGCGATGATGCTTGCCGGGATGCAAGGTTTTCGTGACCTGTTTGCCGGCGAAAACCCGGCAAAAAAATTGCTGCGCGACATCGGACTGAAACTGGCGGACACGCTCCCCGGCGTCAAACCCCAACTGCTTCGCCAGGCAATGGGGCTAAACGACCTTCCGCAATGGCTTCGTTAAGCGTCTGACTGCACGCCAGCAAGAGTTTGAAACCCGTCACACTTTGCTTTCCCGGCTATCGCGCCGGGGGGCTTTCCTCGTTTGAAATAATCTAATTTCACCGCTTATTTCGCATTATATTTTCTAATGCCACTATTTTTGGCGAACGCGATTTTCGACATTTTTTCCGCATTTAATATTAATTTATGTTGTGGTAAATCGTATCAGCTTCCTTTTTATGACGGTTATTTAGCGTAATAGTGGTTTTTTGTGCTGATGGGATTTTAGCGTTTTTTAGTCATAAGCTAATGTGATGGTAAATTCAGCCTTATGGTTTAGCGCCTGGTTCGGTGGTAAGTTCAGGAGCAAGAGAACGTTTGCGTCGGCGCAGGAAAAAGGGCGTCGATGCCAGGTTTCGTGGCGAAGATTTCCCATGAAAATGGTTGTTAGCCCCCGCTAATTCAACGAGGAAAAGATGGCCCAACAGACGCCTTTGTACGAACAACACACGCTATGCGGCGCCCGCATGGTCGATTTTCATGGCTGGATGATGCCCCTGCATTACGGCTCTCAGCTTGATGAACACCACGCTGTGCGCACCGATGCCGGGATGTTTGATGTATCGCATATGACCATTGTCGATCTTCATGGCAGCCGCACACGAGAGTTTCTACGTTATCTGCTGGCCAACGACGTCGCGAAGCTAACGAAGACGGGTAAAGCCCTCTACTCCGGTATGCTTAACGCATCGGGCGGCGTGATTGATGACCTTATCGTCTACTACTTCACTGAAGATTTCTTCCGTCTCGTTGTTAACTCCGCCACCCGCGAAAAAGACCTCTCCTGGATTACCCAACACGCTGAACCTTATGCCATCGACATTACCGTTCGTGACGACCTGTCGCTGATTGCGGTACAGGGGCCGAATGCGCAGGAAAAAGCGGCGACTCTGTTTACTGACGAACAGCGCCATGCAGTAGAAGGTATGAAGCCGTTCTTCGGCGTTCAGGCGGGCGATCTGTTTATCGCCACCACCGGTTATACCGGCGAAGCGGGCTATGAAATCGCCATGCCGAATGAAAAAGCGGCGGATTTCTGGCGTGCGCTGGTGGAGGCGGGCGTGAAGCCGTGCGGTCTTGGCGCGCGCGACACGCTGCGTCTGGAAGCAGGCATGAACCTGTACGGTCAGGAGATGGATGAAGGTATCTCTCCGCTGGCGGCTAATATGGGATGGACTATCGCCTGGGAACCTGCTGACCGCGACTTTATTGGCCGTGAGGCGCTGGAGATGCAGCGTGAAAAAGGCCATGAGCAGCTTGTCGGTCTGGTGATGACCGAGAAAGGCGTATTGCGTAATGAACTGCCGGTGCGTTTTACCGATGCGCAGGGCAATCAGCAAGAAGGCATTATCACCAGCGGGACGTTTTCCCCAACGTTGGGCTACAGCATTGCGCTGGCGCGCGTTCCGGCGGGCATCGGCGAGACGGCGATTGTACAAATTCGTAACCGTGAAATGCCGGTAAAAGTGACTAAACCTGTTTTTGTGCGTAACGGCAAAGCCGTCGCGTGATTCATCCTTTTTTGGAGATTAATTGATGAGCAACGTACCCGCAGAACTGAAATACAGCAAAGAACACGAATGGCTGCGTAAAGAAGCGGATGGCACTTACACCGTTGGCATTACTGAACACGCTCAGGAGCTGTTGGGCGATATGGTTTTTGTTGATCTGCCGGAAGTCGGCGCGACCGTAAGCGCGGGCGACGACTGCGCCGTGGCGGAGTCCGTAAAAGCGGCGTCCGACATTTATGCGCCGGTAAGCGGCGAGATCGTGGCGGTAAACGATGCGCTGAGCGACTCCCCGGAGCTGGTGAACAGCGAACCGTATGCCGGTGGCTGGATCTTTAAAATCAAAGCCAGCGATGAAAGCGAACTTGAATCGCTGCTGGATGCCACCGCGTACGAGGCATTGTTAGAAGACGAATAATGTTGTGCCGGATGGCGCTAATGCTTATCCGGCCTACTCACTGCAACGCGAATGATTTTGCGTATTCGTTTTCGCACGCGTAGGCCCGGTAAGCGTCAGCGCCACCGGGCAACTGAGTTAGAGACAATCACGATTCACTGCACGTTTCAGGAACCATCGCCCATGACACAGACGTTAAGCCAGCTTGAAAACCGCGGCGCTTTCATTGAACGCCACATCGGACCGGACGCCGCGCAGCAGCAAGAGATGCTGAATGCGGTTGGCGCCGAGTCGTTAAACGCGCTGACAGGTCAGATTGTGCCGAAAGACATTCAGCTCGCGACTCCGCCGCAGGTTGGCGAGGCGGCAACCGAATATGCCGCACTGGCGGAATTAAAAGCCATCGCCGGGCGTAACAAGCGCTTCACGTCGTACATTGGCATGGGCTACACCGCCGTGCAGCTACCGCCGGTTATCCTGCGCAACATGCTGGAAAATCCAGGCTGGTACACCGCTTATACCCCGTATCAACCGGAAGTCTCTCAGGGGCGTCTGGAAGCGCTGCTCAACTTCCAACAGGTGACGCTGGACCTGACGGGGCTGGACATGGCTTCCGCCTCGCTGCTGGATGAAGCGACCGCCGCCGCTGAAGCGATGGCGATGGCAAAGCGCGTCAGCAAACTGAAAAATGCCAACCGGTTCTTTGTCGCCTCTGATGTCCATCCGCAAACTCTGGACGTCGTGCGTACTCGCGCCGAAACCTTTGGCTTTGACGTCATTGTGGATGACGCGGCGAAAGCACTGGATCACCAGGATGTGTTTGGCGTGCTGTTGCAGCAGGTTGGCTCCACGGGCGAAATTCACGATTACAGCGCGCTGATTAGCGAACTCAAAGCCCGTAAAGTGATTGTCAGCGTCGCCGCCGACTTTATGGCGCTGGTGCTGCTTACCGCGCCGGGTAAACAGGGCGCGGACATTGTTTTCGGCTCTGCGCAACGCTTCGGCGTACCGATGGGGTACGGTGGCCCGCATGCGGCGTTCTTTGCCGCCAAAGACGAATTTAAACGCTCCATGCCAGGCCGTATTATCGGCGTCTCAAAAGATGCGGCGGGCAATACCGCACTGCGCATGGCGATGCAGACTCGCGAACAGCATATCCGTCGTGAGAAAGCGAACTCCAACATTTGTACCTCGCAGGTACTGCTGGCTAACATCGCCAGTCTGTATGCCGTTTATCATGGACCGGTTGGACTGAAACGCATTGCGAATCGTATCCACCGCCTGACCGATATTCTGGCGGCCGGTCTGCAACAGAAAGGCTTAAAGCTGCGTCATGCGCACTACTTTGACACGCTGTGTGTGGAAGTAGCTGATAAAGCTGCGGTACTGGCGCGTGCGGAAGCGGCAGAGATCAACCTGCGCAGCGATATTCATAACGCGGTGGGTATTACGCTCGATGAAACCACCACCCGTGAGAATGTGGCGCAGTTGTTCAATGTTTTGCTGGGCGACAGCCACGGCCTGAACATTGAAACACTGGATAAAGACGTGGCGCTTGATAGCCGTTCCATTCAGCAAAGTATGCTGCGTGACGATGCGATTCTGACGCATCCGGTATTTAACCGTTACCACAGCGAAACCGAGATGATGCGCTATATGCACTCGCTGGAGCGTAAAGATCTGGCGCTGAATCAGGCGATGATCCCGCTGGGTTCCTGTACCATGAAGCTGAACGCCGCCGCCGAGATGATCCCTATCACCTGGCCGGAATTCGCTGAACTGCATCCGTTCTGCCCGCCGGAACAGGCGGAAGGATATCATCAGATGATTAGCCAGCTTTCTGACTGGCTGGTGAAACTCACCGGGTACGACGCCGTCTGTATGCAGCCTAACTCCGGCGCACAGGGGGAATACGCGGGGCTGCTGGCGATTCGTCACTATCACGAAAGCCGCAACGAAGGGCATCGCGATATCTGCCTGATCCCGGCCTCTGCTCACGGCACTAACCCTGCTTCTGCACATATGGCAGGAATGCAGGTGGTGGTTGTGGCGTGTGATAAGAACGGCAACATCGACCTGGACGATCTGCGGGCAAAAGCAGAACAACATGCTGCGAACCTCTCTTGCATCATGGTGACCTATCCGTCCACCCACGGCGTGTATGAAGAAACGATCCGTGAGGTGTGTGAAGTTGTGCACCAGTTCGGCGGTCAGGTTTACCTTGACGGCGCGAACATGAACGCTCAGGTCGGCATTACCTCACCGGGCTTTATTGGCGCGGACGTTTCGCATCTTAACCTGCATAAAACTTTCTGCATTCCGCACGGCGGCGGTGGCCCAGGCATGGGACCGATCGGCGTGAAAGCGCATCTGGCACCGTTCGTACCGGGTCATAGCGTGGTGCAAATCGAAGGCATGTTAACCCGTCAGGGCGCGGTTTCTGCGGCGCCGTTCGGTAGTGCCTCTATCCTGCCAATCAGCTGGATGTACATCCGCATGATGGGCGGAGAAGGCCTGAAGCAGGCAAGTCAGGTCGCGATTCTTAACGCTAACTACATTGCCAGCCGTCTGAAAGATGCCTATCCGGTACTGTATACTGGTCGCGATGGCCGTGTGGCGCACGAATGTATTCTTGATATTCGCCCATTGAAAGAAGAAACCGGCATCAGCGAGCTGGATATTGCCAAGCGTCTGATCGACTACGGTTTCCATGCGCCAACCATGTCGTTCCCGGTGGCGGGCACGCTGATGGTAGAGCCGACGGAATCTGAAGGTAAGGCTGAGCTGGATCGCTTTATCGATGCGATGCTGGCTATTCGCGCAGAGATTGACCAGGTGAAAGCGGGTGTCTGGCCGCTGGAAGATAACCCGCTGGTGAACGCGCCGCACATTCAGAGCGAACTGGTCGCCGAGTGGGCGCATCCGTACAGCCGTGAAGTTGCCGTATTCCCGGCAGGCGTGGCAGACAAATACTGGCCGACGGTGAAACGTCTGGATGATGTTTATGGCGACCGCAACCTGTTCTGCTCCTGCGTACCGATTAGCGACTACCAGTAATTTGCTGATTCGACTGTTTTCTAAAGGCGCTTCGGCGCCTTTTCAGCTTGTTAATAAAGTGCGTTTTGTTTATGTCGGATGCAGTGTGAGTGACTTATTCAGGCTACAAAGTGTTACTAATTCAATATATTACAGTAAATCGTTGGCTCCTGTCAGGCAACCTGGCGTTTGTATCAGTGTATTAGCCAGAATTAAATTACCGCTTTTTTAGAGCCTAATGATTCATTGTGCATCATTTTTACCTTGCTGTTATTTAATCAAAACAACACAGTATATTTACATGTAGTTACAAATAGTTTCTCTCCGGAATCGTTATTTACCTCTCAATATAGTTACAAAAATTTCCGTATATTAAATTCATCAAGTTATTAATTTAAATTATAAATTAAAAATAAACATAAATAACGTAAATATTTATTAACTTAGCGCTTTGTTTTTTATACCTGGAGGGAATAATGAAACGATTTATATTTCTGCCATTAATGACATATTTTCTATTAATGAATGCAATGGCAGCTAACGGAGAAAATAATCCCAGTAATCTATTAGGTGCACCAGTTAATACCGCTATTTCTGGTGGTTCAGTATTGCCGGAAGGAAAGTTATTAACCGCCGTGAATAGCTCATTTCGCGATAAAGATCATCAAATCGAGGGGCACGGAAGTCCGGATGTTTACTCCCAGATATGGTTATTGAAGATTCGTTACGGTTTGACCGACAGACTGGAATTATCAACTGTGGGTTCCTATATCAATAACAAACGAGACAATCTGTCTCCTGAGCACATAGAGGGAATGGGCGACCAATCAGTGGGGGTCAATTATGCTTTAATGAGCCAGCGAAGAGGTGATCCGTTTTGGGTTACGGTAGGTGGGGCAGTATTACTACCCACCGGGCAAGATGGAGATAATCATTTGCCTGGGAATAGCGCCTGGGGAGGAAGAGTAACACTCACTTTAACAAAATTATTTACTCCTAACATTAAAGGGGATATGGGTTTTGTCTATCAGGGACCATTTGAGCGCGGTAACCAGGACGTGAAACGAGGTAACGAATTCCAGTGGAATACCCAGGTGCGGTATATGTTTAGCGATTTACCGTTGGATCTTGGTCTGGAAAGTGCCTACAGCAATAATGCCTCTGGAACGAAAAAACTGTCTAATGGCAGCGTAATTAATAACCATTCTGGAACTACCGAATGGGTTGTTGGTCCGTCATTTAATATTGCCGTCGATTCACTGAAATTATGGTTTGGTGCCGGAGCCTTCTTCCCGGTAATGCAGGAAGCGAAGTCGCCAACCAAAATGGAAGATGTACGCTGGGAATTTAAAATAGGTAAGACCTGGTAAGACTCGTTCAAAGTGTTACCCGCCGACTGGCGGGTAACGTGCAGGAGTTAAAGCTTCTCGCCGTTGCTGGCAATCACCTCTTTGTACCAGTTGAAGCTTTTCTTACGCGAACGCGACATATCGCCCGTACCGTCATCGTGCTTGTTCACGTAGATGAAGCCGTAGCGCTTGCTGTACTGACCGGTGGTGAACGAGACGCAGTCGATGCAGCCCCACGGCGTGTAGCCCATCAGGTCGACACCATCGTAAGTCACCGCTTTTTTCATCTCTTCAATATGGGCGCGCAGGTAGTCAATTCGGTAGTCGTCGTTGATGCCGCCATCTTCTTCTACTTTGTCGTAAGCACCAAAACCGTTTTCGACAATAAACAGCGGCTTTTGATAGCGTTCGTACAGTTCACACAATGAATAACGCAGGCCCACCGGGTCAATCTGCCAGCCCCAGTCAGAGGCTTTAACATAGGGGTTCGGTACGCTGCCTTCAAAACCGGAAATCGCATCGCCGCTACCGCCTTCGGCTTTGACCGCGTTGGTCATGTAATAACTGAAACCAAGATAATCGCAGGTGCCTTCGCGCAGCACTTCAAGATCGCCATCGTCCATTTTGATGTTAAATCCGCGGCGCTCCCACTCGTTCAACACATAGGACGGGTAATAGCCGCGCAGCTGCACATCGGTAAAGACGTAGCGTTCACGCATCGACTCCTGAGCAAACATCACATCTTCTGGTTTACAGGAGAAAGGATACAGCGCGACCATCGCCAGCATACAACCCACTTTCATCTGTGGATTAATACGACGTGCCGCTTTTACCGCCAGCGCGCTGGCGACAAACTGATGATGTAAGACCTGATACATGGTTTCTTCTGGATTCTCATGCTCGGTATACACCACGCCGGAACAGCAGTAGCCAAACAGCGGCGCGCGCCAGTTTCGCTGGTTGTTAATTTCGTTGAAGGTCATCCAGTATTTGACCTTATGTTTGTAGCGTTCAAACACGACTTCAGCAAAACGGACAAAGAAATCAACGACCTTACGATTGGTCCAGCCGCCGTAGTGCTGTACCAGATGTAATGGCATTTCAAAGTGGGAAAGGGTGATGACCGGTTCGATGTTGTATTTGAGTAATTCATCAAACATGTCGTCGTAGAATTTCAGACCGGCCTCGTTTGGCTGGGATTCGTCGCCATTCGGGAAGATACGCGTCCAGGCAATAGAGGTACGGAAGCATTTGAACCCCATTTCGGCGAAAAGACGGATGTCTTCTTTGTAATGTCCGTAAAAATCCACCGCCTCGTGGTTCGGATAGTATTTGCCAGCAACGACATTCTGGGTGATTTCGCGTGGCACGCCGTGTGCGCCGCCGGTTAGCACGTCGCAGATGCTGGGGCCTTTACCGTCTTTATTCCAGCCGCCTTCAACCTGGTGTGCGGCAACCGCGCCGCCCCATAAAAAATCTTTTGGCAGGGTGAGTTTTCTCATTGTTGCATAATCTCAATTTATTTAGTCTGTTATCATTCATTCTGCACCAAATGGCATGTAAAGCGTACGCAAAATTCCAGGATGCTCGCGTGTCGGGACAAGAACACATTCAGATCGTAACATCCACTTCAAGGGGCCATATTCAGGGGATAACCACATGCAGCCAAACGACATTACTTTCTTTCAACGTTTCCAGAATGACATTCTGGCAGGGCGTAAAACCATCACTATTCGTGATGCCTCCGAGTCCCACTTTAAAGCAGGCGATGTGCTACGCGTGGGACGGTTCGAAGATGATGGCTATTTTTGCACAATCGAAGTGACAGGAACGTCAACTGTGACGCTGGATACGCTGAACGAAAAACATGCGCAACAGGAAAATATGTCGCTTGATGAGCTGAAACGGGTCATTGCTGAAATCTATCCCAACCAGACGCAATTTTATGTGATTGATTTTAAATGCCTTTGATAAATATGAACGCGTGTTAGTTGAGTTTTTGTAATTAACTTATTGAATAATAAACAAAATTTAATTTTGCGAATTTATTTTAGCTAACATGTGTTCACTGGAACCATTCTCAGTTACGCTAGAGGCGCAGTTCATCGTTATGAACGTTTCTCCGGAGTAAGTTATGGTGCAAAAACCATTAATGACGCAGGGATATTCGCTGGCTGAGGAAATCGCCAACAGTATTAGCCACGGCATTGGATTGGTATTTGGTATTGTCGGCCTGGTGCTGTTGTTGGTTCAGGCGGTAGAGGCGAATGCGGGTATGACGGCTATCGCCAGCTACAGTTTATATGGCGGGAGCATGATCCTGCTTTTTCTTGCCTCAACGCTTTATCATGCCATTCCTCATCAGCGGGCAAAAATCTGGTTAAAGAAATTTGATCACTGCGCTATCTATCTGCTCATTGCCGGAACCTATACGCCATTTCTGCTGGTAGGTCTGGATTCGCCGCTGGCGCGCGGACTAATGATTGTGATCTGGAGCCTGGCGCTATTCGGTATCCTCTTCAAGTTGACGATTGCGCACCGATTTAAAGTGCTTTCACTGGTTACGTATCTGGCAATGGGCTGGCTGTCGCTGATAGTGGTTTATCAGTTGGCGATTAAGCTGGCGATAGGCGGCGTGACGCTGCTGGCGGTAGGCGGCGTCGTTTACTCGCTGGGCGTAATTTTCTATGTTTGCAAACGCATACCTTATAACCACGCCATCTGGCATGGCTTTGTGCTGGGCGGCAGCGTGTGCCACTTCCTGGCCATCTATTTGTATGTGGGACAGGCGTAATTCCCGGATGCCCGTGCCGGATGGCGGCGCTGTCGTACCTTATCCGGCCTACGAGAGCAGCACGTGCGAGCCTGATGGCGTTGCGCTATCAGGCTATCCGGCTTTTAACGTGATATCACTCTTCTAGCGAGTAAGGCAGCGGGACGATATGCAGGGTGTTGGCATCGTCGCGAACACGGAAGACGCTTTCGGCTTCTAAATCGTTATTCATGACGGCCTGAACCAGTAACTGACCATCGTCCAACTGCGTCGCCGCCAGAATAGCGCCGGTACGACGCCAGTTCTCGCCCATCTGTAGCTCCAGATCTTCTCCTGCTTCCGGTACCCGGCTGGCTTTGCCCGCCAGCAACCAAAGCGCGCGTTTATTGGCGCCGCGGAATTTTGCCCGTGCGACCATCTCCTGTCCGGTGTAGCAGCCTTTCTTGAAGCTGATGCCGCCCAGCGCCTGTAGGTTAGTCGCCTGGGGGATAAACTGACCGCTGTTCGCCGCGTCAATCACCGGAATGCCTGCTTCAATATCCAACGCCAGCCACTGTTGACTGTTATTCAGTTCGGCTTCGCCATGCAACTTCTCTGTTAACATGTTGGCCGTCGCGACATCGGTGACAAGCAGGAATCGTTCCGCAGGATGTTCAAACCATAGCAGCGTGGAGGCGCCGTCTCTGACCACCTGATTTTCGCTATTGGGCAGTACGCTAAAGACATTAGCCAGCGCCGCGCGGGCCTGAAAACCTGCCACGCCAAGCAATACGCGTTCGTCATCCGGCGCGATGACCACTTTGGAAAATACGGCGTACTTTTTCAGCTCCGTTAATTGCGCTTCACGCACGCTACGGCGTTCAATCCAGGCGAAACCGTCGCGCTCACGGAACAGGCGCAGAGTGCTCCACATCTTACCTTTAGCATCGCAGTGGGCGGCGAGAAGGTGTTGCTGTTCAGTCATCTGGCTTACGTCAGCGGTGACCTGGCCCTGAATATACTTTTCACTGTCTACGCCGGTAATGGACGACAGCGCCCAGTCGTCAAGCGCGATCAGCGTCAGCGGCAGGCGGGCTGACGATGAAGGATGACGTGGTGGAAAGGAGATAAAAGCCATAAATAATGTCCTGGTTAGCTGCAACAATAATGGTTAATGGTAAAAGAGCCATCGGTCATTGCAAGTGCTTTAAATAGCCCATTGAGAGCGGATTGATCGTTTTGCGAGGCGGTATCCAAAACGGATGAACATATTGATTCCCAGCCTTTTATTTCGCGATCGCGTTCCAGATTACTGAGATTCCCGTAAAACAACGCCAAAAACACGTTACAATAGCCCGGTACTTCATTTTCGCGAGGCAGGAAGAACATGGATATTCACAATAAAGCACGTATTCACTGGGCATGTCGTCGCGGTATGCGCGAACTTGATATTTCCATCATGCCGTTTTTTGAACATGAGTACGATAGTTTAAGTGATGAAGAAAAGCGTATTTTTGTCCGTTTGTTGCAGAGTGATGACCCGGATTTATTTAACTGGTTAATGAATCACGGTAAACCGGCTGACGCTGAACTGGAACAGATGGTCCGACTCATTCAGACACGGAATCGGGAACGTGGTCCTGTGGCAATCTGATTTACGCGTCTCATGGCGCGCTCAGTGGATCTCATTGCTCATTCATGGGCTGGTTTCTGCGGTGATTTTATTGATGCCCTGGCCGCTGAGTTATACCCCGTTATGGATGATACTACTGTCGCTGGTCGTGTTTGACTGTGTACGTAGCCAGCGCAGGATTAATACCTGCCAGGGAGAGATCAAGCTACTCATGGACGGGCGCTTACGCTGGCAGGGGCAGGACTGGACGCTCTTGCGTCCGCCCTGGTTACTGAAGAGCGGGATGGTGTTGCGTTTACGCGCAGAGTCTGGACGTCATCAGCATTTATGGCTGGCGGCGGATAGCATGGAAGAAGCGGAATGGCGTGAGTTGCGTCGGATACTGTTACAGCAGCCGATATCAGGCCAACACTGACGGAACGGCGTAAACGCGGTTCCGTCGAGAGGGAAGTACAGCGAGTAAGGTTTCAGGCGTAGTGTTCGGCCATTTCGCCGAGAATTTGTTCACACCAGGTCTGTATACGCTCATCGCTGAGATCGTACTGGTTCGTTTCATCCAGCGCCAGGCCGACAAACAGTTGCCCATCCGCAATGACCGGTTTATTGCTGGTAAATTCGTAGCCTTCTGTGGGCCAGTAGCCGACAAATTTAACGCCTTTGAGGGCAAGTTTGTCATGCAACATACCCAGCGCATCCAGGAACCACTCACCGTAGCCGAGCTGGTCGCCCATACCGTAAAGCGCAACGATTTTGCCTTCCAGATTGAGATCGTCCAGTTGCTCCCAGACGGCTTCCCAGTCCTCCTGAATTTCACCAAAATCCCAGGTGGGGATGCCTAAAATGAGCACGTCGTACTGCTCCATTAAGGCGGGGGCGTCATCCTTGAGGTTATGTAATGTCACCAGCTCCGGGCCGAGGATATCGCGAATTTTCTCTGCGGCCATCTCGGTGTAGCACGTGCTGGAACCGTAAAAAAGACCCATGTTCATTACGTTACATCTCGATTCTGCTATAGCGTTGCGGGTAGTGTAACAGAATCGCTGCATTCACGGCACAATGAGGCATAATGCACCCAAAGTCAGCGTGAAGTGGGGAGCGCGAATGGAACAGGATTTAGCGCGTATTGAGCAGTTTCTGGATGCCCTGTGGCTGGAACGAAATCTGGCGGAAAATACATTAAGCGCGTATCGTCGCGATTTATCGATGGTCGTTGCGTGGTTGCATCATCGCGGAAAAACGCTTGCGACGGCGCAGGCTGATGATTTACAAACGCTGCTGGCTGAACGGGTGGAGGGCGGATACAAAGCGACCAGCTCCGCACGCCTGTTAAGCGCTATGCGGCGCTTTTTCCAGCATCTGTACCGTGAAAAGTATCGTGAGGATGATCCGAGCGCGCAGTTGGCCTCGCCTAAGCTTCCGCAGCGTTTACCGAAAGACCTTAGCGAGGCGCAGGTTGAGCGGCTCTTGCAGGCGCCGCTTATTGATCAACCTTTGGAGTTGCGCGATAAAGCTATGTTGGAAGTGCTGTATGCCACCGGTTTGCGCGTGTCGGAACTGGTGGGGCTGACAATGAGCGATATCAGTCTGCGGCAGGGCGTGGTGCGGGTTATCGGTAAAGGCAATAAAGAGCGGTTGGTGCCGTTAGGTGAAGAGGCGGTATATTGGCTGGAAACGTATCTGGAGCATGGGCGTCCCTGGTTACTCAATGGCGTATCGATTGACGTATTATTCCCCAGTCAGCGTGCGCAGCAGATGACGCGGCAGACCTTCTGGCACCGTATTAAACATTATGCGGTACTGGCTGGAATCGATAGCGAAAAACTATCGCCGCATGTTTTACGTCACGCTTTCGCCACGCATTTGCTGAATCACGGCGCCGACTTGCGCGTTGTACAAATGCTACTTGGGCATAGCGATCTTTCGACGACACAAATTTATACGCATGTCGCAACGGAGCGTTTGCGTCAACTTCATCAACAGCACCATCCGCGGGCATGAGTGCTGACAGGAAAGGATAGTTTATGAAAAAGCGTTTTATGATGTTCACTTTACTGGCGGCGGCGTTTTCAGGCGTGGCCCATGCGGATGATGCGGCTATCCGTCAGTCGCTGGCTAAGCTGGGCGTTCAGAGTACGGAAATTCAGGCCTCGCCAGTGGCAGGGATGAAAACCGTCCTCACTCACAGCGGCGTACTGTACGTCACTGACGATGGCAAACATATTATTCAAGGGCCGATGTATGACGTGAGCGGCGCGCATCCGGTAAACGTGACGAACAAACTGCTGATGAGCCAGCTAAATGCGCTGGAAAAAGAGATGATCGTCTATAAAGCGCCGGATGAGAAACATGTCATTACTGTTTTTACCGATATCACCTGCGGCTATTGTCATAAGCTACATGAAGAGATGAAAGATTATAACGCGCTGGGGATTACGGTACGTTATCTGGCCTTCCCGCGCCAGGGGCTGGAAAGCCAGGCGGAGCAGGATATGAAATCTATCTGGTGCGCCAAAGACAAAAACAAAGCGTTTGATGACGCCATGGCAGGTAAGGGCGTGAAACCGGCAAGCTGTGACGTGAACATTGCTGATCATTATGCGTTGGGCGTGCAGTTGGGCGTTAGCGGTACGCCAGCCATTGTATTGAGTAACGGCTATGTGGTGCCTGGCTATCAGGGACCGAAAGAGATGAAAGCGTTTCTTGATGAGCATCAAAAACAGACCAGTGGTAAATAATACGCGTGAAACAACAGAGACAACTTCGTCGGCGCGAGGCTGATGAGACGGCGGAACTCCCCGCCGATCTTCCTCCATTACTACGACGTTTATATGCCAGCCGGGGCGTTCGTAGCGCCCGCGAACTGGAGCGCAGCGTGAAAGGAATGCTGCCCTGGCAACAGCTTAGCGGCATAGATAACGCGGTGGAGATCCTCTACAACGCCTTTCGCGAAGGTATCCGCATTATTGTTGTTGGCGATTTTGACGCCGACGGCGCGACCAGTACTGCACTAAGCGTATTGGGAATGCGTGCGTTGGGATGTGACAACATCAGTTATCTGGTGCCTAATCGCTTTGAGGACGGCTACGGTTTAAGCCCGGAAGTGGTCGATCAGGCGAAGGCGCGCGGCGCGCAGCTTATCGTCACCGTAGACAACGGCATTTCATCCCACGCCGGCGTAGCGCATGCAAAGACGTTGGGGATTCCGGTGATCGTGACCGATCACCACCTGCCAGGCGACACGTTGCCGGATGCCGAAGCGATTATTAATCCCAATCTGCGCGACTGCGAATTCCCGTCTAAGTCGCTGGCGGGCGTCGGCGTGGCGTTTTACCTGATGCTGGCGTTGCGAACATTTTTGCGCGACAAAGGATGGTTCGACGAGCGCAACATTGCGCCGCCGAATTTGGCGGAGCTGCTGGATTTAGTGGCGTTGGGTACGGTAGCAGACGTTGTGCCGCTGGACGCTAACAACCGTATTCTGACCTGGCAAGGGCTAAGTCGTATTCGTGCCGGGAAATGCCGTCCGGGAATTAAAGCGTTGCTGGAGATATCGAATCGCGATCCGCAGCAGCTTGCCGCCAGTGATTTAGGCTTCGCGTTGGGGCCTCGCCTGAATGCCGCCGGCAGGCTGGATGATATGTCCGTTGGCGTGGCGTTACTGTTGTGCGACAACCTCGGCGAAGCGCGTGTTCTGGCCAGCGAGCTGGATGCGCTTAACCAGACGCGCAAAGAAATAGAGCAGGGGATGCAGGCGGAAGCGCTTATCCTGTGCGAAAAGCTTGAGCGCAGTAGTGAAACGCTTCCGGGCGGTCTGGCGATGTATCATCCTGAATGGCACCAGGGCGTGGTCGGAATTCTGGCGTCGCGCATTAAAGAGCGTTTTCACCGCCCGGTGATCGCCTTTGCGCCTGCGGGCGACGGCACGCTAAAAGGCTCAGGCCGATCGATTCAGGGGTTGCATATGCGCGATGCGCTGGAAAGGCTGGATACGCTTTACCCTGATCTGATGATCAAGTTCGGCGGTCATGCGATGGCGGCGGGATTGTCGCTGGAAGAGCATAAATTCGAGCAGTTTCAGCAACGTTTTGGCGAGCTGGTGACGGAATGGCTCGATCCTGCCCTGTTGCAAGGCGAGGTGATCTCCGATGGTCCATTAAGCGCGGCGGAGATGTCTATGGAAGTGGCGCAACTGTTGCGGGATGCCGGACCGTGGGGGCAAATGTTCCCGGAACCGTTATTCGATGGTCGTTTCCGTCTGCTACAGCAGCGTCTGGTGGGCGAGCGTCACCTCAAGGTGATGGTGGAGCCTGTCGGCGGCGGCCCGCTGTTGGATGGCATCGCATTTAATATTGATACGACCTGTTGGCCGGATAACGGCGTGCGGGAGGTAGAACTGGCTTATAAACTGGACATTAACGAGTTTCGCGGCAACCGTAGTTTACAGATTATTATCGATGATATTTGGCCGCTATGATCGGGGCGATTTAATAACACTTTCGCTGTAATTAAGGGGCGAAATCCGCTAATATTTCGCCCTTATAACCGCATTTTGACAAGTCAAATAAAAGAAATCAGACCATGTTTGAAATTAACCCGGTGAATAACCGCATTCAGGACCTCACGGAACGCACCAACGTTCTTAGGGGGTATCTTTGACTACGATGCTAAGAAAGAGCGTCTGGAAGAAGTAAACGCCGAGCTGGAACAGCCGGATGTCTGGAACGAACCTGAGCGCGCGCAGGCGCTGGGAAAAGAGCGTTCATCGCTCGAAGCGATCGTCGATACGCTTGATCAAATGACTCAGGGGCTGGACGACGTTTCCGGGCTGCTGGAACTGGCGGTAGAAGCTGACGACGAAGAGACGTTTAACGAAGCCGTCGCGGAACTGAATACGCTGGAAGAGAAGCTGGCGCAGTTGGAATTCCGTCGGATGTTCTCCGGCGAGTACGATAGCGCCGATTGCTATCTCGATATTCAGGCCGGTTCCGGTGGTACTGAAGCGCAGGACTGGGCCAGCATGTTGCTGCGTATGTATCTGCGTTGGGCGGAAGCGCGCGGCTTCAAGACAGAAGTCATTGAAGAGTCGGAAGGGGAAGTCGCCGGCATTAAGTCCGCGACTATCAAAATCTCCGGCGAATATGCCTATGGCTGGCTGCGCACTGAAACCGGCGTACATCGTCTGGTGCGTAAAAGCCCGTTCGACTCCGGCGGTCGCCGTCATACCTCGTTTAGCTCCGCATTTGTGTATCCGGAAGTGGACGACGATATCGATATCGACATTAACCCGGCGGATCTGCGTATCGACGTCTATCGCGCGTCTGGCGCAGGCGGTCAGCACGTTAACCGTACGGAATCCGCCGTGCGTATCACCCATATTCCCACCGGGATCGTGACGCAGTGCCAGAACGACCGTTCGCAGCACAAAAACAAAGACCAGGCCATGAAGCAGATGAAAGCGAAGCTTTATGAACTGGAGATGCAGAAAAAGAACGCTGAAAAACAGGCGATGGAAGACACTAAGTCCGATATCGGCTGGGGAAGCCAGATTCGTTCCTATGTCCTGGACGATTCCCGCATTAAAGACCTGCGTACTGGGGTGGAAACCCGCAATACACAGGCGGTACTGGACGGTAGTCTGGATCAATTTATCGAAGCAAGTTTGAAAGCAGGGCTATGAGGAATCAACATGTCTGAACAAAACGCACAGGGCGCTGACGAGGTAGTCGATCTTAACAATGAAATGAAGGCACGTCGCGAGAAGCTGGCTGCACTGCGTGAGCAGGGTATCCCGTTCCCGAACGATTTCCGTCGTGACCGTACCTCAGACCAACTGCACGCAGAGTTTGACGCGAAAGAAGCTGAAGAACTGGAAGCGCTGAATATTGAAGTGTCCGTCGCGGGCCGTATGATGACTCGCCGTATTATGGGTAAAGCCTCTTTTGTTACCCTGCAAGACGTAGGCGGCCGCATTCAGCTGTATGTGGCGCGCGATGATCTGCCGGAAGGCGTTTACAACGAGCAGTTCAAGAAGTGGGATCTTGGCGATATCCTCGGCGCGAAAGGTAAGCTGTTCAAAACCAAAACCGGCGAGCTGTCTATCCACTGCACCGAACTGCGCCTGCTGACGAAAGCGCTGCGTCCGTTGCCGGATAAATTCCACGGCCTGCAGAACCAGGAAGCGCGCTATCGCCAGCGTTATCTGGATCTCATCTCTAACGATGAATCCCGTAACACCTTCAAAACCCGTTCGAAGATCCTGGCCGGTATTCGCCAGTTTATGGTTGCTCGCGGCTTTATGGAAGTCGAAACCCCGATGATGCAGGTGATCCCAGGCGGCGCGTCTGCCCGTCCGTTTATCACCCATCACAACGCGCTGGATCTGGACATGTACCTGCGTATCGCGCCGGAACTGTACCTCAAGCGTCTGGTGGTTGGCGGCTTCGAACGCGTATTCGAAATTAACCGTAACTTCCGTAACGAAGGCATCTCCGTGCGCCATAATCCTGAGTTCACCATGATGGAACTCTATATGGCGTATGCGGACTACAAAGACCTGATCGAGCTGACGGAGTCTCTGTTCCGTACGCTGGCGCAGGATGTTCTGGGCACCACCCAGGTTCCGTACGGTGATGAAGTGTTTGACTTCGGTAAGCCGTTCGAAAAACTGACCATGCGTGAAGCGATCAAGAAATATCGCCCGGAAACGGATATGGCTGATCTGGACAACTTCGATTCCGCGAAGGCGATTGCTGAAAGCATCGGCATTCACGTCGAGAAAAGCTGGGGTCTGGGCCGTATCGTCACCGAGATCTTTGACGAAGTCGCTGAAGCGCATCTGATTCAGCCGACCTTCATCACCGAATATCCGGCTGAAGTGTCTCCGCTGGCGCGTCGTAATGATGTGAACCCGGAAATCACTGACCGCTTCGAGTTCTTTATCGGCGGTCGTGAAATCGGCAATGGCTTTAGCGAGTTGAACGATGCGGAAGACCAGGCGCAGCGTTTCCTGGATCAGGTTAATGCAAAAGCGGCGGGCGATGACGAAGCCATGTTCTACGACGAAGACTACGTGACGGCGCTGGAACACGGTTTACCGCCGACAGCGGGTCTGGGAATTGGTATCGACCGTATGGTGATGCTGTTTACTAACAGCCACACGATTCGCGACGTTATTCTGTTCCCGGCGATGCGTCCGGTGAAATAAGATGTAAATTGCCGGATGGGGCATTAGCCGCCATCCGGCATCTCTTCGTTCAGACGTAGCGTCATCAGGCAATTTTTAACGCTGGCAGTAATTGAGCAGTCGTTCACGCGCTTGTTCGTCTGACGCTTGCATGACCATCCACGGGCTAAATGCCCACGGCGTAGCGAGAAGGCTTTTCCATACGCTTTTAAATTCGCTCCACTGATAGTCCATCACCTCTTCGCTGTTAACCTGTAACACACTGGTTGCCCGCGCGGCAAATACCGGACAGACTTCATTTTCCACAATACCGTTTGGATCTGTCGCTCGATAGCTGAAGTGCGGATAGACGGGGGTGAGATCGGTAATTTCCACGCCGAGTTCGAACCGACAACGGCGGATGATCGCCTCTTCGGTGGTTTCGCCTTGTTGCGGATGACCGCAAACCGAATTCGTCCACACGCCTGGCCAGGCTTTCTTGTTCAGCGACCGTCGTGTTACCAGCAACTGGCCATCTTCGTTAAATAGCCAGCAGGAGAAAGCCAGATGCAAAGGCGTATTAAGCGTATGAGCCGCATACTTTTCCAGTGTGCCGGAAGGCTTATCCTGCTCATCCAATAAAACGACATGTTCCTCAGTCATGAAAGCTCCTGAAAATTAAAATGACCCGGCAGCATGGCCAGGCCATATACTCAGACGATCAGCGTAGCGCATAACAGAAAGAAAGGCATTACCAAAACAGGCCCTGACAGAACGCAGACGAGCGCCATCATGCCGTGAGTCGATATTATGCTGGCATATCGGATATTCGCGGCATCATCATCCACGCGGCCCCTTTCCGGCGTCAATGGATTGGGCATACGGCATTTGGCTGCTATCATAAGGCGTCTGTCAATAGAGTGAGGAATGGTTTTGAGCGCAGGACGCCTGAACAAAAATAGCCTGGGTATTGCGGTGCTGTTATGCACAGGGCTGCTGCTGGCGGGGTGTTCCAGTAATTCCGGCTCAGGAACGTATTCCGGCTCCGTCTATACCGTTAAGCGCGGCGATACGTTGTATCGTATATCGCGCGCCACGGGAACCAGCGTGAAAGAACTGGCCCGCCTGAATGGCATTTCTCCGCCTTATACTATTGAGGTGGGGCAGCGAATTAAAGTGCGCGGCAGCGCAAAGAGTAGCAGTTCAACACGCAAAACCAGCAATAAAACAGCAACAAAAACTGCTGCGGTCAGACCGTCATCTTCGGTGCCAAAATCCTCCTGGCCGCCGGTGGGGCAGCGTTGTTGGGTATGGCCTGCTAACGGTAAAGTGATTTTACCTTATTCCACCGCGGAGGGCGGAAATAAGGGGATCGATATTGCGGGCGCGCGCGGAACGCCTGTTTATGCGGCGGGAGCGGGTAAAGTTGTCTATGTCGGGAACCAGCTGCGCGGTTACGGCAATCTCATCATGATTAAGCACAATGAAGATTACATTACGGCTTACGCTCATAATGACACCATGCTGGTTAATAATGGACAAAGCGTTAAAGCGGGGCAAAAAATCGCTACGATGGGCAGCACGGATGCCGCATCCGTAAGACTACACTTCCAGATTCGCTACCGGGCGACGGCCATCGATCCGCTGCGTTATCTGCCGCCGCAGGGGAGTAAACCGAAGTGCTGACGGCGAATTAATCGCCAGTCAGCCAGTAAGTCTCTTGCCAACCAGAGCGTAAGGTTTATAATGCCTTACGCATCTCAAAGCGGGCGTAGTTCAATGGTAGAACGAGAGCTTCCCAAGCTCTATACGAGGGTTCGATTCCCTTCGCCCGCTCCAGACTCAAGTCTCCTGAAGTCTACCAAACTCAATTTCCCCTTGATAAATCAGTAGTTATAGCATTCTATTAGTCTATTGAACTCAATTGTACTCCCCCAGGGTCAAGCTCAATGTGGGGGTATGGATGAGGGTATAATTGTACCCGCTGCTGAGAGGTACCCCCAATGAAGCTGACAGCTCGTCAGGTTGAAACTGCAAAACCTAAAGAGAAGCCCTACAAACTGGCTGATGGTGGTGGTCTTTACCTGCTGGTTAATCCCAATGGCAAAAGATACTGGCGTCTCAAATACCGTTCACTAGGTAAAGAGAAACTGCTCGCTATTGGCGTTTACCCCGATGTTTCTTTAGCTGAAGCCAGAAGCAAGCGAGAGGATGCTAAAAGGACATTAGCGGCTGGCAACGATCCTTCTCTTGAACGGAAAATTGAGAAACTAAGTCGTCAACAAGATGCAGAAAACTCTTTTGAGGCTATCACGCGGGAGTGGTATCAGCGTCGCTATGACCGCTGGTCTGTCTCCTGCCGCGAAGAGATGCTGAGAACCTTTGAAAAGGATGTGTTCCCTTATATCGGTCACCGGCCAATCAAAGATATCAAGCCGATGGAGTTGCTTGCAGTTCTTTCAAAGATAGAAGCAAGAAGGGCAACTGAGAAGGTCCGTAAGGTTCGCCAGCGCTGTGGAGAGGTCTGGAAGTATGCTGTTGTGACTGGCAGGGCCGAGTACAATCCAGCACCAGATCTAGCCAGCGCCGTGATTCCTCATGAGAAAGAGCACTATGCTTTTTTAACCCAAGATGAATTGCCTGAGTTTCTTCGGACTCTCAACACCTATGCTGGTAGTGTACTTGTTAAGATTGCGATGCAATTGCTTATTTTAACGGGCGTAAGGCCTGGGGAGTTGAGGCAAGCGGAGTGGCAGGAATTTGATTTTGAGAAAAAGGTTTGGAATGTACCAGCGGAACGCATGAAAATGCGCCGCCCTCATCTGGTTCCGTTATCAAGCCAGGCAATTGACCTACTTAATCAGCTTAAACCCATGACGGGAGCAGGAGCGTTGCTGTTCCCAGGACGTAATAATCCTAAGAAACCGATGAGTGATATGGCATTGACTGTGTTGGTCAGGCGTATCGGCTACGCTGGGCGTGTTACGGGGCATGGATTCCGCCACACGATGAGTACCATTTTGCATGAGCAGGGATTTAATTCGGCCTGGATTGAGATACAACTGGCTCAGTTTATTTGCATTCAGAATGGGAGTTACACCCTTTAGGGAAATGTATAAAAATATGAATATCAATAAGTTAACCAAGTTACTGATATCTGGTTAAAATGTTCCAAGACAACGGTTATATATGTTTTTTCGAATGTATTGTTGCGATTGTAGACCTACAGAGTATCCTGTTATTAAAGCAATCGGAGGACAGATGCTACTAACTTCCCTACAACTCTTCAAAAACCTCTCCGATGAAACCCGCTTGGGCATCGTGTTACTGCTCAGAGAGATGGGAGAGCTGTGCGTGTGCGACCTTTGCGCTGCGCTAGAACAGTCACAGCCCAAGATCTCCCGCCACCTAGCAATGCTCAGGGAAAGTGGTCTATTACTGGATCGCAAACAGGGCAAGTGGGTTCACTACCGTTTATCTCCGCATATTCCTTCCTGGGCCGCTCAGGTGATTGAGCAGGCTTGGTTAAGCCAACAGGACGACGTACAGGCCATCGCCCGTAAGCTGGCATCGGCAAACTGCTCTGGTAGTGGTAAGGCTGTTTGTCTCTAAAAAATTTGCCTGAACATATGTGATTTTTCGAATGTGAGGTATTCAGAATGAAAACGTTAACGGTGTTTGACCCGGCAATGTGCTGCAATATCCGATTTTGATTAACCGTCCAATTGAGGTGACACCGTTGGGAACGCGCTTGTGCCGCCCTTCCGAAGTGGTACTGGATATTCTTCCGGACGCGCAAAAAGGCGCATTTACTAAGGAAGACGGCGAGAAAGCCGTTGATGATGCAGGACAAAGAGTGAAGTAAACATGAGGGGGAGGCTTCATTTTACGTTCTTAGTGCTGAGGCTTCTCTACGATCTCGCTCGCGCATTGACGGGGCGTTTTGCATCACAAAATTCGAAATTTCCTCCTGCACAGGTATCTGATGAGCGAGTAAAAGTGTACTCTTTTGAGTATTGCATCTGAGCGGATCGCTCAACAAATTTATGATGCCTCCTGTTACGTATGGATAACCGCTATGCCAAAAGAGAACAAAAATCCGAAGCTGCGCAACTACGATCCTCGTTTTATCTACTCTCTTGTTGTTAAGCGTTATTTCTCTGAGATGAAGACGAAGGTAGAAATTGCAGAGGAGCTCGGTCTGTCTCGCTTCAAAGTTGCACGCCTGATTGATGAAGCCATTGCGCAAGAGTATGTAAAATTTACCTTCCCTAAACAGCAAGCTCTGGACGAGGAAATAGCGCAAAATCTCTGTAAGAAATACGGATTGCAGGATGCAGTTGTGCTCTCCGTTTCCGAGTCCTGGTCTTCCCAGGAACAATTAAACGTCAAGCTGGGAGGGATAACGGCGACCTACTTGAGTGAGATTCTTAAAGAGGGTATGAAGTTTGGTCTGGCCTGGGGGCGGGTTCTTTCAAGTACGGTGAGTCAACTGACGACATTACCTGTTCTGGATGTGGTTCAGCTTTCTGGCGTTCATCCTGGTATTGAATTTAGTCAGGGACCGATTGATCTAATACACAAAGTTGCCGCAATTTCCCACGGAAGAGCGCACCCGATGTATGTACCCATGTGGGTGGATGACGAAAGTTTAGCCCAGAAACTCGCTGACGATCAGGCTGTTCAGGATACGCAAAAATTTTACTCAAATATGGATGTCGTAATTACAGGGATTGGGGCCTGGAAAACAGGCTCTTCCAGTCTATGCGATATATTCCCTGAAGCGTGGCGTGAGGCTTTAATAAGCCAGGACATTACTGCTGATGTATGCGTAACACTGGTAAATAGCAAAGGGGAAATTCTGGATAGTCCGCTGAACCGCCTGGGTTTCGGCATTACGACAGATCAATTGCGTGCCACAAAGAAACTGATTGGTGTGGCTGGAGGGGACGAAAAATATGAAGGTATAGTTGCCTCTCTCAAATCAGGTCTTCTGAATGTGCTGATCACTGACTTTGATACGGCTATTAAACTGCTGGATTAATAGCCGTTTTCATTTTCATTGGTCGTTACACAGCCTGCAGTGGTGACTGATGACAAACCTGGGCAATTCCAACAGGTATGCACTTTGTCAGAAATCTGAGGCAGATACGGAGGTATCTGCCTCAGACGGATGACGCCGTATGCCGCCAGACAGTTCCAGAAGGAAACACGCTATCAGGATGCGGCAAGCATCTCTTCAACATATTTCCCGACTTCGTGCGTTTTGAGATTACGGCACGACTCGATGAACGAAATATCCTGGAAGAGCGTAAAAAGGCGACGCAGCACAGACATATGCTGGTCGCTGGTTGCGAATGCGAGATTAAACATAATGCTGCATTCAACTGTTAGGTCAGCATCTTCCATCTGACCAAACACGACTCCTTTATCAAAACGCACAATGCTTATGCTGTTGGTTTTTACCAGCGTATAGTCTGCATGCGGGATGGCAATGCCCTGACCGTTCGCCATCAATAAACCCGTTGGATAAGTCTTTTCACGCTCCAGGCAGGCCTGAATATACTCGGGAGTGATATAGCCTTTCTCCAAAAGCTTCTGGCCGGCAAACTCAATTGCTGCATGCCAGTCAGCGATCGTACCCTCAACGTCATTTACCAGAATCTCAAGCTTCATCATTCACCTACTTAAGCATTTCTTCTTTAACAGCATCAAAAATCTCATCTTCGCCCAATCCCGTTAACAGGCCCGCTCCGACAATCACACGAGTAGTGATGCCTGGGTTATCCAGCTTGGTTGAAGAAACAATCAGGTCATAGCTGTTAAATGTGTCCGTGGTGCAAGCCATCAATGAGGATTTATCTACCTGCGCTTCGATATTCTGTTCTTTCAGGTAGTCCTGCAGGACAGAAACCATGATGGAAGAGGAGGCTATGCCGTTTCCGCATACAACTAAAATCTTTTTCATTTTCAATCACCTTATGAAGTTTTAAGCCGTTTTTTCTGCCTCAGTTTTCAACTGACGGCGTGCTTTCTGTTTGAGTAAATAGCCTACGGACAACAGCAACACAGCGGCGAGAGCATAACCTGCGATGCCAACATGGCTGAGTCCAGCAAAGAGTCCGGTGAACGGGTTAGCTGAAGGGTTAAGCGATGAGTACATCACGCTGGCATCAGGATTAGTGCCGAATTTCTGAAACACTTCATTTGTTGCTGGAGCCATCCAGGATGCGATGTATAAGCCGCCGCCAAAAAGGATGATGGAAGTCACCCAGGTACGAATAATGTTGCCATTAAAAACCGGTACCATGCACGCAATAAAGAATACGAACTGTGAGAGGTCCCCCAGCGGCATCACTCGGTTGCCGGGAAGGACAACGGCGAGGATAACAATGACCGGGATCAGCAGCAGTGCAGGCGCGATAACGGACGGATGACCAACTATCAGTGCGGTATCCATCCCGACAGTGATCTCACGATCCGGGAAACGTTTAACCAGTTTCTTACGTGCCACGTTGGAGAGCGGAACCAGACCTTCCATCATGATTGAGGTCATGCGCGGCAGCAGGAGCATCACGGCGGCAAGGTACATACCCAACTGCAGGCTGGCGATAATGGTGTGATACGGAGATTCCCAACCATAACCACAGAAGCCAAGAAGAATACCAATAATGAAACCAACCATGGTCGGATCGCCAAGGATACCAAAGCGTTTCTGAATGCTTTCCGCCGTAACGTTCAGATTACGGAATCCAGGGATGCGATCGTATATCCAGTTAAACGGATAAGCGAACAGCAAATAGGTGTTTGCAACCGGGTGGGAGATGGCAACGCCTTTTGGCAGGTTGAAGAATTTTTCGTTGTTTTTCGCACCCAGGTCAGCCGCAATAAGCGCCCAGACATGGAACAATGCAGCCGTAAGAACACCGTAAAGGAAGCTGCCGGAGTAAACTCCAACGATTGCTCCCATTGAGGCATTTTGGTGAAGGTTAAATACGTCAACGTTTACGCAGTCCGTCAAACGGGCCACCAGCATGGCAATATTCACGGCAACGCACAGTGGAATAATTATCGCCCCCATGCTTGAGCCAAAACCCATAACTGCTGTGGCTGCGCCACCAACATCAATGGCGCTCAGTGAGGAGCCGGTGGCCTCAGCAAGCCCTGTCACCGCTGGCTGCATTTTTTCAAGCATCAGCTTGATGGTCATGGTTAATGCAATAAAACCGATGCCGACTTTAATGGCTGATGAAATACACTCCGACAGCGGACGCCCCAGAAGTTTCATCAGTACAAGGAAAATGACCGGTATAAAAATAAAGTTACCCAGGTCATTGATAAACTGTGTGATCAGTTCCATTTATTAGCCCTCAGATTTCTCATCATCTGGTCTGAAACCCATATTCCATCGCACATCTTCAGGTTTCGTCAGCAATGCGTTGTCGCTGCGTTCTGCTTCGAGTAGATTCTTTTTGGAATTTTCCCTTGCAGTGGCAAAGTCGAACGCATTGTCATACCAGGCATCAACGATCATTTTTGTGTATTCAAGATCATTAACTCTGCAGCCAAGACCAATCACCTGAGCATTGTTACTGAGTCTTGCTCGCTTGGCTGAGTAGGGGTTGGTGACGGCGACTGCACGGATCCCCCAGTGCTTATTTATCTGGCAAGTAAAGCCAATTCCGGTTCCACAGATGTAGATACCGAGGCGGCATTCATCCCGCTGAATAACACCTGCCATTTCATCCGCCAGACGAGCGAAGTTGTTGAAACCGTCTTCTTTTCGTTTTACGGGATCGTACACGACATCTGCATTTTTCTCTTCTTCAAGGTACTTTTTAATCTCCTCCTTACGATCAAACCCTACATCATCACATGCGATTGCAATTTTCGTTTTCATCTCAACTAACCTGTCATAAAGAACTTAAGCCAAGTATGCGGTTGGTAAATGTTGGTTGTCAACTGAGATCAAAATCACAAAATTCATAACTTATTGATTTTATTTAAATTAAAAACCAATAAAAACAAACAAAAACTAATTTTTACCAATTATGTTGTGCCGTTCAGGGAAGAAGGATTTATAGGCTGTAGACAATAAACTCGATTTAATCCAGTTAATATATTGATTTAGAAGTATTTTATTTTTTTTGACTGTTACTTTCGCGAATGACTGCTCACAGGCCGATGGCAACTTGTCTTCTCCTTGAGTTTGTTTTTGTTTGCATCTTGTGTGCTATGATTCGCTTCATGGCATTGAGTTGAATAGTTATAGGGGGAAGGATGTACCTGGTTGAAGAAAGGAGAAAATTGATCCTTGAAGAGATTATTTCGGCGGGTACCGTGTACGTTAGCGACCTTGCCAAAAAGTATGAGGTCACTTATGAAACTATCCGCAAAGATCTCACCCATCTTGAAAAAAAAGGGCTGCTGGTTAAAAGCCACGGAGGTGCAACCTTAAAGCAGGGGGCTGTCGAACATCCTTTCCAGGTCAGGGAAAAAGAAAACAGTACTTTCAAACAAGCCATAGCCAGAAAAGCGCTGGATTTTATCCCCCCCAATAGCTCAATGATCATTGGTACAGGGAGTTCTAACTATGAACTGGCAAATCTGTTGTGCATGAAATCTGGTTTTAAAATTTTTACCGATTCTTTGCCGGTGGCCAGTGTGCTGATCGAGTCAGATAACCAGGTCTTTTTGTTCGGCGGAGAGCTGAGGAAAAAAAGCTCTTCTGTCTTTGGCGGGTGGGCTGTGTCAATGATTAATGATATTAACGTTGATCTATGCTTTATCGGCACTGATGGTTTCAACAATATGACGGGCCCGTCCACTCCGTCCTCCTCAGATGCCTTTTTGGATCGAACGATCATTGCCCATTCCGAGAAGAAATATATCCTGGGCGATTACACTAAGTTCCAGCGCAGCAGCTTATTTAAGATCTGCGACTGGTCTGAGATTACCGCACTGATCACTAATGATATTGCTGATAAAGACGGTATTGCCGAAGTTGCGAAACATACAACAGTGATAACCTGTTGATTCTAAATTCAATAACGGTACATTTCATGTGCCGTTGTCCTGCTGAAACCACAACTATCAGAACGCCATGCTCATAAGAGCGTTTGAAGTGTTACCAACGTAAAAGCCCCAAAAATAAGCCAATTCAATTAAATTAATTAAAATTCAATGGCATAAGCATTTGTGGTGCATTGAGTAATCGGCATGTTTGCTCATGTGAGCATTTTAATGATTGCGCGTATGTGATTTTGTGTGATCAAGATATAACTTTTGCAAGCTCCTCATTTCAGCAATTCACTGATGTGCTATAACTGCTCATGTGATTAGGGTGTTGCTCACATGAGCAATTGGTTAGGTGAGGAGAAAAAAGTGGGTGCAATTTCTATCAATGTCGCGGATGGGGCGGCATTCAAAAATTATGATGAAGTGCTGGAGCATATTCACCAGAAACATCTGGCCGATGGGATTGTAAGAGAGACTTACCTCCAGGCGCTGCGTGAACGTGAAGCCGACTATCCAACTGGAATTTTACTTGACGGCTATGCTGTCGCCATCCCCCATTGCGATAGCCAGCACGCCGTCAGCCCGGCGATTTATATCATTCGTTTGCCACAGGAAATAGAAGTTAATCAGGCAGATGGCGATGAAAAACTGTGGGTCCGCCTGGTTGTCAACCTGGTTGTTACCCAACCTGCAGATCAATTGCAGTTGTTGAAGGCGCTGTTTAACCATCTTCAGTTAGCTGATTTTTACCACCAGATGCTGGAGCTTCCTGCTGAAGAAGCAAAGGCATTGTTTATTAACACGATAATTAAATAACAATTACCCGGAGATTTTACCATGATTACTATCCTCGTAGCCTGCGGAAGCGGTGTCGCAACCTCCACACTAGCCGCTGATGAAGTTAAATCGGTTTGTGCTGAATACGGAATTGCCAACTTTAAGATTAATAAATGCAGCATGTCCGAGCTGGCCTCTGAAATGCAAAGCGCTGATGTGGTCCTGACGACGAATAATTATAAAGGTGATATTGGTAAGCCGCACATGAGCGTCGCAGGTTTTATTACCGGTATTAACGAAGCCGCACTGCGTAAAAAATTAGGTGAACTGTTAAGCGAAATTTCCAAAGGCTAAAGTCTAAAAAAGACGGGGGATGGTTAAATGGAAATGTTAAAAAGCATCATGTTTACTATTACAAGCATGGGCGCTACAGCAATATTGCCGCTTGTTATTTTCCTTTTAGGTCTGGTTTTTCGAATGAAAGTGGGTGCCGCCATTAAATCTGGCATCACTGTAGGTATCGGTTTCATCGGTCTGGGACTGGTTGTTGGGCTGCTAAACACAGCCCTGCAGCCAGCAATTACGTATTACTCAAAAATTGGCAGCGGGTTCACCGTGGCTGATATTGGATGGCCTGCCGTTGGCGCAGCTGCGTGGGTTGCCCCGTTTGCCGCAATGGTTATTCCTATTGGCATTATCCTGAACCTGATCCTGGTTCGTCTGAAGCTTACCAAAACTCTTAATGTGGACATCTGGAACTACATGCATTTCCTGGTTCCGGGGGCTCTTGCGTATTTCGTCTTTGACAGCTTTTTCCTTGGGTTGGGTGTCGCCGTGGCTCTGAGCGTAGCCGCACTGTTTATTGGCGATCTTATTGCGCCAAGATGGCAGAAATACTACGGCCTCGAGGGGACGACCTGTACCACGATGATCCACATCGGATGGACACTTCCATTTGCATGGGTTGTTAACAAAATTATCGATTTCATTCCGGGTTTAAACAAGCTGGATGTGGATTTAGAGAGCGTTCAGAAACGACTGGGTGTATTCGGTGAACCCGCAATCATCGGCGTGATTGTCGGTTGTCTCCTGGGATTGTTAACCAAACAACCCATTACAACCATCGTGCCAATGGCGATGGGCGTGGCTGGCGTCATGGTGCTGTTGCCAAAAGTGGTTGGGGTCCTTATGGAAGGGCTTAACCCGATAGGTAAGAGTGCTAAAGAAATCATGCAAAAGCAGATGGGTAAAGATGCGGAGCTGAATATCGGGATGGACTGTGCCCTTGCGCTTGGCGACCCAGCAACGGTTACTGTCACCGTTATTACCATCCCTCTGACAATGCTTTGTGCGCTGGTTTTACCGGGTATTCAGATATTCCCAATCGGCGTGCTGATGTCAATTATCTACATGACGACCATGACAGTCATGGTCAGTAACGGCAACGTTATTCGCTCGATTATCTCAACCTTACTGTTCTGTGTGGTGGTTATGTATCTGGGGGGGTATGTCGCGCCCGGTGCAACTGAGTTCCTGAACGGTGCTGGCGTCGGCCTTAATGGCCAGGGCACGGACTTCGTATTAACCGGCCCATGGGAGATTCTGACCTACTGGTTGAGCACAGTTACGCATTAATTTATGGAGTTGACTAAAATGGCACAAATTTTACCATCAGTATTTGGTGCAAACATATTACGTTTGCAGGAAGAAATTCAGTTTCTGGAAACAGAAAAAACAGAAATTCTGCATGTTGATTTAATGGATGGTACTTATGTAAGCAATATAGCTTTCGGTCCTAACCAAATTGCGGCAATGAAAAAAGCCAGTTCAATGACATTTGATGTGCATATGATGCTGGCAAACCCGGAAAGACATATCGATGATGTTATTAAAACCGGAGCGGAAATGATCTCGGTTCATTATGAATCAACGCCGCACGTTCATTATATTATCCAGAAGATAAAGAAAGCCGGGCGCAAAGCCGGTGTGGTACTCAATCCGGGGACGCCGGAACATGTAATTGAATACCTCCTGGATGATATTGATTATGTTTTGATTATGACCATCAACCCAGGTCAGCCTGGTCAGACATTTATTGAAAAAAGTCTGGAGAAAATCAGGAATACTAAAAAGATGGTTGCCGGACGTAATATTCAGATTGAGGTTGATGGCGGCGTTAATGCTGAAATTGCTAAAAAGGTAAAAGAAGCGGGTGCTGATTTAATTGTTGTTGGTGGCGCGTTATTTAATGATGCACCGAGAGAAAGCTATCAGAAATTAAGGGCAGCGATCCAATAGCAGTTCGGTACCAAATAAACCCAGTAACCCTACACGCTATTATTGGCATTCATTAAATCACCAATTACCTGAAAGGGGAGTTGTCCTCCCCTTTGTCATGAGATTTTGAGGAGTATAGTGAAATGAGTAAATTTGAAGGTAAAGTCGCGCTAGTAACCGGTGGGGCACATGGAATCGGTAAAGGAATTGCTAAGCAATTCGCAGACCGTGGGGCTCATACTGTCATTGTGGATTATAACGAAGAAAATGGTAAAAAGACGGCCGAAGAGTTAACTTTCGGTAATGTTAAATCCTTATTCGTTAAAACCGATGTATCCGATCCGAAAGCTCTGGAAAACGTTCGTGAGCAGGTTTTTCAAACCTTCGGACGTATTGATATTTTGGTATTAAACGCTGGCGTGGCGTTTGCTAATAAGGTTAATAACATCACTTTTGAAGAGTGGAATAAGACGATTGCAATTAACCTTACTGGCCTGTTTAACACCGTTAAAGCATTCTACGACGACTTCACTACTAATCATGGATCTATCGTTTATATCTCATCCGGCTCGGCGCTTTCCGGTACTGGCGGTGGCGTGAGTTACCCGGCCAGTAAAGCTGGCGGTGAAGGATTGATTCGTGGTCTGGCAAAAGAACTGGGACCTAAGGGTGTCAATGTTAATGCTATCGCTCCACGCCTGATTGATACCGGTGAAATGATGCGCGTCAATTATCCTACCCAGGCCGATCTTGATGCCGTTCTGGAAAAAATTCCAGTGCGCCGCCTTGGAACCATTGACGATGTAGCAAACCTTGCAATCTTTTTGGCTGATAAAGACAACTCGTACATCCAGGGGCAAACCATTCTGATGGATGGTGGTCGTACCATCGCTTAAAGGGAGGGAATCACATGAGCGTTCAACAAAATACTTTAAATATCCTGAGCGAGTTGCAGCAAAATGCGATGAAGATTGATGATGCCCAGGCTGCCCAATTCGTCGCACAGATTAAGAATGCCAAACATATCTTTCTGCAGGGCGCGGGTCGTAGCGGCATCGCCATCCGCGGCTTTGCAAACCGCCTTCTCCACCTCGGTTTTTCAGTAAGCGTAGTGGGCGAAATTTCTTCTCCTCATACGAAACCAGGCGACCTGGTCATTATTGGCTCCGGTAGCGGTGAGACCGGCAGTCTGGTGAGCCTGGCGCAGAAGGCCGTAGCCTGTGGCGTGGATGTGGCGCTTGTCACAATGAAAGCGGAGTCCACAATCGGCAAACTGGCCAAAAGTACTCTTGTATTGCCTGGAACTGTGAAAGAAGACAACGATCGCGAAGAAGGTGCTTTTTCGCAGCCTATGGGATCGGCTTTTGAGCAACTCTGCTTTATCACCTATGACGCTATCGTGCTTGAGCTGATGGCCCAACTCGGTGAAACCAGCGACACGATGTTTAAGAGACACGCTGACCTTGAGTAATCGCCCGGAAACGTCCCTTAAAGGGACGTTTCCTTTTTTGTTTCCTGGATACTCACTGAACAATGCCGTTACTGCCCGATAACTGCCGCCCCCCCCCTCACCATAGCCGTTTCCTGCAACTAAGTCACAGACGTTGATTTACCAGGCCGATATGCCTTCTTTCCCGTTATATACCCTTCATACTTCAAGTGGCTTATGTGTTGGCTACGGATTACTCAGTCCATCCATGGGCCTCGCCCTGACGGGCCGTCGCACGCGACGTTCAAATCTGCTCCCGGCAGATTTGTCGCTCACCCCAGTCACATCGTTATCTATGCTCCTGGGGACTCACTCCCTTGCCGCCTTTAAGCAACTCGAATTATTTTGGGTATATATCAGTGAACTTCTATTTTTGTCAGTTTTTATTTTTCAGTTTATTTATTATTAAATACTGTTTCTGGCCTGGATATATTTTCGTGAATAGCCTCCCGACAGCCGGAGATAAAGGTATTTGCTGGCGTAACAGCGCTCATAATTTAAAAGATTTATTTATAGTTTGTTATCACGGAAAGATTTTAACTTAATACATGCCAGTAAGGCATCAGGTAAAAATAACCGGAGAGAAGAAGATGAACAAAATGCTATTAGCCGGAAGTGCCGGTATTGTTCTGCTGTCTGCTGCAGCCAGTCCGGTATGGGCAGACGATAATGCCAGTACATTTTCACTTGGATACGCCCAGTCCCATACTAATCACGCCGGGACGTTGCGTGGGGTTCGGCTGGCAAACAACTATGAAATGTCACCGGACTGGGGGCTGACAACCTCATTTGCCTGGCTAAATGGAAGCCAGCGCTATTCCGATGAAAGCAGTAATGGTCGTGTAACAACCCGTTATTACTCCCTGCTTGCAGGCCCCTCATGGAAAATAAATAACCAGTTAAGTCTGTATAGTCAAGTGGGTCCCGTATTATTGCATCAGCGTGATCACGGGATAAATGAGTCTGACAGTAAGGTCGGATATGGTTATTCTGCTGGCGTGGCTTATACCCCGGTCAGTAATGTCGCTATAACTCTGGGTTATGAGGGCGCGGATTTTGATGCTACCCATAACAGCGGAAGCCTTAATAGCAATGGTTTTAATCTTGGCGTGGGTTACCGGTTCTGAATAGGATAATCCGATAAAAAATGTTACTTTGTGGAGATGATGGATTATGAAAAGCCATATTATGCCAGGCGTTGCGCTGATGGTTATCCTGTTTTCAGGAAATATTATGGCCGCAACAAACATGACTGATAACGTTACTCTGAATAATGACAAGATATCCGGACAGGCCTGGCAGGCCATGCGTGATATCGGAATGTCGCGATTCGAGTTGTTTAATGGTCGGACCCAAAAGGCGGAACAACTGGCTGCGCAAGCAGAAAAACTCCTGAACGATGACAGCACTGACTGGAAGCTGTATGTCAAATCAGATAAAAAAGCCCCGGTTGAAGGAGACCACTATATTCGGATAAATTCATCGATTACGGTAGCAGAAGATTATCTCCCTGCGGGCCAGAAAAATGATGCTATTAATAAAGCAAACCAGAAAATGAAAGAAGGAGATAAAAAAGGGACTATAGAGGCCCTGAAACTAGCAGGCGTCAGTGTTATTGAAAATCAGGAACTCATTCCTCTTCAGCAAACCCGTAAGGATGTGACCACAGCGCTTTCCTTGATGAACGAAGGAAAATACTATCAGGCAGGTCTGTTACTGAAATCAGCTCAGGATGGCATAGTTGTAGACTCTCAGTCAGTTCAGGAATCACCCACGCCCCCCGTGCAGCACGACGCCGCGCATTAATATCCCCCAGCCTGCTGTATATATTACAGCAGGCAGCATTATGTCTGACAGCTATTACCAGTTTGCTCTTTGCTGTCGGCATTGTTTTTAAAATTCATCCGTGAAGTTCAGTAATGTCAGGGTACCTGCATTTATATCTATTGTGATGTCCATCACAAATACAGAAGAATATCATTTCATTTATTATTTTTTATCCCTTCCGCTTATGATGGTTCATAATGATTTATTAAGTTAATGCTTTGGAATTAAATCCCTTCTACTTGCGTTATATCCAGTTTTTTATGCTACAAGTAATTTCATTGTTATATATGATTAGTATTATGTGTTGTAAATATCCATTGTAATGGAAAAGCAAAACATACATTCCAGATAACATATTACAAAATATTTCATGTTCGCTGAGAATATCTGTCTGTTAGGTGTTCATTCGCTTATAATTACATTTAAAAGTATTTCTTTGATGATTATTCTTAAATTACGATCATAATCATCGATCGTATCGATCTATTTTTATTGTTTTAATTTGAATAAGAATTTTCTTACAACTGATTAGGCATTAGCTGAAATCAATATTTTTCGATGGAAAGTTCAGGTGCTTCGTTTAACACCCGGCGTTTATTATTCATGCGAATCTTTTCTGAACGCTTTCATTAATACCCTCAGATTTGTTTTCAGCCTTTGCAAAATAATTCTCATTCACCCAAAGGACATATTATCTATGCGTAATAAAATAATACTTGCCATGGCGGCTGCCGGTATGATGTATGGCGCTTCTGTATATGCAGTCGATCCACCAACAGCAGGCCCGTTCGGCTCAGGTAAAATTCTTTTCACTGGTACCATCACCAACTCACCCTGTGATATCGCACCGGGCGACGATGCGATCACCGTTCCGTTTGGACAGATTTCTTACCGTAAACTGAATACCACCGACGCAACTACGGAATCAAAACCGTTCACCATTCATCTGCAGAACTGTGCATTTGATACGGATAATGCATCGCCCAATCCGAACCCGGTTGGGAAAATGTCCAAAGTGACCGTCTCTTTCTCTGGCGGAGCCAATGTCGCGAAAAAGGCTTACACCACCAGCGGCAGCGCACAGCATGTTGGTGTCCAGCTACTGAAGAGTGACAACACCGCAATTATCGAGCCCAACACCCAGATGCCGGAGGGCGACGCTCAGCAACTGCAGGCCGGAAACAACGAACTCAACTTCTATGCCCGGCTAATAGCACTGGATAATGGCGTCACGCCCGGTGACTTCACCGCATCTGTCACCTACACCCTGAAATACCTGTGATTTTACGCGGTAAATAACGACAGGGAGAAGCCGTCCACGGAGGGGTTCGGACGGCTTTTATATCTGACCATGCCTGCGGGCTGTCTGTTACACGGACGACAACACGAAAGCGCCATGCCATGAAAATTACCCGGCTTGCCATTCTGATTACCCTGACATTTTCCGTCCTGAAGTCGCAGGCCACGGAGTTCAATGCCAGCCTGCTGGACAGCGGGAACCTGTCCAACGTGGACCTCACGGCCTTCAGCCGCGAGGGGTATGTGGCGCCCGGTAACTATATTCTCGATATCTGGCTCAATGACCAGCCGGTACGGGAACAGTATCCGGTCAGAGTTGTACCGGTTGCCGGACGCGACGCGGCCGTCATCTGTGTGACAACAGACATGGTGGCCATGCTGGGTCTTAAGGATAAGATTATTCATGGCCTGAAACCCGTTACCGGTATCCCGGACGGGCAATGCCTTGAGCTGCGCTCCGCTGACAGTCAGGTACGGTACAGCGCTGAAAATCAGCGTCTGACCTTCATTATCCCCCAAGCCTGGATGCGTTATCAGGACCCGGACTGGGTGCCCCCTTCACGCTGGAGCGACGGCGTCACCGCCGGCCTGCTCGATTACAGCCTGATGGCCAATCGCTATATGCCGCAGCAGGGGGAGACCTCTACCAGCTACAGCCTCTACGGCACCGCCGGGTTTAATCTCGGCGCCTGGCGGTTGCGGAGCGATTATCAGTACAGCCGTTTTGACAGTGGGCGGGGCGCATCACAGTCCGATTTTTATCTGCCGCAGACGTATCTGTTCCGTGCCCTGCCAGCACTGCGCTCAAAACTGACGCTCGGACAGACGTACCTCAGCTCCGCTATTTTTGACTCCTTCCGCTTTGCCGGGCTCACTTTGGCCAGCGATGAGCGCATGCTGCCGCCCTCTCTTCAGGGGTATGCCCCGAAAATCAGCGGCATTGCGAACAGTAATGCACAGGTTACCGTCAGCCAGAATGGCCGCATTCTGTACCAGACCCGGGTGTCGCCGGGGCCTTTTGAGCTTCCCGACCTGAGCCAGAATATCAGCGGCAACCTGGATGTCAGCGTCCGGGAAAGCGACGGCAGCGTCCGGACCTGGCAGGTCAACACGGCCAGCGTCCCCTTTATGGCACGCCAGGGACAGGTTCGCTATAAGGTGGCCGCCGGACGTCCGCTGTACGGCGGAACGCATAACAACAGCACGGTCAGCCCTGACTTTCTGCTCGGGGAGGCCACCTGGGGAGCATTTAACAACACGTCGCTGTATGGCGGCCTCATTGCTTCCACCGGCGACTACCAGTCCGCGGCGCTCGGGATCGGCCAGAATATGGGGCTGCTGGGCGCTCTGTCTGCGGACGTCACCCGCTCAGATGCGCGGTTGCCGCATGGGCAGAAGCAGTCCGGTTACAGCTACCGTATCAACTATGCCAAAACGTTTGATAAAACCGGCAGTACCCTGGCGTTCGTCGGATACCGCTTTTCGGACCGCCAATTTCTTTCCATGCCGGAGTACCTGCAGCGTCGGGCCACCGACGGCGGCGATGCATGGCATGAAAAACAGAGCTACACCGTGACTTACAGCCAGTCCGTTCCGGTACTCAACATGAGCGCGGCCCTCTCGGTAAGCCGGCTCAATTACTGGAACGCACAGTCCAACAATAACTACATGCTCAGCTTCAACAAAGTGTTCAGTCTCGGCGACCTTCAGGGGCTCTCGGCCTCGGTGTCGTTTGCCCGTAACCAGTACACCGGCGGGGGGAGCCAGAAGCAGGTCTACGCCACCATCAGTATCCCGTGGGGTGACAGCCGCCAGGTGAGCTACAGCGTGCAGAAGGATAACCGGGGCGGCCTGCAGCAGACCGTGAATTACAGCGATTTCCATAACCCGGATACCACATGGAACATCAGCGCCGGTCATAACCGCTATGACACCGGCAGTAACAGCAGCTTTAGCGGCAGCGTGCAGAGCCGTCTGCCGTGGGGTCAGGCGGCAGCGGACGCCACCCTGCAGCCCGGACAGTACCGCAGCCTGGGCCTGAGCTGGTACGGCTCGGTGACCGCCACCGCCCACGGCGCCGCCTTCAGCCAGTCGATGGCCGGGAATGAGCCTCGCATGATGATAGATACCGGAGACGTGGCCGGTGTGCCGGTGAACGGCAACAGCGGGGTGACCAACCGCTTCGGGGTGGGCGTGGTGAGCGCCGGCAGCAGTTATCGCCGCAGCGATATTTCGGTTGATGTGGCCGCCCTGCCGGAGGACGTGGACGTCAGCAGCTCCGTCATCAGCCAGGTGCTGACGGAGGGCGCGGTGGGCTACCGGAAGATTGACGCCAGCCAGGGGGAGCAGGTGCTCGGTCATATCCGGCTGGCTGATGGCGCCAGTCCACCGTTTGGCGCCCTGGTGGTGTCCGGGAAAACCGGCAGAACCGCGGGGATGGTCGGAGATGGCGGTCTGGCCTACCTGACAGGTCTCAGCGGGGAAGACCGCCGGACCCTGAATGTGTCCTGGGATGGCCGGGTGCAGTGCAGACTCACCCTGCCGGAAACGGTGACACTCAGCCGGGGGCCGCTGTTACTGCCCTGCAGATAAAAATATCCCTGTCACAGAGCAGGTCTAAAGGAGAAAACAGGTGAAAAACAGCAGAAGAAGCCGTGTGATTTTACTCGCACTGGCGGCAGCATGGAGCCAGTACAGCCCGGCGGCCGTCAATGTTGACCGGACCCGTATTATCATGGATGCGCCGCAGAAAACGGTGGCCATCACGCTGAATAACGATGACAAAACCACGCCGTTCCTGGCGCAGTCCTGGGTGACGGACGCTGACGGGGTGAGAACCGATGCGCTGATGGCGCTGCCGCCGCTGCAGCGTATTGATGCCGGACAGAAATCCCAGGTCCGCATCACCCAGGTTCGCGGGCTGACAGATAAGCTCCCTCAGGACAGGGAAACACTGTTCTGGTTTAACGTGCGGGGCGTTCCCCCGAAGCCAGAAGACGACAACGTTCTGCAACTGGCCATGCAGAGCCAGCTGAAACTGTTTTACCGTCCGAAAGCCATTATCAGAAGCAGCAGTGACCAGCCGGAAAGAAAGCTGACTGCTGAGCGGAATGCGGGACATCTGACCCTCAGAAACCCGACGCCGTACTACATCACTGTGGCGTGGCTGGGAGCAGACCGTAGCCACAGGCTCAGCGGTTTCCGCGAGGGCGTGATGGTGCCGCCCCTGGGGAACCTGCCTTTAAAGGCTGTTCTGCCGGCAGAAACCCGGACGCTGTGGGTGGGGTATATTGATGATTACGGTGGACTGCAGATGAACCGCTACGCCTGCGATGCCCTGAACTGCGCGTTTAAGGACGCAGGGGCGACATCATGACAGGACGATTATTCAATATGAAATCACTGATACTGTCAGGTGTGTTTCTTTTCTTTGCTGTCTGTGATTCTGCGAGGGCAAACTATGACTGGTCAAAATGTGATGCCAATGGAAATGTAAATATTCAGAATATCAGTCTGAAGGGAGGACAATATTTACAAGGGCAGGAACTGCAGAAGATTACTGTTCCCATAAGTTATACCTGTACTACAACATGGAGCAGTTTTAATTCACTTGTTTACTCTACAGCAGTTTCGCTTTCCGATATGAGACAGGTAGCCACTGCGCTAAAAGATCGCGGTCTTGGAATGGATATCGTTGTTCAGGAAGGGAGTTTGACTCCCGTGACATTTACGTGGAGGGATATACAGGCAGGGTTTTCAGGCTGGTTCAGTTCAAAAGCATTCGGGCAACGTATGGACGCGCAAAAAACATATAACCGGAGCGGAACGATTACAGTACATATTTTTGTCGAACAGGTTTTCAATAATAATTTTTTGGACATAAACATTCCGGGAAGTAAAATTAATATATATCCCTATAGCCCGTCACAACCCGGACTGTCTGTTGAACCACCGACTGTTCCATTCAGACCTTTAACTGTTTCTGCGTTTAATCTCAGATTTATTCCTGACAACTCAGGCAAGGTTATTATCTCTCCTTCTAATACCATCAATATGGGGCGTTTTTATACGGAATATAAGGAAACCCTGGTGCCCAGGGAAGTACCTTTCACCGTTACAGCACAACAGAATGTCGGAACGCAGATCCCGTTCGTCGCCCCACTGGCTATAGAGTTCAGGACCAACGGTCTGACACTGGCAGATGCTGACAGCACCGTGATTCTTAAGAATAATAAACAAGAAAACAATGGTTTCAGACTGTCGGTAATGGATGTGGATAATAACACACCAGTTAAATTTAATGTGAAAACAGATATGGGATCTATCCATCTTGATAACGGTGCCGGTGGCAGAATTATAAAACAGTATAAAGCAAAGGTCGAAGCTATACCCGGTGAGGTAATTAAAACAGGCGCTTTTTCAGCCGCAATGACAGTGATTGTTACTTACAATTAGCAGGATTAAATACCATTTCCTGATAGTTAATTAAAAAATAGCTATAAATTTATCTTTATGATTATTTTTTTCTTCTCGGTCTTTTTCACTAAAAAAACGGAGAGTTTGCATGTCTTCTGATAAATCAAAAGGGAAGATAGTTTTTTCAGGTAACGATATTCATTATCCCGGACAGACCAACCATGATGCCTGTTTTATTCCGGTAAGTGTCCGCCAGTATTCCGGCGAGCCCCTGTATATCATCGTGGCACACTGGTGCCTGTTGCAGCAGAACTGGGTTCAGCGTAACCAGATAGCAGAGGCGTTTCACATCACGGCCAGACGGGCCAGCTACCTGATTGCCTATCTGCGAAGCAAAACATCGCGGGTGGTCAGCATTTGCCGTCACCAGACCCTGCCTAATAAAGCACGACGCTATGAGATTTATGTTATCCGGGTTCTTGACAGTCCCACCCCGTCCACGCGCCGTGAAAAAGCCGGACCGCCGCTGGTATCAAAACGCCGGGTCGGTAATGGTGACAGGTCGATGGCAAATGAACTGTGGAACCGGCTGTGCAGTAACAGAAATGCGGGGAAAATCCTGAAAAAGAAGGAGGATGAGGATGACGGAACATAACCGGATGCCGGCCCGGCAGATTATCGTTTACGGTGACTGCTGGCCGGTGACGATCGCCGTGGCACACCTGGTCCGGAGATTTCTGCCGGGCTGCAACTGTGAAACCGCATACAGTCTGCCTGTTCTGTTGCAGCAATTACGTCGGAAACCGGAGGCCATACTGATACTGTGTCTGCGTCCCCGTGAACATCTCTTTTTGTTCTATTCCCTGAGACAGATACTGCCGGACTACCCGGTTATGATTATCAGCGATGAGCTGTTTTTCAGCGACCGGGTGGTACTGAAGGTATACGGCGGCATCCCGGCGCTGCTGGAGCAGGAACTGGCGGAGATACTTATTCGGTGGCGGCGGGATGAACAGTGGGCCGGGGGCGCACGCCTGCGCAGGACAGGAGGGCTGGACGCCTTTTTGTTATCTCCGGATCCGGTGACGGGCTTTCTGGAAGTGCCACCGATATTTAACAATCCGAAGCGGTTGATGAACTATATGGATCAGTTGATGCACCGGGAGATACTGGCATGCGGAGTGAGCCTGGCCCAGTTACGCTTGCTTCAGGAAGTTTACCGTGGACGAGGAAGGTTGTCAGCGTTGTGTGGAAGGCTGAATACACAGGAGAAGCAAATCTGGCAGGACAAATACCGGTTACTGGTGAAGCTGGGAATGCGGAACCGATTACGGGAACTGCTGTTTGGTACCCGGTTTTGTAAATCACTGCAGCGAACTCCGTTTATCGCTCCGCAATAACCCGCCTCCGGCGACCCTATCCAGAAACACTGACACGCCGGCTAAACCCGGTGGCGGTGGGGTATTTTTTGCCTGTGGTGTAGTGGAGTAAAATACAGAATTCAGGCGGGACGCTGAATGTATGGCCTTTCATACCGTTTGATAAGTAAAAACGCTTCTGGAATGAAACCCGACGTGAATGATACGGCCTGAGCAGAAGCGTTACATATTTACTGCATGATCCCGGTATAGCCATGAATTCCCATATACACGCCGACCAGACCAATCAGAATGCTCGAAAAATAGGGCGCCCGCCGGGCAAGCGTCGAAAAACCACTCCAGCGCTTTGCTGCCTGTTGAACGCTTATCGCCGCGCCAACGCCTACCGTCACCAGCGTTAATGCCAGGCCAAGACTAAAGCTCAGCACCATCGTGGCGCCCAGCGTAAACGCTTTAAGCTGGATACAAATCAGTAAAACGGTGATCGCAGCCGGACAGGGGATAAGCCCTCCGGTCAGGCCGAATAGCAGGATCTGTCCATTAGTCACTGTTTGACCATCAAAACGGCGTTGAATATCGGCAGCATGGGCGCGTTCATGGGCATCCTGATACGCTTTTGACGTTGCGCCTTCCGGATGTATGTGACCATGATGGTCATGGTCATGGTCATGGTCATGGTCGTGGTCGTGGTCGTGGTCGTGGTCGTGGTCGTGGTCGTGGTCGTGGTCGTGGTCGTGGTCATGGTCATGGCCGTGGTCGTGGTCGTGGTCGTGATGGTGGTTTCCCGCCAGCCACTGCTGCTCGCCTCGCCATGTCCGCCAGAACATCCAGCACGCGGTGCTCAGAATAATGATCGCAGAAATTAACTGCAGCCATGGTTCCACTGATTGTGCGGTGAATGCCCGGCTAAGATACATCCCACCCAGAGCGATTAACCAGACGATCGCGGTATGAGAAAGCGTTGCTGCCAGACCGAGCATGACGGCCTGTTTAACCGTACCTTTAATGGCAATGATAAAAGCCGCCATCATAGTTTTGGAGTGCCCTGGTTCAAGCCCGTGCAAAATACCTAATAAAATGGCGCTGGGAATGAAGAACCAGCCATTTCCTTGCTGAAGAAGTGTCGAAAATTCACCCATGAGAATGATTCTTAGTTGTTTTATGTGGGCGTCATTCTACTCCCCCCCAGTATGTAATACTACCCCCCAGTAGCATCGTAATGCTATAATTTGTATTCGTTAATGTTAGTGAGGTGTTGCAATGTCACATACCATCCGGGACAAACAAAAGCTTAAAGCCAGAACCAGCAAGATTCAGGGGCAGGTGATAGCGCTAAAAAAAATGCTGGATGAACCGCATGAATGCGCGGCCGTGTTACAACAGATCGCGGCGATTCGCGGCGCGGTAAATGGCTTAATGCGTGAGGTGATTAAAGGGCATCTGACCGAGCATATCGTTCATCAGAGTGATGAAGCCAGGCGTGAAGAAGATCTGGACGTAATATTAAAGGTGCTGGATTCTTATATTAAATAGCCGGGAGTTATATCCCGGCTATCTTTTACTTTAGCCGAAAAACATCACCGATACGCAAAGTAAACCGACGACCAACGTAATGAAATTGCCTACTGAACGGTAGGGTTTCAATGCCGGTATCAGGTACGTTGACAACGTGGGCATAATAAACAGGATCATCGCAATGAGCGGGCCGCTAATGGCATAAATCATAGAGATGGCATTCGGGTTAATACAGCAAATAATAAACGTAATCCCGGAAACCAGCATGATAGACAGCGCGCGATTGAACGCCCGGCTTTTTTTCACGCCAACCTGCTGTAGGGTGGTTCTTACCATTTCGGTTGCGCCCTCAATGACGCCGAAATAGGTGCCGAGGAAAGATTTCGACATGGCCACGACGGCAACGATAATACCGGAAATAGAGAGCCAGGCCGGCGCATTGGGCATCATCGAGAGCGCGGAAAGGATGGTAACGCCTTCGTTGCGCGCGTCTTCAATGTATGACGGCGGAATGGAGAGCAGGCAGCTAAAGACAAAGAACAGCACGCTCAGGCAGATAATCAGATAGGCGACCTTCATGATCTTTTTGCATTTATCCATGGCCTGATCGCCAAAATTTTCCCGTCTGTCGATGGCAAACGTCGAAATAATGGGCGTATGGCTAAAAGCAAAAACCATCACCGGAATAGAAATCCATACCTGGTGCAACGTGTGACTATCCAAAGACATCTGCCCGGTCAGTAACGAGGGTTGCCAGCTTCCGGTTAAGTAGAGCGAAAGGAACAAGAAGTAAGCGATAAGTGGAAAGACTAAAAAGCCCATTACGCGAAGAGTGGCATGTCTTCCCATTAAGAAAATCATATTCAGGATAAGTACTACGCCGAAGCTAACTGCCATCCGGATGCGAATATCTATCTGAATATGCTTCGCTAATTGCTCTGTCAGGGAATTGGTAATCGCCACAGCATAAATTAATACCACGACAAAAAACGCAATGAAATAAAGCGTGGTAATAATACTGCCGATTTTCTTGCCGTAATAATGAGTAACGGCGCCAGTAATTCCCTCACCTGCAGAAGTCTTTGAGGAAAGAATAAACTGACACAGCGCCTTATGTGGCCAGTATGTCAGAGGCCAGGCGACCAGCGCGGTAATAAATAGCACGATTGCGCCTGCCGATCCCAACTGGATGGGAAGGAAAAGAGTGCCTGCGCCTACAGCCGTTCCGTATAATGCAAAACTCCAGAGAGTCTCATCTTTTGACCAAATTTTAGACATTATTTGAATTTATCAACTATAAAACACACAAAAAGAAGCGCAATTTACCATAAATAGCGTCAGTTGGGGGCGTTTTAAGCAGATGGATGTCGTGGAGGAGGAGGGCCGGGAGCGTTGTGATCCCGGCAAAAAAGAGCAATATCATGCACTAACGCGCTGTTGGCGGCGGGTCACTATTCGCTGGCGTAAAACATCGTACGCCCAGTTGTACAGCATCGTGTACGGCAAAAAGAACAGGAAGAAACCAATTTCCAGGGTGAATGCTTGTAGCAGGCTGACATTCAGTACCCAGGCGACAATACTCACACCAATGACAATAAACCCACTTTCAAATCCTAACGCATGGAGTGCGCGCACTTTGGCGGTTCGTCTCACCTGATGCGCAGGCCACAGTCGATCAAACAGAGCGTTATAAATGATATTCCAGATCATGGCCGTCGTTGCCAGCAATATCGTCAGGCCGCCCATCTCCAGCACCGAGCGCTGCATTAGCCAGGCGGTCGTTGGCGCCAGTATCGCAGTCGCAATACCTTCAAAACAGACAGCATGGAAAATACGCTCCGGTAGCGAGCGACGTTGTATGGCGTCATGTTGCATAAACGAAAAAACCTTACTCTTAATCAAACGAAAGAAATTTCCGCTATTTTATCGTTTAATGTGATACCTAAAAGATAACATCCATCGATAAAGTAGATAGGTTATGCGTTACTCACCTGAAGCGTTAATGGCATTTGTTGAGACCGTTTCTTGCGGTTCGTTTTCTGCGGCGGCGCGCCGCCTGCGTAAAAGCCAGTCCACCATTAGTACCGCCATTGCGCATCTGGAGGCGGATCTGGGATTTTCATTATTTGATCGATCTTCGCGCCAGCCCGTTCTGACCGAAGAAGGAAAACGGGTGCTTAGCTATGTTCAGGCTATTTTATCGGCGAGCGACCGTCTGGATGAGGTGGCGCTGACGTTATCCGGCGAGACGGAGGCAAGGCTCACGTTCGTCCTCTCTGATACCCTGCACCCTGACAGTCTGGAAGAGTTAATGGCGCAGTTTGATCGTCAATTTCCGCATACCGAGTTTGAATGTTTGATCGGAGAAAATGATGATGTCATCGACCTGCTGCAAAAAGGGCGCGCCCAGATAGGTCTGATTGAAGCGCGTGATGACTATCCCACAGACATTGGCGCGACGCGTCTGCCTGTTCAAAGCTGGATGGGGGTTTATGTGGCGACCACGCATCCGTTGGCGTCGCAGACGAACCTGCAATGGGAACAACTGCATACCTGGCGCGAGCTGCGTCTGAATACCTACCTTGAATCTAATGCCAACATTACGCGCGGCCCGGCCTGGTCAGCGCCAAACTATTTATTACTGTTGAGCATGGCGGTTCAGGGATTTGGCTGGTGCGTATTGCCCTGCGCGCTGGTGGAAGAGTTTGCGGCGGAAAAACCGCTGGCCCAGCTGGAAGTTCCTGGCTGGCCGAGGGCGATTGCTATTGATTTGCTGTGGAACAAGAAGACGCCGCCCGGAACGGCAGGGAACTGGCTTCGCTACCATTTGCAGCAGAAATAAGCTGCGTCACCGTCAAATCAGCGTCATTTCCTTTGTGATAAAACTCACTTTTTTTAAACAATCAAGATAACTAATTTTAACAATGCTCTACTATGGCGGTGTCATTTTGCGCTGAGGTGGTAATGAAAGAGGTTGTGATAGTGGGGGCTTTACGGACACCCATCGGCTGTTTTCAGGGAACGCTGGCCCGTCATTCCGCCGTCGAGCTGGGGAGCATGGTCGTAAAAGCGTTAATTGAGCGCACCGGCGTGGACGCTAACGCTATCGATGAGGTCATCCTCGGTCAGGTGCTGACGGCTGGCGCCGGGCAGAATCCGGCGCGCCAGTCAGCCATCAAAGGAGGGCTGCCGACTACCGTTTCCGCCATTACTATTAATGACGTTTGTGGTTCCGGTTTAAAAGCGTTGCACCTGGCGACGCAGGCTATTCAGTGCGGCGAAGCGGACATTGTTATTGCGGGCGGGCAGGAGAATATGAGCCGTGCGCCGCATGTCCTCAATGACAGCCGTACCGGCGCGTTGCCTGATGCCGACAATCTGGTGGATAGTCTGGTACATGATGGCTTATGGGATGCCTTCAACGATTATCACATTGGCGTGACGGCAGAAAACCTGGCGCGGGAATATGGCATCAGCCGCGAGTTACAGGATGCTTATGCGCTCAGTTCGCAGCAAAAAGCCAGGGCCGCGATTGATACCGGGCGTTTTAAAGATGAGATTGTCCCCATCGTCACGCAACGTAATGGGCAGACCGCAATTGTCGATACGGATGAACAACCGCGGGCCGACGCCAGTGCGGAGGGGTTAGCCCTGCTGCATCCGGCGTTTGATAGTTTAGGTTCGGTGACGGCGGGTAATGCCTCCTCAATCAACGATGGCGCCGCCGCGGTGATGATGATGAGCGAGGCGAAAGCCCAGGCGCTGGGGCTGCCGGTGCTGGCGCGCATCCGCGCGTTTGCCAGCGTCGGCGTCGATCCTGCGCTAATGGGGATTGCGCCGGTATATGCTACCCGGCGCTGTCTGGAGCGTGCCGGCTGGCAACTGACGGAGGTCGACCTTATCGAAGCCAACGAAGCGTTTGCCGCCCAGGCGTTGTCGGTAGGAAAAATGCTGGAATGGGATGAGCGACGGGTAAACGTTAATGGCGGCGCGATTGCGCTGGGGCATCCCATTGGCGCTTCCGGCTGTCGAATTCTGGTTTCACTGGTGCACGAAATGGTTAAACGCGACGCGCGAAAAGGTCTGGCGACGCTGTGTATCGGTGGCGGCCAGGGCGTTGCTTTAACCATTGAACGCGACTGATCCTACGCCAGCCACCCTTTTCCTGCTTCAGTATTCCGTTATAAAAAGCCCTCTATCACGAGGGCAAAGCCAGTGACAGCCCCCCCCTTTTTCGTTATAGCGCAGAACTTCTTGCCGCGTCGGGCATTGCAGACGCATACCGCTTTTAATTCAATTCGCACATCAGACCTCGTTCTAAAACAAGCTCCAATTTTTATCTGAGTAACCGCATACAGCATCTGGCGCACATGTCTGAAAATCAGACAAGTGCGTAAGTTTTAGCGCCGATCGTGATCGCTACAGCAGTTTTAAAAATAACCAACCATATAAATGAAACGTTGTTTTATTTATTGTTGAAAACCTTTATCCAGGCGACTATGATGCCGTTAAATAAAACAAAACAGTGTTTTGATTTTATGCCATTGCGATCGATTTATCATTGGAGGGAAAAGTGGACGTAAGGCAAAGCATCCATAGCGAGCACGCTAAAACGCTGGACACCCAGGCGCTGCGACGCGAGTTTTTAATAGAAAATATTTTTGTCGCTGATGAATATACGATGGTCTACAGCCATATCGACCGTATTATTGTCGGCGGCATTATGCCCGTCAGCCATTCTGTTGAAATCGGCGGAGAGGTGGGTAAACAGCTTGGCGTTTCCCGGTTACTGGACCGCCGCGAGCTGGGCGTCATTAATATTGGCGGCGCGGGCGCCATTATCGTTGACGGGCAGCGCCATGATATTGGTCATCGTGATGCTCTGTATATTGGTAAAGGGGCGAAAGAGCTGGTCTTCGTCAGCAATGAGGCGAGCAGACCGGCGAAGTTTTATTACAACTGCGCGCCAGCGCATACCGCTTATCCGACGAAAAAAGTGTCGCCTGCCGACGTTGCGCCCGTCACCTTAGGCGATAACCTCACCAGTAACCGTCGCACCATCAATAAATACTTCGTACCGGATGTACTGGAAACCTGTCAGCTCAGTATGGGACTCACCGAACTGGCGCCCGGTAATCTATGGAACACCATGCCATGCCATACCCATGAGCGCCGTATGGAAGTTTACCTCTATTTCAATATGGAAGAGGACAGTTGCGTTTTCCATATGATGGGGCAGCCTCAGGAAACCCGTCATATTGTGATGCGTAATGAACAGGCGGTTATTTCCCCAAGCTGGTCAATACATTCCGGCGTTGGCACCAAAGCCTATACGTTTATTTGGGGCATGGTGGGAGAAAATCAGGTCTTCGATGACATGGATCACGTTGCGGTACAAGATCTGCGCTAGTCGCGACCGGTGATAACGCCTGTGCGTGGCAGGCATGACAAAAATAAGGATTAACAATGATTTTGAATGCATTTTCTCTTGAAGGTAAAGTCGCGGTTGTGACGGGGTGCGATACCGGATTGGGGCAGGGGATGGCGTTAGGGCTGGCGGAAGCGGGCTGTGACATTGTCGGTATTAACATTGTTGAACCGACGGAAACTATTGCGCGCGTCACCGCTCTGGGACGTCGTTTTTTAAGCCTGACTGCCGATCTGCGCCAAATCGATGGTATTCCGGCGCTACTGGAACGGGCGGTGGCGGAATACGGTCATATTGATATTCTGGTGAATAACGCGGGTTTGATCCGTCGTGAAGATGCGATTGATTTCACGGAAAAAGACTGGGATGACGTTATGAACCTGAACATCAAGAGCGTGTTCTTTATGTCTCAGGCGGCGGCAAAACATTTTATTGCCCAGGGCAACGGCGGCAAAATTATTAATATCGCGTCTATGCTTTCCTTCCAGGGCGGCATTCGCGTTCCGTCTTATACCGCGTCGAAAAGCGGCGTAATGGGAATAACGCGTCTGATGGCGAACGAGTGGGCGAAACACAATATCAATGTAAACGCCATCGCGCCGGGCTATATGTCCACGAATAATACCCAGCAATTGCGCGCTGATGCACAACGTAGCGCCGAAATTCTTGACCGTATTCCGGCTGGACGTTGGGGGCTACCGGGCGATTTAATGGGGCCGGTAGTCTTCCTGGCATCCAGCGCCGCTGATTATATTAACGGCTATACCATAGCGGTAGATGGCGGTTGGCTGGCGCGTTAATCCGCTACTGACAAATGCGTTTCTGGGAAAATCGACGCTTTGGCCGAAAAAACTGATAAAGCCCTGTCCTCGTACAGGGTTTTTTTATGATCTCATTAGCATAGTCCATATTGTGAGTTTAACTTAATCCATATATTGTTAAATAATAGCTATAATCAATGATTTAAATTATTGAAATATTGGTGGTTTGAAAAAATATCTGGCAACGGCGTTAAATTTAAAAAGTGTAATATCCATCACATATCGCTATAGCGTAGCCATTTAATCCATATTTATGCCGTTTCCAGCCTGACACTTGAGGAAGAGTATCCCGTACTTTCAGGCTATGTCTTACTCTGTTGTGGCAGGAAAATATGGTCTCTATTAATGACTCTGCTTTAACGCCGCGTTCGCTTCGCGACACACGACGTATGAATATGTTTGTTTCGGTTTCTGCAGCGGTTGCGGGACTGTTATTTGGTCTGGATATCGGCGTTATCGCCGGGGCGCTGCCTTTTATTACCGACCATTTCGTACTGACCAGTCGGCTGCAGGAGTGGGTCGTCAGCAGTATGATGCTTGGCGCGGCAATTGGCGCATTATTTAACGGCTGGCTTTCATTTCGGCTGGGGCGTAAGTATAGCCTGATGGCTGGCGCGATTTTGTTCGTGCTCGGCTCGCTGGGGTCGGCGTTTGCTTCCAGCGTGGAAGTATTGATTGGCGCCCGCGTGATACTGGGCGTAGCAGTAGGGATTGCCTCCTATACCGCGCCGCTTTATCTCTCTGAAATGGCTAGCGAAAATGTTCGCGGCAAAATGATCAGTATGTATCAACTGATGGTGACGTTAGGCATTGTGCTGGCTTTTTTATCCGATACGGCATTTAGCTACAGCGGCAACTGGCGCGCGATGTTGGGCGTACTGGCGCTGCCTGCGGTGTTGCTCATTATTCTGGTGGTATTCTTGCCGAATAGTCCGCGTTGGCTGGCGCAAAAAGGTCGCCATATTGAAGCGGAAGAGGTGCTGCGTATGCTGCGCGATACCTCGGAAAAAGCCCGTGATGAACTGAATGAGATTCGGGAAAGCCTCAAACTCAAGCAGGGCGGGTGGGCATTATTTAAAGCTAACCGCAATGTTCGCCGCGCCGTGTTCCTCGGTATGTTGCTACAGGCAATGCAGCAGTTCACCGGCATGAACATCATTATGTACTATGCGCCGCGCATTTTTAAAATGGCCGGCTTTACCACCACGGAACAGCAAATGATCGCTACGCTGGTGGTCGGACTGACCTTTATGTTCGCGACTTTTATCGCCGTCTTTACGGTCGATAAGGCCGGGCGTAAACCGGCGTTAAAAATCGGTTTCAGCGTAATGGCGTTAGGGACATTGGTGTTGGGCTACTGCCTGATGCAGTTTGATAACGGTACGGCATCAAGCGGTCTCTCCTGGCTTTCCGTTGGGATGACGATGATGTGTATCGCCGGTTACGCGATGAGCGCCGCTCCGGTGGTGTGGATACTGTGTTCGGAAATCCAGCCGCTGAAATGCCGTGATTTTGGCATTACCTGTTCAACCACGACAAACTGGGTATCGAACATGATCATCGGCGCGACATTCCTGACACTGTTGGACAGCATTGGCGCGGCAGGTACATTCTGGCTCTACACCGCGCTGAATATCGCTTTTATCGGCATCACTTTCTGGCTGATTCCGGAAACCAAAAATGTCACCCTGGAGCACATCGAACGCAAGCTAATGGCGGGCGAGAAGCTAAGAAATATTGGCGTGTAATCCCCCCTCCCATGCCGGATGACGCCTGTTATCCGGCATGATGAAAAATAGACTGGAAACGGATGTGTAAGTTTGTTTCACTGCCATAATGCTTTACAAAAAGGAGAGCGCAGTGAAAACGATCGGACTGTTGGGGGGGATGAGCTGGGAATCGACTATCCCTTATTACCGTTTAATCAATGAAGGCATTAAACAGCAGCTGGGAGGCCTGCACTCGGCGAGCTTACTGCTGCATAGCGTAGATTTCCACGATATTGAAGTATGTCAACGCCGTGGCGAGTGGGATAAAGCGGGCGATATCCTGGCGCAGGCCGCGCAGGGGTTACAGCAGGCGGGCGCAGAAGGCATTGTGCTGTGTACCAACACCATGCATAAAATCGCGCACATTATTGAATCTCGTTGTTCTCTGCCTTTCCTACACATCGCGGATGCTACCGGGCGAGCCATCGCCCGTCAGGGGTTACATCGCGTGGCGCTATTAGGGACCCGCTATACGATGGAGCAGGATTTTTATCGCGGGCGGCTGGAACAGCAATTTGCGATTGAGACCATCGTGCCGGAGGCGGACGATCGGGCGCGTATCAATCAGGTGATTTTTGACGAGCTCTGTCAGGGGACATTCACTGACGCGTCGCGCCACTATTATTTACAGGTTATCGAACAACTGGCTGTGCAAGGCGCGCAGGGCGTTATTTTTGGCTGTACTGAAATAGGTTTGCTTGTTCCCCAGACGCAAGGCGCGCTACCGGTTTTCGATACCACGGCAATTCATGCCGCAGATGCCGTGAGCTTTATGCTTTCGTCATCGGCCCCAGAATAACCTCCAGCGGTTCGACCAGGCGCGAAAGGTGCGTTTGTAAATGCTTACTGAAGGCGTCAACCAGCGCGGAGGCAGGGCGGTGTAGCGGGCGAATCAGGCTGACGGTAAAGGGCACGTCAATGCTGAAGCGGCGGACGGTGACGCCGCTGGCGGCATAGTCCAGCGCGGTCAGCGGGTTAACGATCGAAACGCCCGCCCCGGCGCGCACCATCGCGCAGACGGAGGCCGCGCTATGCGTTTCCACCACCATTCTGCGCTTCACCTGATGTTCGGCAAATAACGTATCCAACAACTGTCGATAGCTGTCCAGGCGGGAGAGGCTGATAAAGTTTTCCCCCTGAAAATCGTCTGGCGTCAGTACCGTTTTGGCGGCAAGCGGATGGTCGCAGGGCAGTACGCACACTTCATTTAGCGTTAGTAACTCGGTGCGGGTTGTTCCTGCCGGGGCATGAAGCGTCTCCGTCAGCCCTAAGTCGTGGCGCTGGGCGGAGAGCCACTCTTCCAGCAACGGCGACTCCTGCGGCACAATATTCAGGCTGACATCCGGATAACGCGCCAGAAAAGGCGGTAGTAACGGCGGCAAAAAGGATTGTGAAAAGACCGGCAGGCAGGCGATAGAGAGCTCGCCCTGACGGAACTCGCGCAGACTTTCCGCCGCGCTGACGATACGATCCAACCCATACCAGGAGCGTTGTACCTCTTCGAACAGGCGTAGCCCTTGCACTGTCGGATGTAAGCGCCCGCGTGTGCGCTCAAACAGCGTTAATCCCAGCACTTTCTCAAAACGCGCCAGCTCGCGACTGACGGTAGGCTGCGAGGTATGCAGCAGCCGCGCCGCTTCGGTGAGATTTCCGGCGGTCATTACGGCGTGAAAAATTTCAATGTGACGTAAATTTACGGCAGCCATACGTTTCCCTGAATCATTTATCCCATATCATTTTTGCATAGACTGACAATAAAACGATATTTTTTATTCTTTCTAAGGTATGGCGTAATCGTTAAAAAGCCTGTTCCGGAGTTTGTTATGTCATTGCCGCATTATCACGCTGAAACTGACCTTAACGCTGAAAATTTGCTCAGATTGCCTGCTGAATTCGGCTGTCCGGTCTGGGTCTATGACGCGCACATTATTCGCCGTCAGATAGCCGCCCTGCAGCAGTTTGACGTCGTGCGTTTTGCGCAAAAAGCCTGTTCGAACATTCATATCCTGCGCTTAATGCGCGCGCAGGGTGTCAAGGTGGATTCTGTTTCATTGGGAGAGATCGAACGTGCGCTGGCGGCGGGCTACGATCCGCAAACGTGCCCTGATGATATCGTTTTTACCGCCGATGTGATTGACGCCGCCACGCTGGCGCGCGTCAGTGAACTGCATATTCCGGTCAATGCCGGCTCGGTAGATATGCTGACGCAGCTTGGTCAGGTTTCGCCTGGGCATCGCGTCTGGTTGCGCGTGAATCCTGGCTTTGGTCACGGCCACAGCCAGAAAACCAACACCGGGGGCGAAAACAGCAAACACGGCATCTGGCATAGCGATCTTCCGGCGGCGCTGGCGGTAATGCAGAAATACCGACTGAAACTTGTCGGTATCCATATGCACATTGGTTCCGGCGTCGATTATGGTCATCTGGAGCAGGTTTGCGGCGCGATGGTTCGCCAGGTGCTGGAATGTGGTCAGGATGTGGAGGCGATTTCGGCAGGCGGCGGACTCTCGATACCTTATCGTGAGGGAGAAGAGCCCGTTGATACGCGCCATTACTATGGTCTGTGGAACGCGGCGCGCGAGCAAATAGCCCGCCATCTGGGACATGCGGTCAAACTTGAGATCGAACCCGGACGTTATCTGGTGGCGCAATCGGGCGTGCTGGTAACGCAGGTGCGTAGCGTAAAACAGATGGGAAGCCGCCATTTCGTGCTGGTCGACGCTGGTTTTAACGATCTGATGCGCCCGGCGATGTACGGTAGCTATCACCGTATTTCGGCGCTGGCGGCGGATGGTCGCGCGCTTGAAAATGGCCCGTGGGTCGAGACGGTGGTCGCCGGGCCGCTATGCGAATCAGGCGATGTTTTTACGCAGCAGGAAGGGGGAATGGTTGAAACACGCGCCTTACCTGCGGTCATCCCCGGCGATTACCTCGTATTGCACGATACCGGCGCGTACGGCGCGTCTATGTCATCGAATTACAACAGCCGCCCGCTCCTGCCGGAAGTACTGTTTGACAATGGACAGGCGCGGCTGATCCGCCGTCGTCAGACCATTGAAGAGCTGTTAGCGCTGGAGATGCTCTGAAGCGCATCATTAGGCCGGACGTTGAAAAAACGGGCCTGCGGCGACGGACTCGCGCAGAATCAGCGTGCCGGTAAAGGGTGGGATCGGGGCGACCGGCTCGCTGTTCGCCAGACGAACGGCCTGATCGATCGCGGTGGCTATCATATCCTCGATGGGTAAATAGACTGTTGAAAGCCCCGGTTCAAGCCAGGTTGCGCCCGGCGCATCGTCAAAACCAAACAGCGACACATCCTGCGGGATGCGTAATCCGGCCTGGCGCAGCGCTTTTGCCGCGCCCAGCGCCGTGTCATCATTACAGGCGAATAGCGCGCTAAACGTGACGCCTTCCTCCAGTAATTCCCGGCAGGCGTCATAGCCGCGCGTCAGCGTGTAATCGCCGTATTTCACTTTTGCCGGTTGCCAGGGGATGCCATATTTTTCCAGCGCCTTGCGATAACCCGCTACGCGTGATGTGCCGGTGGGAGTATGAACAGGCAGCGTAATACAGGCGATATCGCGATGGCCCTGCGTAATCAGATATTCCACCGCCTGGAATGCCGCCGTCTCCTGCTCGAAGAAAATAGCGCGATCGCGGGCCTGAGTGACGTTGCGATTAATAATCACCAGCGGCATTTCCGTGGCGTCAATCAACGACAAAATCGCCGGCTCATCCATATAGCGAGTGTAAAGAATAATAGCGTCGCACTGTCTGTCGGCCAACATTTGTACGGCTTTCTGCTCTCGTTCCGGCGTATCGTGACCATCGGTGACGATCAACTGCTTGTTATGAAACTCCGCCTGGCGCGACGCCCGGCGCAACAAACTGCCAAAATAGAAGCCGTCAAACGTAGAGACGACCAGACCGATGCTGTTGCTGGTGCGATTCGCCAGCGAGCGTGCCAGCAGGTTGGGGCGATAGCCCAGAGCCTGCATCGCCGTAAACACTTTCTGGCGCGTACTTTCTTTTACCTGCCCCGTCCCATTCAGCACTCGTGAGACGGTGGCCTTTGATACGCCCGCATGGCGGGAAACATCCAGCATTGTCGCCATCATGCTACCCTGATTAATCGGTTGTCGACAGGTGCCCGGTATCCGTCGGCGTGGACACCGAATGTCGGCGTACCAGTGTCGGACTAAATACATGAGTTACTTCTGGCGTAGGGCATTTCCCTGCCAGCGCTAAGGCCAGCTCCGCCGCCTGTGTCGCCATGGTGACGATCGGATACCGAATGGTGGTCAGTCGGGGACGCACATAGCGTGAGACCAGTACATCATCAAAACCGATGAGCGATACTTCGCCCGGCACCCCCACGCCATTATCATTTAATACTCCCATCGCGCCGGCCGCCATCGAGTCGTTATAGCAGGCCACCGCGGTAAAATTTCTGCCGCGACCTAATAACTCAGTCATCGCCTGCTCGCCGCCGCTTTCATCCGGTTCGCCGAACGTCACCAGCCGATCGTTAGCCGGGATATGGCTTTCCGCCAGCGCATCGTAATAGCCCCTCAGGCGATCTTCGGCATCAGAGATAGTGTGATTGGAACAGATATACCCAATACGCGTATGACCTTGCTGGATCAGATGCCGGGTCGCCAGCCATGCCCCGTAACGGTCATCCAGCGCGACACAGCGGTGTTCTAACCCCGGTAAAATGCGGTTAATCAGCACCATGCCGGGGATTTGCTTCATTAATGAGGCCAGGTCCGCATCCGGAATCATTTTGGCGTGTACCACTAACGCTGCGCAACGATGACGAATCAACTGTTCAATAGCCTGACGCTCTTTTTGTTCGTTATGATACCCGTTGCCAATCAGTAAAAAATTGCCGGTGTGATACGCCACCTGTTCAACGGCTTTCACCATCGCGCCGAAAAAAGGATCGGAAACGTCGCCGACCACCAGACCGAGGGTTTCCGTTGCCTGCTGTGCCAGCGCGCGCGCGTTGGCGTTAGGGTGATAGCTCAAGGACTCCATTGCGCTGGTCACCGCCAGCCGGGACGCTTCGCTGGCTTTTGGCGAATCGTTAATAACGCGAGAAACGGTGGCGACTGAAACACCGGCCAGTCGGGCTACATCTTTTATGGTCGCCATGATAATACCTATAGTGGGTAAACGCTTACATTACGCCAGTTTTACGGAAAATGAACGTCTGTTCAAGCCTCTTGCCCCGCCGTGTCGGGCAAATGTGACCTGCACGGGAGAAATGCGTCTGTAAAGTGACAATACAAATCTTTCGTTACAGTTTGCGAAGCGCTGTTGCGATTGTCTGCTGGCAGGCCAGCGAGTCAGGTTGATAGAGTGGTGATCCCAGAGGTATTGATAGGTGGAATCAACGTCATTGTTGATCACACGAATTACACCAACCTGCGTAGAGATGCGCAGGTTTTTTTTTGTTTCGCCTGAACCTGTAACAGTAACGGATAATTTACACAACTCGTTGCATTTCCGTTTATTCCTTTGCGTTTTCGGACTGGCGATGCAGACGCGCGAAGCCCACAATCAAGATCCCAGAGGTATTGATTGGTGAGATTATTCGGTACGCTCTTCGTACCTGTCTCTTGCACCAACCTGCGCGGATGCGCAGGTTTTTTTTCGAACCTATTTTGCTATCGCTCCTGTTACGCAACTCGTGTAATCTGCCACAATTCATGTTTTAGCGAATTGTCGGCCAAAGGGAGTTGAAATGCTGTTTGGATTTTTCCGTAACCTGTTTCGCGTGCTTTATCGTGTGCGCGTCACTGGCGATGTCCGGGCGCTACAGGGGAACCGGGTCTTAATTACCCCCAATCACGTTTCATTTATCGATGGTATGCTACTGGCGCTGTTTTTGCCGGTACGGCCTGTCTTTGCGGTATATACCTCCATCAGCCAGCAATGGTATATGCGCTGGTTAACGCCGCTGATCGATTTTGTACCGCTCGATCCCACTAAACCCATGTCCATTAAACACCTGGTGCGTCTGGTGGAGCAGGGGCGTCCAGTGGTGATTTTCCCGGAAGGGCGGATTTCCGTGACCGGTTCGCTGATGAAAATTTATGACGGCGCAGGCTTTGTGGCGGCAAAATCGGGCGCAACCGTCATTCCGCTCCGCATTGACGGCGCGGAGCTTACCCCTTTCAGTCGCCTGAAAGGTCTGGTTAAACGGCGCTTATTCCCCCGCATTCAGCTTCATATTTTACCGCCGACGCAAATACCGATGCCGGAAGCGCCGCGCGCGCGCGACAGGCGTAAGATAGCGGGTGAGATGCTGCACCAGATCATGATGGAAGCGCGTATGGCGGTGCGCCCGCGCGAGACGTTATACGAATCGTTGCTGGCGGCGCAATATCGTTACGGCGCGGGTAAAAACTGTATTGAGGACATTAACTTTACGCCGGATACGTATCGTAAGTTACTGACCAAGACGCTTTTTGTTGGCCGGATTCTGGAAAAGTACAGCGTTGAGGGAGAGAAAATCGGTTTAATGCTGCCGAATGCCGCCATCAGCGCGGCGGTGATTTTCGGCGCGGTTTCTCGTCGCCGCATTCCGGCCATGATGAACTACACTGCGGGGGTAAAAGGGCTGACCAGCGCGATTACCGCGGCGGAAATTAAAACGATTTTTACCTCCCGCCAGTTCCTCGATAAAGGTAAATTGTGGCACCTGCCGGAGCAGCTAACGCAGGTTCACTGGGTTTACCTGGAAGATTTAAAAGCGGACGTCACACCCGCCGACAAGCTGTGGATTTTTGCCCACCTCCTGGCGCCGCGACTGGCGCAGGTAAAACAGCAGCCGGAAGACGAGGCGATCATTCTTTTTACCTCCGGCTCGGAAGGGCACCCGAAAGGGGTGGTGCACAGCCATAAAAGCATTCTGGCGAACGTCGAGCAGATAAAAACGATTGCGGATTTCACCGCCAATGACCGTTTTATGTCGGCGCTGCCGCTCTTTCACTCGTTCGGTTTGACGGTGGGCCTGTTTACGCCGTTGTTGACCGGCGCGGAAGTATTTCTTTATCCAAGTCCGCTGCACTATCGCATTGTGCCGGAACTGGTCTATGACCGTAACTGTACCGTGCTGTTTGGTACGTCAACCTTCCTCGGCAACTATGCGCGCTTTGCCAATCCGTATGATTTTTATCGTCTGCGCTATGTGGTGGCCGGTGCGGAAAAACTTCAGGAGAGCACCAAACAACTGTGGCAGGATAAATTCGGTCTGCGCATTCTTGAAGGCTACGGGGTAACGGAATGCGCGCCAGTAGTCTCGATTAACGTGCCGATGGCGGCTAAGCCTGGCACTGTTGGCCGCATTCTGCCTGGCATGGACGCGCGTCTGCTGGCGGTGCCCGGTATTGAAAACGGCGGTCGGCTACAGCTGAAAGGGCCGAATATCATGAATGGCTATCTGCGCGTGGAAAAACCGGGCGTGCTGGAGGTGCCGTCGGCGGAAAACGCCAGAGGCGAAACTGAGCGCGGCTGGTACGACACGGGCGATATTGTACGCTTCGATGAAAATGGTTTTGTGCAGATTCAGGGGCGCGCGAAACGCTTTGCGAAAATTGCTGGCGAAATGGTCTCGCTGGAGATGGTCGAGCAACTGGCGCTTGGCGTTTCGGCGGACAAAATGCACGCTACCGCCATTAAAAGCGATGCCAGCAAAGGTGAAGCGCTGGTACTGTTTACGACTGACAGCGAACTCACCCGAGAAAAGTTACAGCACTATGCCCGTGAACACGGTATTCCGGAACTTGCCGTCCCGCGTGATATCCGTTATCTGAAACAGCTTCCCTTGCTTGGCAGCGGGAAACCCGATTTTGTGACGCTGAAAAGTTGGGTGGATGCGCCGGAACAACATCATGAGTGAGTCAGTACGTACTAACACCTCCATCTGGTCGAAAGGGATGCTGTCGGTGATTGTCGCGCAGTTTCTCTCGGCTTTTGGCGATAATGCGCTGCTGTTTGCGACGCTGGCACTGCTGAAAGCTCAGTTTTACCCGGACTGGAGCCAGCCTGTTTTGCAAATGGTGTTTGTGGGCGCTTACATTCTTTTTGCGCCGTTTGTCGGCCAGATAGCGGACAGCTTTGCCAAAGGCCGGGTGATGATGGTCGCCAATGGTCTTAAACTGGCGGGAGCGGCAGGTATCTGCCTCGGCGTAAATCCTTTTGTCGGTTATACGTTGGTCGGGATTGGCGCGGCGGCTTATTCTCCGGCGAAATACGGTATTCTGGGCGAACTAACGACGGGCGATAAGCTGGTGAAAGCCAATGGCCTGATGGAAGCCTCTACGATTGCGGCGATTTTGCTCGGTTCCGTCGCGGGCGGCGTATTGGCCGACTGGCATGTCATCGCCGCGCTGGTTGCCTGCGCGTTGGCCTACGCTGGCGCAGTGGCGGCGAACCTGTTTATCCCGAAGCTTGTGGCGGCGCGTCCAGGACAATCCTGGCGGTTGTCGGCGATGACGCGTAGCTTCTTCAGCGCTTGCGTTGTCCTTTGGCGTAACGGTGAAACGCGTTTTTCGCTGGTGGGGACCGGGCTATTCTGGGGCGCAGGCGTGACGCTGCGTTTTCTGCTGGTGCTGTGGGTGCCGGTGGCGCTGGGGATTACGGATAACGCCACGCCGACTTACCTGAACGCCATGGTGGCGGTAGGCATTGTGGTCGGCGCGGGCGCGGCGGCAAAACTGGTGACGCTGGAGACCGTATCGCGCTGTATGCCCGCCGGGATTTTGATTGGCGTTGTGGTTGCGATCTTCTCATTACAGCACGCATTGCTGCCTGCTTATGCCTTGTTGCTGTTGATAGGTATGCTGGGCGGCTTTTTTGTGGTGCCGCTCAACGCTTTGCTCCAGGAGCGCGGTAAGAAGAGCGTTGGCGCCGGGAATGCCATTGCCGTACAAAATCTGGGCGAGAATAGCGCCATGCTATTAATGCTGGGACTGTACTCGCTGGCGGTGCTGGTTGGCGTTCCGGCAGTGGCGATAGGTATCGGCTTTGGCGTGCTGTTCGCGCTGGCGATCGCGGCGCTGTGGATCTGGCAGCGCCGGCAGGCATCATACTGAGTGAATATGCCGGGCGGCGAGTGCGCGTTATCCGGCTTACATTGTCTCTGTAAGCCCGGAAGCGTAGCGCCACCGGGCACTGACTATCACGGCGCCGGGTAGGTATAAACCTGATGCGCCGCCTCAATCTCCGCCAGGACCTCTTCGCTTAACGTCAGATGCAGACTTTCCACATTCGTCTTGAGCTGCGCCATCGTGGTTGCGCCCAGTAACGTACTGGCGACAAACGGCTGGCGGCGAACAAAGGCCAGCGCCATCTGCGCCGGATCAAGATTGTGACGCTTCGCGATATCGACGTAGGCGGCAACGGCTTTTTGCGCCTGTTCGCCGCTGTAACGTGTGAAGCGGCTGAACAAGGTATTCCGCGCGCCTGCGGGTTTGGCCCCGTTCAGGTATTTACCGGTTAATGTGCCAAACGCCAGACAGGAATAGGCGAGCAATTCAACACCTTCATACTGGCTGACTTCCGCCAGCCCGACCTCGTAGCTGCGGTTTAACAGGCTATAGGGGTTCTGGATCGTGACAATACGCGGCAGGTCATGTTTTTCCGCCAGATGCAGATAGCGCATAACGCCAAACGCTGTCTCATTTGAAACGCCAATATAACGAATCTTACCCGCTCGCTGAAACTCACTTAGCGCGTCTAACGTCTCCAGCAGACTTACTACTGGCGTGGAGTCCGTCCAGTTATAGCCGAGTTTACCGAAGCAGTTAGTGGGGCGCTGCGGCCAGTGCACCTGATACAAATCCAGATAGTCGGTCTGCAATCGGGTCAAACTGTCGTGTAGCGCTTCGCGAATATTTTTACGATCCAGCGCCTGATGAGGCCGGATGCCTTGATCATTATTACGTGCCGGTCCGCTAACTTTGCTGGCGATGATCAGTTTTTCACGGTTGCCGCGTTTGGCGAGCCAGTTACCGATATAGGACTCCGTCAGCCCTTGTGTTTCCGGGCGCGGCGGTACCGGATACATCTCGGCGGCGTCGATAAGGTTAATGCCATTTGCGATGGCATAGTCGAGCTGTGCGTGAGCGTCGGCTTCGCTGTTTTGTTCACCAAATGTCATTGTGCCCAGCCCTAGCGTACTTACTTCGAGCGAGCTGTGGGGTATACGGTGATAGTGCATAGCCGTTTCCTTTTTATTATGAAGTCAGAAATTCCCGACAAAGGACAATAAAAATGGCAGAGGGAAGGCAAAAGGGAAAGTAAAATTGCAGGCTGCACGGCGTAATTGTTACCGGGCGTGGTCGCCACGCACCGTTACGGGACGCAGCCTGAAGGCTTGCAGAACGCTGACCTCGATCACAGGCCACCGCTTAACGTTCGATGATTTGAGACACTTCGTCACGGTTGATTTGCATCTCGTTTCCCTGTGCATCGGTATAGCTGACCAGACCGGTATCATCGTCAACTTGTGGTTTTCCATCGGTCAGGATCATACGACCATCTTTCGTCGCCATTACATAATCGCTGCTGCATCCGGATACCGCAAAAGCCAACCCTACTGCGGAAATTACAACTGCCCACTTTTTCATCCGTTTGTCCTCACGTAGCCTGCATCTGATAATAGTCTGTTAATCATATGTCTGATAATAGTCTAGTAATAACGCGCAGCTCTGCATGTCGGAAGCAGCAAAATCTTAATCTGTGAGAAGAAAGGAAATAAAGTGAGTATTCGCTCCCCGGCGGGGGAGCGAGACAGGATTACAGCGGATTCTTTTTATTACGCAACAGGTTCAGGCTCTCTACTGCGATAGAGAAGAACATGGCGAAATAGATATACCCTTTCGGAACGTGAACGTCGAAACTTTCCAGAATCAGGGTAAAGCCAACCAGGATCAGAAAGGAGAGCGCCAGCATTTTTACCGACGGATGGCGATCGACAAACTCGCCGATGGGCCGTGCCGCAAACATCATGACGCCCACGGCAATAACGACTGCCGCCATCATAATAAACAGATGATCGGAGAGGCCAACCGCTGTGATAACTGAATCAAGGCTGAAAATAATATCCAGCAGCATAATCTGTACAATTGCGCCCAGGAAAGAAGAAACCCGGGTTTTTAACCCTTCTTCTTCGCCTTCGATGGACTCATGGATCTCCTTGCTGGCTTTCCAGATTAAAAATAACCCGCCCAGTAACAGAATGAGATCGCGGGCGGAAATCGCTTCGCCGAAAAGCTCAAACAGCGGATTAGTCAGCCGAGTGACCCAGGCGATTGACGCCAGCAGCGCCAGGCGCATAACCATCGCCGCCGCCAACCCAAGCCGCCGTGCGTGGTTCCGTTGCGCCGTAGGAAGTTTTGCTACCACCAGAGAAAGAAAAATAATGTTGTCGATCCCAAGTACAATCTCCAGCAGCGTCAGCGTACCGAGCGCCAGCCAGGCATTAGGATCGGTTATCCATGCAAATAACATCGAACAAAGTCCTGCCAAAAAAAGAAGCGGTAATTATAGGCCCGTCGAGTGACGGGCGAAAGCCCAGGCTGAATTTGCGCAACCAGGAACGGTGTAAAATAGCGGCGACAATACGCTTACGTTTATCCGGCGCTGGCCCGATGCGTAGCCATAGCGGAGGCGCATTTGCGTGTAATGGACGTTACGGATTCTGCAATAAAAAATGGCGAGCCAGCAGCGCCTGCGTAAAATTTTTTTTCAGATAAAATCCACGCGGTAGCGTCAAAATAGGTTCCCCGCGCGCGCCGATAGCCTCGGTGAGCGCCCTGGCATTGGCGGCTTTGGGCCGCAGTTGTAAGACTTCGCCATGGCGGGCGGTAATGCGTTCCACCTGGCCCAGCACTATCATGTCCATCAGCTCTTCCCAGTCGAGGCGTAGCTGCCTGTCCTCTTCTTCACTCGGACTCCAGAGTAGAGGCGAACCTACGCGGCGTTCGGCTAACGGTATGCTGCGATCGCCTTCGACCGGCACCCATAGCACGCGCTTCAATTTATGCCGTACGTGACTTGTCTCCCAGGTCACGCCGCTGTTACCGGTTAACGGCGCCACGCAAACAAAGGTTGTTTCCAGAGGACGACCCAGACTATCCACCGGGATGGTTTTCAGTTCTACGCCTAACGCGGCGAAATCCTGCTCCGGCTTGCTCCCGGCGCTGGCGCCGAGCCAGATCTCCAGCAAGACGCCGATCCAGCCTTTGTCTCGCTTCAAATCTTTAGGCGTGGTAATGCCGGCCATCGCCGCCAGCTCGCCTAACGTATAGCCGGAAAGCTGCCGCGCCTGGGCTAACAGCAATGCTTCCGAAGCAGGCGGAGTCAGTAGCGGACAAAGAGCGGACATTACCATTACCTTAGATTAAAAAATGAGCAGTGATTTTATACCGTATGGGCAGAGTTTATCTTTTTCTGTGTCTTATATTCAATAGACTGATTTTTATTGCCTTTTTTGTGTTGTTTCTTCGTGTTGCGCAACGCTGAAGCGGGTTTTCCAATTCTGGTCACTGACAATAAACAGGATCTTACACTATGTTATCCACAGAAAGTTGGGATAACTGTGTAAAACCACTACTACTGTTTCCATTTACAGCCTTGACGTGCGACGAAAATCGAAAATTCAGACAAATAGTGCGTAAGTTATTGGCACAATCTGTGGATAAAACCGACGCTGGTTGATCTTTCATCAGCATAAGGATCTTAGATGTGATGCTGGTCACGCTTTATGAAGGTGGCATGTAAGATTTGTCTATAACACAATGAATATAAGGCACTATTTTTACTGTTTTCCGCATGAGGAATTCAGACTGTTCTGGGTTTTCCCGTGGTAATTCCATACTTCTTCACAACTATATCCACAGAAAAGGTGAATAAAATGGCGCAAGGGCGTCATCATCTGTTTATAACTCGGCTATTTACTGTGAGTTATTCAATTGTTATTAGGCTGTGTCACTATTACAGAGTGGTTTACCGCCTCACTGGAGTATGAAACAATCGTTCATATATAAGGTTTATGTTGAGGTAGTCCGGTGATTGATGACGATGGCTACCGCCCAAATGTAGGTATCGTAATTTGTAATCGTCAGGGGCAGGTGATGTGGGCCCGGCGATTTGGTCAGCACTCCTGGCAGTTCCCGCAGGGCGGGATAAATCCAGGGGAGTCGGCAGAACAGGCGATGTACCGGGAACTGTTTGAAGAAGTTGGGTTAAGCCGTAAAGATGTGCGGATCCTTGCTTCTACTCGCAACTGGTTGCGTTACAAGTTACCAAAACGTTTGGTGCGTTGGGACACAAAGCCGGTATGTATCGGCCAGAAACAAAAGTGGTTTCTTTTGCAGTTAATGAGCGCCGACGCCGAAATCAATATGCAAACCAGCAGTACGCCGGAGTTTGACGGCTGGCGCTGGGTAAGTTACTGGTATCCGGTTCGACAAGTGGTGTCATTTAAACGCGATGTCTACCGCAGGGTAATGAAAGAGTTTGCAAGTGTTGTCATGGCGCTTCAGGATAATCCCCCTAAGCTACAAAGCGCGCCTGCTTATCGACGTAAAAGAGGTTAAGCCACGCAAATTATGCTCACTCGCCTGCGCGAAATAGTCGAAAAAGTGGCCAGTGCGCCGCGTCTGAACGAGGCGCTGAATATTCTGGTCACGGATATCTGTCTTGCGATGGATACTGAGGTTTGCTCGGTTTACCTGGCCGATCATGACCGACGCTGTTATTACCTGATGGCGACGCGGGGATTGAAAAAACCGCGTGGTCGAACCGTTGCGCTTGCGTTTGATGAGGGGATCGTCGGTCTGGTGGGCAGACTGGCGGAACCCATTAACCTTGCCGATGCGCAAAAACATCCCAGCTTTAAATACATTCCTTCGGTAAAAGAGGAGCGTTTTCGCGCGTTTCTCGGCGTGCCGATCATTCAGCGTCGCCAACTTCTCGGCGTGCTGGTCGTACAGCAGCGCGAATTGCGCCAGTACGATGAAAGCGAAGAGTCTTTCCTCGTCACGCTCGCTACGCAGATGGCGGCTATCCTGTCACAGTCGCAGGTCACAGCGCTGTTCGGGCAATACCGGCAGACGCGAATCCGCGCGCTTCCTGCGGCGCCGGGCGTGGCTATCGCAACGGGCTGGCAAGACGCGACCATGCCGCTGATGGAACAGGTTTACGAAGCGTCTACGCTGGATACCTCTCTTGAACGTGAACGATTGACCGGCGCGCTGGAAGAGGCGGCGAACGAGTTCCGACGATACAGCAAACGCTTTGCCGCCGGCGCGCAAAAAGAGACGGCGGCCATTTTCGATCTGTACTCACACCTGCTTTCAGATGCCAGACTGCGTCGCGAACTCTTCGCCGAGGTCGACAAAGGCGCTGTTGCGGAGTGGGCCGTTAAAAAAATTATCGAAAAATTTGCCGAGCAATTTGCGGCGCTAACCGATAACTACCTCAAAGAACGTGCGGGAGACTTACGCACGCTGGGGCAGCGGCTGTTATTCCACCTTGATGATTCAGTTCAGGGGCCAAACGCCTGGCCGGAACGTTTTATTCTGGTCGCGGATGAGCTGTCGGCGACCACCCTGGCGGAGCTGCCGCAGGACAGGCTGGCGGGCGTTGTGGTGCGCGACGGCGCGGCAAACTCGCATGCGGCGATTATGGTGCGCGCGCTCGGTATCCCGACCGTCATGGGCGCGGATATCCAACCTTCGGTGCTACATCGCCGTACGTTGGTGGTGGATGGCTATCGCGGTGAATTACTGGTCGATCCTGAACCCGTGCTTATTCAGGAATATCAGCGGCTCATTAGTGAAGAGATAGAACTCAGTCGTCTGGCGGAGGACGACGTCAATCTTCCCGCCCAACTGAAAAGCGGCGAGCGAGTCAAAGTGATGCTGAATGCCGGGCTCAGTCCCGAGCATGAGGAAAAGTTAGGCAGTCGGATCGACGGTATCGGCCTGTACCGTACTGAAATTCCCTTTATGCTGCAAAGCGGGTTTCCCTCGGAAGAAGAGCAGGTGGCGCAGTATCAAGGGATGCTGCAAATGTTTAACGATAAACCGGTGACGCTGCGGACCCTGGATGTGGGAGCGGATAAGCAACTGCCCTATATGCCGATCAGCGAGGAGAACCCGTGTCTGGGCTGGCGCGGGATCCGCATTACGCTGGATCAGCCGGAGATCTTTTTGATCCAGGTCCGCGCGATGCTGCGCGCCAATGCGGCGACTGGCAACCTCAGCATTTTGTTGCCGATGGTCACCAGTATTGATGAAGTCGATGAAGCGCGGCGTCTGATCGAACGCGCCGGGCGCGAGGTCGAGGAGATGATCGGCTATGCGATCCCGAAACCGCGTATCGGCATTATGCTGGAAGTGCCATCAATGGTATTTATGCTGCCGCATCTGGCTAACCGGATCGACTTTATCTCGGTCGGCACCAACGATTTAACGCAATATATCCTGGCGGTAGATCGCAACAATACCCGCGTGGCCAGTATTTACGACAGTCTGCATCCGGCTATGCTGCGCGCACTGTCCATGATTGCGCAGGAAGCCGAAAAACATGGCCTTGATCTTCGCTTGTGCGGCGAGATGGCGGGCGATCCGATGTGCGTGGCGATTCTTATCGGTCTGGGATATCGCCATCTTTCGATGAATGGCCGTTCGGTAGCGCGTGTGAAATATCTGCTGCGGCATATCGATTTTGAAGACGCGCAAACCCTTGCCAGACGCAGCCTTGAGGCGCAGATGGCGACCGAAGTGCGTCATCAGGTGGCGGCGTTTATGGAGCGCCGCGGGATGGGGGGATTGATTCGAGGAGGGTTGTAACGACTGGAGCGGGAAAAGAGAGTAACTGTGGATTCACGGCGCAGACAACACGCCTGCAAGATGAAAGACAATGCGTATACATATCTTTTAACGGTAATCGGCATCTCGCTTTTAACCCTTGTGCTATTATTCGCACCTTTGGAGCGTCTGCAACGCGCAGGCGCGCTTATCAATCGCTATCTCTTCAGCGAAATAACAAGAAATTGTGGTGACAGATGACCAGTAGCTATCTGCATTTTCCGGACTTTGATCCGGTCATTTTCTCAATTGGGCCCGTCGCGCTTCACTGGTATGGCTTGATGTATCTGGTGGGGTTCGTTTTCGCGATGTGGTTGGCGGTGCGTCGCGCTAACCGTCCGGGAAGCGGTTGGACCAAAAACGAAGTTGAAAATTTACTCTATGCAGGTTTCCTGGGGGTCTTCCTGGGGGGACGTATTGGCTATGTCCTGTTTTATAACTTCCCTCTGTTTCTGGATAACCCGCTCTATTTATTCCGCGTCTGGGACGGCGGCATGTCCTTCCACGGCGGGCTTATCGGTGTGATACTGGTGATGATTATCTTCGCCAGGCGCACGAAGCGCTCGTTCTTTCAGGTGTCTGATTTTATTGCGCCGTTAATTCCGTTCGGCCTGGGCGCCGGGCGTCTGGGCAACTTTATCAACGGTGAATTGTGGGGGCGCGTCGATCCTGACTTCCGGTTTGCCATGCTCTTTCCTGGCTCACGCGCGGAAGATATTGCGCTGCTGCCGTCACATCCGCAATGGCAACCTATTTTTGATACCTATGGCGTATTGCCGCGCCACCCTTCCCAGTTGTATGAACTGGCATTAGAAGGCGTGGTGCTGTTTATCATCCTTAATCTCTTTATTCGCAAACCGCGTCCGATGGGCGCAGTCTCTGGATTATTCCTGATTGGCTATGGCGCGTTTCGTATCATTGTTGAATTCTTCCGCCAGCCGGACGCGCAATTTACCGGCGCGTGGGTACAGTACATCAGCATGGGGCAGATTCTCTCTATCCCGATGATTATCGCTGGCGCGATCATGATGGTTTGGGCATATCGCCGCCGCCCGCAGCAACACGTTTCCTGAGGAACCATGAAACAGTATTTAGAACTGATGCAAAAAGTGCTGGATGAAGGCACACAGAAAAACGACCGTACCGGCACCGGCACGCTTTCCATTTTTGGCCATCAGATGCGTTTTAACCTGCAGGAAGGCTTTCCTCTGGTGACGACAAAACGCTGCCATTTACGCTCAATTATTCACGAACTGCTATGGTTTTTGCAGGGCGATACCAACATCGCTTACCTGCACGAAAATAATGTCACCATCTGGGACGAATGGGCCGATGAGAACGGCGATTTAGGCCCGGTTTATGGTAAGCAGTGGCGTGCATGGCCAACACCGGATGGCCGCCATATCGATCAGATCGCCACGGTCTTAAGCCAGCTTAAAAACGACCCGGACTCTCGCCGTATTATCGTTTCTGCGTGGAACGTCGGCGAGCTGGATAAGATGGCGCTGGCGCCGTGTCACGCCTTTTTCCAGTTTTATGTCGCAGATGGAAAACTCTCCTGTCAGCTTTATCAGCGCTCCTGCGATGTGTTCCTCGGTCTGCCGTTCAACATTGCCAGCTACGCGTTACTGGTGCATATGATGGCGCAACAGTGCGACCTGGACGTCGGCGATTTTGTCTGGACCGGCGGCGACACGCACCTGTACAGCAACCATATGGAGCAGACGCACCTGCAATTAAGCCGTGAACCGCGCGCGCTGCCGAAATTGGTCATTAAGCGTAAACCCGATTCGCTTTTTGACTACCGGTTCGATGATTTCGAAATTGAAGGCTATGATCCGCACCCCGGTATTAAAGCGCCGGTCGCTATCTAAGCGCTGACGATCCTGCCATAACCGACGTCATCGCGCGTCGGTTTTTTTTACCCTTCGTCTCAATCTTCGGCGCGCATTCCTGAAATTTTGCAACGCGCTGCAAGACATGAACTTTTTTCCGTAACGCGCCGAACAATCTGTATTTGGCGCTCGTTATTTTTCTTCCGTCCGCCATACTGCCGACATGAAAAAACAACAGGGCTATACGCTCATTGAAACGGTGGTCGCGATGTCGCTCATTATCATTCTCAGCGCCACAGGACTTTATGGCTGGCAACGCTGGCAGCAGCAACAGCGCCTGTGGCAAACCGCATGTCAGGTGCGGGATTACCTGCTGCAACTTCGTGAGGACGCTCACTGGCATAACCGCGATCACATTCTTCGCGTGGTCAGCGAAGGCGGTTCATGGTGCTTTGTCAGCTCTGTTGCTACGCAAACATCGTGTACGCCATCTTCCCCCTTTGTGTTTACGCCCGACTGGCGTGATGTCGTCCTTGCCGATATCACGCCGTCGTTAGCCTTCTTTGGCCTGCGCAATACGGCATGGGCAGGGCACATCGTACTGAAAAACGCTGCCGGAGAGTGGCGTCTGGTCGTCTCCTCCTGGGGGCGAATCAGGCTATGCGAGCGTAACGAGGCCGCCACATGTCAATAACCACGCGGGGGTTCTCGCTACTGGAAGTTGTGCTGGCGATGGCGATAGGTTCCATTTTACTGCTTGGGTCCGCACGATTTTTACCGGCGCTACAGCGTGAGATCTGGCACAACACGCGACAGTTATCGCTGGAAGATGAAATCTGGCAGCGAACCTATACCGTAGCGAAGCATCTTCAACGTGCGGGTTACTGCCATGGCCACTGTATTGGCGAAGGGTTACATCTTGCCGAACAGGGACAATGCGTCATCGTTCAGTGGGACGGGAATAATAACGGTGTCTGGGATACCATACCGGCGAAAGAGGCCGACCAGACCGGGTTCCGTATGAAGGATAACGTTCTGGAAACATTACGCGGAGCAACATCTTGCCAGGGTAAGGGATGGGAAAAAATGACCGATCCCAATACGGTACTCATCACGGCGTTTACCGTTGAGCGCCGGGATATAACGGGATTCTCGCCAGTGCTCATGCTGCATCTGCGCGGCGCCAGCAAAGCCGAGCCTCAGACGGTTATTGACGCGCAATACAGCGTAACGGGATTTAATCTGTGAATCGGGAACGTGGCGCTTCTTCGCTAATACTGGCGCTTTTAATACTGATTCTGGGTAGTCTGCTACTGCAAGGCGTAAATCAGCAGCAGGCCAGCTATGCCGCCCGCGTGACGACGCAGAGCATGGCGATACAACGCCAGGCGCTCGTACAGTCGGCGCTGGAATGGGGGCGGGGGCAGCTATGGTCAGGCGTAACCGAAATGGAATGTCGGCGCTATTCCCCTTCAGGAGCGAGGGTCTGTTTGCGGAGATTATCGGAGGATGAGGTGGTGATGGCGGCGCAAGATGACGGCATGACGTTATGGCGTTTGGGCAACGTCATTCAGGGAAGCATTGTCTTTTCTCCCCACGGCTGGAGCGATTTTTGTCCGTTAAAAGAGGTGGCGTTATGTCGCATCCCCTGAATTTACAACGCGGGTTTAGCCTCCCGGAAGTTTTAGTGGCGATGGTTCTAATGGTAATGATCGTCACCGCGCTGTCAGGCTATCAGCGGGTATTAATGCACAGTTTTGCATTACGACACCAGTATCTCCAGATCTGGCGGCAGGCGTGGCAGCAAACGGCGCTGTATCCATTTTCGCCTGCTGAGGACTGGAAGGCCAACCGGATGCAGACAACGCAATCGGGATGTGTCAGCATCAGCGTCACGATGGTTTCACCCTCTGGCAGGCAGGGGCAGATGACGCGCTTGCATTGTCCAAATCGTTAATCGTCAGGAGTAATTATGTTAAGGGTCTACCACTCCAATCGTCTGGATGTGCTGGAAGCGTTGATGGAATTCATCGTCGAACGCGAGCGGCTGGATGATCCCTTTGAACCAGAAATGATTCTGGTACAAAGCACGGGTATGGCGCAGTGGCTGCAGATGACCCTTTCACAAAAGTTTGGTATTGCGGCGAATATCGCTTTTCCGTTACCAGCGAGTTTTATCTGGGAGATGTTTGTCCGCGTGTTGCCGGATATCCCCAAAGAAAGCGCTTTCAGCAAACAAAGCATGAGCTGGAAACTGATGACCTTGCTGCCGCAGTTGCTGGATAAGGATGAGTTTGTACTGCTGCGCCATTATCTGACCGACGACACCGATAAACGCAAACTCTTTCAGCTTTCCGCGCGAGCCGCCGACCTGTTCGATCAGTATCTGGTTTATCGGCCTGACTGGCTTACGCAGTGGGAAGCGGGAAAAACCGTGGAAGGTCTGGGGGAGGCGCAAAACTGGCAGGCGCCGCTGTGGAAAGCATTGGTGGAATATACCGCCGCGCTGGGGCAGCCACGCTGGCATCGCGCCAATCTCTACCAACGCTTTATTCAAACGCTGGAAAGCGCGACCGCCTGCCCGCCAGGGTTGCCGTCCCGCGTTTTTATTTGCGGCATTTCCGCGTTACCGCCAGTGTATCTCAGAGCATTGCAGGCGCTGGGTAAACATATTGAAATCCATCTCCTTTTTACTAATCCGTGTCGGTATTACTGGGGGGATATTAAAGACCCAGCCTGGCTGGCAAAACTCATGGCTCGCCAGCGTCGTCACAGTTTTGAAGACCGTCATTTACCGTTGTTCCGTGAAAACCAGAATCCGGAAGCCTTATTTAACAGCGACGGTGAACAGGATATCGGTAATCCGCTACTGGCCTCATGGGGAAAACTGGGGCGGGATTATATCTACCTGCTATCTGAACTGGAAAACAGCCAGGAGTTGGATGCGTTTGTTGATATTACGCCAGATAATCTTTTGCATCGGATTCAGGCGGATATCCTTGAACTGGAAAGCCATGCGGTGGCGGGCGTAAATCTTGAGGAGTATTCGCGCAGCGACAATAAGCGTCTGCTCGATCCCGAGGATAACAGCCTCTCTTTTCACGTTTGTCACAGCCCGCAGCGCGAGGTGGAAATACTGCACGATCGCCTGCTGGCGATGCTGGAAGCCGATCCGACACTAACGCCGCGCGACATTATCGTTATGGTGGCTGATATTGACAGCTATAGCCCGTTTATCCAGGCGGTATTTGGTAGCGCGCCAACGGAGCGCTATCTGCCTTATGCCATTTCCGATCGGCGGGCGCGTCAGTCACATCCGGTGTTACAGGCATTTATCAGCCTACTTTCGTTACCGGACAGCCGCTTCGTCTCCGAGGATGTTCTGGCGTTGTTAGACGTACCGGTATTGGCTGCCCGCTTTACGATCAACGAAGAAGGGCTGCGTTATTTGCGCTTGTGGGTCAATGAGTCAGGCATTCGCTGGGGAATTGACGATGACAACGTACGCGAGCTGGAGCTTCCTGCCACGGGGCAGCATACGTGGCAATTTGGCCTGACGCGTATGCTGCTGGGGTATGCGATGGAAAGCGCCCAGGGCGAGTGGCAGTCGGTTCTGCCTTATGACGAATCCAGCGGTCTGATTGCTGAGCTGGTCGGGCATCTGGCTTCGCTGCTGATGCAGCTTAATATCTGGCGGCGCGGTCTGGCGCAGGAGCGACCGCTGGAAGAGTGGTTGCCCGTTTGTCGCGATATGCTCAATGATTTCTTCCTGCCCGATGCGGACACGGAAGCGGCAATGACATTGATTGAACAGCAGTGGCAGGCCATTATCGCCGAAGGTGTCGCGGCGGAATATGGCGACGCGGTACCGATTTCGCTACTGCGGGATGAACTGGCGCAGCGTCTGGATCAGGAACGTATTAGCCAGCGCTTCCTGGCGGGCCCCATCAATATTTGTACGCTGATGCCGATGCGTTCCATTCCGTTCAGAGTCGTTTGCCTGCTGGGAATGAACGACGGCGTATACCCGCGCCAGCTTGCGCCGTTGGGCTTTGACCTGATGAGCCAAAAACCCATGCGCGGGGATCGTAGCCGTCGCGACGATGACCGCTACCTGTTTCTGGAAGCGTTAATCTCGGCGCAGCAGACGCTGTATATCAGCTACATTGGTCGCTCCATCCAGGATAATAGCGAACGCTTTCCCTCTGTACTGGTGCAAGAGTTGGTGGATTACATCGGGCAAAGCCACTATTTGCCGGGCGACGAAACGCTGACCTGTGATGAGAGCGAAGCACGAGTCAAAGCGCATATTACGCGTCTGCATACCCGTATGCCTTTTGATGCGCAAAATTACCAACCCGGCGAACAGCAAAGTTATGCCAGAGAGTGGTTGCCCGCGGCGAGTCAGTCGGGAAAAGCGCATTCTGACTTTGTGCAGCCGCTTCCTTTTACGATGCCGGAAACATTGACTCTGGAAAGTCTGCAGCGTTTTTGGGCCCATCCGGTACGCGCATTTTTTCAGATGCGGCTTCAGGTTAATTTCCGCTCGGAAGAGAGTGAGATTCCTGATGCGGAACCGTTTGAATTAGAGGGATTGACGCGATATCAACTTAACCAACAGTTGCTCAATACGCTGGTTGAAGAGGAGGACGCCGAACGCTTGTTCCGCCGTTTCCGGGCTGCGGGAGAGTTGCCTTACGGCGCGTTTGGCGAAATATTCTGGGATGCGCAATGTCAGGAGATGCAGCAACTGGCAAGCCGGGTTATCGCCTGTCGTAAGCCGAGCCAAAGCCTGGAAGTGGATCTGCTTTGCAATGGCGTTCAGCTAACCGGCTGGCTACCGCAGGTACAGGAGGATGGATTATTACGCTGGCGTCCCGCTTTAATCAGCGTTGCGCAAGGTGTGCAACTTTGGCTGGAACACCTTGTCTATTGTGCCAGCGGCGGGAGTGGCGAAAGTCGCCTGTTTTTGCGCAAAGAGGGAGAGTGGCGATTTCCGCCTCTTGATAAAACGCAGGCAATGGCTTACCTGGCGCAACTGATTGAAGGCTACCGGGAAGGCATGTCTTCTCCGCTATTGGTACTGCCGGAAAGCGGCGGCGCATGGATAAAAGCCTGTTATGACGCTGAAAATGATGTCATGTTAGACGACGATGATACCTTACAGAAGGCCAGGACAAAGTTTTTACAGGCTTATGAAGGCAACATGATGGTGAGCGGCGAAGGCGAAGATATCTGGTATCAACGTCTTTGGCGTCAGCTGGAATCTGAAACGTTGCAGGCTATCATTGCGCAGTCCCGACATTACCTGTTACCGCTGTTTCGTTTTAATCAGTCTCGTTGATTGTATGAAAATCGCGCAATTAAAAGGCTTCGACTATGATGCGCTCTTCGTCACGGACTGATTACTGATAAAAAGATGCTGCCTGGTTCAGCACAATAATATCCCGTTCTGCTCAGGTCGATGGTTTACGTGACCATACAGATGAGTGGGAATGAAAGTTAATGATGAGGTCCGTGAATGCCCCGCAGCACCTGGTTCAAAGCGTTATTGTTATTGGTTGCCCTCTGGGGGCCTGCAGTTCAGGCGGATATCGGTTGGCAACCGCTGCAAGAAACTATCCGTAAAAGCGATAAAGATACCCGGCAGTATCAGGCGATACGTCTTGAGAATGACATGGTGGTGTTGCTGGTATCCGATCCGCAGGCTGTAAAGTCTCTTTCAGCGTTAGTGGTGCCCGTTGGATCGCTTGAAGATCCTGAGGCTCATCAGGGGCTTGCTCATTATCTTGAGCATATGTGCCTGATGGGGTCAAAAAAATATCCGCAGGCGGATAGCCTTGCCGAATACCTTAAAAGACATGGCGGTAGCCACAACGCCAGCACCGCGCCTTATCGAACAGCCTTCTACCTGGAGGTTGAAAACGACGCGCTTCCAGGCGCCGTAGATCGCCTGGCCGACGCCATTGCCGCGCCATTGCTCGATAAAAAGTATGCCGAACGCGAACGAAACGCGGTGAATGCCGAGCTGACGATGGCGCGCACCCGCGACGGTATGCGTATGGCGCAGGTAAGCGCCGAAACCATTAACCCGGCGCATCCAGGCTCGCACTTTTCTGGCGGCAATCTGGAAACGCTAAGCGATAAGCCGGGAAATCCGGTGCAACAGGCGTTGATCGCTTTTCATGAAAAATACTATTCATCTAATCTGATGAAGGCGGTGATTTACAGTAATAAACCCTTGCCGGAACTGGCGAGTATTGCCGCCGCAACCTATGGTCGCGTGCCGAATAAACAGATTAAAAAACCGGAAATTACCGTACCTGTTATCACCGAGGCGCAGAAGGGCATCATTATTCATTACGTGCCGGCGCTACCGCGTAAAGTGCTGCGCGTGGAGTTTCGTATTGATAACAATAGCGCGCAGTTCCGTAGCAAGACCGATGAACTGGTCTCTTATCTGATTGGCAATCGTAGCCCGGGGACGCTCTCTGACTGGCTGCAAAAACAAGGACTGGTCGAAGGTATTAGCGCGGATTCCGATCCGATTGTTAATGGTAACAGCGGCGTATTTGCCATTTCGGCAACGCTGACCGATAAAGGTTTGGCCAATCGTGATGAAGTCGTCGCAGCTATCTTTAGCTATCTCAATACGTTACGTGAAAAAGGGATAGATAAACGTTACTTTGACGAGCTGGCGCATGTGCTGGATCTCGACTTCCGCTATCCGTCGATTACCCGCGATATGGACTATGTCGAATGGCTGGCGGACACTATGATCCGCGTCCCGGTAGCGCATACGCTGGATGCGGCGAATATCGCCGATCGTTACGATCCTGCCGCTATCAAAAATCGCCTGGCGATGATGACGCCGCAGAATGCGCGCATCTGGTACATCAGTCCCCAGGAACCCCATAATAAGACGGCGTATTTTGTGGATGCGCCTTATCAGGTCGATAAGATTAGCGAACAGACGTTTAAAAACTGGCAGCAAAAAGCACAGAGCATTGCGTTGTCGCTGCCGGAGTTAAACCCCTATATTCCTGATGATTTCACGCTTGTTAAGAATGACAAAAACTACGTGCGGCCAGAACTGATTGTCGATAAAGCGGATTTGCGCGTGGTTTATGCGCCGAGTCGTTATTTCGCCAGCGAGCCAAAAGCTGACGTGAGCGTGGTATTGCGTAACCCGCAGGCGATGGACAGCGCCCGCAATCAGGTACTGTTCGCCCTTAATGATTATCTGGCGGGAATGGCGCTCGATCAGCTCAGCAACCAGGCGGCAGTGGGCGGCATTAGCTTTTCCACTAACGCCAACAATGGTCTGATGGTCACTGCGAACGGTTATACCCAGCGTTTGCCGCAGCTTTTCCTGGCGTTGCTGGAAGGATATTTTAGCTACGACGCCACGGAGGAACAGCTGGCGCAGGCGAAATCCTGGTATACGCAGATGATGGATTCTGCGGAGAAGGGAAAAGCCTACGAACAGGCGATTATGCCGGTGCAGATGATTTCGCAGGTGCCTTATTTTTCCCGTGATGAACGTCGCGCTTTGCTGCCGTCCATTACGTTGAAAGAGGTGATGGCCTATCGTAATGCGTTAAAAACGGGCGCTCGTCCGGAATTTCTGGTTATAGGGAATATGAGCGAAGCCCAGGCGACCTCTCTGGCGCAAGATGTCCAAAAACAGCTAGTGGCGAACGGATCGGCGTGGTGTCGTAACAAAGACGTGGTGGTTGAGAAAAAGCAGTCCGTAATATTTGAAAAAGCGGGCAGTAGCACCGACTCCGCGTTAGCCGCGGTCTTTGTTCCGGTCGGCTACGACGAGTACGTCAGCGCCGCCTACAGCGCGATGTTAGGTCAGATTGTTCAACCGTGGTTTTACAATCAGCTACGAACCGAAGAGCAACTGGGATACGCCGTTTTCGCCTTTCCGATGAGCGTTGGCCGTCAGTGGGGAATGGGATTCCTGCTACAGAGCAACGATAAACAGCCCTCTTACCTGTGGCAACGCTATCAGGCATTTTTCCCTGACGCCGAGGCGAAGCTGAGGGCGATGAAGCCGGAAGAGTTCGCCCAAATTCAGCAAGCGATCATTACGCAAATGCGCCAGGCGCCGCAAACGTTGGGCGAAGAAGCATCCCGTTTAAGCAAGGATTTCGATCGGGGTAATATGCGCTTTGACTCGCGTGATAAAATCATCGCTCAGATAAAATTGCTGACGCCACAAAAGCTTGCCGACTTCTTCCACCTGGCGGTGGTGGAACCACAAGGTATGGCAATATTGTCACAGATTGCTGGTAGCCAGAATGGAAAAGCAGAATACGTGCATCCGACAGGCTGGAAAGTGTGGGATAACGTCAGCGCATTGCAGCAAACGTTACCTCTAATGAGCGAAAAGAATGAATGATGTCGCCGAGACTCTTGATCCTCTACGCTTGCCCCTGACAGGCGAGCGTCTGATTGAAGCATCAGCGGGCACAGGCAAAACGTTTACTATCGCGGCGCTGTATCTGCGGTTATTGCTCGGTTTAGGCGGCAGTGCCGCATTTCCCCGTCCGTTGACCGTTGAAGAACTGCTGGTGGTAACCTTTACGGAGGCCGCCACTGAAGAGCTGCGTGGGCGAATCCGCAGTAATATCCATGAGTTGCGCATCGCCTGTCTGCGGGAAAGCACGGATAATCCGCTGTATGCCCGCTTGCTGGAAGAAATTAGCGACAAAAAGCAGGCCGCGCAGTGGTTATTACTGGCGGAACGACAAATGGACGAGGCCGCGGTCTTTACCATCCACGGTTTTTGCCAGCGTATGCTCAGCCTGAACGCTTTCGAATCCGGTATGTTGTTTGAGCAACAGCTTATTGAAGACGAATCTTTGTTGCGTTATCAGGCCTGCGCCGATTTCTGGCGGCGTCATTGCTATCCGCTGCCGCGCGACATCGCTCAGGTGGTGTTTGACGTGTGGAAGGGACCGAAGGCGCTCTTAAAGGATATCGATCGTTATCTGCAGGGCGAAGCGCCGGTCATTAAAGCGCCGCCATCGCAGGAGGAGACGCTGGCATCGCGTCATGAACAGATCCTGGCGCGCATCAACCAGGTGAAGCAGCAGTGGTGTGAGGCGGTTAGCGAGCTGGACGCGCTGATCGAATCATCCGGCATCGATCGCAGAAAGTTCAACCGCGGCAATCAGGCGAAATGGATCGAAAAGATCACCGCGTGGGCGCAAGAAGAGACGAAAAACTATCAATTACCCGAGGCGTTGGGAAAATTTTCACAGCGTTTTTTAGCTGAGCGCACCAAAGCTGGCGGCGTGACGCCCCAGCACCCATTGTTTGTCGCCATTGATAACCTGTTGGGCGAACCGCTATCGATTAAAGATCTGGTTCTTACCCGAGCGCTATCAGAGATCCGTGAAACGGTGGCTCAGGAAAAACGCCGGCGCGGCGAGCTGGGGTTTGACGATATGCTCAGCCGTTTAGATACCGCGCTGCGTAGTGAAAGCGGCGAGGCGCTAGCTGCGGCGATTCGTACCCGTTTTCCGGTGGCGATGATCGATGAATTTCAGGATACCGACCCACAACAGTACCGTATTTTTCGCCGTATCTGGCGACATCAACCCGATACGGCGCTATTGCTGATTGGCGATCCTAAACAGGCGATTTATGCGTTTCGTGGCGCGGATATCTTTACCTACATGAAGGCTCGCAGCGAAGTGAGCGCGCACTATACCCTTGACACTAACTGGCGCTCCGCGCCGGGGATGGTGAATAGCGTTAACAAGCTGTTCAGTCAGATGAATGACGCCTTTATGTTCCGCGATATTCCCTTCAGTCCGGTAAAGTTTGCGCCCAGAAACCAGTCGCTGCAATTTAAAGTGAATGACGCGCCTCAACCGGCGATGACCCTGTGGCTAATGGAGGGAGAAAGCTGCGGTTCGGGCGATTATCAAAGTTATATGGCGCAGGTGTGCGCCACGCAAATTCGCGACTGGCTGCGCGCCGGGCAAACGGGCGACGCACTGCTGACGAACGGCGATTCGTCGCGGCCCGTTCGCGCCTCGGATATCAGCGTGCTGGTGCGCAGCAGGCGGGAGGCCGCGCTGATACGGGATGCGCTGACCTTACTGGCGATCCCTTCCGTCTATCTTTCTAACCGCGACAGCGTATTCGAAACGCTCGAAGCGCAGGAGATGCTGTGGGTGTTGCAGGCGGTGATGGCGCCCGAACGTGAGAATACGCTGCGTAGCGCTCTGGCGACATCAATGATGGGCCTTACCGCGCTGGATATCGAAACGCTTAACAATGATGAAAATGCGTGGGATGCGGTTGTTGAAGAGTTTGATGGCTACCGACAGATTTGGCATAAACGCGGCGTGATACCTATGCTGCGCGCGCTAATGTCGGCGCGCAATATTGCTGAAAACCTGCTGGCGACGGCGGGAGGCGAACGTCGGCTGACGGATATTCTGCATATTAGCGAACTGTTACAGGAAGCCGGTTCGCAGCTGGAAAGCGAACATGCGCTGGTGCGTTGGCTGGCGCAACATATCCTTGAACCCGATAGCAATGCTTCCAGCCAGCAACTACGTCTGGAAAGCGATAAGCATCTGGTGCAAATCGTCACCATTCATAAATCGAAAGGTCTGGAATACCCGCTGGTCTGGTTACCTTTTATCACCCATTTCCGCGTGCAGGACCAGGCTTTTTATCACGACAGGCACTCCTACGAGGCGGTGCTGGACCTTAGTCACGCCGAAGAGAGCATAGCACTGGCGGAAGCCGAGCGCCTGGCGGAAGACCTGCGCCTACTTTATGTCGCGCTGACCCGTGCAGTGTGGCATTGCAGCCTCGGCGTCGCGCCGCTGGTGCGGCGTCGCAGCGATAAGAAAGGCGAGACGGATGTGCACCAAAGCGCGCTTGGGCGACTCCTGCAAAAAGGCGAACCGATGGATGCCGCAGGCCTTCGCGCCTGTATTGAGGCGCTATGCGACGAGGATATCGTGTGTCGAACGCCAGGCAGTACGGATAACGACCGCTGGCAAATTGCCGCTGCATCGCACGCGGAACTCAGCGCCAGAACGCTGCAACGCCTGCTTTATGATAGCTGGCGCGTCACCAGTTATTCCGGTTTGCAGCAGCGGGGACATAGCGTGGCGCAAGATCTTATTCCTCGTCTCGACATTGACGCCGCAGGCGTTGGCGAAGCGGCGGAAGCGCCGGCAATGACGCCGCATCACTTTCCTCGCGGGGCATCGCCGGGAACATTTTTGCACAGCCTGTTTGAAGAGCTTGATTTTACTCAACCAATAGACCCCCAATGGGTACAGGAAAAACTGGAGCTGAGTGGTTTTGAAACGCGATGGGAGCCCGTACTTACCCGCTGGCTGGACACCGTGTTGCATGTTCCCCTTAACGAGACGGGCGTTAGTCTGAGCGTGCTGACCGGGCGTGAAAAACAGGTCGAAATGGAGTTTTATCTGCCGATTGCCCAGCCGCTTACCGCCGGAGAGCTGGATGCGTTGATTCGTCGATACGACCCGCTTTCAGCAGGTTGCCCTGCGCTGGATTTCATGCAGGTTCGCGGCATGTTAAAGGGCTTTATCGACCTGGTGTTCCGTTATGAGGGGCGCTATTACTTGCTCGACTATAAATCTAACTGGCTGGGCGAGGATAGCGCCGCTTATACCCAGACGGCGATGGCTGCGGCGATGCAGGCGCATCGCTATGATTTGCAGTACCAGCTTTATACGCTGGCATTGCACCGTTACCTTCGTCATCGAATGGCGAATTACGACTATGAACGCCATTTCGGCGGCGTCATCTATCTCTTTTTACGCGGGGTGGATAGCGAACGTCCGCAGCAGGGTATTTTTACCACTCGTCCTGCGGCGGCGTTAATTAACCAACTGGATGATATGTTTGCAGGTGAAATGAGTGAGGAGGCGCAATGACAATCCAGGAGCGGTTGCTGGAGGCCGTTGAACAAAAACTCTTACGGCCCATTGATGCCCAGTTTGCTTTAACCGTCGCCGGTAACGACGATCCCGCCGTGACGCTGGCGGCAGCGCTGCTTAGTCATGACGCAGGTGAAGGTCACGTGTGTCTGCCGTTGTCGCGTTTAACGTTAACGGAGGAGGCGCATCCCTTACTGGTCGCCTGGATAAGCGAAACGCCTACGCCAATCGACTGGAAAAAGCGGTTACTGGCGTCTGCGGCGGTTAGCTGCGGCGATAGCCCCGCGCCGTTAATTCTGTGCGGCGAGCGTCTCTACCTGAATCGCATGTGGTGCAACGAACGTACGGTTGCGCGCTTTTTTAACGAGGTTAACCAGGCCATCGCCGTAGATGAAGATCAGTTATCCCGTATTCTGGACGCGCTATTCCCTCCGACAGACGAGGTGAACTGGCAAAAGGTGGCCGCCGCCGTAGCGCTAACTCGCCGTATCTCCGTGATTTCAGGCGGTCCCGGCACCGGTAAAACCACCACCGTCGCGAAGCTGCTGGCGGCATTAATTCAAATGGCGGATGGCGAACGTTGCCGTATCCGGCTGGCGGCGCCGACCGGGAAAGCGGCCGCACGCCTGACGGAGTCGCTCGGCGCGGCGTTGCGTCAGCTTCCACTTACCGATGCGCAGAAAAAGCGTATACCGGAGGACGCCAGTACGCTGCACCGACTGCTAGGCGCACAGCCCGGCAGCCAGCGATTACGCCATCATGCGGGCAACCCGCTGCATCTGGACGTGCTGGTGGTCGATGAAGCATCAATGATTGATTTGCCGATGATGTCACGTTTGATTGACGCTCTGCCGCCGCACGGGCGGGTCATTTTTCTTGGCGATCGCGATCAGTTGGCATCCGTTGAGGCGGGCGCTGTGTTGGGCGATATTTGCGCCTATGTCAACGCAGGGTTTACGGCGGAACGCGCCCGACAGCTAAGTCGACTAACAGGGAGCGCCATTCCGGCGGGGGCCGGAACGCAAGCCGCGTCTTTACGCGATAGCCTCTGTTTGTTGCAAAAGAGCTACCGTTTCGGCAGCGATTCTGGCATCGGCAAGCTGGCGGCGGCAATTAACTGCGGCGACAGGTCGGCAATCCAGGCTGTTTTTCAGCAGGGGTTTAGCGATATAGAGAAGCGTACATTGCAAAGCAGCGACGATTATGCCGGGATGCTGGATGAAGCGCTGGCGGGCTATGGTCGCTACCTGCGGTTGCTGCATGAGAAAGCGACGCCGGAGGCAATCCTTCAGGCTTTCAATGAGTATCAACTGCTTTGCGCGCTGCGTGAAGGCCCATTTGGCGTGAGGGGACTGAATGACCGCATTGAGCAGGCGATGGTGCAGCAACGAAAAATTCAGCGGCACCCGCACTCTCGCTGGTATGAAGGGCGTCCGGTAATGATTGCGCGCAACGATAGCGCGTTGGGGCTATTTAACGGCGATATTGGTATTGCGCTCGATCGCGGGCAGGGGTTACGCGTCTGGTTTGTGATGCCGGACGGCACGATCAAGTCCGTTCAGCCCAGCCGTCTGCCGGAACATGATACAACCTGGGCGATGACGGTACATAAATCACAGGGGTCTGAATTTGATCACGCCGCGCTGATTTTACCCAGCCAGCGTTCGCCGGTCGTGACGCGGGAGCTGGTGTATACCGCTGTTACGCGGGCGCGGCGGCGGTTATCGCTGTATGCCGATGAACGGATCCTGGCAGGCGCGATTGTGACGCGTACGGAACGGCGCAGCGGGTTAGCCACCTTATTTGATGAAGTCAGTCGTACCGGATAAGACGAGTTCTCGCCGGATGGCGACGCGTAGCGTCTTATCCGGCCTCCAAATGATGCTTTCGAGCGTAGGCCTGATAAGCGCAGCGCCATCAGGCCTCCCTCGTTACCCTAAATCCGCCATCAGCACCTTTGAACGTCGCTGATAGTTATACATTTTTTTCTTGCTCTCAGGCAGTAACTCAATATCGACAGGCGTAAAACCGCGCTCCTGGAACCAGTGAATACTGCGCGTCGTCAACACAAACAATTTACGCAGCCCCATTTGCCGTGCCTGGGCGGCAACCCGCTCCAGAAGCACTTCTCCACGCGATGAGCTGCGGTAATCCGGATGTACCGCTACGCAGGCCATTTCGCCTATTTTCTCTTCCACAAAAGGATACAGCGCCGCGCAGGCGATAGTCATATTATCGCGCTGAATAATGGTAAATTTATCGATCTCCATCTCCAGTTGTTCACGGGAACGGCGTACCAGAATGCCCTGCTGTTCCAGTGGGCGGATAAGCTCCAGAATACCGCCAATATCGTTGATGGTAGCGCGGCGGATCTGCTCGGCGCTCTCCATGACGATCTGCGTACCGATACCGTCACGCGAGAACAATTCCTGTAATAGCGAGCCATCTTCCTGATAGCTGATCAGATGGCAACGACGAACGCCGCTACGACAGGCTTTTACCGCGCCGCGCAAAAAACGTACGGTTCCGGAGTTGTAATCGCCCTGCGCTTCCAACTCTTCCACCCGCGCCTGTGCTTCATTCGGGAAGAGTTCAGAAATGATGCCGCCCTCGCTATTGGTAACGCCCTGAGAAGAACAGAAACCGATCATTTTTTCCGCTTTCAGTTTAACGGCGAGTTGAGTGGCAATCTCTTCTGAGGTCAGATTAAAACTTTCGCCGGTCACTGAGACGGCGACCGGCCCCATCAGAACGATCGCGCCGTTATCCAACTGGCGGTTGATCGCATCTTCATCAATGCGCCGGATACGGCCGCTATGACAATAGTCCACGCCATCATCAACGCCCAGCGGCTGCGCAATGGTGAAATTGCCGCTGACGACATTAATGTGCGCGCCCTGCAACGGCGTATTGTTCAGACTCATCGACAGACGGGCGGTAATATCAAGCTGGAGTAAACCGGCGGCCTGTTTCACCAGCTCCAGTGCTTTGGCGTCCGTCACCCGCGTGTTTTTGTGGTAAATCGGTTCATGATGATGCGCGGCCAGATTGGCGTCGATTTGCGGTCGCGCGCCATACACCACGACAAGGCGAATACCGAGGCTATGCAGTAGCCCGATATCGCTAACGATGCTGGAAAAATTGTCATGCTCAATGGCTTCGCCGCCGAGCATAATGACAAAGGTTTTTCCGCGATGGGTGTTGATATAGGGAACTGAATGGCGAAACCCTTCTACCAGTTCGGTTTTACGTTCCTTTATCATTGCGCGCCCCACTAGTGAATTATTATTCGAAATTAGTGTATTTTTATTCTGTTTTTGCCCTCTGTGCAAGCGTAAATTTTATGCGGTCCGATCGCTTTTCTTAGTAATGCCGTGAATATAAAAAGAATGTTTACCCTTTTATAGATGACAGATTATGCGTCATTCGCTAAAGTTTCCGGTCAATTTGGATGAACTTTGTATGATCTCTATTTAGTTTTTGCTCGGGAGAAGCATGTCGGGAGCCAATTCAGCAATCAGCCGTCGCCGTTTACTACAAGGCGCGGGCGCCATGTGGCTATTAAGCGTGAGCCAGGTCGGGCTGGCTGCCGTAAGCCAGGTCGTTGCGGTGCGTATCTGGCCTGCGTCCAGCTATACCCGCGTCACGGTAGAGTCGAATCGTCTGCTGAAATATAAACAATTTGCCTTAAGTAACCCGGACCGCGTGGTGGTAGATATTGAGGATGTGAATCTGAACTCGGTGCTTAAAGGCATTGGCGCGCAGATTCGCAGCGACGATCCGTATATCAAATCCGCAAGGGTAGGGCAGTTTGATCCTAAGACTGTGCGTATGGTCTTTGAGCTAAAACAAAACGTGAAGCCGCAGCTATTTGCGCTGGCGCCTGTGGCAGGCTTTAAAGAACGTCTGGTGATGGATCTTTATCCTGCCAATGCGCAGGATATGCAGGATCCGCTGCTGGCGCTCCTGGAAGACTACAATAAAGGCGATCTGGATAAACAGGTGCCGCCTTCGCAAAGCGGGCCGCAGCCCGGTAAAGCGGGGCGCGACCGCCCCATTGTTATTATGCTTGATCCGGGACACGGCGGCGAAGACCCCGGCGCGATAGGCAAATACAAAACGCGTGAAAAAGACGTGGTGCTCCAGATAGCCCGCCGCCTGCGCGCGTTGATCGAAAAAGAAGGCAACATGAAGGTCTATATGACGCGCAATGAAGACATCTTCATTCCGTTAAAAGTCCGGGTGGCGAAAGCGCAGAAACAGCGCGCCGACCTGTTTGTCTCTATTCATGCGGATGCCTTCACCAGCCGGCAGCCTAGCGGTTCATCCGTATTCGCGCTATCGACCAAAGGCGCCACCAGTACCGCGGCGAAATATCTGGCGCAAACGCAGAACGCCTCGGACTTAATTGGCGGCGTGAGCAAAAGCGGTGACCGTTATGTCGACCATACGATGTTCGATATGGTGCAATCGCTGACCATTGCCGATAGTTTGAAATTCGGTAAAGCGGTGTTGAAGCAGCTTGGTAAAATTAATGACCTGCATAAAAACAAGGTTGAGCAGGCGGGGTTTGCGGTGTTAAAGGCGCCCGATATTCCGTCTATTCTGGTCGAGACGGCGTTTATCAGTAACATTGAAGAAGAACGCAAGCTCAAGACCGCGACGTTCCAGCAACAGGTCGCAGAGTCGATTCTGGCGGGCATTAAAGCGTATTTTGCCGATGGGGCGACGCTGGCGAGAAGAAGTTAACCTGAGATGACGGCGAGTTTATTGCGCGGGTAAGTAGGATGCTGCCCGCACTGTCGTTGCGGACCAGACGACAGATACAAAAAAACACCCGTAAGGGTGTTCATTAAGTTGGTTGCGGGGGCCGGATTTGAACCGACGACCTTCGGGTTATGAGCCCGACGAGCTACCAGGCTGCTCCACCCCGCGTCCGTCTAAACTTGCATTCTCATTGTAATTGGTTGCGGGGGCCGGATTTGAACCGACGACCTTCGGGTTATGAGCCCGACGAGCTACCAGGCTGCTCCACCCCGCGTCCGTGGATGCGCACTATACTCCGCTGAGCTTTTGTTGCAACCCTTTTTTCATATAAATCGCTAATTTCTCATGAATTGCGCAAATACACCGCAGATAGCGCGATTTTTAAACGAATTTACATAATGAGATCGCGATCGCATTTCATTACTCCGGACGGTTTGTTATCTTCACCGGGCACTTTCGATTACGCAGAAGACGAGACACCATGAAAGGACGTTGGGCAAAATATGTGGCGACAGGCGTAATGCTGGCAATGCTGGCTGCCTGTTCATCAAAACCGACCGATCGCGGTCAGCAATATAAGGACGGGAAATTTACCCAGCCCTTCTCCCTGGTAAACCAGCCGGACGCGGTGGGCGCGCCGATTAATGCTGGTGACTTTGCCGAGCAGGTCAACCAGATCCGTTCCGCGTCGCCGCGTTTATACACCAATCAAAGCAACGTCTATAACGCTGTCCAGAACTGGTTACGTTCCGGAGGCGATACGCGCACTATGCGTCAGTTTGGTATCGATGCCTGGCAGATGGAAGGTACCGACAACTACGGTAACGTCCAGTTCACGGGCTACTATACGCCCGTCGTTCAGGCTCGCCATACGCGCCAGGGCGCGTTCCAGTACCCTATCTATAGTATGCCGCCAAAACGCGGACGCTTACCGTCCCGCGCCCAGATCTACGCAGGCGCGCTGAGCGATAAGTACATCCTGGCCTGGAGTAATTCGCTGATGGATAACTTTATTATGGATGTCCAGGGCAGCGGCTATATTGATTTCGGTGATGGTAGTCCGCTGAACTTCTTTAGTTATGCCGGTAAAAACGGCTGGCCTTATCGCAGTATTGGTAAAGTGCTTATCGATCGCGGTGAAGTGAAAAAAGAAGATATGTCAATGCAGGCTATACGCGAATGGGGAGAGAAGCACAGCGAAGCGGAAGTGCGTGAATTACTGGAGCAGAACCCGTCGTTCGTCTTCTTTAAGCCGCAATCTTTTGCGCCGGTCAAAGGCGCCAGCGCCGTACCGCTGATTGGGCGAGCATCCGTCGCCTCCGACCGCAGCATCATTCCGCCTGGCACGACCTTGTTGGCGGAAGTACCGTTGCTGGATAACAACGGTAAATTTAGCGGTCAGTATGAGCTACGTTTGATGGTCGCGCTGGATGTCGGCGGAGCGATTAAAGGCCAGCACTTTGATATTTACCAGGGGATTGGCCCGGATGCCGGGCATCGTGCCGGATGGTATAATCACTATGGTCGCGTCTGGGTGTTAAAAAGCGCGCCGGGCGCCGGTAACGTGTTTAGCGGCTGATTGTGGTATTCTGCGACAACCGGATTGCCCGATAACGCGATCGCTATCGGGCCTGAAAATAGTGAGCAGGGGTGAGGAATAACCTCACCTTTTTTTATTCTGAGGTCATATGTCAGTGGTGATAAGTGATGCCTGGCGCCAACGCTTTGGCGGCACCGCGCGTCTGTACGGTGAAAAAGCGCTGCAGCGGTTTGCTGAGGCGCATATCTGCGTCGTGGGAATCGGCGGGGTGGGATCATGGGCGGCAGAGGCGCTGGCGCGTACGGGCATCGGTGCGATTACGCTGATTGATATGGACGATGTCTGCGTGACCAATACGAACCGTCAGATCCATGCGTTGCGTGATAACGTCGGGTTGGCGAAAGCGGAAGTGATGGCCGAACGGATTCGGCAAATTAACCCGGAGTGCCGGGTAACGGTTATCGATGATTTCATCACGCCGGATAATGTGGCGGGTTATATGAGCGCGGGTTTTACCTATGTCATTGACGCCATTGACAGCGTTCGTCCAAAAGCCGCGCTGATTGCGTACTGTCGCCGATATAAGGTTCCTTTAGTGACCACTGGCGGCGCGGGCGGGCAGATCGATCCGACGCAAATCCAGGTCGCTGATTTGGCGAAAACCATCCAGGATCCGCTGGCGGCAAAACTGCGTGAGAGATTGAAACATAATTTTGGCGTAGTGAAGAACAGTAAAGGTAAGCTGGGCGTGGACTGCGTTTTTTCCACTGAAGCGCTGGTTTACCCACAGGCGGACGGTTCCGTATGCGCGATGAAAGCTACCGCAGAAGGGCCAAAACGGATGGATTGCGCCTCTGGCTTCGGCGCGGCGACGATGGTGACGGCAACGTTCGGTTTTGTCGCCGTTTCCCATGCGCTGAAGAAGATCATGGCTAAAGCGGCGCGACAAGAATAAAAGGACGGGGCGGAGTGTCACGCAGACGCGTATCCGGCCCTGCGCCCTTCGTTAGCGAAAGAAGCGCTGTACCCTGCCGAACACCGGTTTCAGACGGGCGCGGAGATAATGGGAATATAAATTTTCAGATATGCATAGAAACAACCCGAACCATACTGCACAAAAGCAGAGCAGTTCCGCGTAATTAATGTGCTCGCCAAATATCATAATGGCAAGTAAGAACTGTAAAGACGGCTCTATATATTGCGCCAGTCCGGTGACAATCAACGAGGTGTGATTTAACGCGATGGCAAATAATACCAGTGGAATGATCGTCACTGGCGCCGTCATGACATACAAAAAGAAAGGAGTATTAGCGGATATAATTGGTCCGCTATCGCTAAAGAGAAAAATTAATAGTGAGACAGGCAATGCCCATAATGTTTCAATCGTTATCGATGTCATCACATCATAATGTATAAACTTTCGCGCCAGGCCATATAGCGCAAATGATAATCCCATGGTTAGCGCCAGCGCCGGGAAATGCCGTAGCATGATAATTTGAAAAGTCAGGCCACAGACACCAGAAAAAACGGCGATGGCCTGAAACAACGACAGTTTTTCTTTAAGAAAAATGCATCCCAGCGCAATAACAAATAGCGGGTTGATAAAATAGCCGAGGCTGGCATCAAGTACCAGATGATGGGTTAGCGCATAAATAAAAGATGACCATGAGACAATCATCAAAAGTCCGGCGATCATGCAGAAGAAAAAAGATTTTTTATCTTTCCAGGCATCATGAAATCGCGTTCGCTGCCGAAATAACAATCTTACTGCCAGTAATAATGGAATTGACCAGAACACCCGGTATATCAATATTTGTGCGAGATTTCCCCCTGATAAATATTGATAATATAAAGGTGTTAACCCCCATAATATAAATGCCAGTACCACAAACATGGTACCGCTACGCAGATATTTTTCCACTTATCCATATCCTGTTATAACTTCACCCGATACGTATGAATTTTCCAGTTCACCTGCTACGCTACATCGAGTGGCTTTATTTACTCTAAAATCTTCACGCCGTTTTAACATGGATTCTAACATTGTAATTTCATTGTGATAGCTGATAAAAATCAAAAGAATGTTTATCAGGGAAATCTGACGCCGAAACTAATAAAGTGACTGGATTATTTTATCTGCATCGCCTGACCGCCGCGGACGGCACTGTCAGGCGACAGGATATTTACGCTATTTCAACGCTTATGCGTTGCGGCAACAATCGCTTCGCTCAGCGCGTTCAGCCCCTGACTGCGTGAGGCGCTAAGCTGGGCGCGTAAACCCAGCTCATCAAACAGCGCCAGCGGTGAACGAGCCTGTAATTCGGCGGCGTTTTTTCCTTCCACTGCGGTGAGCAATACCGCCAGCAGGCCGCGGACAATCCGCCCCTCACTGTCGCCGAAAAAGTGCATTGTTCCGTTATCTGATCGGGTAAAGCCCAGCCAGACACGATTCTCGCAGCCGGCTATCTCCTTCGCCTGCGCTTTGCATTCATCCGGCAGAGCGGGGAGCTGTTTTCCTAACAGAATCAACTGACGATATTTATCCTCCCACTGGGTCAGCGGGAGAAAGATAGCGCGTAACGTCTCTTCCGTTACCGTTGTGCCGAACGGGTGTCCGGTATAAAGAGGGTTTGTCATTAATCCACCAGCAGTTCCAGCGCGCGGTCAACGGCGTTAACCAACGCATCCACATCATGTTGGGTATTATACGGCGCAAAAGAGGCGCGCAGAGTCCCTGTGACGCCAAGTTCCGCCAGCAATGGCTGGGCGCAATGTTGCCCGGCCCGGAGCGCAATACCGTATTCCGCCAGCAGCGTCACCATATCGCCGTGGTGCACGCCGACAAAATCAAAGGCCAGCAGGCTGGAGTCCTGGCAGCGGAACGAACGAAAGCCCGGGCGTTTCGCCAGTGCGTCTTCCGCCAGCGTCGCCAGCCCCCGGCTCCAGTTTTCGGCCTGTTCAATATCGATATCGGACAGCCATTCCAGCGCAGCGCTCAGGCCGATGACCCCGGCGACGTTCGGCGTCCCCGCTTCCAGCTTCCAGGGAGCGCTTTGAGTGGTGAAGCCTTCAAAGCTAACGTCACGGATCATCTTGCCGCCGCCGAGCCAGGGCGACATCGCCTCAAGAAGCTCCGGCTTACCGTACAGCACGCCGATACCGGTCGGGCCATACAGTTTGTGAGCGGAAAAAGCATAAAAATCGATATCAAGCTGCTGAACATCCGCCGGGAAGTGTACCGCGCCTTGCGCGCCATCTACCATCACGACCATTCCCGCTGCGTGAGCGGCGCTGATAGCGCTTGCGAGATCCGGGCAGCCGCCCGTTACGTTCGACATTTGCCCCAGCGCCAGAATGCGGCTGCGCGACGTGATCAGTTCCGGCAGACGCTCAACATCAGGAAGACGCCGGTCATTAAGCGGCAGTTTTATGACCTGCGCGCCGGTTTGTTGCGCCACCATCAGCCAGGGCACAAGGTTGGCGTGATGCTCGGCGACGCTAACGATAATTTCATCGCCGGGACGCAGACGAGGACGGGCGTAACACTGCGCCACCATGTTGATCGCTTCGGTGGTGCCGCGTGTCCAGACGATACTTTTTTCATCGGGCGCGTTTAACAGTCGCGCTGCTTTTGCTCTGGCCGCTTCATATTGCGCCGTCAGGCGCTGCGCCTGCGCAAACTGGCTACGATGAACGTTACCGGCGCTCAAACAATAAAACTGGTGCGTGGCGTCAATGACTGCCTGTGGCTTTAATGCCGTAGCGGCGCTATCGAGATAAACACCCGCATCGGCTAGCGCGGGAAACTGCGCGCGAAACTGCGTGGGATTAAAAGCGTTCATGATATTCCTCGGTTCAGTTTACCGATCGTGGCGTAAAAGCGCGGCTGATACAAGGTTTGTCCTAACCATCGGAATCGTCTGTATATCCTGGCGAATTATGTAAAGGAGGTTATGCTGAATAATGTTAGGCGAATGTTTAAGCCTGTTACGGAGTCCGCTTTAAATAGCACAAACAGCTTTAAGGAGAAGAAGATGAAAAAGACTGCCGCAATTATCTCTGCATGTATGCTGACTTTTGCCCTGAGCGCCTGTTCCGGTCCTAATTACGTTATGCACACCAATGATGGACGTAGCATTGTGACCGACGGTAAACCCCAGACCGATAACGATACCGGTATGATTTCGTATAAAGACGCTAATGGCAACAAACAGCAGATCAATCGTACTGACGTGAAAGAGATGGTGGCTCTGGAAAACTAACCGTTTGTTATACAAAAAAAAGCACCGCAATATGGCGGTGCTACATTAATCACTATGGACAGACAGGGTAAATGTACAGGAAGTGAAAAAGGGTAGTCTCGCTACCGTGGTCTGAATCGCAGACCAATTGCAAACACAACAACACAACATCACAACCGTAAGCCAAAAGCCCATCAGAACACGCATTCCGATAAAACTTTTCGTTCCGGCTCAGGAAGTGCCGCCACTATAGGTATTTGCTGGTAGAACCTCAACGGACAATTTATAATGTCTCAGATTAAAAAAACTAATAGGTTACATGTTGTTACCTATTTGTTAAATTCATTCGACATTAAGTCCAGAGGCCATGTCAAAACGATTACCTCCTTTAAATGCGTTACGCGTTTTTGATGCTGCCGCGCGCCATTTGAGCTTTACACGAGCAGCGGAAGAACTTTTTGTGACGCAGGCCGCAGTAAGCCACCAAATTAAGTCACTTGAGGATTTTTTGGGGCTAAAACTGTTCCGCCGCCGCAATCGTTCGCTGCTGCTGACGGAAGAAGGCCAAAGCTATTTTCTCGACATTAAAGAGATATTTTCCCAGCTCACGGAAGCAACGCGTAAGCTCCAGGCGCGCAGTGCCAAAGGGGCGCTGACGGTGAGTTTACCGCCCAGTTTTGCCATCCAGTGGCTGGTGCCCAGACTCTCCAGCTTTAACTCAGCTTATCCGGGAATTGACGTTCGGATACAAGCCGTTGACCGTCAGGAGGATAAACTGGCAGACGATGTCGATGTCGCGATTTTTTATGGCCGGGGAAACTGGCCGGGCTTGCGCGTCGAAAAATTATACGCAGAATATTTACTGCCCGTCTGTTCTCCTTTATTGCTCACAGGCGAAAAACCGTTAAAAACGCCGGAAGATCTGGCGAAACACACGTTATTGCACGATGCCTCCCGGCGTGACTGGCAGGCCTATACTCGTCAGTTAGGGCTCAACCATATTAACGTTCAGCAAGGGCCGATATTTAGCCACAGCGCGATGGTGCTACAGGCCGCTATTCACGGACAGGGGATCGCGCTGGCGAATAATGTTATGGCGCAGTCGGAAATTGAAGCCGGGCGACTGGTGTGTCCATTTAACGATGTTCTGGTGAGTAAGAATGCTTTTTATCTGGTTTGTCATGACAGCCAGGCAGAACTGGGTAAAATAGCCGCCTTCCGTCAGTGGATTTTGGCGAAGGCGGCGACGGAGCAAGAAAAATTCCGTTTTCGTTACGAACAATAATTAACTTAGGGTATGACCATGACCAGCCGTTTTATGCTGATTGTCGCCGCTATCAGCGGTTTTATTTACGTTGCTCTGGGCGCGTTCGGGGCGCATGTTTTGAGTAAAACCCTGGGCGTGGTTGAAATGGGCTGGATTCAGACCGGCCTGCAATATCAGGCGTTCCATACGCTGGCGATCTTTGGCCTGGCGGTGGCGATGCAGCGCCGTATCAGCATCTGGTTTTACTGGAGCAGCGTTTTTCTGGCGCTGGGCACGGTGCTGTTTAGCGGCAGCCTGTACTGCCTTGCGCTTTCGCATCTGCGCCTGTGGGCGTATATCACGCCTGTCGGCGGCGTCAGTTTCCTGGTGGGCTGGGCGCTATTGCTGATTGGCGCTATTCGTATGAAACGTAAGGGCGCGAGCCATGAATAAAGTTGTATTGCTCTGCCGTCCGGGGTTTGAAAAAGAGTGCGCTGCAGAAATTACCGATAAAGCGGGAAAACGGGAAATATTTGGTTTTGCACGCGTAAAAGAGAACGCAGGCTATGTCATTTATGAATGCTATCAGCCGGAAGATGGCGAAAAGCTGATTTCAGAACTGCCGTTCAGTTCGTTGATTTTCGCCCGCCAGTGGTTTGTGGTGGGTGAACTGCTGCAACATTTACCGCCGGAAGACAGAATTACGCCGATTGTCGGCATGTTGCAGGGCGTAGTGGAAAAGGGCGGCGAGCTGCGGGTTGAAGTCGCCGACACCAATGAAAGTAAAGAACTGATGAAGTTCTGCCGCAAATTTACGGTACCGCTGCGCGCGGCTTTGCGTGATGCGGGCGTATTGACGAATTATGAAACGCCGAAGCGTCCGGTCGTTCATGTCTTTTTTATCGCGCCAGGATGTTGCTATACCGGTTATTCGTTCGCGCATAACAATTCACCGTTTTATATGGGCATCCCGCGTTTGAAGTTTCCGTCTGATGCGCCGAGCCGCTCAACGCTGAAACTGGAAGAGGCGCTCCACGTTTTCATCCCGGAAGATGAGTGGGATGAACGTCTGGCGAACGGCATGTATGCGGTGGATTTGGGCGCCTGTCCCGGCGGATGGACGTACCAGTTAGTGAAGCGCAATATGTGGGTCTACTCCGTAGATAACGGCCCGATGGCGCAAAGCCTGATGGACACCGGACAGGTGACCTGGTTGCGTGAGGATGGCTTCAGGTACCGTCCGAACCGGAATAATATTTCATGGATGGTCTGCGATATGGTGGAGAAGCCGGCCAAAGTCACCGCGTTAATGGCGCAGTGGCTGGTGAACGGCTGGTGTCGGGAGACGATTTTTAACCTTAAACTGCCGATGAAAAAACGCTATGAAGAGGTGTCGCATAACCTGGCGTATCTTCAGGCGCAGTTGGATGAGCACGGCGTTAATGCGCAGATCCAGGCGCGTCAGCTTTATCACGATCGCGAAGAAGTGACGGTACACGTGCGTCGGTTGTGGGCGGCTGTTGGCGGACGTCGCGACGAGCGATAAAAACGCGTTGCCGTCGTCCGGCGCGTCATCAGCGCCGGATGACGCACGCTTATCCGGTCTACGATTGCGGCGCATCTGAAACAATATGCGTCACGTCATCCAGATGGCCGATGCGCGCCTCTCCTGAACGATTAAATTTACTTTTATCAATCAATAATAAAGACTGCGAGGCGCGCCTGAGCAGGATAGATTTAAAATCGGCGTTGATCGCATTGGAGTCCCACAGATCGCCGCCGCCGTCGATCCCCTCACAGGAAAAGATGAACAGATCGATATCAAGCGATTTTAGCTGTGAGATAAGCGACGGATTAACATAACAGCCATATTTACGTTCAAGCTGGCCGCCGGAACTTATCAGCGCAATGCGTTCGCGTTTTCCCAGCTCCTGACAGATAGGATGGCTATTGGTAAAAACCTGAATGGGAATATCCGGCAACTGGCGGGCCAGATACCAGCAGGTTGAACTGGCATCCAGCGCAATCGTCATTCCTTCTTCTATCCACGCTAACGCTTCACGGGCAATATCGGCTTTGTGCGCATAATGGCTTTTCAGGCGGATATGGAATGGATCGCCGCTGTCCTGATTTTCACGATGAATATATTTAGCTCGTCCGTGATTACGCAGCACTTTTCCCTGCGTCTGTAGTTCACTGAGATCGCGGCGGATGGTCTCTTTACTGACGTTAAGCCGGGTGGCCAGCGCTTCGGTGGTCAGACTTTTATGATTGATCAGCAGATCGACTATCGCTTGTTGGCGTGCCGCTTTCATTTTTCTCACCCCATCATTCGATGAACGCCCGCGTCATGCGGGCGCACCGGCAAGAGATTACGGCGTTACCCCTTTTTTTAAAAGAATATTTCCGTACTTCGCGCACTCACCTGTGATAACGATCGCAAACGCTTTTTGCGCCCGCTCATAAAACGCATAACGGTCGATACGAACGATATCCGGGCACGGCGCTTCTAATGACAAGGCATCGCGATAGCGCGCTTCAACGCTGGGGTCGAGCGTGTCGCCTTCCACGGCGGCCATCATTACCAGCGGCGGGGCGTAGCTATCCAGCTCAAAGAGCGGAATAATTGCCCGCAGTAGATCGCTGACGCTAAGACCATCGGCGCGAATCACCTGTGGGCCCAGGCTATGCGCGGGAAAGTGAGCGTCGGAAAAAATGATTTCGTCCCCGTGGCCCATCTCGGCCAGCACTTTGAGCAGTGTCGGGGAAATTAACGGTGAAATGGTTTTTAGCATTTCATACTCCCTCAATAATTTCAGGTTCGGTTTGCGGCCAGAAATAGCGATACTGATAATTGACCTGCGCGCGCGCCTGTTCCGGGCTACTAAATTCGCCTACGCCGTACCAGCCAAACATGGCAGCGCCGGCCACGGTGGTTTCCGCGTCGTCCAGCACTTTGATAGGGATATCAAGCTGATTCGCTTTAATTTGATTCCACAAAGCGTTGCGACTGCCGCCGCCAACCAGTAACAGTTCTGTGGCGTTAAAATGACCGATTTTCTCCAGCGTGCGCAGATTACGCTGCAGTTGCGCCGTCAGGCCTTCCAGCGCGGCGCGATAGAAATGGCCGCGGGTGGTATTGAGCGTCACGCCCTGCCAGCCTGCATTTTGGCAGGCGAGCAGATCGCACTGCATCCGTACGCCTTCCGCGCCAGCGGGAATAGCGCGCGCTTCGTCGATCAGCGTTTGCCATGGTGTTTCCGGCGTCCACAGCAGTTTTCGTACCCATTCGAGTACGCCGGAGGCCAGCCACTGCATTCCGGGGTTATAAAGCCCCGACTGACTGTCCAGTTCACAGGTCGAGCCTGGATACTGACTGAGCAGCGAGGTATCCACCTGACCGCTGCGCACCATCAGAATCTCCCAGGTTCCGGAGGAGAGCACCGGTTCACCTTGCTGCGCGCCAGCGCCGAATAACGCGAACTGAGTATCGTGTCCGGCAGAGATCACCGGCACACCCGCCGGGAGACCGAGTAGCCTGGCCGCGTCTGTCTGTAGCGTGCCTATCTGGGCGCCTGCTTCCACGATACGCGGGAACAGGCGGCGCGCCAGGCCCGTCGCCTGCAAGATTTCCGGACTAAAGTCGCGCTGATGGATATCCAGGAGCTGGCTGGTGCCTGCCATAGTGATATCGGTTGTAAACTCGCCGGTCAGACGGTGGTTAATCAGCGACGAGATAAACAGCCAGCAGTGAGCTTGTTCCAGCAGGCGCGGATGATTCTCTTTAAGCCAGACCAGTTTATACAGCGTGTTAAAGCTGAACGCGCCAACGCCGGAGAGCGTCTGCAATTGCCGGGGCGAGATAAAGCGCTCAATCGTTTCCATCACGGCGGCGGTTCGCGGGCATTTCCAACTGATGACCGGGTAGAGCAGCTTACCCTGCGCATCGACCAGCGCGCCATCGACGCCGAAAGTAGTCACCGTAATACCGCGAACAACACACTCCGACAGGGCGCTGGAGAGTGACCTGCAGCAGTCGGCGAAACGTTGCAGGATGGCGTCCAGCGACCACTGATGCCAGGCGCTATTTTCTGCGGCAATGTCGCTGGCGTTAGCGGTTGAGGCGCGGGCGACAATTTTCCCCTGGCGATCAACGGCGATCGCCCGAACGTTAGTCGCACCGCAGTCGAGAACCAGGATAACGTCTTGTTTCATAGATAACTCCATAAACGCCGCCCGATGGCGCTACGCTTATCCGGCCTACGGTTCACGCGCCCGTAGGCCCGGTAAGCCTGCGCCACCGGGCTAAGCCGCATTAACGTTTATACAGCGGGCCATAATTCTGGCAGGCGCGATAATCCTGGCCTTCGATATCCATACCGTGAGCCGCCCAGGCGGAAGGACGGTAGATCTTCGCCTCCTCCACGTTGTGCATACATACCGGGATACGCAGCATCGCGGCGAGAGTAATAAAGTCCGCCCCTACATGGCCGATGGTGAGTACGCCGTGGTTAGCGCCCCAGTTCGCCATCACCGAATAGACATCGGTAAACGGGCCTTTGCCGGTAAGACGCGGCGCAAACCAGGTAGTAGGCCAGGTAGAGTTGGTGCGGGCATCAAGCTGATCGTGCATCGCTTTCGGCAGTTCGACGCTCCAGCCCTCGGCGATTTGCAGTACTGGCCCCAGGCCTTTGATGATATTCACGCGGGTCATGGTGAATGGTACGCCGCCTTCGGTCAGGAAACGGGATGAGTAGCCGCCGCCGCGGAAGTATTCGTGAATCGCCGGGCACCATTCGGTGGCCGCCAGACACGCATCCGCCTCTTGTTGGCTGATTTCCCAGTGCGGTTTCATGGTCGGCTTGCCTTCGCTGTCGCGCTGTTTACAGGCACCGTCCAGAGCGGCAGAACCGGAGTTAATCAGGTGAATAATGCCGTGCTCCGCCAGTCCGCTGAGCGCCTGGCCGGTGACGCGTTCTACGGCTTCCGGCGACCAGTAGGTTCGTACGTCGGCGAATATCTGCGCGGTACCAGTGAGTTGATGGCCAAACAGCATCGCTACGCCGTTCAGACTGTCATTTTCGGTGGCGACGACAAACGGTTCGCGTACGCCGTTCCAGTCAAAAGAGCTATTGAGCAGCGCTTCGGCGGTATCGCCATTCGGGTATTGATCGGTCCAGTGGCGCTGGCCCTGAAAGCCGGCGGCAATGGCGTTGTAGCCCAGCGATTCTTCAACTAACCCTTTGTCCGCCAGCGTCTTGTTGCCCTGCATCATATCGCGAATACACATCGCCATCAGCAGGCTCTCTTTTAGCACCGCGCGGTTCTGGGCTTCATTGCGCTTATACTGCGAGGCGTTCTGATCTTCGCCGTAGCGGAAGTTTTTATCCGCCCACGCCAGCGCCATCTCCAGTTCGGCCTCATCATAAATTTTTTGATCGATACGGCGGCGCAGTTCGGTCATATCTACCGCTTGCACCTTCATGCCCAGCCAGGATTCAAAGAAGTTATGATCGACAATGGAACCCGCGATCCCCATCGACACGCCGCCGACGGAGAGGTAGCTTTTGCCTTTCATACTGGCTACCGCTAACCCTGCCCGCGCAAAACGCAGCAGTTTTTCTTCGACGTCGGCAGGAATGGAGGTATCGTCGGCATCCTGCACGTCATGGCCATAAATGGAGAACGCTGGAATGCCTTTCTGGCTGTGCGCCGCCAGCGCCGCGGCAAGGTAAACCGCCCCAGGACGCTCTGTGCCGTTAAAGCCCCAGATGGCTTTCGGACGCATCGGGTCCATATCAATGGTTTCGCTGCCATAGCACCAGCACGGCGTAACGGTAATGGTCACGCCCACGTTCTGGCTGCTGAATTTTTCTTCACAGGCGGCGGATTCCGCCATTCCGGCAATACAGGTATCCGCAATGACGCACTCCACCTGAGCCCCGCAGGCGTGGCGGATTTTCTCGGTGATGAGCGCCGCCGTCGCTTTCGCCATGTTCATGGTTTGCTCTTCGAGCGACTCGCGTACGCCCATACGACGTCCATCAATCACCGGGCGGATACCGATTTTCGGTAAGCTGATTTTTTTCATGACAGATTCCTCACGTTATTCGGATAAATGTTCAGTTTGTCGCCGCTTGTGAACGGAAACGGGCAAAAATGAAGATGACGGCAAAGCACAATGCCGGAACCAGTTCGGCGGTCGGGATTTTGCCTGCGGCGTCGCTAACGAAGCCCATTACTGGCGTGACAATACCGCCGCCAATAATGGTCATGACGATAAAAGACGAGCCGTACTTAGTGTCCTGTCCCAGATTTTTGATACCCAACGAGAAGATGGTCGGGTACTGGATTGACATAAATGCGCTACACAACGTCAGCGCCAGCAGGCCGATATGTCCGCCGCTAAAGGCGGAAATCAGACACAGGAGCATGGCAAGCAGGGCGTAGGCGGCCAGCACTTTATGCGGCGCGAAGCGGCTGATAAGCCAGGTCCCGGTGAAACGGCCGATAAAGAAGCACACCATCGTGCCGGTCAGGTAATTGGCGGCGAAACCGGGTGTCATTCCAGGGATCTCCTCAATGGCGTAGCGGATCAGATAGCTCCAGCAGGCGGTTTGCGCCCCCACGTAGCAGAACTGCGCCAGCACCGCCCAGCGCCAGTGGCGGATACGGATGAGTCGGGAGAGAGAAGATAAGAAAGAGCTTTGTTTAGCATCGCTATGATCGTCACTTTGCAGGGCCGGAAATTTGGTCAGCATAATCAGCAGCGCAACTACTAATACGATGGCGACGATAATCATGTATGGCGTTTGTACCGATAACACCAGGCTGTGTTTATAGGCGCTAAGCTGATCCGGCGTCATTTTATCAAGCGCTTCTTGCGATTGATGCGGCACGTTAGACAAAATAAGGCTTTGCCCAAACACAACGGCGATAATAGCGCCAAAGGAGTTAAAAGTTTGCGCCAGATTAAGCCGGAAATGTCCGCCGCTTTCTGGACCTAATACCGTAACAAAAGGGTTGGCTGCAGTTTCAAGGCAGCCCAAACCGGCGGCGATGATAAACAGGCCAATTAAAAATAATGTGTAATTCATTATCTCGGCGGCAGGCCAGAATAATGCGGCGCCAACAGCATACAAAAAAAGCCCGGTGATAATCCCTGCTTTATAACTGAGTTTTTTCATCAGAATCCCAGCAGGAATTGGAATGACGAAATAACCGAAATAAAACGCTGACTGAATAAGCCCGGCCTGGAAGTTAGTTAGCGTAAAAGCTTGTTGAAACTGCGGTAATAAAATGTCATTCAGATTATTGGCGACGGCCCACAGAAAAAATAGCGAGCAAAGTAAGGCGAATGGAATAATGTAGCGCTTGCTCTTGCTTTGCTCTGCATCCACAGCACGAAAACTCTGTGTTTGTATTGTTGTGTTTCCCATAGCATCCTCATCGGTTCAGAAGCTTTTGCGTGCGGTCGGTTCTGGTCACCAGACCGTAAAATTAGGTGAGTTCGCTTTTCTTACCGGTAATAAATTGGCGTCCGGAATGAACTCATGGAGTCATTTTCAAATAAAAAAGGCCTTTTAATATGATGGCGGTCACATTTATACCTGAGAGCAGAGCGTTCTGTGATTATCATCACTTTAATTTCCATAAAAAAATGACCGTTTGAGATGTTTAATTTAAAAAACCACAGACTGAATGCCCGAATTAAATTATTGCCACGAAAACGGGCAGTAGTAACTTATTCTTCATTTTTGCCCGTTTTAAAAAATATTATTAAGAGCGGGCATTTATCGGCGAGAGAAACGGTAGTCGTCTGGTTTATCGTGGCGAATTAATTGATGTGAATCACAAAATATCGTTATTTAAATTCCCTTCTCTTTATTCAGTATGATGATAGTTGCTAACTATTCGATTATTTCAACAGGACAGCAGCGCGATGCGAAAGGCGGTTTTGTTGTCTCATTTTGAATCACAGAGAGAGGTAAATAATGGAACGAAATAGACTGGCGCGGCAGATTATTGATACCTGTCTGGAAATGACGCGGTTAGGGTTAAATCAGGGGACGGCAGGTAACGTGAGCGTACGTTATCAGGGCGGAATGCTGATTACGCCGACGGGGATCCCCTACGAGAAGCTGACAGAGTCGCACATTGTCTTTATTGATGCTGACGGTCAGCATGAGCAGGGCAAGCTGCCTTCCAGCGAGTGGCGTTTTCATATGGCGGCATACCAGACGCGCCCTGACGCCAATGCCGTGGTACATAACCACGCTGTCCATTGTACGGCAGTCTCGATCCTGAATCGCCCGATTCCGGCGATTCACTACATGATTGCCGCCGCAGGAGGAAACTCTATTCCCTGCGCGCCCTACGCCACTTTTGGCACCCGCGAACTTTCTGACCATGTTGCCGTGGCGCTTAAAAATCGTAAAGCGACGCTGTTACAGCATCACGGGCTTATCGCTTGTGAAGAAAATTTAGACAAAGCGTTGTGGCTGGCGCATGAAGTGGAAGTGCTGGCGCAGCTCTATTTAAGTACGCTGGCCATTGTCGATCCGGTACCGGTACTGGATGACGAGGCGATCGCTATCGTACTGGAGAAATTTAAAACTTACGGATTACGTATTGAAGAGTGATGTCAGGAGACAGGCGATGGCGAACAGAATGATTCTGAATGAAACGGCATGGTTTGGCCGGGGAGCGGTGGACGCATTAACCGATGAGGTGACGCGCCGCGGTTATCATAAAGCGCTGATTGTTACCGATAAAACGCTGGTGCAATGCGGTGTGGTCGATAAAGTGACAAGCAGAATGGATGCCGCAGGGCTGGCGTGGGAGATCTATGCGGGCGTGATCCCTAATCCTACGATTTCCGTTGTCCAGGAAGGGCTTAAGGTCTTTACCCAAAGTGGCGCGGACTATCTCATCGCCATTGGCGGCGGTTCTCCGCAGGATACCTGCAAAGCGATCGGTATTATCAGTAACAATCCGGAATTTGCCGATGTGCGCAGTCTGGAAGGGCTATCGCCGACCCGTAAACCCAGCGTGCCGATTATGGCGATCCCGACAACGGCGGGAACCGCGGCGGAAGTCACTATCAATTATGTGATTACCGATGAAGAGAAACGGCGCAAATTCGTTTGTGTCGATCCGCATGATATTCCGCAGGCGGCATTTATCGATGCCGATATGATGGACGGTATGCCACCCGCGCTGAAAGCGGCAACGGGCGTGGATGCGCTAACCCATGCTATTGAAGGCTATATTACCCGGGCCGCATGGGCGCTGACGGATGCATTACATATCAAAGCCATTGAGATTATTGCGGGTGCGCTGCGCGGCGCCGTGGCCGGAGAAAAAGAGGCCGGTGAGGCAATGGCGCTGGGGCAATACGTTGCCGGGATGGGGTTTTCCAATGTGGGGCTGGGGCTGGTGCATGGGATGGCGCATCCGCTGGGCGCGTTTTACAACACGCCGCACGGCGTCGCGAATGCTATTTTGCTTCCGCATGTGATGCGTTTCAATGCCGGGTCTACCAACGAGAAATTCCGTGATATCGCCCGGGCGATGGGGGTGAAGGTAGAAGGATTGAGCCTTGAAGAGGCGCGTAATGCCGCAGTGGAAGCCGTATTTACGCTAAATCGCGATGTGGGAATTCCGCTGCATTTGCGTGATGTCGGCGTTCGAAAAGAGGATATCCCGGCGCTGGCGCAGGCGGCGTTCGATGATGTCTGTACGGGCGGCAATCCGCGTGAAGCGAGTCTGGCGGACATTGTCGAACTGTATCATACCGCCTGGTAATTTTGCCGGATGGCGCTGCGCTTATCCGCTCTACATTTCGTGCAGTTCTGTAGGCCGGATAAGGCGTTCACGCCGCCATCCGGCAACAAAACTACCGTACCAGCCGTAGCTGCTGTAAGTTTCCGTCGATATGTAAATCGGTTTGCAGACGTGCAATATCGCGGCAAAGAAATGCCATTTCTTTATGCGTCTCAAGCTTTTTGCGCCACTTTTCCGGCACCTCGTCCAGATGGGTGTAAATTCCCTCCAGATTTTGAAACTGAACCAACAGCTGGGTCGCGCTTTTAGGGCCGATACCGGCAACGCCGGGGACTTTCGAACTACTGATTCCTGCCAGACCCCAGTAATCCGGCAACTGCCGGGGAAGTACGCCAAACTCTTTTTCAATAAACGGCGCGTCCAGCCAGCGTTTCTGGAAGTAGTCGCGAATGCGCAATCCCGGAGAGAGCAACTGGCAATAGCCTTTATCGGTTGACACAATGGTTGCCTGGTGTCCGGCTTCGGTAACTTTTAGCGCCAGCGTCGCCGCCAGATCGTCCGCTTCGTTACCGTCTGATGCCCAACAGCGTACGCCGCGCTGTTCAAATGCGGCGCGTAGGGCGGGCATTTCATTATGTAAATCGTTAGGCATCGGCGGACGTCCTGCTTTGTAGTCCGGCAAACGCTGATGACGCCAGCCGCTACTGCGCGCGTCGTCATCAAATACCGCTACGGCATGGGTTGGCTGGCTGTGAATAATCAATTGATCGAGCGCGTGTTGGCAGGTTTCCACACAGGGCGATCCCTGAACGGCGTGAATACGGCGAATCAAATTGAGCGCGTCGACGATAAGCAGATGAGCAGCCACGGTGTTCTCCCTTACAAACCTGCGCGTAGGGTAACATTCACGGCGGGGGGAGGCGAGCATTGCGAAATAGCGCTATCCGTAGGCCTGATAAGCGAAGCGACATCAGGCAACAAAGCCGGATGGCGACGAGCGCCTTATCCGGCCTACAGATCCTAAAATGTGCTGAGAATTAATCGCAGGTAACGATCTTCATCGCCAGGCCGCCGCGCGAAGTTTCGCGGTACTTAGCGTTCATGTCTTTACCGGTTTCGTACATGGTCTCAATCACTTTATCGAGGCATACGCGCGGTTCGCTGGTACGGCGCAGCGCCATACGCGCGGCGTTGACCGCTTTGACTGAAGCAATTGCGTTACGCTCAATGCAGGGAACCTGTACCTGACCGGCAACCGGATCGCAAGTTAACCCCAGATTGTGCTCCATGGCGATTTCTGCGGCGATACACACCTGCGCCGGACTACCGCCCAGCAGCTCGGCCAGACCCGCTGCCGCCATGGAACAGGCCACGCCGACCTCTCCCTGACAACCCACTTCGGCGCCGGAAATAGAGGCGTTCATCTTATACAGCGAGCCAATCGCGCTGGCGACCAGCATATAGCGAGCAAGTGAGTTAGCATTTACTTCGCGGATAAACTTGTCATAGTACGCCAGCACCGCCGGCACAATACCACATGCGCCGTTAGTCGGCGCAGTGACTACTCGTCCGCCTGCGGCATTCTCTTCGTTCACTGCCAGCGCGAACATATTGATCCAGTCGACGACCGCCATCGGATCGGTGGTGGTCTTATCCTGACTGACCAGCACCCGACGCAGCGCCGCCGCGCGACGCGGAACGCGCAGTTTGCCCGGCAATACGCCCTCGGTGGTGATACCGCGCTCAATACCGCTGCGCATTACCTCCCAGACCCTGGCGAAGTGCTGCTCCAGCGCTTCTTTACTGTGCAGAGCCAGTTCGTTTTGCATCATCAGACCGGAGAGCGACAAACCCGTCTCCTGGCAGTGGCGCTGTAAATCCGCGGCGGTTTTGTAAGGGTACGGTACGTTAACGGGTTCGCTATTCGTCAAACCAAAGTGCTCTTCATCGACGATAAAGCCGCCGCCGATGGAGTAGTAGGTTTGGCTGTAGAGCACCTTATCGCCCGCAAGCGCGGTAATACGCATCCCGTTCTCATGCAGAGACAGGTTGTCGGCGTGGAAATTCATGCACTTATCGACCGGAAATTCGACTTCATGCTGCCCATTGGCCAGTAGTAAACGCCCATGGGTGTTCACATCCTGGATAAAGGACGGAATGGCGTCGATATCGACGGTGTCCGGCAGATTCCCCGCCAGGCCCATAATAATGGCGATATCAGTGTGGTGGCCTTTACCCGTCAATGACAGAGAGCCGTAGACATCCACCACGACGCGGGTGACATCTGTAAGAATATGGCGGGCAATCAGATCGTCCGTGAACTGCTTGCCTGCTTTCATTGGTCCGACGGTGTGAGAACTGGAAGGGCCAATGCCGATTTTAAAAATATCGAATACGCTAATCATAGGGCATCCATTGCGGTTGTATCATAGAGAAGCGCCGCGGTAAGCGGCGCTAAAGGACTTAGCTGAACAGTGAGTAGAAAATAGCGGAGATGGCAATCAGGCCCATAATCACAACGAATACGTTGCTGATATGACCGCTGTACTTACGCATTGCCGGTACTTTCTGGATGGCATACATCGGCATCAGGAACAGAATCATCGCGATGATCGGGCCGCCCAGGGTTTCAATCATGCCCAGGATGCTGGGGTTCAGCGTCGCCACAATCCAGGTGGTGACCAGCATGAACAGCGCGGTAATTTTATTCAGTTTGTTGATTTCGATGGATTTACCTTTACCACGCAGCGATTTAATCACCATCCCGTTAAAGCCTTCACGCGCGCCCAGGTAGTGGCCGAGGAAGGATTTGGTGATAGCAATCATCGCAATGATCGGCGCCATCCAGGCGATGATCGGCGCGTTAAAGTGGTTCGCCAGGTAAGACAGAATAGAGATGTTCTGCTCTTTTGCCGCTGCCAGATCTGCCGGCGTCAGGCTCAGCACGCAGCTGAAGACGAAGAACATCACGGTCAGCACCATCATGATGTGGGCGAAGGCCAGAATTTTAGAACATTTCTTCTCAGCGCCTTCACCGTACTCTTCACGCTTCGCAACCGCGAAGGAGGAGATGATCGGGGAGTGGTTGAAAGAGAAAACCATCACCGGAATCGCCAGCCACAGCGTCATCCACAGACCGTTACCGGTAGACGCGGCGGAATCAAAGGACAGAGTTTCCAGCGCCGCGCCGTTCCACTGCGGGATCAGGTACAAGGCCAGCAGCATCAGCGCAGCGACGAACGGGAATACCAGGATACTCATCGCCTTAACGATCATTTGCTCGCCGAAGCGCACGATGGTCATCATGCCAACAATCAGGATCAGGGAAAGAATCGCCCGCGGCGGCGGATTAATCGCTAACTGGTGGGTCAGGAAGCTTTCCACGGTATTAGTAATCGCCACGCTGTAAACCAGCAGGATGGGGTAAATCGCGAAGAAGTAAAGCAGGGTAATCAGTTTACCTGCGCCGATACCGAAGTGTTCCTCAACGACTTCAGTGATGTCTTCACCCGGATTTTTACCGGACAGCACGAAGCGGGTTAAACCACGGTGTGCGAAAAAGGTCATCGGGAAAGCGAGAATCGCCATGATGATGAGCGGAATCATGCCGCCGACGCCTGCGTTGATCGGCAGGAACAGAACGCCCGCGCCGATAGCCGTGCCGTAAAGGCCCAGCATCCACATGGTATCCGTTTTGCGCCATGCGCTTCGAGAGTCAATCGAAGCAATCGTGCTGGTCTGAGTGGTTTCCATCTATTTCTCCTGGAGGATGCTAAAAATCAGGTTGCTGGTCTAATCCAATGAAAAAAGACCTGATCGTAAAATGAAATCTGCTTAGGGACGCTTTTTATATAATTTTTCGCCGTAATAATTTTCGGGCGGAAAGATACATTTAAGTGATGAATCTATCAGTGATCCCGATCTCAAATGCAATAATCCGCTTCTTACATGGATAAATTTGGACCATTAATCTATTAAAAAAACGTCATAACGAATTTCCGGGCGCGAAGGCTACCATTAACGATATAAGGCCGGAAAGATTGGGGCGCAAGATACGGAGGTTTGACTATAAAAATCAAGGTTTTTAGTGGATTCTGGCGAAGAATAAGAGTTTGGACCGATAAATCACGGTAAGAGGAGTGAGGTAAACGTTTGCCTGACAATCTATTTATGATGAATTATAAATGGTGTTTATAAAACAATGCGGGCTATGCCTCTGATGATCATCATAAAAAATGAAGGCATACGTTAATTGCCATACCGCAATGAAAGGAATGGGAGAAGCGCCCGGCTGCTGGCGGCAACCGGGCATAAGCGCTAAGCGCAGATCTCGTAACAGGGGATGTAGGCGGAACCTGGCAATTTCATACGATGCTGCGCGACGAATCCCTGCAGCAGATCGTCCATGCGACGCATCATCTCTCGATCGCCGTGGATTTTATACGGACCATTAGCTTCAATGGCGCGTATCCCGACCTCCTTCACGTTCCCCGCGACAATACCGGAGAAGGCGCGCCGCAGATCCGCCGCCAGAATCTCAACCGGCTGATCCGGGTACAGTTTCAGGTTGGCCATATTCTCATGCGACGGTTCAAACGGTACCTGCAGATCCGGTGCAATACGCATCGACCAGTTAAAACTATAGGCGTCGCCGGTATCGCGGCGATTCTCTTTCACTTGCGGCATCGCTTTCTTCATCAGTCGCGCTACCTCCGCCGCATCGTCAATGATGATGCGGTAATGACGGCGGGCCGCTTCGCCCAGCGTATGGGTAATAAACTCATCCAGCACGCGGAAGTAATCGGCGCTCTCTTTTGGTCCGGTCAGGATCAGCGGCAGCACCTGATTTTTATTGGCTGGATTCATCAGAATTCCCAGCAAATAAAGCAGCTCTTCCGCCGTACCCACGCCGCCCGGGAAGATGATGATACCGTGTGCGATACGGACGAACGCTTCCAGGCGTTTTTCGATATCCGGCATGATGATCAGTTCGTTCACCAGCGGGTTAGGCGGTTCAGCCGCAATAATGGAAGGTTCAGTCATGCCGATAAAGCGGCTGTCTTTATAACGCTGTTGCGCGTGACCGACCGCCGCGCCCTTCATGGGGGCTTCCATCGCCCCAGGGCCGCAGCCGGTGCAAATGTTCAGCTCGCGTAATCCCAACTGCGTGCCGACGCGACGGGCATACAGGTACTCGTTTTCGTTAATTGAGTGGCCGCCCCAGCATACCACCATGTTTGGCGCTTCGCCGACGTGCAGCGCCCGGGCGTTGCGCAAAATGGAGAACACCAGATTGGTGATATGTGTTGAGCTTTCAAGATCCAGATGCTGGAAACGACCAGCATTATGGATCTGCCCATTCACAAAGAGAATGTCGCGCAGCACCGCGAACAGGTTAGCCTGTAGCGCACGAATAATCCGCCCGTCAACAAAGGCGTCTTCAGGCGGATTAATCAATTCCAGCTTCACGCCGCGCTCGCGGCGCAGTACGTTAATATCGAAATTTTCAAAGCGGGACAGCAGCTCTTTGCTGTTGTCGGTCAGGCTGCCGGAGTTAAGAACGGCAAGTGAACAGTTACGAAACAGTTGATACAGGTCGCTACTGGCCGTGCGTTTCAGCATGTCCACTTCCAGTTGCGACAACATATCCATTGAGCCAAGCGGGCTAATATGTGTAATCAAGTAAACTCCTTATGGGACGCAACACGCCATTCCCTGTTGATTACAATAGCCCTGGCTGATGACCTTTCACAACCTTACATGCGCAATCCGGCACGCAAAATTGACAAAAAAATTACTGTCGCGCCAGCCTGCCCGTGGCGGGCAGGAAATCGGTATTGCTGCGCCAGGGATTAATGTCCAGCCCGCCGCGGCGGGTATAGCGCGCATAAACGCTTAACGTTTCCGGCTGGCAGAAGCGCAGAATGTCATTGAAAATACGCTCTACGCACTGCTCGTGAAATTCATTATGGTGACGGAAGGAGACCAGATAACGCAGCAGTTTTTCCCTGTCGATTTTGCGCCCGCGATACTGAATTTGTATCGAGCCCCAGTCCGGTTGGTGGGTGATCAGGCAGTTGGATTTCAACAGATGACTGACCAGCGTCTCCTCTACTTGCTTCTCGCCGCTGACCGCATGTTGCAGATAGTCGGTAGTAAACTGGTAGTTGTCGATACTGATATCCTGATCGTCAATACAGGTGCCGTGGAAATGGGCGACAGGCTGTCCTTCCAGCTCATCAAGACGATGAAGCTTCACGCTAACGTTGCCCTGCGCGCAGGCGCGCAGATCGCGCTCCAGCGTCTGGCGCACCGTCTCCCAGGTGTCAAAGCGCGTCTGGTTAAAGCTGTTCAGATACAGTTTAAAACTTTTGGATTCGATTAAATTAACGCTGGTGTAATCCAGTTCGACATGCCCGACGGCGACCTGCGGAAGACCCTGGCTGTTAAGCCAGGAAAGTTCATACAACGTCCAGATATCCGCGCCGTGGAACGGCAAATTATCGGCTGTTAATCCGAGCGGGTCACGATTCAAACTGCGCGGTACGCCCTGCAGCAGGCTGGCGTCATAATTGTCCCGGTAATCCGTTGATTTTCCGAGAGTCAGGCCATCAAGAGCCTGATGCTTTTCATAAGAAGACATGTTTCACCGTCATAAACCAGATACACTATGCGCCAAGTGTATCCTGGCTTTTATGAAGAGAGAAACTGGTGGACGAACTGACAGCGCAGGCATTGAAAGCCTTTACGACGCGTTACTGCGACGCGTGGCAAGAAAAACACGGTAGCTGGCCGTTGAGCGAAGAACTGTATGGCGTACCTTCTCCGTGCATTATTTCTTCAACCCGCGATGCCGTTTACTGGCAGCCGCAGCCTTTTGAAGGCGAAGAAAATGTAAACGCGGTTGAACGCGCCTTTGATATTATGGTACAACCTGCGCTCCACGCGTTTTACACCACGCAGTTTGCTGGCGACATGCCCGCGCAGTTTGCGGATGAAAAGCTTACGCTACTGCAAACCTGGAGTCAGGATGACTTTCGGCGCGTGCAGGAAAATCTGATAGGCCACCTGGTCACGCAAAAGCGGCTCAAGCTTCCTCCCACGCTTTTTATTGCGACGCAGGAAAATGAGCTTGAGGTCATTTCGGTCTGTAATCTGTCCGGCGAGGTGATTAAAGAAACGCTGGGCACCCGCAATCGTACCGTTCTTGCCGCAACGCTTGCGGAATTCCTTACGCAACTTAATCCTCTTCTGTAATCGTTTGCCCTAACAGGTGTGAGAGATCTCTTACAAAGTCTGTAGGAGATCGCCAGGATATCAGCGGATACCGAGCCCCGTTTTCTTATGTAAGTCTATATAAAACAACTAATTAAAATGTTTTTGCGCACTTTCATATGAAAATTTACTTAAGGTATTGTCTGTAAGCGTCTTGTAAGACAAGGTGAAACAGGCGATTCTATCTTCGTCGACAGGGAGTCGTACAACGAAGCGAACGTCAGGATGATGACGCTTCAGCAGGACACGCCAGGATGGTGTTACAAGGAAAGGCTTCAGGATGAAGCAAAGTGGAAAGCGCAGGATGCATTAAAGGACACCTCCAGGACGGAGAACGAGAGCCGATCAGGATGTTCGGCGGGTCTGGATGACCAGGGACGCTTCAGGAAGAAGCTATCACATCGGGCGATGTGCGCAGGATGCAAACGTTCAGGATGAACAGGCCGTAAGGTCACAGGAAAAGTTGTCACGGATGAGCAGGGAGCACGAAAAGTAGCTGGAATGCTGCGAAACGAACCGGGAGCACTGTTTATACAGTGCTCCCTTTTTTTGTTATTCTGCGCGCCAGATTTTCATCATTGAGGTTTTAACATGACGACTCATGACCGTGTGCGTCAGCAGTTACATGCGCTTGAAACGCTGTTGCGCGAGCATCGCCACTGGCGGCTGGATGCGCCGCAGGCGCACCTGTTTACCAGCACCCAACCATTTTTTATGGATACCATGGAACCGCTGGAATGGCTGCAATGGGTATTGATCCCACGTATGCATACCCTACTTGATAATGCGCAGCCGCTGCCCGAGGCGTTTGCCGTCGCCCCTTATTATGAAATGGCGCTGGCGGCGGATCATCCGCAGCGGGAGGCGATCCTGGCGGTTTTGCAGGATCTGGATGCGCTATTCGCCCGCGATGAATCCTGATGCTGGAGATCCTCTATCAAGACCCGTGGCTGGTCGCCGTGAATAAACCCGCAGGCTGGCTTGTTCACCGGAGCTGGCTGGATCGCGACGAAAAAGTTGTGGTCATGCAAACGGTGCGCGACCAAATCGGCCAGCATGTTTTTACCGCCCACCGTCTCGACAGACCCACGTCGGGCGTACTGTTAATGGGGCTGTCCAGCGAAGCGGGACGCCGTCTGGCGCAGCAGTTCGAGCAGCACCACATCCGTAAACGCTACCATGCCATTGTGCGCGGCTGGCTGATGGATGACGCGGTACTGGATTATCCGCTGGTGGAAGAGCGCGATAAAATTGCCGATAAATTCGCCCGCGAAGATAAAGCGCCCCAGCCGGCTGTAACGCAGTATCGCGGACTGGCGACGGTCGAAATGGCGGTACCGACCGGGCGTTATCCCACCACGCGTTATGGTCTGGTTGAGCTAGAACCAAAAACGGGACGTAAGCACCAGCTCCGTCGTCATCTGGCGCATCTGCGTCATCCTATCATCGGCGACAGTAAACATGGCGATTTGCGACAAAACCGCAGCGCCGCAGAGCATTTTGCCTGTCGTCGCCTGATGCTTCATGCCAGTCGGCTTGAGCTGACGCACCCCTTCACCGGACAGCCGTTGATAATTCAGGCCGGGTTGGATGAAACCTGGATGCAGGCGCTGACACAGTTTGGCTGGCGTGGACTTCTCCCTGACAATGAAAGGGTTGAGTTTACGGCGGCGTCCCGGCAGGATGAGACTCATCAGGCATAATTCAGGGAGATACGCATAATGGCAGAAATTGGTATTTTTGTCGGGACCATGTATGGCAACTCACTGCTGGTGGCGGAAGAAGCGGAAGCGATCCTCGCCAGACAGGGGCACAGCGCGATCGTGTTTGAAGATCCTGAACTGTCCGACTGGCAGCAATATCAGGATAAGGTTGCGCTGGTCGTTACCTCGACGACCGGGCAGGGCGATCTACCGGATAGCATTGCGCCGCTCTTTCACGGCATTAAAGATACGTTGGGTTTTCAGCCAAACCTGCGTTACGGGGTGATTGCGCTAGGTGATAGCAGCTACCCCAATTTCTGTAATGGCGGCAAACAGTTTGATGCCCTGTTGCAAGAGCAAAGCGCGCAGCGGGTGGGGGAGATGTTATTCATTGACGCCAGCGAACATCCGGAGCCGGAGAGCCAGTCCAATCCCTGGGTTGAAAACTGGGGAACTTTACTTTCCTGAGGTAAATCCCTCCCCCCTACGGGAGGGTACCTTTTCGTTTGCTTGCGTTGCCAGTAAGCAAAATCACGACCTGTACACAGTGTAAAGTAACTGAATCGTGTTAGCTTTGGGCATATGCCCGCAAAAGCGGCAGTTTTTTACGGGCGTTTTCATGTAATCAAGCGACCTGTTTCACATTCTTCTCTTTTTATTCCTCCTGCGTCGACGCCGACGCCTTCTGATTTCATTTCCGTGAAGTGGCTTCCACTGTCCTGGGCTTTTGCCATAAACAGGCGTAATTCATCGCCAAAATACTGTGTTGTTGCACGGTGAGTGTGTGTGGCGCGCTTTTTATACTTCTCCTGCCAGTGAATAAAAGCATGCAGCGTGCAAAGCAAACGACCTAATAAAAGCTGCAACAAGGAAACGTTATCTCTGATTCCCTACCGGTTGTGCAGTTCAGAGTGAGCGTAGCTAACGCGAAATTTCAGGAGTGCAACAATGAGTTCATTAAGTCACGCGGCGAGCAGTGCGGAGAAACGCACGAACGCCCGCTACTGGATAGTGGTGATGCTGTTTATCGTCACATCCTTCAACTACGGCGACCGCGCCACATTGTCCATTGCCGGCTCAGAAATGGCCAAAGATATCGGCCTTGATCCGGTAGGCATGGGCTATGTTTTTTCTGCTTTTTCATGGGCCTATGTTATCGGGCAGATCCCGGGCGGCTGGCTGCTGGACCGCTTTGGTTCCAAACGCGTCTATTTCTGGTCTATTTTCATTTGGTCAGTCTTCACCCTGTTGCAGGGTTTTGTCGATATCTTTAGTGGTTTCGGCATTATTGTCGCCCTCTTTACGCTTCGTTTCCTGGTCGGTCTGGCGGAATCGCCTTCTTTCCCGGGCAACAGTCGCATTGTTGCAGCCTGGTTCCCGGCGCAGGAGAGGGGAACGGCGGTGGCCATCTTTAACTCCGCGCAATACTTTGCCACGGTTATTTTCGCGCCAATTATGGGCTGGCTGACGCACGAAGTGGGCTGGTCGCATGTCTTCTTCTTTATGGGCGGGTTAGGGATCATCATCAGCTTTATCTGGTTGAAAGTTATCCATGAACCAAATAACCATCCGGGCGTAAATAAGAAAGAGTTGGAGTACATCGCAGAAGGCGGCGCGCTGATCAATATGGATCAGAAAGACACCAAAGCGAAAGTACCGTTTAGCGTCAAATGGGGCCAGATCAAACAGCTGCTGGGCTCTCGTATGATGATTGGCGTTTACATCGGTCAGTACTGTATTAACGCATTGACCTATTTCTTTATTACCTGGTTCCCGGTCTATTTGGTCCAGGCGCGCGGCATGTCGATTCTCAAAGCGGGCTTTGTCGCCTCGGTTCCTGCAGTCTGCGGCTTTATCGGCGGCGTGTTGGGCGGCATCATTTCCGACTGGCTGATGCGTCGTACTGGCTCCCTGAATATCGCGCGCAAGACGCCGATTGTGCTGGGGATGTTGCTGTCAATGGTTATGGTGTTCTGTAACTATGTGAACGTGGAATGGATGATCATCGGCTTTATGGCGTTGGCCTTCTTCGGTAAAGGTATCGGCGCGTTGGGCTGGGCAGTAATGGCGGATACCGCGCCGAAAGAGATCAGCGGTCTTTCCGGCGGCTTGTTTAATATGTTCGGCAATATTTCCGGCATTGTGACGCCAATCGCGATTGGTTACATCGTTGGCACCACCGGTTCCTTCAACGGCGCGTTGATCTATGTCGGCGTACATGCCCTGGTGGCCATCATCAGCTATCTGGTGCTGGTAGGCGATATTAAGCGTATTGAACTGAAACCTGTCGCAGGACAATTATCATGACAACGCAATCCAGTCCCGTTATTACGGACATGAAGGTCATTCCGGTTGCCGGACATGACAGTATGCTACTCAACATCGGCGGCGCGCATAACGCGTACTTCACCCGTAACATCGTCGTCCTCACCGATAACGCCGGGCATACTGGCGTCGGCGAGGCGCCGGGCGGAGAAGTGATTTATCAGACGCTGGTCGATGCTATTCCGATGGTATTAGGCCAGGAAGTCGCCCGCCTGAACAAAGTGGTGCAGCAGGTGCATAAAGGCAACCAGGCCGCTGATTTTGACACCTTTGGTAAAGGCGCATGGACGTTTGAACTGCGGGTTAACGCGGTGGCGGCTTTGGAAGCGGCGCTGCTTGATCTTCTGGGACAGGCGCTTAATGTGCCGGTCTGTGAACTGTTAGGACCCGGTAAACAGCGCGATGCCGTCACCGTGTTAGGCTATCTCTTCTATATTGGCGATCGCACTAAAACCGATCTGCCGTATCTGGAAAGCACGCCGGGCAGTCATGAATGGTATCGCCTGCGTCATCAGGAAGCGCTGAACAGCGACGCGGTCGTGCGGCTGGCGGAAGCGTCTCAGGATCGCTACGGCTTTAAAGATTTTAAACTCAAGGGCGGCGTGCTGCCGGGCGAACAAGAGATTGATACCGTTCGCGCGCTAAAAAAACGCTTCCCGGACGCGCGTATTACCGTGGATCCGAACGGCGCCTGGCTACTGGATGAAGCCATTGCGTTGTGCAAAGGGCTGAATGATGTACTGACCTACGCGGAAGATCCGTGCGGCGCGGAGCAAGGATTCTCTGGTCGTGAAGTCATGGCGGAGTTCCGCCGCGCGACAGGACTGCCGGTAGCGACCAATATGATTGCCACCAACTGGCGTGAAATGGGACACGCGGTGATGCTCAACGCGGTAGACATTCCTCTTGCCGACCCACATTTCTGGACCCTCACCGGTGCCGTTCGCGTGGCGCAACTGTGCGATGACTGGGGGCTAACCTGGGGCTGCCATTCGAATAACCATTTTGATATTTCACTAGCGATGTTTACCCATGTCGGCGCGGCGGCGCCAGGCAAACCCACCGCTATTGATACGCACTGGATCTGGCAGGAGGGCGATTGCCGCCTGACTAAAAATCCGCTGGAAATTAAAAACGGCAAAATTGCCGTTCCGGATGCGCCAGGACTGGGCGTAGAGCTTGACTGGGAACAGGTGCGAAAAGCGCATGACGCGTATAAAAAGCTGCCAGGCGGCGCGCGTAATGATGCAGGCCCGATGCAATACCTGATCCCCGGCTGGACTTTTGACCGCAAACGCCCTGTTTTTGGTCGTCACTAATTCTGAATAAGGACACAGTTATGAGTACTCAATTTACGACGCCTGTAGTGACTGAAATGCAGGTTATCCCGGTTGCGGGTCATGACAGTATGCTGATGAACCTGAGCGGCGCGCACGCCCCGTTCTTCACGCGCAACATCGTCATTATTAAAGATAACTCCGGCCATACCGGGGTCGGCGAGATTCCGGGCGGCGAAAAAATTCGCAAAACGCTGGAAGATGCGATCCCACTGGTGGTGGGAAAAACGCTGGGTGAATATAAAAATGTCCTGACCGCCGTTCGCAACCAGTTTGCCGATCGCGATGCGGGCGGACGCGGTTTACAAACGTTCGATCTCCGTACCACTATCCATGTGGTGACGGGCATTGAAGCGGCAATGCTTGACCTTTTGGGCCAACACCTGGGCGTCAACGTCGCTTCGCTGTTAGGCGACGGTCAGCAGCGCAGCGAAGTCGAAATGCTGGGTTATCTGTTCTTTGTCGGCAATCGCAAGGCTACACCGCTGCCGTATCAAAGCCAGCCGGATGAGCAATGCGACTGGTATCGTCTGCGCCATGAAGAGGCGATGACGCCGGAAACGGTAGTGCGTCTGGCGGAAGCCGCCTATGAAAAATACGGCTTCAACGACTTCAAACTGAAAGGCGGCGTGCTGGCGGGCGAAGAAGAGGCCGAGTCAATCGTGGCGCTGGCGAAACGTTTCCCACAAGCGCGCGTCACGCTCGATCCAAACGGTGCCTGGTCGCTGAACGAAGCGATCAGCATTGGTAAATACCTGAAAGGTTCTCTGGCCTATGCAGAAGATCCGTGCGGCGCGGAGCAGGGTTTTTCCGGACGTGAAGTGATGGCGGAATTCCGTCGCGCGACCGGATTACCGACGGCCACCAATATGATAGCGACCGACTGGCGTCAAATGGGGCATACGTTGTCGCTGCAATCCGTCGATATCCCGCTGGCGGACCCGCACTTCTGGACTATGCAAGGCTCTGTACGCGTGGCGCAAATGTGTCATGAGTTCGGTCTGATCTGGGGCTCGCACTCTAACAACCACTTTGATATTTCGTTGGCGATGTTTACCCATGTTGCCGCGGCGGCGCCGGGCAAGATCACCGCGATCGATACCCACTGGATCTGGCAGGAAGGCAACCAACGTCTGACTAAAGAACCGTTTGAAATTAAAGGCGGCATGGTGCAAGTACCGACCAAACCGGGGCTGGGCGTTGAGCTCGATATGGATCAGGTGATGAAAGCGCATGAGCTCTATCAAAAACATGGCTTAGGCGCGCGTGACGACGCGATGGGAATGCAGTACTTAATTCCTGGCTGGACGTTTGATAATAAGCGTCCTTGCATGGTGCGTTAAGTCAGAGCCGGTTCCGTAAGGAACCGGTTCTTCTCTGGGTGTATGCTTAACAGGATCAACATGCGTAAGGACGACTTATGAAAATAGTGATCGCACCAGACTCGTATAAGGAAAGTTTGAGTGCTCTTGAGGTAGCGACCGCCATTGAACAAGGATTTCGCGAGATCTGGCCTGACGCCGATTACCTGAAATTGCCGCTGGCTGATGGCGGAGAAGGTACTGTCGAAGCGATGGTTGAAGCGACGGCGGGTCGAATCGTGCATGTTGAGGTCACCGGGCCGTTGGGGCATCGCGTCAATGCGTTTTATGGGCTTTCCGGCGATGCGCGTTCCGCGTTCATTGAAATGGCGGCCGCCAGCGGGCTGGAGCAGGTGCCGCCCGCGCAACGCGATCCGTTGAAGACCACATCATGGGGAACCGGCGAGCTGATCCGTCATGCGCTGGATGCGGGCGTTGAGCATATCATTATTGGTATCGGCGGTAGCGCCACCAACGATGGCGGCGCGGGGATGGTACAGGCGCTGGGTGCCAGGCTACGGGATGCGCAGGGCAATGATATTGCGCAAGGCGGCATTGGGCTGGAAACACTCGCCAGCATTGATATCAGCGGCCTGGATAAGCGTTTGTCGGCGTGCCATATAGAGGTCGCCTGCGATGTCACGAATCCCCTTACCGGCAAAGAGGGCGCGTCTGCGGTTTTTGGTCCGCAAAAAGGGGCGACGCCGGAAATGATTGAACGCCTGGATACGGCATTGACTCGCTATGCGCATTTGATTGCCCGCGATCTGCATGTCGATGTGTTGGATCTGGCAGGCGGCGGAGCGGCAGGCGGCATGGGGGCGGCGTTATACGCGTTTTGCGGCGCGCAGCTACGGCGTGGTATTGAGATTGTCACCGATGCGCTTCATCTGGAAGCGTGTCTTGCGGATGCTGATTTAGTCATCACCGGCGAGGGACGCATCGACAGCCAGACCATTCACGGTAAAGTCCCTATTGGCGTGGCAAACATCGCCAAACGGTATAACAAGCCGGTAATTGGTATTGCGGGTAGCCTGACGGCGGACGTTGGCGTGGTTCATGAACATGGGCTTGATGCCGTTTTCAGCGTGATTTATACCATCTGCACGCTGGAGGACGCGCTGAAGAATGCGAGTGAAAACGTACGAATGACCGCGCGCAACGTGGCTGCAACGCTGAAAGCGGGGCAACAGTTACGCTGAGTTATAGGCCGGATAAGGCGGTCACGCCGCCATCCGGCGAATATCATCCTAATATCTTCTTCGCTTCACGCGCAACATTATCCATCTCATCCAGCAGCTCCAGAAACTCAGGCTCCAGCTCCTCTTCGTGGACGCCGCTGCGAAGCTGTTGCTCAATAAGCTGGCAAAGGTTCTTCATCCGCGGTACGCCGCTATAGCCGCAGCTCCCGTGTAGCTTATGGATCAGATCGACCAGGCCGTTGGGATTTTCTCCCACCAGTTGTTCTTCAATTTTGTTGCGCACTTCCGGCAGAAAATCAATCAGCATTTGCAGCATATCCCGTGCCAGATCGGGCTTACCGGCAGCCTGGCGGAGCGCAAGCTGCCAGTCGAGCGTTGCATTCGGATTGAAGATAAACTCAGCCGGTTCCGGCGCCATCAGGCGCGCTGCTACGTTGGCGCCAGGTTTATAGCGCAGCAACAGATTATGCAACTTCTCTTCTTCTATCGGTTTAGCCAGATAGTCGTTCATGCCCGCGCTGAGCAACTTCTCTTTTTGCCCGGCCATCGCATGTGCCGTAACGGCAATAACCGGTGTTTGCTGCTGATGAGGAAGCTGGTGAATCAATTCGCAGGCGCGTATGCCGTCCATATCCGGCATCTGAATATCCATCAAAATCAGATCAAACTGCATTTGTTTCGCCCGATCCACCGCCTGATGTCCGCTATCACAAAGCTCTACGTGCTGGACTTTATCTTCCAGTAACGCGCCGATAAGTTTCAGATTGGCGGGATTATCATCAACCGCCATAACCGTCATGGTGATTTTACTGGTATCCATTAGCAGCGGTTCAGGATGGTGATTCAACTGGCAATATTCCGTCAGCGCTGGCAACAGGCGCGTTGACGTCAATGGTTTTAACAGACAGGCCGCCGCGCCTCCTTGTTTCAGCTTTTCGGCGTTAATTTGCGCATGGCAAGGTAGCGCCAGCAGTAGAAAGTCCGTCATTGATGCCGCTTTCGCCAGACGTTCATGCTGCATGGTGAGCGGCTCGCGGAAGGTCACCGGAACGCTCAAAATCATAATATCGTAGTGCGCTAACGGCAGCGCGGAGAAGGTCGGGCTGTAAACCACCTCCACCGGCGTGTCGCTCAGTAGATCCAGGGTACATTGCGCGGCGGTAGCATTCGGTTCGACATAAGCCAGCCGTTTTCCGGCCAGACATGCGGTCGACGGCCCGTCAATAATAACATTTGGGTTAAGATCAAGATTAATATGAAACCAGAAGGTCGAGCCGCGATTAGGCTGGCTGTGGAAAGAGATATCCCCGCCCATTTCGTTGACCAGCTTTTGCGTAATCACCAGCCCAAGGCCGGTGCCGCCGTGACGGCGAGAAATACTGGCATCGGCCTGGCGAAACGCCTGAAACAGTCGCGACTGGTCGCGTTCCGGAATGCCGATCCCCGTATCGCGGATCTGCACTTCAATCTGTACTTTGGTGTTACTGAGCGCCCGCTTTTCCACCAGAATATCGATATTGCCACTCTCGGTGAACTTAATGGCATTACCCACCAGATTAGTAATGACCTGTTGCAGGCGCAGCGGGTCGCCAATCACATTATCCGGGACGTCGTTTTTAATATTTAACGTCAACTCCAGCCCTTTATCATGCGACGAGTGAGCCAGCAGCGTAACCACTTCATCCAGCGTATTACGCAGTGGAAAAGGGATACTTTCCAGAATGAGCTTACCGGCTTCCAGCTTGGAGAAATCAAGCACGTCATTAATGATCGCCAGCAGATTATTCGCGGAACGCTCAATGGTGTTCAGATGGTCGCGCTGGGTGGGATTCAGCTCCGTTTTTAATGTCAGGCGGGTAAAGCCAATGACGCCGTTCAGCGGCGTTCGCAGTTCGTGCGACATGTTCGCCAGGAACTCCGACTTAATACGCGCCGCTTCCTGGGCGCGCTTTTTCGCCAGATCCAGCTCAACGTTTTGGATTTCCATCTGCTCAAGGGTTTCACGCAGGTCTGAAGTGGCCTGATCGATATTATGCTGCATCTCTTCGTGATAGGCGGCAAGCGACATCGCCATGGAATTAATGCCGTTTTTCAGCATATCCAGTTCGCCCAGCATAAATCCTTCCACACGGCTATCCAGTTGTCCGCGGCGAATGCGGTCAACGGTATTCACCATATTACGGATAGGCCCGGTGACATCGCGCATAAGCCGCCAGCCAAAGATTAGCGCAATGCCAATACAAAAAAGCATCATCACGCTGGAGATAAAAATCTCTTTGTATTGCTGTAGCCTGACCGACTTGAGATCCAGTTCAAGCGCCACATACCCCAGCATATTTTTGGTATTTTTCGCGTCAGCAATCGCTGACTCGTCCGGCGAATAGCTCTCCGAGATAATCGGGGTGCGCAGAATCATAATATCGCCGTGGCGATCGACGCTCAGACGACGTGGAAACGGCGCTCCGGCGGGAAGCTGCATCTGTGAGGGGTCCAGATGGAAATTAGACGTTACAAACAGGCGGTTATGATCGTCATAAACGGAAATCGCCCGCACAATATCAGAGTGTCTGCGGTGCAGGACGCTGATAAGTTGGCCGATAGACTCCCGGTTTTGTAAGTTCATACCATATTCGCTGGAGACGGCGAGCGGTTCAATAATACTGGCGCCGGCATCTTCCAGTTGACGCTGCAGGTCGTTATAGCGGTGCACTACAAAAAAGATACTGAGCAGCAAACCTATCAGGACGGTCGGGGCCAGGATCAGAATCATCATGCGTGCGCGCAGGCTGTAGTTGGTCATGGAGTTCCGTTATGGGACAATTAGGGTCACACTGTTAAATTGAGAAAAACCTGGTCGATGGCGCAATTCTACTCTGCAAAACGGCGCGTGACGACGCGTCAGATCATAACCGTTAAAGTCAATGACCTCGATTCATTTGGTCAGGGCGTAGCCCGTCATAACGGAAAGGCGCTGTTTATCCCCGGTTTATTGCCTGAGGAAAGCGCAGAAGTCATTATTACAGAAGATAAAAAGCAATTTGCCCGCGCACGCGTTTCGCGCCGTTTGAATGATAGCCCGGAACGAGAAACGCCGCGCTGCCCGCATTTTGGCGTCTGCGGCGGTTGTCAGCAACAGCATGTCAGCATCGCCCTGCAACAACGCAGCAAAAGCGCGGCGCTGGCGCGTTTGATGAAACACGAGGTGAATGACATCATCGCCGGCGCGCCCTGGGGTTATCGGCGTCGTGCGCGGTTAAGTCTGAATTGCCCGCCGGATAAACCGCTGCAAATGGGATTTCGCAAAGCGGGTTCCAGCGATATCGTCAATGTCGAACAGTGCCCTGTTTTGGCGCCCCAGCTTGCAGCATTGCTGCCCAGAATCAGGGCGTGTCTGGCGAGTTTACACGGCACCCGACATCTTGGGCATGTTGAGCTGGTACAGGCGGGAAGCGGTACGCTGATGATTCTGCGCCATACCGCGCCATTAAGTGCGGCGGATAAAGAAAAACTGGAACGCTTTTCGCATTCTGAGGGATTGTCTCTGTTTCTGGCGCCGTTTAGCGAGATACTGGAAACGGTATCTGGCGAAGCGCCCTGGTATGATTCGCACGGCTTACGTTTAGCCTTCAGTCCGCGAGACTTTATTCAGGTTAATGAGGCGGTAAACCAGCAAATGGTCGCCCGCGCGCTGGAGTGGCTTGATGTGCGCGCCGAGGATCGTGTCCTGGATCTGTTCTGCGGAATGGGGAATTTTACGCTGCCGCTGGCAACGCGCGCGGCAAGCGTGGTAGGGGTTGAGGGCGTTCAGGCGCTGGTAGAAAAAGGCCGTGAAAACGCCATCCGCAATGGTTTACATAATGTGACATTCTTCCATGAGAACCTGGAGGAAGATGTCACGAAGCAGCCGTGGGCGAAAAACGGCTTTGACAAAGTCTTACTCGATCCTGCGCGTGCGGGGGCTACAGGAGTGATGCGACATATTATAAAATTAAAACCTATTCGCATTGTTTATGTATCCTGTAACCCGGCGACGCTGGCGCGCGATAGTGAAGCGCTGGTCAATGCGGGATATGAGGTTACGCGTTTAGCGATGCTCGACATGTTCCCGCACACAGGACATCTGGAATCAATGGTTCTGTTCGAGCGCATGTAATGATTACCGGCTTACCGACTTCGGTAGGCCTGGTCCCTTAAGGAGAGGACGATGGTCGCGGTAAGAAGTGCACATATTAATAAAGCTGGTGAATTTGATCCGAAGAAGTGGATCGCAAGCCTGGGAATTTCCAGCCAGCAGTCGTGTGAGCGCTTAGCCGAAACCTGGGCGTATTGCCTGCAACAGACACAAGGACATCCGGATGCGGATCTGTTGCTGTGGCGTGGCGTGGAGATGGTAGAAATTCTTTCCACGCTGAGTATGGATATCGACACGCTGCGGGCGGCGCTACTGTTCCCTCTGGCCGACGCCAACGTAGTCAGCGAAGATGTACTGCGCGAAAGCGTCGGCAAATCTATCGTTACCCTGATTCATGGCGTGCGCGATATGGCGGCGATCCGTCAGCTAAACGCCACTCATAACGACTCTGTTTCTTCGGAGCAGGTTGATAACGTCCGTCGAATGTTATTGGCGATGGTGGATGATTTCCGCTGCGTGGTGATCAAACTGGCCGAGCGAATCGCTCATTTGCGCGAAGTGAAAGAGGCGCCGGAAGATGAGCGCGTGCTGGCGGCGAAAGAATGTACCAACATCTATGCGCCGCTCGCTAATCGTCTGGGCATCGGGCAACTGAAGTGGGAACTGGAAGACTACTGTTTCCGCTACCTGCATCCGGCGGAATACAAACGCATCGCCAAACTGCTGCATGAGCGCCGTCTCGATCGCGAACATTACATCGAAGAGTTTGTTGGACATCTGCGCGCTGAAATGAAAAACGAAGGCGTGCAGGCGGAAGTCTACGGACGACCAAAACATATTTATAGCATCTGGCGCAAAATGCAGAAAAAGCATCTGGCGTTTGATGAACTCTTTGACGTGCGCGCCGTGCGTATTGTCGCTGAACGTCTGCAAGACTGCTACGCTGCGTTGGGGATAGTGCATACGCACTATCGCCACCTGCCGGATGAATTCGATGATTATGTCGCTAACCCGAAACCGAACGGTTACCAGTCTATCCACACCGTGGTCCTGGGACCGGGCGGTAAAACCGTTGAGATCCAGATCCGTACCAAACAGATGCATGAAGACGCCGAACTGGGCGTGGCGGCGCACTGGAAGTATAAAGAAGGCGCCGCGTCCGGCGGCGTGCGTTCCGGTCATGAAGACAGAATTGCGTGGCTACGTAAGCTGATCGCCTGGCAGGAAGAGATGGCCGACTCCGGCGAAATGCTGGATGAAGTGCGCAGCCAGGTGTTTGACGATCGGGTCTACGTTTTTACGCCAAAAGGCGACGTGGTTGACTTGCCTGCCGGATCTACGCCGCTCGATTTTGCTTACCACATCCACAGCGATGTCGGGCACCGCTGCATCGGCGCGAAAATTGGTGGGCGTATTGTGCCATTCACCTATCAGTTGCAGATGGGCGATCAGGTTGAAATTATCACTCAGAAGCAGCCGAATCCCAGCCGTGACTGGCTGAATCCAAACCTGGGCTATGTGACGACCAGCCGCGGACGCTCGAAAATTCACGCCTGGTTCCGTAAACAGGATCGTGACAAAAATATCCTGGCTGGACGGCAGATCCTCGATGATGAGCTGGCGCATTTGGGGATTAGCCTGAAAGAGGCCGAGAAACATCTGCTGCCGCGCTACAACTTTAATGAGCTGGAAGAGTTGCTGGCGGCGATAGGCGGCGGCGATATCCGTCTTAATCAGATGGTGAATTTCCTGCAATCGCAGTTCAATAAGCCGAGTGCAGAGGAGCAGGATGCAGCGGCGCTGAAACAGCTTCAGCAAAAAACATACGCGCCGCAAAATCGTCGTAAAGACGACGGGCGCGTGGTGGTAGAAGGCGTGGGTAATTTGATGCACCACATTGCCCGCTGCTGCCAGCCGATTCCGGGGGATGAAATTGTCGGCTTCATTACTCAGGGGCGAGGGATTTCCGTGCACCGGGCCGACTGCGAACAGCTGGCGGAGCTGCGCTCACATGCGCCGGAGCGGATCGTAGAGGCGGTATGGGGCGAAAGCTACTCGGCGGGATATTCGCTGGTGGTGCGCGTCCAGGCCAACGATCGCAGCGGCTTGCTACGCGATATCACCACCATTCTGGCTAACGAAAAAGTCAACGTGCTGGGCGTCGCCAGCCGCAGCGACATTAAACAGCAGATCGCCACCATTGATATGACCATCGAGATCTACAACCTGCAGGTGCTGGGCCGCGTGCTCGGTAAGCTGAACCAGGTGCCGGATGTGATTGATGCACGGCGACTGCACGGGGGGTAAACCCCAGACAGTAATCATGTAGCGGCTTTGCTACTCGTTCAGCAAAGCCGCATTAGCAACCCCATAAGCATGAGATATGGGGTATGTTTTTGACGTACATTTCATTTCCAGTGTACTCTTATGTAAGATTTATACTTACAGTGGAGGCTGTTATGGCCAGAACAATGACCGTTGATCTTGGCGATGAACTGCGCGAGTTTATTGAATCGCTCATAGAATCAGGTGATTACAGAACACAAAGTGAAGTGATCAGAGAGTCTCTTCGTCTGCTGAGGGAAAAACAGGCCGAGTCACGACTTCAGGCGTTACGTGAACTTCTGGCTGAAGGTCTGAACAGCGGAGAGCCGCAGGCCTGGGAAAAGGATGCCTTTTTACGGAAGGTCAAAACAGGGATGATCAAACCCGATGAGAATGGTAAAATTAACGCCAAAGGCCAGTGAAGATCTGGAAAATATCTGGCATTACGGCTGGCAGCATTTTGGCGAAATACAGGCCGATCGATATATTAATCATCTATCAGAAATATTCAGCATTATGAGTGCCAATAACATTGGCACGCCTCGACTTGAACTGGGTGAATACATTTATGCCTTACCGTTTGAAAGGCATATTATCTATTTTATACAATCAGTTACGGAAGTTATCGTGATACGTATTCTGAGCCAGCATCAGGATTCTGGTAAGCATGTAAATTGGTTATAGCCTTTTTATTTAAAAAACAAGTGTGACAGAGCAGGGGGAATCAACAATATTACCAAGGAAAGTGACCTTCGCTGTGTTGCTACCCGCGGCTTGAGCGCCGGAGACAATTCCCATAACTAAAGATGCAGTTACTGCCAGTTTACAAAAATGAGATGACTTCATCGTGTTATCCTTAATTAACGTGTTTTATGGCAACATTTTGTACGCGTATACCAAGGGATATGCGGCATAGAGCCATGCTGCGGGCTTTGGGTAAAAATAGGTCATAATAAAAATATTATATTTCTACATTTCTATGAGTATATTCTTATGAGCTGAATGATCGTACCTGCTCATAGAATATTATATGTAATACTTTCAATATATTTATTTCATGTATGTTCCAGAAAAAAACAAAAAAAGCGGTCTTTTTTGAATATTAAACTGGCGTGCATGCTACTCGTTTTTCCGTAAAAGTGAAATAATTTATTTTTTTTGAAAGGGAAGGCTCTTTGGGTGGGGTGCTTATAGTGTTTGCATAATTTTTTTTACTTAATTGATGTTATTTATAATGCCTGGTGCAAATATCTGTTTTTTTTAATAAATTAGTTATATGATTATTATATTGTTGTGTATCGATTAATAATTTTAAAGTTATACGGGAAAGGTAGCATTCAATACCTGTTAACAATATATTTTATTATATAGGCGTTGTCGTAGTGTCTCTGTGCGTGAATGGTTAAGAATAATACGTTACAATTGTCGCTGGTATTTACAACCGATTAAAGACCATGACAACTAACCATCAAATTGACCGTCTTCTCACCCTCATGCAGCGCCTGCGCGACCCGGAAAACGGCTGCCCGTGGGATAAAGAGCAGACCTTCGCCAGCATCGCGCCTTATACGCTGGAAGAAACCTATGAAGTACTGGATGCGATTGCGCGTGAGGATTTTGACGATTTGCGCGGCGAACTGGGCGACCTGTTGTTCCAGGTGGTGTTTTACGCGCAGATGGCGCAGGAAGAAGGCCGCTTCGATTTTAATGATATCTGCGCTGCCATCAGCGACAAGCTGGAGCGCCGCCATCCGCATGTTTTTGGCGAGCTTTCCGCGGATAATAGCGAAGAAGCATTAGTTCGCTGGGAGCAAATCAAAACGGAAGAGCGCGCGCAAAAAGCGCAGCATTCCGCGCTGGACGATATTCCGCGCAGCTTCCCGGCCTTAATGCGCGCGCAAAAAATCCAGAAACGGTGTTCAAACGTGGGCTTTGACTGGACGACGCTGGGACCGGTCGTCGATAAGGTCTATGAAGAGATCGATGAGGTGATGTTCGAGGCGCGGCAGGCGGTTGTTGATCAGGCTAAACTGGAAGAGGAAATGGGCGATTTGCTCTTTGCCACGGTCAACATGGCGCGTCATTTAGGTACGAAAGCGGAGCTCGCTTTGCAAAAAGCGAACGATAAATTTGAACGTCGTTTTCGCGAAGTTGAACGTATTGTCGCAGCCAGAGGCCTGGAAATGACCGGGGTGGACCTGGAAACAATGGAAGAAGTTTGGCAGGAAGTAAAACGCCAGGAAATTGATCTCTAAAGGTTTTAGGCGGTCAAGAGCGATTTGTGTGATTTTTTAAATAACAAGCGCTTGATTTACGTCAAAAACATTTACCTCAAAGGGGCTATTTTCTCCCTCCCTGTGTGAATGTCAGCCTGACGAAGAGGAGGAATAATGAAAGTTTGTGGCGTAGGTCATGTTCGGGTATACTGCTTTCCCGTCCTGGTTATTCCATCGTCTTTTAAACCTAACTTCTCAGGTTCCGCATGACAACGAACTATATTTTTGTGACCGGCGGGGTCGTATCCTCTCTGGGTAAAGGCATTGCCGCAGCCTCCCTCGCAGCCATTCTGGAAGCCCGTGGTCTCAACGTGACCATCATGAAACTGGATCCGTACATCAACGTCGATCCGGGTACTATGAGCCCAATCCAACACGGGGAAGTGTTCGTTACTGAAGACGGCGCTGAAACCGACCTGGACCTGGGGCACTACGAGCGTTTCATCCGCACCAAGATGTCTCGCCGCAACAACTTCACGACTGGCCGCATCTACTCCGACGTTCTGCGTAAAGAACGCCGTGGCGACTATCTGGGCGCAACCGTACAGGTAATCCCTCACATCACTAACGCGATTAAAGAGCGCGTGCTGGAAGGTGGCGAAGGCCACGATGTGGTACTGGTGGAAATCGGCGGTACCGTCGGTGATATCGAATCGCTGCCGTTTCTTGAGGCGATTCGTCAATTGGCGGTAGATATCGGTCGTGAACACGCGCTGTTTATGCACCTGACGCTGGTACCTTACCTGGCGGCTGCGGGCGAAGTGAAAACTAAACCGACTCAGCACTCCGTGAAAGAGCTGCTGTCTATCGGTATTCAGCCCGATATTCTGATTTGTCGTTCCGATCGCGCGGTTCCTGCCAACGAGCGTGCAAAAATTGCATTGTTCTGTAATGTGCCGGAAAAAGCCGTTATTTCAATGAAAGATGTCGATTCCATTTATAAAATTCCAGGCCTGTTGAAATCTCAGGGGCTTGATGATTATATTTGTAAACGATTCAGCTTGAACTGTCCGGAAGCTAACCTGTCTGAATGGGAACAGGTCATTTACGAAGAAGCGAACCCGGCAGGCGAAGTGACTATCGGCATGGTCGGCAAATATATTGAACTGCCGGATGCCTATAAGTCGGTGATCGAAGCGCTGAAACACGGTGGTCTGAAAAACCGCGTTACCGTCAACATCAAATTGATCGATTCGCAAGATGTTGAAACGCGCGGCGTCGAAATTCTGAAAGATTTGGACGCTATCCTGATCCCCGGCGGCTTCGGCTATCGTGGCGTTGAAGGTAAAATCGCCACTGCGCGCTATGCGCGTGAAAACAATATTCCTTATCTGGGCATTTGCCTGGGGATGCAGGTTGCGTTGATTGAGTTCGCTCGTAACGTGGCCGGCATGGACAACGCCAACTCAACGGAATTTGTGCCAGACTGTAAGTACCCGGTTGTGGCGTTAATTACCGAGTGGCGCGATGAAGACGGTAACGTTGAAGTCCGTAGCGAGAAGAGTGATCTGGGCGGCACCATGCGCCTGGGCGCGCAGCAGTGCCAGCTTAGCGATGACAGTCTGGTACGTCAGTTGTACGGCGCGTCGACGATTGTTGAACGTCATCGCCATCGTTACGAAGTCAACAATATGTTGTTGAAACAAATTGAAGCAGCGGGTCTGCGTGTCGCAGGCCGTTCCGGTGATGATCAGTTAGTCGAGATCATTGAGGTACCGAATCATCCGTGGTTCGTGGCCTGTCAGTTCCATCCGGAATTTACTTCCACGCCGCGTGATGGACATCCGTTGTTCGCTGGCTTTGTTAAAGCCGCCAACGAGCATCAGAAACGTCAGGCGAAGTAAAAAAGTTAGAACGGCGGTGCACCCTCAGCGGTGCACCGTTTGTCTGAAGTTTTAGTTTAACTAGTGACTTGAGGAAAACCTAATGTCCAAAATCGTTAAAGTCATCGGTCGTGAAATCATCGACTCCCGTGGTAACCCGACTGTTGAAGCTGAAGTACACCTGGAAGGTGGTTTCGTAGGTATGGCGGCGGCTCCGTCAGGTGCTTCTACTGGTTCCCGCGAAGCGCTGGAACTGCGCGATGGCGACAAATCCCGTTTCCTGGGTAAAGGCGTAACCAAAGCTGTTGGCGCGGTTAACGGCCCGATCGCTCAGGCTATTCTTGGCAAAGACGCTAAAGACCAGGCTGGCATCGACAAAATCATGATCGACCTGGACGGTACTGAAAACAAATCTAACTTCGGTGCAAACGCCATTCTGGCTGTCTCTCTGGCTAACGCCAAAGCTGCTGCTGCCGCTAAAGGTATGCCGCTGTACGAGCACATTGCTGAACTGAATGGCACGCCGGGCAAATACTCCATGCCGGTTCCGATGATGAACATCATCAACGGCGGCGAGCACGCTGACAACAACGTCGACATCCAGGAATTCATGATCCAGCCGGTTGGCGCGAAAACGGTTAAAGAAGCCATCCGTATGGGTTCTGAAGTTTTCCATCACCTGGCAAAAGTGCTGAAAGGCAAAGGCATGAACACCGCTGTGGGTGACGAAGGCGGCTATGCGCCGAACCTGGGCTCCAACGCGGAAGCACTGGCTGTTATCGCTGAAGCGGTTAAAGCGGCTGGTTACGAGCTGGGTAAAGACATCACCCTGGCGATGGACTGCGCAGCATCTGAATTCTACAAAGACGGTAAATACGTTCTGGCTGGCGAAGGCAACAAAGCGTTCACCTCCGAAGAATTCACCCACTTCCTGGAAGAACTGACCAAACAGTACCCGATCGTTTCCATCGAAGATGGTCTGGACGAGTCTGACTGGGACGGTTTTGCATACCAGACCAAAGTACTGGGCGACAAAATCCAGCTGGTTGGTGACGACCTGTTCGTAACCAACACCAAAATCCTGAAAGAAGGCATCGAGAAAGGCATCGCTAACTCCATCCTGATCAAATTCAACCAGATCGGTTCTCTGACCGAAACTCTGGCTGCAATCAAGATGGCGAAAGACGCTGGCTACACTGCTGTCATCTCTCACCGTTCTGGTGAAACTGAAGACGCTACCATCGCTGACCTGGCTGTTGGTACCGCTGCAGGCCAGATCAAAACCGGTTCTATGAGCCGTTCTGACCGCGTTGCTAAATACAACCAGCTGATTCGTATCGAAGAAGCTCTGGGCGAAAAAGCACCGTACAACGGTCGTAAAGAGATCAAAGGCCAGGCGTAATCCTGCTTTTACCTCTTAACGTATAAACCCGCTTCGGCGGGTTTTTTTGTATCGGTTCAATAGCGCAGCCGCTGTGCATGACCGGGCAGACGAAATCTGCAATAATTAACGATTATCCCCTTAACAGAGAACGCTATGCAGTACCCGATTAACGAGATGTTCCAGACCCTACAAGGCGAGGGTTATTTTACCGGCGTCCCCGCTATTTTTATTCGTTTACAGGGATGTCCGGTCGGCTGTGCCTGGTGTGATACTAAGCATACCTGGGATAAACTGAGCGATCGGGAAGTGTCTCTGTTCAGCATTCTGGCAAAAACCAAAGAGAGCGACAAATGGGGGGCTGCGAGCAGTGAAGATCTGCTGGCGGTGATTAATCGTCAGGGCTATACCGCGCGTCACGTTGTCATCACCGGTGGCGAACCCTGTATTCACGACCTCATGCCGCTCACCGATCTGCTTGAAAAGAGTGGTTTTAGTTGTCAGATTGAAACCAGCGGGACGCACGAAGTGCGCTGTACGCCTAACACCTGGGTCACGGTTTCACCAAAAGTGAATATGCGCGGGGGATATGACGTGCTTTCCCAGGCGCTGGAGCGCGCCAATGAAATCAAGCATCCCGTTGGGCGAGTTCGTGATATTGAGGCGCTGGATGAACTGTTAGCCACGTTGAGCGATGATAAACCGCGCGTGATTGCTTTGCAGCCCATTAGCCAGAAAGAAGACGCGACGCGTCTGTGTATTGAAACGTGTATTGCACGTAACTGGCGGCTGTCTATGCAAACGCATAAATATTTAAATATCGCCTGATGCATTACTAATCTTACAGACGGCCTGCCGATGCCGTCTGTGACTCATCCATTACCTTGCATTGTTTATTTTCTCTATGTGAATTTCGATGAGTGTATAAAAGCGCTGATAAATTTTTCCATAGCGATGCACGGATCGCGCTATTTTGGTAAATTTAAAGAAAAAATCATTCTATGAACTTTTTTGCATCAAAATCAGCAAATTAGCTGTTCTTTAATAATTTAAATTGTTGCGATTATGTTGGTGGAATGTGGTGCTGATAAAAAACAGTTTATAAACAACAATATACGTTTAGTGTGTTCCCCGCGCCAGCGGGGATAAACCGTCGTACACCAGCGCTTTACCGGAGTGTCCGTGCGTGTTCCCCGCGCCAGCGGGGATAAACCGATCAAATATCAGATAACCCCCGTCGGCAAACCGTGTTCCCCGCGCCAGCGGGGATAAACCGATCACATTCCTGAAAAATGACTCCCTTAGCGAGTGTTCCCCGCGCCAGCGGGGATAAACCGGAAGATATTGAAAGCGCCCAATCTTCCCAGCTGTGTTCCCCGCGCCAGCGGGGATAAACCGTCCAGCATTGACGCGAACCCTGCGCCGCTGGCGTGTTCCCCGCGCCAGCGGGGATAAACCGGCTGAAATATTGCTATTTCCGAAGGGGCTGATGTGTTCCCCGCGCCAGCGGGGATAAACCGTCCCGCCTGAACAAAATCGACCACGTTATTAAGTGTTCCCCGCGCCAGCGGGGATAAACCGGCGTGGATTGATTCTGATCGCCGTGGGCGGGCGTGTTCCCCGCGCCAGCGGGGATAAACCGGAAACAGAGATCGCGTCCGATAATGCCGACATGTGTTCCCCGCGCCAGCGGGGATAAACCGAGAATATTCAACTCCAGCGGGAAAAAGACGCAGTGTTCCCCGCGCCAGCGGGGATAAACCGAACTTTCATCAAACTGGATCGAAGGGCCACTTGTGTTCCCCGCGCCAGCGGGGATAAACCGCCGGTTTTAGCTCGCTGGAAACCTCGCTTTTGGTGTTCCCCGCGCCAGCGGGGATAAACCGACGCCGAGGGTGAATATTTAGACCGGGACGCAGTGTTCCCCGCGCCAGCGGGGATAAACCGGGATCATCAATGTGGGAAGTTATCACAACGGAGTGTTCCCCGCGCCAGCGGGGATAAACCGCGAAATTCAGCGTCTGGAATGCAAGGATTTTGTGTGTTCCCCGCGCCAGCGGGGATAAACCGGCTATATCCCCGAATCGTGCGCTACGTGAAAAGTGTTCCCCGCGCCAGCGGGGATAAACCGACGAGGTCATTTTCAGCACTCGTCAGGCGCTGGTGTTCCCCGCGCCAGCGGGGATAAACCGATGCCCTGTTCGGCAAAATCCCGCCACGCTGGGTGTTCCCCGCGCCAGCGGGGATAAACCGTAAAACCGGTGCTGGATTTTGATGAAGACGAAGTGTTCCCCGCGCCAGCGGGGATAAACCGCCATTCAACATCGCACTTAAGAACTTGTGCCAGTGTTCCCCGCGCCAGCGGGGATAAACCGCGATATTTATCCAGACTGTCGGACAGGGTGGTGTGTTCCCCGCGCCAGCGGGGATAAACCGCCTCATCGGGAGCCAACGCCGCGAGAATACGCGTGTTCCCCGCGCCAGCGGGGATAAACCCAGCACAATCATTATTAGATGAACTTTCATCAAGTGTTCCCCGCGCCAACAAGGATAGCCGTTGCATAATCATAATCTGTGTACCAGTAATGGCTGCTACAAACCTGTAAAGTAAAAAGGCCGCGTTTTTCCGGGGAGGCTTTTATACAGGAGAAGGCCATGGCGTTAAGGATCAGGGTATTGCTCGAAAATCATAAGGGAGCTGGAGCGGATAAATCGTTGAAGGCCCGACCAGGATTAAGCCTGTTGGTCGAGGATGAGTCTACGTCTATCTTGTTCGATACCGGTCCTGATGGCAGTTTTATGCAAAACGCGTTGGCGATGGGGATCGACCTGTCCGATATGTCTGCTGTGGTGCTTTCGCATGGTCATTACGATCATTGCGGCGGCGTGCCATGGCTTCCTGATAACAGTCGAATCATCTGCCATCCCGATATTGCGCGCGAACGTTATGCGGCAATGACTTTTCTCGATATTACCCGCAAAATAAAAAAATTGTCGCGTGAGGTGGACTATTCACGCTACCGAATGATGTACACGCGTGACCCCCTGCCGATTGGCGAAAACTTTATCTGGTCAGGGGAAATACCGGTGGTCGCGCCTGAAGCCTACGGCATTTTTGGCGGCCACGATGCGGAGCCGGACTCTATTTTGGATGAGGGCGTACTGATTTACCAATCGACAAAAGGATTAGTCATCATTACGGGATGCGGGCATCGGGGGATCGCAAATATTGTCCGGCACTGTCAGAACATTACCGGTATAAAGCGGATTTACGCGCTTGTCGGCGGATTTCATCTCCGCTGCGCATCACCGTTCACGATGTGGCGAGTCAGGCGCTTTCTGCAAGAACACAAACCTGAAAAACTATGCGGTTGTCACTGTACAGGGGCCTGGGGGCGGTTGTGGCTACCGGAAATAACCGCACCTGCAACCGGTGATGTGCTGCGTTTTTAACACCGCGCTGGACAATGTTTTCACTGATAAAACGTCGTGTGGATGGGCTGGAATCAATTTGGCATCCAGCCCACGCGTTAATAAACCTTATTCGCCGCGATAGACGCAGCCGGCTGTACAGGTCTCTTTCACCATCACGGCGCTCAGTAGCGGCACGACGGGCTTAACCTGATCCCAAATCCATTTCGCCAGCACTTCGCTGGTGGGATTGGACAGCCCTGGAATATCATTCAGATAGTAGTGATCAAGACGATCGTAAGTAGGTTTAAACGCCGCTTTGAGATCCGCGAAATCCATAATCCAACCGGTATGCGGATCGACTTCACCGGTAATTTCGAGACGCACCATAAACGAGTGTCCGTGCAGGCGGCCGCACTTATGCCCTTCAGGCACGTGAGGCAGGCGGTGAGCGGCTTCAAAGGTGAAATCTTTATACAACGTGGTGGACATGATGAACTCTCAGGCAATAAAAAAACCGCCGTAGGGTACCGGAAAGCGCATTTTTTATCATTAACTAAAACCATTCTCCGCCTTGTGACGGGCTATTAATTTAAGAATTTCCAGAAAATTTAATAATTATCAATCAATTATGAAATCGATTTTGGCGTTAATAACGATAACTAAAACAGGTTAGTTCATTTGGTTATTTGTTATTTCCAACCCTTCTTTAATTGTTATTCCTCTCACCGTTACCCTTATCCTTAGTTTGGGATTTATCGCTTATACATTTCATCTTTCAAGCCGCATCTGTGTTGACTGCGTTTACTCACCCCAGTCACGTATTTATGTACGCTCCTGGGGCGCGCTCAGCTTACAGCGAACTTGAATGATTTTGTGTATAGATCCGCTTTGCTTACTGGAACATAACGACGCATGACGACACCGGCTCCACTGACTGGGTTGCTTCCGCTTAATCCGGAGCAACTGGCGCGCCTTCAGGCCGCGACAACCGACCTTACTCCCGAACAGCTTGCCTGGGTCTCCGGCTATTTTTGGGGCGTACTGAACCCGCGCTCAGGCGCTGTTGCCGTCACGCCTGCTCCTGAGGGGAAGATGCCGGGGGTTACGCTTATCTCCGCTTCGCAAACCGGCAATGCGCGTCGTGTGGCGGAAGCGCTGCGTGATGATCTGCTGGCGGCCAACCTTAATGTGACACTGGTGAACGCCGGCGACTACAAATTCAAACAGATTGCCAGTGAAAAACTGCTGGTGATAGTGACGTCCACCCAGGGAGAAGGCGAGCCGCCGGAAGAGGCCGTCGCGCTGCATAAGTTCCTGTTCTCGAAAAAAGCGCCGAAACTGGAAAACACCGCTTTTGCCGTGTTTAGCCTCGGCGACACCTCTTATGAATTTTTCTGCCAGTCCGGAAAAGATTTCGACAGCAAACTGGCGGAACTGGGCGGTGAACGCCTGCTCGACCGTGTCGATGCTGACGTTGAATATCAGGCAGCTGCCAGCGAATGGCGCGCCCGCGTGGTTGATGTTCTGAAGTCCCGCGCACCTGTCGCGGCACCTTCGCAATCCGTCGCTACTGGCTCGGTAAACGACATCCACACCAGCCCCTATACCAAAGACGCGCCGCTGGCCGCGACCCTCTCCGTGAATCAGAAAATCACCGGTCGCAACTCGGAAAAAGATGTGCGCCATATTGAGATTGATTTAGGCGACTCCGGTCTGCGTTACCAGCCGGGCGATGCGCTGGGCGTCTGGTATCAGAACGATCCGGCTCTGGTGAAGGAGCTGGTTGAGTTGCTGTGGCTGAAGGGCGATGAGCCGGTGACGGTTGACGGTAAAACCCTGCCGCTCGCCGAAGCGCTGGAGTGGCACTTCGAGCTGACGGTGAATACCGCCAACATTGTTGAGAACTACGCGACCCTGACGCGCAGTGAGTCGCTGTTGCCATTAGTGGGCGACAAAGCGCAGCTCCAGCATTACGCCGCGACCACGCCCATTGTTGATATGGTGCGTTTCTCTCCGGCACAGCTGGATGCTCAGGCGCTAATCGACCTGCTGCGTCCGCTAACGCCGCGTCTGTACTCCATCGCCTCCGCACAGGCTGAAGTGGAGAGCGAAGTGCATATCACCGTTGGCGTGGTTCGTTATGACATTGAAGGCCGCGCCCGCGCCGGTGGCGCTTCCAGCTTCCTCGCCGACCGCGTGGAAGAAGAGGGCGAAGTTCGCGTCTTTATTGAGCATAACGATAACTTCCGCCTGCCAGCTAACCCGGAAACGCCGGTCATTATGATTGGCCCCGGTACCGGCATCGCGCCGTTCCGCGCCTTTATGCAACAGCGCGCGGCGGAAGGGGCGGAAGGTAAGAACTGGCTGTTCTTCGGCAACCCGCACTTTACCGAAGATTTCCTCTATCAGGTGGAGTGGCAGCGCTACGTGAAAGAAGGCGTGCTGAGCCGGATCGATCTGGCCTGGTCTCGCGATCAAAAAGAAAAAATTTACGTACAAGACAAGCTGCGTGAACAGGGCGCCGAGCTGTGGCGCTGGATCAATGATGGCGCGCATATTTATGTCTGCGGCGACGCCAGGCGCATGGCCGCAGATGTCGAAAAAGCATTGCTGGAAGTGATCGCTGAATTCGGCGGTATGGACCTCGAATCGGCAGATGAATATTTAAGTGAGCTGCGCGTAGAGCGCCGTTATCAGCGAGATGTCTACTAATGAGCGAAAAACATCCAGGCCCACTGGTGGTCGAAGGTAAACTGTCCGATGCCGAGCGCATGAAGCTGGAAAGCAACTACCTGCGCGGTACCATTGCGGAAGATCTGAACGACGGTCTCACCGGCGGTTTTAAAGGCGACAACTTCCTGCTAATACGCTTTCATGGCATGTATCAGCAGGATGACCGCGATATTCGCGCCGAGCGTGCGGCGCAGAAGCTGGAGCCGCGTCATGCGATGCTGCTGCGCTGCCGCCTGCCGGGCGGGGTGATTACTACGACGCAATGGCAGGCGATCGATAAATTCGCGGCGGATAACACGATTTACGGCAGTATCCGTCTGACCAACCGCCAGACCTTCCAGTTTCACGGTATTCTGAAGAAGAACGTCAAGCCGGTGCACCAGATGCTGCATTCGGTCGGGCTGGATGCGCTGGCAACCGCCAACGACATGAACCGTAACGTGCTGTGTACCTCTAACCCGTACGAGTCTCAGCTGCATGCTGAAGCCTACGAATGGGCGAAGAAGATCTCCGAACATCTGCTGCCGCGCACCCGTGCGTATGCGGAGATCTGGCTCGATCAGGAGAAGGTCGCGACCACTGACGAAGAACCGATCCTCGGCGCAACCTATCTGCCGCGTAAATTTAAAACCACGGTGGTGATCCCGCCGCAAAATGATATCGATCTGCACGCCAACGACATGAACTTTGTGGCGATTGCCGAGAACGGCAAGCTGGTCGGCTTTAACCTGCTGGTGGGCGGCGGTCTGTCTATTGAGCATGGTAATAAGAAAACCTACGCTCGTACGGCCAGCGAGTTTGGCTATCTGCTGCTGGAGCACACCCTGGCGGTGGCCGAAGCGGTAGTGACGACGCAGCGCGACTGGGGTAACCGTACCGACAGGAAAAATGCCAAAACCAAATACACCCTTGAGCGCGTGGGACTGGAGACATTTAAAGCGGAAGTCGAGCGTCGCGCGGGGATCAAATTTGAGCCGATCCGCCCGTATGAGTTTACCGGTCGCGGCGATCGTATCGGTTGGGTGAAAGGGATCGACAACAACTGGCACCTGACGCTGTTTATCGAAAACGGTCGTATCCTGGATTATCCTGGCCGTCCGCTGAAAACCGGCCTGCTGGAGATCGCGAAGATCCATCAGGGCGAGTTCCGTATCACCGCTAACCAGAACCTGATTATTGCCAGCGTGCCGGAAAGCCAGAAAGTGAAAATCGAGACGCTGGCGCGCGATCATGGGCTGATGAATGCGGTGAGCGCGCAGCGTGAAAACTCAATGGCCTGTGTATCGTTCCCGACCTGCCCGCTGGCAATGGCGGAAGCCGAGCGTTTCCTGCCGTCGTTCACGGACAAAGTGGAAGCGATTCTGGAAAAACACGGTATCCCGGACGAGCATATTGTGATGCGCGTGACCGGCTGCCCGAACGGCTGTGGCCGTGCGATGCTGGCGGAGCTGGGGCTGGTGGGCAAAGCGCCGGGTCGTTACAACGTGCATCTGGGCGGCAACCGCATGGGGACGCGTATTCCGCGTATGTATCGCGAAAATATTACGGAATCAGAAATTCTCGATTCTGTTGACGAACTGGTTGGGCGTTGGGCGAAAGAGCGTGAAGCGGGTGAAGGCTTCGGCGACTTTACGGTGCGTGCGGGCATCATTCGCCCGGTGCTCGATCCCGCGCGTGATTTCTGGGAATAACCTGAATTGCCGGATGGCGGCATAAATGCCTTATCCGGCCTACCGCCCGCGTAGGCCTGATAAGCGAAGCGCCATCAGGCAAGGTATACCGCGAGGAACTTATGTCCAAACTCGATCTAAATGCCCTGAATGAACTGCCAAAAGTCGATCGCGTACTGGCGTTGGCGGAAACCAACGCTCAACTGGAAACGCTGACTGCCGAAGAACGCGTGGCCTGGGCGCTGGAAAATCTGCCCGGCGAATACGTGCTTTCTTCAAGCTTTGGCATCCAGGCGGCGGTGAGCCTGCACCTGGTGAATCAGATTCGCCCGGATATCCCGGTGATCCTCACCGATACCGGCTATTTGTTCCCGGAAACCTATCAGTTTATTGATGAGCTAACGGACAAACTCAAACTCAACCTGAAAGTTTACCGCGCGGGCGAAAGTCCGGCCTGGCAGGAAGCGCGTTACGGCAAGCTGTGGGAGCAGGGCGTTGAGGGCATTGAGAAATACAATGAGATCAACAAAGTCGAGCCGATGAACCGGGCGCTAAAAGAGCTGAAAGCGCAGACGTGGTTTGCGGGTCTGCGTCGCGAGCAGTCCGGCAGCCGCGCGCATTTACCTGTTCTCGCTATCCAACGCGGCGTGTTTAAAGTGCTACCGATTATCGACTGGGATAACCGCACGGTTTACCAGTATCTGCAAAAGCACGGTCTGAAATACCATCCGCTGTGGGATCAGGGCTATCTGTCTGTGGGCGATACGCACACCACCCGCAAATGGGAGCCGGGTATGGCGGAAGAAGAGACACGCTTCTTCGGACTGAAACGTGAGTGCGGGCTGCATGAAGGGTAATTGTCCTTACGCGGTATGATTATACCTGCTGCTATGAAAAATCCGGCAGGCAGCCGGATTTTAAATTGGTTATATACCCAAAATAATTCGAGTTGCTTAAAGGCGGCAAGGGAGTGAGTCCCCAGGAGCATAGATAACTATGTGACTGGGGTGAACGAGCGTAGCCAACACATAAGCAACTTGAAGTATGAAGGGTATATTACTGACTATCTTTATACCAGTAATATATTACGACTGCACCCATCTTTACCAATGTGCAAAGAACGTTCATGGGTTAGATATAGCTTTTCAAGAATTACATCAATAAACATTTTTTTTGCATGATAGTCGTTATAATCCTGATTAAGTTTTTTTAAAAAACCAGAGTTTGTTGGTTTAAACTCTGCAAACGGTGAATAGCTATGTAGTAAATAGGAGATGCACGGATGCATCATGCTAAAAGCGACTTCACCTTGTACCTCCTGATAACCTATTTTGCAAAACTGAGTCGTAGGCTCAAAGTTACCGGCATTAATACAGGCCAGCATTGATTTTTCATCTGCAGTAAGTGAGTCCTGCCATTCGACAAGCGGGTGGTCTGGAGCCTCTGCGGGACGCATCATCTCATAAACCGCCGTTTTGATTTGTGCATTTCCCGTCACTTCTTTTCGTAGAGTTGAAATCGACTCCTGAAGTAATTCCGGGTGCCAGGTCATCTTCGCACCAATCACCTCACATATTTGTAAAAATAATTGTCTCTCCTCTCTACTCATAGATTCTATCACTGCATCATCTGATATATTGAGGATGTCCTTAATATTGCTTTGGCTGATCACCGTGTCGCCGACCATAAGTAAAAATTGTGTCTGAGAAGCGTCCAACTTGATAGTAAACAGATCCTGATGAGCCGGGCAGGCCAGATGTTGTAGCCGTTTAAAGGCGTAAATTTTATTTATATCCTCTATGTTAACTTCCATCTCTCCAGGTTCACCACGGCCCTGCCCGTGAATGATGGAGTGTAACACTTCCAGCGCATGGTCCTTTTTTTCCGCTCTAAAATGATCCTGGACTTTATCCCAGCCCCCCATATGGATTGCTTTTTCTTTATCTGCGCTTAACAGATGAGCAAGCCGACTTTCATTAAGCATATAATTTTGATGATTACCGAAGCTTAAAGTGACTGGCATAATATTTTCCTTCAAATTTATATTATTCAATATCCGGAGTAAAATATATCGTTCAATTCGCTCTTTTTTATTAAACAGATAAGGTTTACTACAGGAGAGAATTTGAACGGCATTATTAATACAGCACATTTATGGTTGGTAATCCTTTGTGGTGACGATAATTCAGACAAAAGGTAGATGATTCGCCGCAAATGGTCGTTTTTTTAAATTTTGGTTTATGCAGGGGGCGTTGGAAGAAGCCTCTTTGATCGCTTCTTCCAGAAGAAAAGAGCGGAAAAATTTATAATAATTATTCGTGGGGTAAATATTTCTGAAGAATATATAAAGTTGAGTGAGCATATTTAAATATAATCTCAGGAAGTGCAATTTTTGTGAGATATATCAACAAAAAAGACCATTAAAAAGGCGTAGAGTGCTTTTATTATCCACATGCTGGAGTTTACGTGTCGATATATCACTATTGGGGAAAGTCTCGACGAGGAGAAACTAACGGCGGTGATGATTACCATTTGCTTTGCTGGCATTCTTTAGATGTTGCGGCTGTGGGTTACTGGATGGTGATAAATAATATTTATTTTATTGACCACTATCTAAAAAAATTAGGCATCCAGGATAAGGAGCAGGCGGCGCAATTTTTTGCCTGGATTTTATGTTGGCATGATATTGGAAAATTTGCTCATTCCTTCCAGCAACTATACCGTCATGAGGCTTTAAACATCTTTAATGAGCCTACACGGCATTATGAAAAAATCGCGCATACCACGCTGGGATACGTGTTGTGGAACTCCTGGCTAAGTGAATGCCCTGAATTGTTTCCTCCTTCTTCGCTTTCAGTTCGTAAAAGTAAGCGCGTTATGGCGCTTTGGATGCCAGTCACTACAGGTCATCATGGACGCCCTCCAGAGGCAATCCAGGAGCTGGACCATTTTCGCCAGCAGGATAAAGACGCGGCAAGAGATTTTCTTCTGAGAATAAAAGCGCTCTTTCCTTTAATTACTTTGCCTGAAGCCTGGGATGAAGATGAGGGTATCGACCAATTTCAGCAACTTTCCTGGTTTATTTCCGCTGCGGTTGTACTGGCTGACTGGACTGGTTCCGCCAGCCGTTATTTTCCGCGTACTGCGGAAAAAATGCCTGTTGATACCTACTGGCAGCAAGCTCTCGCTAAAGCACAAACTGCCATCACGCTATTTCCCTCAGCAGCGAATGTGTCTGCCTTTACGGGCATAGAAACGCTTTTCCCTTTTATTCAACATCCCACACCGTTACAACAAAAGGCGCTTGAGCTGGATATCAACGTGGATGGCGCCCAACTCTTTATTCTTGAAGATGTCACCGGGGCCGGAAAAACAGAGGCGGCGCTCATATTAGCTCATCGACTGATGGCGGCAGGTAAAGCGCAGGGACTCTATTTTGGACTGCCGACAATGGCGACAGCCAACGCGATGTTTGAACGTATGGCGAACACCTGGCTGGCGCTGTATCAGCCGGACTCCCGTCCCAGCCTGATTCTGGCGCATAGCGCGCGTCGCTTAATGGATCGTTTCAATCAGTCAATATGGTCGGTCACTCTTTCCGGTACGGAAGAACCCGATGAAGCGCAGCCTGATAGTCAGGGATGCGCCGCCTGGTTTGCCGACAGCAATAAAAAAGCGTTGTTGGCGGAGGTTGGTGTAGGCACGTTGGATCAGGCGATGATGGCGGTAATGCCATTTAAACATAACAACCTGCGGTTACTGGGTCTTAGCAACAAGATTTTACTGGCTGATGAGATCCATGCCTGTGATGCATGGATGTCCCGAATACTTGAAGGTTTGATCGAACGGCAGGCCAGTAATGGCAACGCCACTATTCTGTTATCTGCGACGCTATCGCAGCAGCAGCGAGATAAGCTGGTGGCGGCATTTTCCCGTGGGGTGAGGCGTAGTGTGCAGGCGCCGTTGCTAGGCCATGACGATTATCCCTGGCTGACTCAGGTCACACAAACAGAGCTGATTTCTCAGCGGGTTGATACACGCAAAGAGGTTGAGCGTAGCGTAGATATTGGCTGGCTACATAGTGAAGAGGCGTGTCTTGAACGTATAGGTGAAGCAGTGGAAAAAGGAAACTGTATCGCCTGGATACGTAACTCCGTTGATGATGCGATTCGTATCTATCGCCAGCTTCAACTGAGTAAGGTCGTCGCCACGGAAAACCTTTTACTCTTCCATAGTCGCTTTGCTTTCCACGATCGTCAGCGGATTGAGTCACAGACGCTGAATCTCTTTGGCAAACAGAGCGGCGCACAACGTGCCGGTAAGGTCATTATCGCCACGCAGGTAATCGAACAAAGTCTGGATATTGACTGCGATGAGATGATCTCTGATTTAGCGCCGGTGGATTTATTAATTCAGCGGGCCGGTCGACTACAGCGTCATATTCGCGATCGTAACGGTCTGGTGAAAAAGAGTGGGCAGGATGAGCGAGAGACGCCAGTGCTGCGCATTCTTGCTCCGGAGTGGGATGACGCGCCGCGAGAGAACTGGTTATCCAGCGCCATGCGTAACAGCGCCTATGTCTATCCCGATCATGGGCGCATGTGGCTGACACAGCGCATATTACGTGAGCAGGGGACGATTCGGATGCCGCAATCTGCCCGATTGTTGATTGAGTCGGTCTACGGCGAGGATGTCAACATGCCGGTTGGATTTGCAAAAACCGAGCAATTGCAGGAAGGCAAATTTTATTGCGACCGGGCATTTGCCGGCCAGATGCTGCTTAACTTTGCGCCGGGCTACTGTGCTGAAATTAGCGATTCTTTACCGGAGAAAATGTCAACGCGGCTGGCGGAAGAGTCTGTCACGCTGTGGCTGGCGAAAATCGTGGATAGCGTCGTAACCCCTTATGCCAGCGGTGAACACGCCTGGGAGATGAGCGTGCTGCGAGTACGTCAGAGCTGGTGGAATAAACATAAAGACGAGTTTGAAAAATTAGACGGCGAACCCTTGCGTAAGTGGTGTGCGCAACAGCATCAGGATAAGGATTTTGCCACGGTGATTGTGGTGACGGACTTTGCCGCTTGTGGTTATTCGGCGAATGAGGGATTGATTGGCATGATGGGGGAATAACGAATACAGATATGGACAATTTTTCACTTTTAACAACGCCCTGGCTCCCCGTCCGTTTCAAAGACGGTTCCACGGGCAAGCTGGCCCCCGTCGATCTGGCGGATGAAAACGTGGTGGACATCGCCGCAACGCGAGCAGATTTACAGGGAGCGGCCTGGCAGTTTCTGTTGGGATTGCTGCAATGCAGTATCGCGCCGAAAAGATACAAAAATTGGGAGGATATCTGGTTTGATGGATTGCATGCCGATGTGCTCCATAAGGCATTAGCACCGTTAGAACACGCTTTTCAGTTTGGCGCGGAAACGCCGTCTTTTATGCAGGATTTTGAACCGTTAAGCGGCGAAAAAGTCTCTATTGCTTCATTGTTGCCGGAAATACCTGGCGCGCAAACCACGAAGTTCAATAAAGATCATTTTGTCAAACGCGGCGTAACGGAACGTTTTTGTCCGCACTGCGCGGCGCTGGCGCTGTTCTCGTTGCAGCTTAACGCGCCTGCGGGCGGCAAAGGCTATCGTACCGGGCTGCGCGGCGGCGGGCCACTGACCACGCTGGTTGAATTGCAGGAATATCAGGGCGAGCGGCAAACGCCGCTCTGGCGCAAGCTGTGGCTCAACGTGATGCCGCAGGATACTGCGGATCTGCCTTTACCAGACCAGTGTGATGCGACCGTTTTCCCGTGGCTTGCCGCGACGCGGACCAGCGAGCAGGCGAATGCCGTTACCACGCCGGAGCAGGTCAATAAACTCCAGGCGTACTGGGGGATGCCGCGTCGTATCCGCCTGGATTTTGCCACCTTACAGTCAGGTTGCTGCGATATTTGCGGCGCTGAAAGCGATGAGCTTCTTGGCTTTATGACCGTCAAGAACTACGGCGTTAACTACGATGGCTGGCGGCACCCGCTGACGCCTTATCGCGCCCCGGTAAAAGATCAAAACGCCTTCTTTTCCGTTAAACCGCAGCCCGGCGGCCTTATCTGGCGCGACTGGCTGGGATTAAGTCAGAACAACCAGACGGAAGCGAATTACGAATCTCCCGCGCAGGTAGTCAAGGTGTTTAACGCCCGCTCGCTGACTGACGTTAAAGCGGGGATCTGGGGCTTTGGCGCGGATTTCGACAATATGAAAATCCGCTGCTGGTATGAGCATCACTTCCCGTTGCTGATGACGGAAGGTCTGATCCCTGATTTACGTAAGGCCGTGCAAACTGCGGCCCGCCTGTTGAGCCTGCTTCGCAGCGCGCTCAAAGAGGCCTGGTTTGCCGATGCGAAGGGTGCTCGCGGTGATTTCAGTTTTATCGACATTGATTTCTGGAACCTGACGCAGGGACGTTTTCTCAACCTGATTCACGATCTGGAAAACGGCCACAAGCCGGACGAAAGGCTGAATAAATGGCAAAGAGAACTTTGGCTGTTTACCCGTCATTACTTCGATGATCACGTCTTTACCAACCCCTACGAGAGCAGCGATCTGGAACGCATCATGACCGCGCGCAAGAAATATTTTACGACATCGGCGGAAAAACAAAGCGCAAAAGCCGCCAAAGCAAAGAAACAGGAGGCTGCTGAATGAGTGTTGTGACGAAAGATGATAAAGCCACTTTGCGTCAGTGGCATGAGGAACTACAAGAAAAACGTGGATTACGTGCCAGCTTACGACGTAGTAAAACGGTGAATGATGCCTGTTTGGCTGAGGGGCTTCATTCATTGTTAATGCAAACACATTCTTTATGGAAAAACAAAGCACCCTGGAATGTTACTGCATTGGCAATCACAGCGGCACTGGCTGCACATATCAAATTTATTGATGAGCAAAAGAGTTTTGCTGCGCAGCTTGGACAGAAGAAAGGTGGCGACACTCCGGTGATGTCAAAATTACGCTTCTCCCACCTATTAGCGGTAAAAACGCCGGATGAACTGCTGCGCCAGTTACGGCGTGCGGTGAAGCTGTTAGATGGTTCGGTCAACCTGTTTTCTCTTGCAGACGATATTTTCTGCTGGTGCCAGGAGCAGAATGACTTGCTGAACCACCATCGCCGCCAGCAGCGGCCAACCGAATTTCTTCGTATCCGCTGGGCGCTGGAATACTACCAGGCCGGCGATGGCGATACCGATAACGAACAAGATTAACAGGGATATCTTTATGACAACGTTTATTCAGCTCCATTTACTGACCGCTTACCCCGCCGCTAACCTGAACCGTGATGATACCGGTGCGCCAAAAACCGTGGTGCTTGGCGGAGCAACACGTCTGCGTATCTCCTCTCAGAGCCTGAAACGCGCCTGGCGTACATCTGAGTTATTTGAACAGGCATTAGCTGGCCATATTGGTATTCGTACTGGTCGCATTGCTCGTGAGGCGGCGCAAATCCTCGTTGATAGCGGCATTGACGCCAAAAAAGCGGTTGAGTACGTCAAGAACATCGCCAACTGCTTTGGCAAGGTAAAAGAGGATAAGAAACCCAAAGATGAGTTGACGAATGCTGAAACCGAGCAACTGGTGCATATCAGCCCTGCTGAGTTTGAGGCCGTGAAAGCGCTGGCGCGCCGTCTGGCAGAAGAAAAACGTCCGGCAACAGAAGAGGAAGCAGAACTGTTACGTCACGATCGCATGGCCGTCGATATTGCCATGTTTGGCCGGATGTTAGCGAAGAAAACTGATTTTAACGTGGAAGCAGCCTGCCAGGTCGCCCACGCCTTCGGCGTCAGCGAAACGATCATCGAAGACGATTTCTTTACCGCTGTGGATGACCTACGCCAGGCATCGGCAGAAGATGCAGGCGCAGGCCATCTCGGCGAAACCGGCTTTGGCTCCGCGCTGTTTTACACCTATATCTGCATCGACAAAGATCTGCTGGTGAAAAACCTGAACGGCAATGAAGAGCTGGCAAACAAAACGCTGCGCGCCTTTACTGAAGCGGCGCTGAAAGTGTCGCCGACCGGCAAACAGAACAGCTTTGCCAGTCGTGCCTATGCCTCGTGGGCGCTGGCGGAAAAAGGCACCGACCAACCACGTTCACTGGCGGCCGCGTTTTATGAACCGATCAACGGTACAGACCAATTGAACGTTGCTGTTAAGCGTATTACATCGCTGCATAAGAATATGAATAAGGTTTATGGCCAGCGGACTGATACCGCCAGTTTCGACGTGATGAATCAGCAGGGAAGCATGGAAGACGTGCTTGACTTCATCTGCGCGTAAGGGGCGGCTTATGAGCCAATATCTGGTTTTTCAGCTTCACGGGCCGATGGCCTCCTGGGGCGTGGATGCGCCAGGCGAAGTGCGCCACAGCCATGAGCTACCCTCGCGCTCGGCGCTGTTGGGGTTATTAGCTGCGGCGCTGGGAATTCGCCGCGATGAGGAGGAACGGCTAAACGCCTTCAATCGTCATTACCAATTTTTGCTGTGCGCCAGTGGCAACCCGCGCTGGGCGCGGGATTATCACACGGTGCAGATGCCGAAAGAGGTACGTAAGGCACGTTACTTCAGCCGCCGTGAAGAGTTGCAGGATCCTGAATTACTGAGCGCGCTGATTTCCCGACGCGACTACTACACCGACGCTTGGTGGATGATCGCTGTCAGCGCGACGCCGGACGCGCCTTACACGTTGGCGCAGCTTCAGGCGTCGTTACAACATCCTGTGTTCCCGCTGTATCTGGGGCGCAAAAGTCACCCTCTGGCGTTGCCGCTTGCGCCGCAACTGCTGGAAGGGAGTGCGGCGGATGTCCTGCGTGAAGCATATCGTTGGTATCAGGATCAATTCAATGCGCTGAAACTGCCTCTCCCCAGATTACAGAACGAATGCTGGTGGGAAGGTGAACACGATGGCTTAACGGCGAGCAAAATTTTACGTCGTCGCGACATGCCGTTGAGCCGCCAGCAATGGCTGTTCGGTGAACGTAGCGTGAATCAGGAGCCGTGGCTCCGCAAGGAGGACGCGTGTATCTCTCAAGAATAACGCTGCACACCAGCGAGCTTTCGCCGGCACAGCTCTTGCATCTGGTGGAGCGCGGCGAGTACGTGATGCACCAGTGGTTATGGGATCTCTTTCCCGGCGGCAAGGAACGGCAGTTTCTTTATCGCCGCGAAGAGTTACAGGGCGCGTTTCGCTTTTTTGTCCTCTCGCAGGAACAGCCTGCCGCTAGCGCGATTTTTGACGTGCAGACTCGCCCGTTTGCGCCAACGCTGAGCGCGGGACAGACGCTGCGGTTTAACTTGCGCGCCAATCCGACGGTTTGCAAAAACGGCAAGCGTCACGATTTGCTGATGGAGGCGAAACGCCAGCGTAAAACGCAGGGTGATAGCCAGGATATTTGGTCTTATCAGCAGCAGGCGGCGCTGACGTGGTTGGCGCGCCAGGGGGAGCAAAATGGCTTCACCCTGCGCGAGGCGAGCGTTGATGCTTACCGGCAGCAGCAGATACGTCGAGAGAAATCCCGGCAGATGATTCAGTTTAGCAGCGTGGACTATACCGGCGTGCTGGTGATTAACGATCCCGTGCTTTTCCTGCAACGTCTGGCGCAGGGGTACGGTAAAAGTCGGGCGTTTGGCTGCGGAATGATGATGATCAAACCCGGAGACGACGCGTGACGTTCGTACCGCTCAACCCGATCCCGTTAAAAGATCGAACCTCGATGATCTTCCTCCAGTACGGTCAAATTGACGTGCTGGATGGGGCATTTGTATTAATCAATAAAACCGGGGTTCGTACGCATATTCCGGTGGGATCGGTCGCCTGCATCATGCTGGAACCGGGAACGCGGGTTTCCCATGCGGCAGTGCATTTAGCATCAACGGTCGGCACCCTGTTGGTATGGGTGGGCGAGGCGGGAGTGCGGGTCTATTCCTCCGGACAACCCGGAGGCGCACGAGCCGATAAGTTGCTTTATCAGGCAAAGCTGGCGTTAGATGATGACCTGCGGCTTAAAGTAGTCCGCAAAATGTATGAACTGCGTTTTCGTGAGCCGCCTCCCGCCCGTCGTTCCGTTGAGCAACTGCGCGGTATTGAAGGATCCCGTGTGCGGGCGACCTATGCATTACTGGCGAAGCAGTATGGCGTGAAATGGCATGGTCGTAACTATGATCCGAAAGACTGGGAGAAGGGGGATGTCGTCAACCGATGTATTAGCGCGGCGACATCGTGCCTGTACGGGATTTCAGAAGCGGCTATCCTGGCGGCGGGATATGCGCCGGCTATCGGTTTTATCCATAGCGGTAAGCCGCTTTCTTTTGTTTATGACATTGCCGATATCATCAAATTTGAATCGGTGGTGCCCAAAGCATTTGAGATCGCCGCTCGTCACCCGGCGGAACCTGATAAAGAAGTGCGCCTGGCCTGCCGTGATATTTTTCGCAGTTCGAAGCTGACCGGAAAATTGATCCCACTGATCGAAGAGGTACTCGCTGCCGGTGAAATTAAACCACCTCAGCCTGCGCCGGATATGCTGCCGCCAGCAATACCGGAACCTGAATCACTGGGTGATAGCGGCCATCGGGGGCATGGTTGATGAGTATGGTGGTTGTGGTCACGGAAAACGTACCGCCGCGCCTGCGGGGACGTCTTGCCGTCTGGTTACTTGAGGTTCGTGCAGGTGTTTATGTTGGCGATACCTCGAAGCGTATTCGGGAAATGATTTGGCAACAGATCACACAGCTTGGCGGAGTCGGAAACGTAGTAATGGCCTGGGCAACAAATACTGAGTCTGGTTTTGAGTTCCAGACCTGGGGTGAAAACAGACGTATTCCGGTAGATTTGGATGGACTGCGTTTGGTTTCTTTTCTTCCTGTTGAAAATCAATAAGTTGAATGTTCTTTAATAATAAGGAATTGTTATCTTACCGTTGGTAGTTTGTTATGTAGTAAAAAAGGGCTTTTAGAACAAATATATAGTTTTAGTGTGTTCCCCGCGCCAGCGGGGATAAACCGGCGGAATACCACTATATAAAGCCCCTCAACCCGTGTTCCCCGCGCCAGCGGGGATAAACCGATTTTTACAAAAACTGGCCCCCTGAATTCATCGTGTTCCCCGCGCCAGCGGGGATAAACCGTTGATTTTAATGGCGGGCGAATTGTATTTAACGTGTTCCCCGCGCCAGCGGGGATAAACCGTTTCCTGTAACATTCCGATATATAATTCTCCGCGTGTTCCCCGCGCCAGCGGGGATAAACCGGCCCAATTGCCGGCGACGGTTTCCATGTCAGCGTGTTCCCCGCGCCAGCGGGGATAAACCGTGGCGAAACAGGCCAGAGAACGCGAATTGCAGGTGTTCCCCGCGCCAGCGGGGATAAACCGCGTGTTCGATGTAGGTTTCTTCCTGAAGGCGAGTGTTCCCCGCGCCAGCGGGGATAAACCGCTACCAGGCCCGTTTGTCTCAACCATGACCAAGTGTTCCCCGCGCCAGCGGGGATAAACCGTTGGCATGGCTGGCGACGTAGCGAACAAAATCGTGTTCCCCGCGCCAGCGGGGATAAACCGCATAAATTACTCGATGCGTACCTGTGAAATCTGTGTTCCCCGCGCCAGCGGGGATAAACCGATACAGTAGCAAAATAAAAAGGCCGCGTGAGCGTGTTCCCCGCGCCAGCGGGGATAAACCGCAATGCCGTTTTGCCCGAGTTTTCACCGCCGTGTGTTCCCCGCGCCAGCGGGGATAAACCGCTCTATTGCCGGGGGTCGAGATGGCCGCCTGCGTGTTCCCCGCGCCAGCGGGGATAAACCTGTAGCGCAGGGACTGGCAACGGTGCCGGGCGTGTGTTCCCCGCGCCAGCGGGGATAAACCGCAGGAGACGGCCAGCCGCACCGGTGGCGGTGCGTGTTCCCCGCGCCAGCGGGGATAAACCGGGCGTTTTATTCGACCTGAAAAAATGGATCGTGTGTTCCCCGCGCTAGCGGGGATAAACCGACATCTCGCGGACAATAGCGATTTCCACCGTCGTGTTCCCCGCGCTAGCGGGGATAAACCGCGTTTCGTTCATTTATTTAGTTTCCTGTTTCGGTGTTCCCCGCGCTAGCGGGGATAAACCCCTTGTTAAATACAGGCGGCGGCGGGGTTGGTGTTCCCCGCGCTAGCGGGGATAAACCGAACGGCGACGGGATCGTTTTTTGTGGCGAAAAGTGTTCCCCGCGCTAGCGGGGATAAACCGCAGGATTGGATTAATGAAGACGGGTACGAAATGTGTTCCCCGCGCTAGCGGGGATAAACCGAGATTGCAGAATTATATTTCACGCTGGCAGCAGTGTTCCCCGCGCTAGCGGGGATAAACCGCTGTTGTTATGCGTTGGATCGTAATAGTTAACGTGTTCCCCGCGCTAGCGGGGATAAACCGCTTGGCAGGGCTGCGCCGCAATGGCAGCAACAGTGTTCCCCGCGCTAGCGGGGATAAACCGGTCTTATAAATTGGGCTGATAGTGCCGCTGATGTGTTCCCCGCGCCAGCGGGGATAAACCGTACCTGCCGGGACTGGAGTGCAGGTAACCCCAGTGTTCCCCGCGCCAGCGGGGATAAACCGCGGCCAGCCATTTAAACAGCGCTGCAGCGGGGATAAACCGACAGGGTATATGAGCTTATACGTCATGAACCAGTGTTCCCCGCGCCAGCGGGGATAAACCGTCGTTGGTGGCGTTCGTCACCTGGCTGTCGGTGTGTTCCCCGCGCCAGCGGGGATAAACCGAGGGGCGTTCCGCAGTCGACAAGGGCTGAAAAATGTTCCCCGCGTCAGCGGGGATAAACACGTTTCACCAGCATATCAGGACGTTTTTTCCGCCTTCGCCAGCTCTTTTACCAACGGCAGCATTATCCGCACTACATCGCGGCTACGGCGCTCAATCCGCCCAGGCAGCGCCTTGTCAATATGCTGTTGATTATCAAGCCGTACATCGTGCCAGCTATTGCCGTTCGGGAAGGATGCATTTTTCACGCGTTGCTGGTATCCGTCTTTTTTACCCAGATTCCAGTTCGTCGCCTCAACAGAAAGCACCGATATTCCCGCTTTATCGAAAACCTCCGCATCATTACAGCAACCCGTTCCTTTGGGGTAGGATGGATTGCGTCCCGGATTGGTGTTGGCGGCGATACCATAACGGCGCGCAATCGCTAATGCTCGATCGCGGGTCAGTGTACGCACCGCTTCCGGCGTATTTTTCCCGCTATTAAAATAGAGCTTGTCGCCAACAATCAGGTTATCGAGATTAATCACCAGTAGCGTATTTTTCTTCTCAGCGTCACTCATTCGTTTGAGTAAATTTTCCGCGCCTAGCTTTCCCTCTTCTTCCCCGCTGGTGGCGATAAAACGAATCCCATAATGGGTCGGTATATCTTTCAGACGCGCCGCCAGTTCCAGCATAACGCCTAATCCCGCGGCATTATCATCCATTCCCTGTAACGTTAAACCGCCCAGATTGGCATCGACATCAGCGTCGCTCTGTGGAGCGTAGGTATCCAGATGCGCCATAATGATGATCTGCTGCGGCACGCGCCCTTCATGGGCGGCGATGACCGTACTGCCCGTCACGTTATGCCAGTTTTTGCGATTATCCTTCGTGGTATAAATAAATCGGCTATTAAACGTTCGAATATCGCTTTGGTATCCCATCTGGGTAAATTGTTGGCGTAAATAATCGGCAGACAACATCTCGGCGGGGGAGCCCGTCATTCTCCCGGGAAAAAAGGTGGCGATATGTCGTGCCTGAGTATTCGCTATTTCACCAGGCCCTGGTGATGATGCTTGTGCAGGAAGGATAAAGCCTACGCCGAGCGCCAGAATGACGGCAAAGCGGCGCGTTGCGGAAAACATAATGAGTCCTTAAATACAGAACAAAATTTTACGTGGCTAGTATGAAACCGCGATCGTGTTAATACAATTTCATTTGCTCCTAAATGCTGGCAATCCGGTACGTTAAGCATTTTTTGATATTGGTTTTTGGGCCGCGTTATTCCTTTGAGGAACTACTCATTCCAATTCGTCATTTCATTCACTCTCCTGCGCTCCCTATAGTCGTGTAATCGAAATGTTTAGCAAAAAACGGTATTGCAAAGGAACGGTTATGGATCAAAAACGACTCACCCACCTGCGGCAACTGGAGGCGGAAAGTATCCACATTATCCGTGAAGTGGCAGCGGAATTCGCTAATCCGGTCATGCTGTACTCCATTGGTAAAGACTCCAGCGTCATGCTGCATCTGGCGCGTAAGGCGTTTTATCCGGGTACGTTGCCGTTCCCGCTATTGCACGTTGATACCGGTTGGAAATTCCGTGAGATGTACGCCTTTCGCGATCGTACCGCCAACGCATACGGCTGCGAATTGCTGGTACATAAAAATCCGGAAGGCGTGGCGATGGGCATCAATCCGTTCGTTCACGGTAGCGCTAAACACACCGACATTATGAAAACCGAAGGGTTAAAGCAGGCGCTGAATAAGTACGGTTTTGATGCCGCGTTCGGCGGCGCACGGCGCGATGAGGAAAAATCCCGCGCGAAAGAACGTATTTACTCCTTTCGTGACCGTTTCCATCGCTGGGACCCGAAAAATCAGCGGCCAGAGTTGTGGCGTAACTATAACGGTCAGATTAATAAAGGCGAAAGTATACGCGTCTTCCCGCTCTCCAACTGGACAGAGCAGGATATCTGGCAATACATCTGGCTGGAAAACATCGACATCGTGCCGCTGTATTTGGCTGCTGAACGCCCGGTTCTGGAACGTGACGGCATGTTGATGATGGTGGATGACGATCGTATCGATCTCCAGCCTGGCGAAGTCATCAAAAAAAGGATGGTGCGCTTCCGTACACTTGGCTGTTGGCCGCTCACCGGGGCGGTGGAATCCCACGCGCAAACGCTGCCGGAAATTATCGAAGAGATGCTGGTTTCTACCACCAGCGAGCGCCAGGGGAGGATGATTGACCGCGATCAGGCGGGGTCGATGGAGCTTAAAAAACGTCAGGGGTATTTCTAAGGAGCCGCCATGAACACCATACTTGCACAACAAATCGCCAATGAAGGCGGCGTCGAAGCCTGGATGATTGCCCAACAGCACAAAAGCCTGCTGCGTTTTTTAACCTGTGGCAGCGTTGATGACGGTAAAAGTACGCTGATAGGTCGTTTGCTGCACGATACCCTGCAAATTTATGAAGATCAGCTCTCTTCTCTGCATAATGACAGTAAACGTCATGGCACGCAGGGAGAAAAACTCGATCTGGCGCTGCTGGTAGATGGGCTGCAGGCCGAGCGTGAGCAGGGCATTACTATTGACGTCGCGTACCGCTATTTCTCCACGGAAAAACGAAAATTTATTATCGCCGACACGCCGGGCCATGAACAATATACTCGTAATATGGCGACCGGGGCGTCCACCTGCGATCTGGCGATCCTACTGATCGACGCGCGTAAAGGCGTGCTGGATCAGACGCGTCGCCATAGCTTTATCTCCACTCTGTTGGGGATCAAACACCTGGTGGTGGCAATCAACAAAATGGATCTCGTTGACTACTGCGAAGAGACCTTCGCCCGTATTCGCGAAGATTACCTGACCTTTGCTGAACAGTTGCCGGGCGATTTGGACATTCGCTTTGTCCCGCTTTCGGCGCTGGAAGGGGATAATGTCGCCGCGCAGAGCGCGAATATGCGCTGGTACAGCGGTCCGACGCTGCTGGAAGTCCTGGAAACGGTAGACATACAGCGTGCGGTAGACCGTCAGCCGATGCGCTTTCCGGTACAATACGTCAATCGCCCGAACCTTGATTTTCGGGGATATGCCGGCACTCTGGCGTCTGGTAGCGTCAAAGTCGGAGAGCGCATTAAAGTGCTGCCGTCTGGCGTGGAATCCAGCGTGGCGCGTATCGTCACTTTTGATGGCGATAAAGAAGAAGCCTGTGCGGGCGAAGCCATTACCCTGGTACTCAACGACGACATTGATATTAGCCGCGGCGATCTGCTGCTGGCGGCAAACGAGACGCTGGTACCTGCGCGGCACGCCGCGATCGACGTGGTATGGATGGCGGAACAGCCGCTGGCGCCGGGCCAAAGCTACGACGTTAAACTTGCGGGTAAGAAAACCCGCGCGCGTATCGAGGCTATTCGCTATCAGATTGATATCAACAATCTGACCCAACGAGACGTCGAGAGCCTGCCGTTAAACGGTATTGGTCTGGTGGAGATGACATTCGATGAGCCGCTCGCGCTGGATATTTATCAGCAAAATCCGGTGACGGGCGGGCTGATTTTTATCGACCGACTTTCTAACGTTACCGTGGGCGCTGGCATGGTGCGGGAACTGGACGAACGCGGAGCGACGCCGCTCGTGGAATACAGTGCGTTTGAGCTGGAGCTGAATGCGCTGGTACGCCGTCATTTTCCGCACTGGGACGCCCGAGATTTGCTGGGAGATAAACATGGCGCTGCATGATGAGAACGTGGTCTGGCACTCTCATCCCGTTACTGTCGCCGCCCGTGAACAGCTCCACGGCCACCGTGGCGTGGTGCTGTGGTTTACCGGACTCTCCGGTTCGGGAAAATCAACGGTGGCCGGCGCGCTGGAAGAGGCGTTACATCACCGTGGCGTCAGTACCTACCTGTTGGATGGCGATAATGTGCGCCACGGTTTGTGCCGTGATTTAGGCTTTAGCGATGCCGATCGCCAGGAGAATATCCGGCGGGTAGGCGAAGTGGCCAGCCTGATGGCGGACGCCGGCCTGATTGTTTTGACGGCATTTATTTCTCCGCACCGCGCCGAGCGGCAACTGGTAAAAGAGCGCGTCGGCCACGATCGTTTTATCGAGATTTATGTCAATACGCCGCTGGCTATCTGTGAACAGCGCGATCCTAAAGGGTTGTATAAAAAAGCGCGTGCGGGCGAGTTGCGTAACTTTACCGGCATCGACGCCATTTACGAAGCGCCTGACTCGCCACAGGTTCATCTTAATGGTGAACAATTAGTAACAAATTTGGTTTCCCAATTATTAGACCTGCTGAGACGGCGCGATATTATCAGATCCTGAGACACCACCGGGCTTGTATGCCCGGTATGGTCAAGGTTACAGGATTTAATATGCGTAATAGCCATAACATTACTTTCACAAGGTCAGACGCCTTCATGGTCAACGATGACGCCACCAGTGCATTTCCGGGGGCGGTGGTCGGCTTTGTGTCATGGCTGCTGGCGTTGGGGATCCCTTTTCTGCTTTATGGCCCTAACACGCTGTTTTTTTTCCTCTATACCTGGCCCTTTTTCCTCGCGTTAATGCCGGTATCGGTGATTATCGGCATTGCGTTGCATCTGCTGGTAAAGGGCAAAATACTTTTTAGCATCATGTTTACTCTACTGGCCGTAGGCGCGCTGTTCGGCGCGTTATTTATATGGCTATTAGGGTAGACGGGTTATCACTGCGCCTCCGGTCATAATTCAAACCGTAACCAACAATGAGATTATGTTCTCCTTACTCGGGTATACGTAACATCCGGCAAATGTGGTACATTTGCCGGCGTTGTCGCGGCAATCCCGTCCTGAATGTGGAGTCACAGAGGACGTTATGGGATGATGATGCCGTTTTTCAGGGGGCAGGATGGGTAAACTAACGCTGCTGTTGCTGGCTTTACTGGTCTGGCTACAGTACTCGCTGTGGTTCGGTAAGAACGGCATACATGACTATAGCCGCGTCAACGATGATGTGGTCGCGCAGCAGGCGACAAACGCCAAACTTAAAGCGCGTAACGATCAGCTTTTTGCCGAAATTGACGATCTCAATGGCGGCCAGGAAGCGATTGAGGAGCGCGCGCGCAACGAACTTAGCATGACCAAACCGGGCGAAACCTTCTATCGTCTGGTGCCTGACGCCTCAAAACGCGCGGCAACGGCGGGGCAAACTCATCGATAAACCATCCAGGGATTTAACATGGCAGCCACTTTATTGGACGTTTGCGCCGTGGTGCCGGCGGCCGGATTTGGCCGCCGAATGCAAACAGAATGTCCTAAGCAGTATCTCTCAATCGGTAATAAAACCATTCTGGAGCACTCAGTTCATGCGCTGCTGGCGCATCCTCGGGTGACACGCGTTGTTATTGCTATCAGCCCTGGCGATCATCGCTTTGCCCAACTTCCGCTGGCGAATCATCCGCAAATCACCGTTGTGGATGGCGGCAACGAACGCGCTGATTCTGTTTTGGCCGGGTTGCAGGCCGTTGCAAAGGCGCAGTGGGTGCTGGTGCACGACGCGGCAAGACCCTGTTTGCATCAGGATGACCTTGCGCGGTTACTGGCCATCAGCGAAAACAGCCGGGTCGGCGGTATTCTCGCCAGTCCGGTGCGCGACACCATGAAACGCGGCGAACCGGGGAAAAACGCTATTGCCCATACCGTAGAGCGCGCCGATTTATGGCACGCGCTCACCCCGCAGTTTTTCCCCCGCGAACTCTTGCACGATTGTCTGACGCGTGCGCTGAATGAAGGCGCGACCATCACCGACGAGGCGTCAGCGCTGGAGTATTGTGGTTTTCATCCGGCGCTGGTAGAAGGTCGCGCGGATAACATCAAGGTCACCCGTCCGGAAGATCTGGCGCTGGCGGAATTTTATCTGACCCGAACCATCCACCAGGAGAAAGCATAATGCGAATTGGACACGGTTTTGACGTACACGCGTTTGGCGGAGAAGGGCCGATTATCATTGGCGGCGTGCGTATCCCTTATGAAAAAGGGCTATTGGCGCATTCCGATGGCGATGTGGCGTTACATGCGCTGACCGATGCGCTGCTGGGCGCGGCGGCGCTTGGCGATATCGGCAAGCTCTTCCCGGATACCGATCCGGCATTTAAGGGAGCGGATAGCCGCGAACTACTGCGTGAAGCCTGGCGTCGTATTCAGGCGAAGGGGTACACCCTCGGCAACGTGGATGTCACCATTATTGCGCAGGCGCCGAAAATGCTGCCGCATATTCCGCAAATGCGCGTCTTTATCGCCGAAGATCTCGGCTGCCATATGGATGACGTTAACGTGAAGGCGACGACGACGGAAAAGCTCGGATTTACCGGACGCGGAGAAGGCATTGCCTGCGAAGCGGTCGCGTTGCTGATGAAGGCGGCGAAATGACAGAGTTTGACAATCTCACCTGGCTGCACGGAAAACCACAAGGTAGCGGATTGCTGAAAGCGAATCCGGAAGATTTTGTGGTAGTTGAAGATTTAGGTTTTACGCCGGATGGTGAAGGCGAGCACATTTTGCTGCGTATTTTGAAAAACGGTTGCAATACCCGTTTTGTCGCTGACGCGCTGGCGAAATTCCTGAAAATTCACGCTCGCGAAGTGAGCTTTGCCGGGCAAAAAGATAAACACGCCGTTACCGAGCAGTGGCTGTGCGCGCGCGTGCCGGGGAAAGAGATGCCCGATTTCAGCGCCTTTCAGCTGGAAGGTTGTAAAGTACTGGAATACGCGCGTCACAAGCGTAAGCTGCGTTTAGGCGCGCTGAAAGGCAATGCCTTTACGCTGGTATTGCGTGAAATAAGCGATCGCCGCGATGTCGAAACACGATTGCAGGCGATTCGCGATGGCGGCGTGCCGAACTATTTCGGCGCACAGCGATTCGGCATTGGCGGCAGCAACTTGCAGGGCGCGCTGCGCTGGGCGCAAAGTAACGCGCCGGTGCGCGATCGCAATAAACGCAGTTTTTGGTTGTCGGCGGCACGTAGCGCGTTGTTTAATCAAATTGTTCACCAGCGGCTGAAGAAACCAGACTTTAATCAAGTTGTTGACGGCGATGCGCTACAATTAGCGGGGCGTGGAAGCTGGTTCGTCGCGACATCTGAAGAACTGCCTGAATTGCAGCGCCGGGTAGACGAAAAAGAGCTGATGATTACAGCATCGTTGCCGGGCAGCGGAGAGTGGGGAACACAGCGTGCGGCGCTGGCGTTTGAGCAAGATGCCATTGCCCAGGAAACGGTGTTGCAATCGCTGTTGCTGCGCGAAAAAGTAGAGGCGTCGCGCAGAGCGATGCTGCTTTATCCGCAACAATTAAGCTGGAACTGGTGGGATGACGTTACCGTCGAGTTACGTTTCTGGCTGCCCGCAGGCAGTTTTGCCACCAGCGTAGTAAGGGAACTGATCAACACAATGGGTGATTATGCGCATATTGCTGAGTAACGATGACGGGGTTCACGCGCCCGGTATACAAACGCTGGCGAAAGCGCTGCGTGAGTTTGCTGATGTACAGGTCGTAGCCCCGGATCGTAACCGCAGCGGCGCGTCTAATTCCCTCACGCTGGAATCTTCGCTTCGTACTTTTACCTTTGATAATGGCGATATCGCCGTACAGATGGGGACGCCGACCGATTGCGTCTATCTGGGCGTTAATGCCTTAATGCGTCCGCGTCCGGATATTGTCGTTTCCGGTATTAACGCGGGTCCGAATCTGGGCGATGATGTGATCTATTCCGGTACTGTCGCCGCGGCGATGGAAGGTCGTCATCTCGGCTTTCCGGCATTAGCGGTCTCCCTTAACGGCTATCAGCATTATGATACGGCTGCGGCCGTGACTTGCGCGCTTTTGCGAGGGTTAAGCCGGGAGCCGTTGCGTACCGGGCGTATTCTCAACGTGAATGTCCCGGATCTACCGTTAGCGCAGATTAAAGGCATCCGCGTGACTCGCTGTGGTAGCCGCCATCCAGCGGATAAAGTAATCCCGCAGGAAGATCCGCGCGGTAATATATTGTACTGGATTGGCCCGCCAGGCGATAAATACGATGCCGGGCCGGATACCGATTTCGCGGCGGTGGATGAAGGCTACGTCTCCGTCACGCCGTTGCATGTGGATTTAACCGCGCACAGCGCGCATGATGTGGTTTCAGACTGGTTAGACAGCGTGGGAGTTGGCACGCAATGGTAAGTGGACGTGTACAGGCTCTTCTTGAACAATTGCGCGCGCAGGGCATCAGAGATGAGCAGGTGCTTAATGCGCTTGCCGCAGTGCCGCGCGAGAAATTTATTGATGAAGCGTTTGAACATAAGGCCTGGGAAAATATCGCTTTGCCGATAGGCCAGGGTCAGACGATTTCGCAGCCCTATATGGTGGCGCGAATGACGGAACTGCTCGAACTGACGCCGCAATCCAGGGTGCTGGAAATTGGCACCGGTTCCGGCTATCAGACGGCGATTCTGGCGCATCTGGTACATCACGTTTGCTCCGTTGAGCGGATTAAGGGGCTGCAATGGCAGGCGCGTCGCCGCCTGAAGCAGCTCGATTTACATAATGTTTCTACCCGTCATGGCGATGGCTGGCAAGGCTGGCAGGCGCGTGCGCCGTTTGACGCTATCATTGTGACGGCCGCGCCGCCGGAAATTCCTACCGCGCTCATGGCACAGTTGGATGAAGGCGGCATTCTTGTTCTGCCCGTGGGCGATGAGCAGCAGTTTTTGAAACGCGTGCGTCGCCGGGGCGGCGAATTTATTATCGATACCGTGGAGGCCGTTCGCTTCGTCCCGTTAGTCAAGGGAGAGCTGGCCTAGTTTGCCCTGCAAACACCCACTCTTACGCCTGATGAAGCCGAAACGAATACCTGGAGTTTTCCTGGTTATTCCCGGTGGGTTAAGCGTATCGTGAACACATTTTCCCGTGTTCACTTAATGCGTTGCACGGTTCTTACGTCACTGGTTGTTAACCAAATTTTTTCCTGGGGGATAAATGAGCGCGGGAAGCCCAAAATTCACCGTTAGTCGCATTGCGGCACTATCACTGGTTTCACTATGGCTGGCAGGTTGTACCAGTTCGTCAAACCCTCCGGCGCCGGTCACGTCTGTGGACAGTGGGTCGTCATCAAATACCAATTCCGGGATGTTGATCACACCGCCGCCAAAAATGGGCGCGACGCCGCAACAAGCGCCGCAAATTCAACCCGTTCAGCGTCCTGTAACGCAGCCCATGCAAACTCAACCGGTCACGGAACAACCCGTGCAGATGGAAAATGGGCGAATCGTATACAATCGCCAGTATGGGAATATTCCGAAAGGTAGCTATACGGGCGGCAGTACTTACACCGTGAAAAAGGGTGATACGCTTTTTTACATCGCCTGGATTACCGGGAACGATTTCCGCGATCTGGCCCAGAGAAACAGTATTTCTGCCCCGTATAGCCTGAATGTAGGGCAAACTTTGCAAGTTGGTAACGCATCCGGTACGCCAATTACTGGCGGAAATGCGATCACCCAGGCGGATGCAGCACAGCAAGGAGTTGTGACCAGGTCTGCACAAAATTCCACCGTTGCAGTTGCGTCTCAACCAACAATTACGTATTCTGAGGGCTCAGGTGAACAAAGTGCTAACAAAATGTTGCCAAACAACAAGCCTGCTGGGACGGTTGTCACAGCGCCTGTAACGGCACCAACGGTAAGCACGACCGAACCAAATGCAAGCAGTACGTCAACCAGCGCGCCGATTTCCGCATGGCGCTGGCCGACGGATGGCAAAGTGATCGAAAACTTTGGCGCTTCCGAAGGGGGCAATAAAGGGATCGACATTGCAGGCAGTAAGGGACAGGCTATCGTCGCAACCGCTGATGGGCGCGTCGTATATGCCGGTAACGCACTGCGTGGTTACGGTAATCTTATTATCATCAAACATAACGATGATTACCTGAGTGCCTACGCCCATAATGATACGATGCTGGTCCGGGAACAACAGGAAGTTAAGGCGGGGCAAAAAATCGCTACTATGGGTAGCACCGGCACCAGCTCTACACGCTTGCATTTTGAAATTCGTTACAAGGGGAAATCCGTAAACCCGCTGCGTTATTTACCGCAGCGATAAAGCGGCGGAACCAGGCTTTGACTTGCTAGTTCCGTCAAGGGATCACGGGTAGGAGCCACCTTATGAGTCAGAATACGCTGAAAGTTCATGATTTAAATGAAGACGCGGAATTTGATGAGAACGGAGTAGAGGCTTTTGACGAAAAAGCCTTGAGTGAAGAGGAACCCAGTGATAACGACCTGGCTGAAGAAGAGCTGTTATCGCAAGGGGCCACACAGCGTGTGTTGGACGCGACTCAGCTTTACCTTGGTGAGATTGGGTATTCACCACTGTTAACAGCCGAAGAAGAAGTCTATTTTGCGCGTCGCGCACTGCGTGGAGATGTCGCTTCTCGCCGTCGCATGATTGAGAGTAACCTGCGTCTGGTGGTAAAAATTGCCCGCCGTTATGGCAATCGTGGACTGGCGTTGCTGGACCTGATTGAAGAGGGCAACCTGGGGCTTATCCGTGCAGTCGAGAAGTTTGACCCGGAACGCGGGTTCCGCTTCTCAACATACGCAACCTGGTGGATTCGCCAGACAATCGAACGGGCGATTATGAACCAAACCCGTACGATTCGCTTGCCGATTCACATTGTTAAAGAGCTGAACGTATACCTGCGCACCGCACGTGAGTTGTCGCATAAACTGGACCACGAACCGAGTGCGGAAGAAATTGCAGAGCAACTGGATAAACCGGTTGATGACGTCAGCCGTATGCTTCGTCTCAACGAGCGCATTACCTCGGTAGACACCCCGCTGGGCGGTGATTCCGAAAAAGCGTTGCTGGACATCCTGGCCGATGAAAAAGAGAACGGTCCGGAAGACACCACGCAAGATGACGATATGAAACAGAGCATCGTCAAATGGTTGTTCGAACTGAACGCCAAACAGCGTGAAGTGCTGGCGCGCCGTTTCGGTCTGCTGGGATATGAAGCTGCGACACTGGAAGATGTAGGCCGTGAAATCGGTCTTACGCGTGAACGTGTTCGTCAGATTCAGGTTGAAGGCCTGCGCCGTCTGCGCGAAATTCTGCAGACGCAGGGGCTGAATATCGAAGCGCTGTTCCGCGAGTAAGTACCCTTGTCAAAAAAAGGCCAGTCGACAGACTGGCCTTTTTTTACCGTTTGTCTTCTGCCAGCAGCGGCGGGATACTCGGCACCATTGGCGCGTCATCAATATCTTTTTGCGTCATGCGAAACGCTTGTGGATAGTGTTCGCGGCTGGTACGGCGTAACGGTTCGGTATCGCGCCAGGTATACAGACAATGCTGACACTGATATACCGTCCAGACTCCTTTTACCGGCGAAGTCGCCATGAGTTCAATATGTGCATCGGCACAGCGTGGACAAATCATCGGTTACTCCTTATTTACGGTTGGCCAGCATGGCGGTCAGCTTTTCAGCCCAGGCTTTAGTTTCCGGTAAATCAACAACCGGCTGGCTATAGTGACCACGGTTATCTGGCGCAACCGGCGTGGTGGCGTCAATGATCAGCTTGTCGGTAATCCCCGCCGGGCTTGAGCCCGGATCCAGTTCCAGGACGGACATATTCGGTAGCTGTACCAGATCGCCTGCCGGATTCACTTTCGACGACAATGCCCACATCACCTGTGGCAGATTGAATGGATCGACATCTTCATCGACCATGATCACCATCTTCACATATCCCAGACCGTGCGGCGTCGTCATCGCTCGCAGGCCCACCGCACGGGCAAAGCCGCCGTAGCGTTTTTTGGTCGAGATGATGGCCAGCAAGCCGTGGGTGTACATGGCGTTTACCGCCTGCACTTCCGGAAATTCGGTTTTCAGCTGTTGATACAGTGGCACGCAGGTCGCCGGCCCCATCAGGTAGTCGATTTCTGTCCACGGCATACCTAAATAGAGCGATTCAAAAATGGGTTTGCTGCGGTAAGAGACCTTATCGATACGCACCACGGTCATGTTGCGACCGCCGGAATAGTGGCCGGTAAATTCGCCGAACGGTCCTTCAATTTCACGTTTACGGCTTTCGATGACCCCTTCAAGAATGACTTCAGATCCCCACGGCACATCAAAACCGGTCAGCGGCGCGGTGGCGATAGGATAGGGGCTTTCACGCAGCGCGCCTGCCATTTCATACTCTGACTGATCGTATTTCAGCGGCGTTGCGCCCATCAGGGTAATGATCGGATCGTTACCCAACGTGATCGCAATCGGCAGATCTTCCCCGCGCTCTTCAGCTTTGTGCAGGTGCAATGCGATATCATGCATCGGCACTGGTTGCAGACCCAGCTTACGCTTGCCTTTAACTTCCATGCGGTAGATGCCGACATTCTGCTTGCCGAAGTTATCGGGATCGAGCGGATCGCGTGATACCACACAGGCTTTATCCAGATAGAATCCGCCGTCGCCGTCGTTCAGACGAAACAGCGGCAGGATATCAAACAGGTTGATCGCGTCGCCGTCGACGGTATTTTCCGCCCAGCCCGGATTCGCCCGTCGTTCCGGCGCTACCGGAAAATTGTCCCAGCGGCGAATAAATTCATCGATCTGTTTTTTAACCGGCGTGTTAGGCGGCAAACCCAGTGAGATGGCATGGTTCTGCCAGGAACCGATGGTATTCATCGCCACGCGGGCGTCGGTAAAACCACGAATATTGTCAAACCACAGCGCGGGCGCGCCATCGCCGATGCGTCCCGTTGCGTTGGCAGCGGCGGCGAGATCCGGCTCCGCATTCACTTCCTCGCTGATTTTCAGCAGTTGTCCCTGCTGATCCAGCGCATGTAAAAAACTGCGCAAATCATCAAATGCCATTATCCATTCTCCTGTGAAAAATTTGCTGCCTGTCGCAGTCCTTGCCAGCGGCGCGCGCGCGTATGCTCCAGACCAAACTGGTCGAGAACGCGCGCTACGATGTGCTGGATAATATCGTCAACGGTTTGCGGCAGGTTGTAGAACGCGGGCATGGGCGGCACTATCGCCACCCCCATACGAGAAAGCGCAAGCATGTTTTCCAGATGAATCGTGCTGAGCGGCATTTCCCGCGGCACAAGCACCAGCTTGCGACCCTCTTTCAACACGACATCGGCAGCGCGTCCCACCAGCCCCTCGGCATAGCCGGCGCGAACCCCCGCCAGTGTTTTCATACTGCAGGGGATAATAATCATGCCGTCGGTACGAAATGAGCCGGAGGAAATGGTCGCCGCCTGATCGGCCGGGCTATGACAATAATCTGCCAGGGCGGCTACCTCAGCGGGCGTGTAGGGCGTCTCCAGTTCAATAGTGGTTTTCGCCCACTTTGACATTACCAGATGCGTTTCAACATCAGGTATCGCCCGCAATGCCTGGAGTAGCTCGACGCCAAGCGGCGCACCGGTCGCACCGGTCATCCCCACAATCAATCTCATTTCTTACCTCAAATATCGTTCGTATACGAACATTTTGATCAAAATACGCCCACACGGCCTTTGCGACAAGATCGCTCCCGACGCCTGCGCACGTTTAGCTAAAGCATTCGTCATTAAAAAACCGTGCATAAGTCGTTATGATAGAAAAAGTTAATTTATCCGGAGCGCTCATGGAGTTACGAAACACCGCGTTTCATCTGTTACGCCAACTTTTTCAGCAACATACCGCACGCTGGCAGCATGAACTACCGGAGCTCACCAAACCTCAATATGCGGTGATGCGCGTTATTGCTGAACATCCGGGTATTGAACAGGTCGATCTGACCGAAGCAGCGGTCAGCACTAAAGCGACGCTGGCGGAGATGTTAAGCCGGATGGAAAATCGTGGGCTGGTAAAGCGAGAAAACGATCCGCTGGATAAACGTCGGCGTTTTGTCTATCTCACCGTTCAGGGCCAAACGTTGCTCGCCGCCGCGATACCACTGGGGGATCGCGTTGACGATGAGTTTTTGGGGCGACTGAGCGCTGAAGAACGCGAACAGTTTACGCAACTGGTACGCAAGATGATGACGTAAGCGGCTTGCGCCGCTTCGCTATTGTTTGGCCATCAGCAGTGAGATATCCACTTTGGCCAGCGCCCGAATTGCGCTTTCCGGCAGGCCGTCATCGGTGACGATTTGGTTGAATTCCGCCAGCGGTAACGCCAGCCATGTAGCGACCTGGCCGTATTTGGTCGCGTCGCACACCAGAATTTTTTGGCGGCTGGCGCTGGCGACGGCCCGTTTCACCGTGACTTTATCTTCTGCCGGCGTTGAAATACCGCGCACGCTCCAGGACGAGGCGGAAATAAAGGCCTGGTCAATCATCAGCCCGCGCAAAAGCGTCGCCGCGGCTTCACCGACGCACGACCGGTTTTCCCGGCATACCGCCCCGCCAGTGTGAATAATTGTGCAATCGCTATTGTCCATCAGGTAATCGGCGATAACGAAATCATTCGTCACCACCGTAAGTTTATTCATCGTAACCAGCTGCCTGGCAATCGCCAGCGTGGTCGTACCTGCATCAAGGTAGATACAGCTTTCTGGCTGTACCAGGCTGGCGGCCAGTTTGCCAATTGCCGCTTTCTGCGGCGTCGCCAGTTCGGTTTTGATCTGATGCGAGGGTTCGTGCGCCACGCGAGTCGATGATTGCACGCCGCCAGAGACCTGGATTACCGCGCCTTGCTGCTCCAGTTTTTGTAAATCACGGCGGATAGTCATGTGGGATACATGCATGCGCTCGGTCAGTTCAGCGATACTGACGATGCCTTTCTCCGCCACCATATCAAGAATGATTTGTCGACGCTCAGTAGGTATCAACGTCTGCTCCTTTCTTTAGTCCTGTCGCGATTTTACGCGATTTCTCGTCACAGCGTGTGAAGTTCTATGAGGATTGCCTTCACAAAAAATAACACATTTTGTTATTTTTTGTGAAACAACTCACCGCAATTGTTTACAAAAACGCCTATATTCACATAACAAAACATAATATCACGTAAATTAACATGGAGTGATAATGACAACAGGAACTGATTTTCATGTCGGCATTGTGGGGCTTGGCTCAATGGGAATGGGCGCTGCGCGTTCATGCCTGCGCGCCGGGCTTTCCACATGGGGGGCCGATCTTAACCCGCAAGCGTGCGCGAATCTTCTTGCTGAAGGGGCTTGTGGGGCTGCCGCCAGCGCCAGGGAGTTCGCCGGCGTCGTGGATGCGTTAGTCATTCTGGTCGTCAATGCCGCCCAGGTCAGACAGGTGTTATTCGGTGAGGATGGCGTCGCCCATCTGATGAAACCCGGAAGCGCGGTGATGGTTTCGTCCACGATCTCAAGCGCCGACGCACAAGAGATCGCCGCGGCGTTGACGGCATTGAATCTTAACATGCTGGATGCGCCGGTTTCCGGCGGCGCGGTAAAAGCGGCGCAGGGCGAAATGACGGTGATGGCCTCCGGGAGCGAGGCGGCGTTTACCCGCCTGAAGCCTGTGCTGGACGCCGTTGCCAGCAACGTTTATCGCATCAGCGATACGCCGGGCGCAGGCTCAACCGTCAAAATCATTCATCAACTGCTGGCTGGCGTGCATATTGCGGCGGCGGCCGAAGCGATGGCGCTGGCCGCGCGGGCCGGTATTCCTCTGGACGTGATGTATGACGTCGTGACCCATGCCGCCGGAAACTCCTGGATGTTTGAGAACCGTATGCAGCATGTCGTTGACGGCGACTATACCCCGCGTTCGGCCGTCGACATTTTTGTCAAAGATTTGGGGCTGGTTGCCGACACGGCGAAAGCGCTGCGCTTCCCCTTACCGCTGGCCTCTACGGCGTTAAATATGTTCACCAGCGCCAGTAACGCCGGTTATGGCAAAGAGGATGACAGCGCTGTGATCAAAATTTTCTCGGGGATTACTCTGCCTGGCGTCACGCCTGAGGAGCCGTCATGTTAAAAATTGGCGTCATTGCCGACGATTTTACCGGCGCGACCGACATCGCCAGTTTTCTGGTCGAAAACGGGATGCCGACAGTGCAGATCAATGATGTCCCAACCGGGACGCAACCGGAAGGGTGCGACGCGGTGGTTATCAGCCTGAAAACCCGCTCATGCCCGGCGCAAGAGGCGATAAAACAATCGCTGGCGGCGCTGGTATGGCTGAAAAAACAGGGCTGCCAGCAAGTCTATTTCAAATATTGCTCGACTTTCGATAGTACCGCCGAAGGCAATATCGGCCCGGTCACCGATGCGCTGATGGTGGCGCTGGATACCTCATTTACCGTGATTTCTCCCGCGCTGCCGGTTAACGGACGCACGGTTTATCAGGGCTATCTGTTTGTCATGAACCACTTGCTGGCGGAGTCCGGTATGCGCCACCACCCTATCAATCCGATGACCGACAGCTACCTGCCGCGTCTGATGGAAGCGCAGGCGCAAGGGCGCTGCGGCGTTATTCCGGCTCAGACGCTTGATGAAGGCGTTGCCGCGACCCGTGCGGCGCTGTCGCGTTTACAGCAGGAAGGATATCGCTACGCGGTACTTGACGCGCTCAATGAGCGGCACCTGGAAATCCAGGGCGAGGTTTTGCGTGATGCCCCGCTGGTGACCGGCGGTTCCGGGCTGGCAATGGGGCTGGCGCGTCAGTGGGCGAAGCACGGCGTTTCTCAGGCCCGTTCCGCAGGCTATCCGCTGAGCGGTCGCGCGGTGGTGCTTTCCGGTTCCTGTTCGCAAATGACGAATCAGCAGGTGGACTTCTATCGACAACATGCTCCCACACGCGACGTTGATGTGGCGCGCTGCCTGTCATCCGAGACGCGCGAGGCCTACGCTGAAGCGCTGGCGCAGTGGGTGCTCAGTCAGGACAGCGAACTGGCGCCAATGATTAGCGCCACCGCCTCCACGCAGGCGCTGGCCGCCATCCAGCAGCAATATGGCGCTACCGAAGCCAGCCATGCGGTAGAGGCGCTCTTTTCCCTGCTGGCTGCTCGCTTAGCGGAAGGCGGTATCACCCGGTTTATTGTGGCGGGCGGCGAAACCTCGGGCGTGGTGACGCAAAGCCTCGGTATTACCGGTTTTCACATCGGACCGTGCATTTCACCCGGCGTGCCGTGGGTCAACGCGCTCCATGCGCCAGTCTCGCTGGCGCTAAAGTCAGGTAATTTTGGCGATGAATCCTTTTTCATCCGCGCTCAAAGGGAGTTTCAGGTATGACGATACTGGCAAAAGAAGAGCACGCTTTGCGAGAAGAGATGGTCAGGATAGCCGCCTCGTTTTTCCAGCGCGGCTATGCCACCGGCTCGGCAGGCAACCTCTCGCTGTTACTGCCGGACGGCAATATTCTGGCGACGCCCACCGGTTCGTGTCTGGGTAATCTCGACCCGCAGCGGCTATCCAAAGTGGACCCGCAGGGCGAATGGCTCAGCGGCGATAAACCGTCTAAAGAGGTGCGTTTTCATCTGGCGTTGTATCGCAATAACCCTTGCTGCAAGGCCGTGGTACATCTGCACAGCACTTGGTCAACGGCGCTTTCCTGTCTCGAAGGGCTGGACCCGCAAAATGTGATTCGCCCGTTTACCCCCTATGTGGTGATGCGGATGGGCGACATTCCGCTGGTTCCCTACTATCGCCCGGGGGATGACCGAATTGCTCGCGATTTGGCTGCGCTGGCGGCCCGGCATCAGGCCTTTTTACTGGCTAATCATGGGCCGGTCGTGTGCGGGGAGAATTTGCAGGAAGCCGCTAATAATACCGAGGAGCTGGAAGAGACGGCAAAGCTGATTTTTATCCTTGGCGAACGCCCGATTCGTTATTTAACCACCGAAGAAATTGCGCAGTTAAGGAGATAACCCGATGCCGCGTTTTGCCGCCAATTTGTCGATGATGTTTACCGAAGTGCCGTTTATCGAGCGTTTTGCCGCTGCTGCCGAAGCCGGTTTTCAGGCCGTTGAGTTTCTGTTCCCCTACGGCTTTGCCGCCAGCGAGATTAAAGCCCAGCTATCGCGTCATGATCTGACGCTGGCGCTGTTTAATACTTCGGCGGGCGATACCGCGGCGGGCGAGTGGGGACGTGCCGCGCTACCGGGGCGCGAACACGACGCGCGCGCCGATATCGATCTGGCTCTGGAATACGCTCTGGCGCTGGAATGCGAGCAGGTTCACATCATGGCGGGCGTCGTGCCGGATGGCGCTGATGGCGCACGTTATCGCGCCACGTTTATCGATAATTTGCGTTATGCCGCCGACCGGTTTGCCGCCCACGATAAACGTATTTTGATCGAAGCGCTGAGTCCCGGCGTTAAACCCGGCTACCTCTTTTCCAGCCAATATCAGGCGCTGGGCATCGCAGAAGAGGTTGACCGCCCGAATGTGTTCATCCAGCTCGACACTTTCCACGCACAAAAAGTGGATGGCAATTTGAGTCACCTGATTCGCGAGTACGCGGGCCGCTATGCCCATGTACAAATCGCCTCGCTACCGGACAGACATGAACCGGATGATGGCGAGATCAACTACCCATGGCTGTTCCGGCTGTTCGATGACGTAGGTTATCGCGGCTGGATAGGCTGCGAATACCAACCACGGAATACCACGCAGGACGGGCTTGGCTGGTTTAACGCCTGGCGCTAACCCTGAACTACCCTACACAACAATAAAGAGGACATCCGGATGCAGATTATCATTACCGGCGGGGGCGGCTTTTTAGGCCAGAAACTCGCAAGCGCCTTATTAAACTCATCGCTGGCGTTTAACGAACTGCTTCTTGTTGATTTAAAAATGCCTGCACGGTTATCAGATTCCCCTCGTTTACGCTGCCTGGAAGCTGACTTAACCCAGCCGGGCGTGCTGGAGAATGTGATTACCGCTAATACCTCTGTTGTTTATCATCTCGCTGCGATTGTCAGCAGTCATGCGGAAGACGATTTTGATCTGGGATGGAAAGTTAACCTGGATCTTACCCGCCAGTTACTTGAGGCGTGTCGTCGACAACCGCAGAAAATTCGTTTTGTCTTCTCCAGCTCGCTTGCCGTTTATGGCGGTACGCTGCCGGAATGCGTCACCGATACCACCGCGCTCACGCCGCGCTCGTCTTATGGCGCGCAGAAGGCCGCCTGTGAACTGTTGGTCAACGATTATACCCGCAAAGGCTATGTGGATGGGCTGGCGCTGCGTTTGCCGACGATCTGTGTTCGCCCGGGTAAACCAAACCGCGCCGCTTCTTCTTTTGTCAGCGCGATTATTCGTGAACCGTTGCAGGGCGAGACGACCGTCTGCCCGGTGTCGGAAAGTTTGCGGCTGTGGATTTCCAGCCCGGCGACGGTGATCCATAACCTGTCGCTGGCCGCAACGTTACCCGCGCCTGGCGAGGCGAGCAGCATCAACTTACCCGGGATCAGCGTAACCGTGGGCGAGATGCTGGAAACGTTGTGTCAGGCGGGCGGCCAGGCGGCGCGCGATCGGGTTACGCATCAGCGCGACGAAGGCGTCGAGAAAATTGTCGCCTCCTGGCCGGGACGTATCGATAACCAGCGTGCGCTGGCGTTAGGTTTTGTCGCCGATAAACGCTTCGATGACATTATCGAACGCTTTCGACAAGATGATATGGAGGGGAGGTCATGACAAGTTTACCGACCCCAATTATCGGTCTGATCGTTGCCGTTTTCGTGCTGGTATGGCTGGTGTTACGCACCCGTGTTCATGCGCTGATCGCGATGCTGGCGGCGGCCTGCATCGCCGGTCTGTTGGGGGGAATGGGCATTGATAAAACGCTCTCTGTCATCACCAGCGGATTCGGTACGACGCTGGGCAGCATTGGCCTGGTGATTGGTCTCGGCGTAATGATGGGGCGCTTGCTGGAGGTTTCCGGCGCGGCGGAGCGTATCGCCTGGAGCTTTATCAAATGGCTGGGGAAACGCCGTGAAGAGTGGGCGCTGGCGATCACGGGTTATATTGTCAGCATCCCCATTTTCGTCGATTCCGCTTTTGTCATTCTTTATCCGGTGGCGAAAGCGCTGGCGAAAAGCGGTAAACGTTCGCTACTGACGCTGGGCGTCGCGCTGGCGGGCGGGCTGGTGGTCACTCACCATACGGTACCTCCGACGCCCGGTCCGCTGGGGGTAGCCGGGATTTTTAACGTCGACATCGGCGCAATGTTATTGACCGGGATGGCGCTGGCGGTGCCCTGTGTGATCGGCATTGTGTTCTATGCGCAGTGGCTGGATAAACGCTACCCTGATTTCGTGCCGCGCACGCTGAACGCCGATGAAGTCAATGCCGCGCTGGAGCAGTACAACAAAGAGAAAGAGCAAAAGGATCTGCCGAGCCTGACGCTCTCTCTGCTGCCTATTGTGGTGCCGATCGTGCTGATCTTCCTGAAGGCTATCTGTTCCACCCTCGCCACTGTAGAAGGATGGTCCGGCCTGGCGACGCATCCGGTGGTACAGGCAATCAACTTTGTGGGAAGTCCGGTGATCGCGTTGGCCATCAGCGTTCTGCTGGCGGTGTATACGCTGGTGCCGCGCATGGATAAACATACCACCGCAGAGCGTCTGGAAGAGGGCTTGCAAAGCGCCGGGATTATCTTACTGGTCACGGGCGCTGGCGGCGCGTTGGGCGCGATCCTGCGCGACAGCGGCGCGGGACAACAGCTGGCGGAGCAGGTTGCCAACCTGCCGATCTCGCCGATCCTGATCCCGTTTATCGTGGCGACGCTGGTACGCCTGATTCAGGGATCGGGGACGGTGGCGATGATCACTGCCGCCTCGATTTCCGCGCCGATCCTGGCGCAGATCCCCGGCATCAATATGTTGCTTGCCGCTCAGGCCGCAACGATGGGGTCGCTGTTCTTCGGCTACTTCAACGATAGCCTGTTCTGGGTGGTTAACCGCATGATGGGCGTCTCTGATGTCAAACAGCAGATGGTGGTTTGGTCTGTACCGACGACCATTGCCTGGGCGATTGGCGGCACCGGCGTGGCGCTGATTAACCTGCTGTTCGGTTCCGGCGGTAGTTGGCTCGATCCGTTACTGCCGATTGTTGTTCTGGCGGCAATTATGCTGTGGGTGCGTTGGCAGGCGCAGGGGATCAAAGACAAGCTGGTAGTTAAGGATTAAGACAGTATTATCCGTCCGGGAGCGCAATGCTCCCGGACTGGCTACGATGATGGGGCGTGCTCCCCGCAATCCCATTGCGAACGTAAAAAATCAATAAATGCGCGTACTTTTGTCGATACATGGCGGGCGTCCGGGTAAACGACATAAATGCCCTGACGGGGAAAATGATAGTCGGGTAACACGTGAATTAACGTTCCCTCCTCCAGTGCGGTGTTGACTAACCATTGCGGCAGTAATGCGACGCCGCTTCCCGCGAGAGCGAAGGCCATCAGCGAGCGCGCGCTGTCGACAGAAATTTTGCCGGCTTTGCTTATCTCCAAGCGTGAGTGTTGGCCATGATTACTCGTTACTGTCCACCGTAGCGGCGTAGGTAATCGCTCATGAATAATCCATTCCGCCTGGGCCAACGACTCCAGTGATGAAACAGGGTGGCGGGCGAGCCACTGCGGCGCGGCGACCGGCAGAATGGTAAAGCGGGATATCAGCGCGGCGCGATAGCGGGAGTCCGCCAGCGAGCCAAGCCGAATCGCCACATCAAAGCGCTCGGCAATTAAATCGGCATGATGTGATGAGGACATATGCCGAATATGGAGATCGGGATGGCGCTGACTAAACTGCGCCAGTAACGGAACGATCACCTGTTCGCCAAACTCGGGCGTAGTGGTAATACGTAACTCGCCGCCCAGCCCACTATGGCTGGCACGCACTTCATCCTGCAAATTTTTCGCTGCATTGAGTAAATTCACGCCTTTTTGGTAAAAGAGGATGCCGGCGTCTGTGAGCGTCAATCGTCGGGTGGAACGTAGCAGTAACGTTACGCCAAGCTCTTTTTCAAGCTGCCGAATATTAAAACTCACTACCGCTTTTGTTTGGCCCGATGCGGCCGCCGCCGCCGTGAAGCTGCCGCTATCTACCACGGCGATAAACAGCGACATACGCTGCAAATTGAGCATGGCGAGCTCCTTTACTGTCAAAATTATTTTGACAGTATATCGTTGAAGCGCGGACTTATCTGGCTTTCTCCGGACGGCTACATTAGCGCCTCTGACGGAGGATGCATAATGACGTATCGCAGTAAAGTGGCAGTGGTTTACCTGCTCGGCTTCTTTCTTGATCTGATTAATCTGTTTATTGCCAGCGTGGCTTTTCCTGCGATGTCCGTGGATCTGCATACGTCCATATCGGCGCTGGCATGGGTGAGTAACGGTTATATCGCAGGATTAACGCTGATCGTTCCGTTTAGCGCGTTTCTTTCGCGTTATCTCGGCGCACGACGGCTGATCATATTTTCGCTCATTCTGTTTAGCGTTGCCGCCGCTGCCGCAGGTTTTGCCGATTCCTTACACAGCCTTGTTTTCTGGCGTATTGTGCAGGGGGCGGGCGGTGGCTTATTGATCCCGGTTGGTCAGGCGTTAACCTGGCAACAGTTTAAACCGCATGAACGCGCTGGCGTGTCATCGGTTGTCATGATGGTGGCGCTACTGGCGCCGGCATGTTCGCCTGCGATTGGCGGGCTGCTGGTGGAAACGTGCGGCTGGCGCTGGATATTCTTTGCCACGCTGCCGGTGGCCGTTCTCACCTTATTGCTCGCTTATCGTTGGCTGAACGTTGCGTCGACGACAATGGCGTCAGCAAGATTGCTCCATCTGCCGTTGTTGACGGACAGGCTGCTGCGTTTTGCCATGATCGTCTATCTGTGTGTGCCGGGTATGTTCATTGGTATCAGCGTGGTCGGGATGTTCTATCTACAGAACGTCGCGCAGCTATCGCCTGCGGCGGCGGGGTCGCTGATGCTCCCCTGGTCAATCGCTTCATTTGTCGCCATTATGCTTACCGGACGTTACTTCAATCGGCTTGGGCCGCGTCCGCTGATTATCGTCGGCTGTCTACTTCAGGCCGCAGGGATACTGCTTTTAACTAACGTTACGCCTGCGACATCGCACCGTGTACTGATGATGATATTCGCCTTAATGGGCGCTGGCGGCAGTTTGTGCAGCAGTACCGCGCAGAGTGGCGCTTTCCTGACTATTGCTCGCTGGGACATGCCTGAGGCCAGCGCGCTATGGAATCTTAATCGTCAGCTCAGCTTTTTCCTTGGCGCGACGCTGTTGACGCTGCTGTTAAACGCGCTCCAGCGCGTTATGTCGCTTGAGGTTGCTTATCGCTGGACCTTTATTGCCGCCGCCGGTATCACCCTGCTGCCCCTTATTTACGCTGTCTGTCTGAACAATAGACAGGCGCTTCTGTGCCTGAAAAAGGAAAGACCATGAATCCATATAAAGATGAAATTATTCACGCCCATGCGGCGATTGAGAGCTGGCTTAGTAAGGGGATGGGTAGCATGGATGCGTTGATAGCGCGTTTCGCTGCTGATTTTACGATGATAACGCCAGGCGGTGTTTGTCTGGATTATCCGGCGCTCGGCGCTTTTTTCCAGGCGCAGCGCGGGGGTCGCCCGGGGCTGGTTATCGTGGTTGAGCATATTGACCTTGTGGCGGAGTGGCCGGAAGGCGCCGCGCTGCGTTATCGTGAGCGCCAGCAACTGCCGGGCCAGGCTGAGACGGTACGCTGGTCGACGGTCATTTTAAAAAGGGAAAGAGGACGGATAGTCTGGCGTCATTTACACGAAACGACAGTCACAGCCTGAAAAGCCTGTTCCGGCGCGCAGACCCGATAGCGCGGCGCTATCGGGTCTGACACGTTTACACCAGACTTTTCAGCCGATAGATCCACTCCAGCGCCTGGCGTGGCGTCAGGGAGTCCGGATCGAGATTTTCCAGCGCTTCAACGGCAGGCGATGTCTCCTCCGGGGCGGCAAGCAACGACATTTGCGTGCCGTCCACCTGCGTTGCCGCCGCATTGGGCGAGATGCTTTCCAGCTCGCGGAGTTTTTGGCGCGCGCGTTTGATGACTTCTTTAGGGACGCCCGCAAGCGCCGCGACCGCCAGGCCATAGCTCTTACTTGCTGCGCCGTCCTGCACGCTGTGCATAAACGCGATAGTATCGCCGTGTTCCAGCGCATCCAGGTGGACGTTCGCCACGCCTTCCATTTTCTCCGGTAATTGGGTCAGCTCGAAGTAGTGGGTAGCGAACAGCGTTAACGCTTTAATCTTATTCGCGAGATTCTCCGCGCAGGCCCAGGCCAACGACAGCCCGTCATACGTGGAGGTACCGCGCCCGATTTCATCCATCAATACCAGACTGTTTTCCGTGGCATTATGCAGAATGTTCGCGGTTTCGGTCATCTCCACCATAAAGGTCGAACGCCCGGAAGCCAGGTCGTCCGCTGCGCCGACGCGGGTAAAAATACGGTCGATGGGGCCGATTTCCACGTTTTGCGCCGGAACGTAACTGCCGATATAGGCCAGTAGGGCGATCAATGCCGTTTGCCGCATATAGGTACTTTTACCGCCCATATTGGGGCCGGTAATGATCAACATCCGGCGCTGCGGCGACAGGTTGAGTGGGTTAGCGATAAACGGCTCATTCAGTACCTGTTCAACCACCGGGTGGCGACCTTCGGTAATACGGATACCGGGTTTATCGGTAAATGTCGGGCAGGTATAATTCAGCGTCCAGGCGCGTTCGGCCAGGTTAACCAGCACATCCAGTTCCGCCAGCGCGTTGGCGCTCTGCTGTAAATCGGCCAGATGCGGCAACAGCAGATCAAACAATTCGTCATATAGCTGTTTTTCCAGCGCCAGCGCTTTGCCTTTCGAGGTCAGAACTTTATCTTCGTACTCTTTAAGCTCAGGAATAATGTAGCGTTCGGCATTTTTCAGCGTCTGGCGACGCACATAATTGATGGGCGCCAGATGGCTTTGACCACGGCTAATCTGAATGTAATAACCATGTACCGCGTTATAGCCGACTTTCAGCGTATCCAGCCCGGTACGCTCGCGTTCGCGAATTTCCAGACGATCGAGATAATCGGTAGCGCCGTCCGCCAGCGCGCGCCATTCGTCCAGCTCTTCATGGTAGCCGGGCGCAATAACGCCGCCGTCGCGGACCAGTACCGGCGGCGCGTCAATAATGGCGCGTTCCAGGAGGTCGCGCAGCTCGGCGAAATCGCCCATTTTTTTACGCAACGCCTGTACCGGCGCGCTGTCAACGGTTTCAAGCTGAGCGTGCAATTCCGGCAGCTGCTGGAAGGCGTGACGCATTCGGGCGAGATCGCGCGGACGCGCGGTGCGCAGCGCCAGACGCGCAAGGATGCGCTCCAGATCGCCGACCTGACGCAGCACCGGTTGCAGTTCGCTGACGGTGTCCTGCAAGGCGCCGATGGTCTGCTGGCGTTCACGCAATATGTCGGTATTTCGTACCGGCATATGCAGCCAGCGTTTAAGCATTCGGCTACCCATTGGCGTCACGGTACAGTCAAGCACCGCGGCGAGGGTATTTTCGACACCGCCGGCCAGGTTCTGGGTAATTTCCAGATTGCGGCGGGTCGCGGCATCCATAATGATGCTGTCCTGCTGGCGTTCCATCGTAATGGAACGAATATGCGGCAGGGAGGTGCGCTGGGTATCTTTTACGTACTGTAACAGGCAGCCTGCCGCACATAATCCACGCGAGGCATTTTCGACGCCGAAACCGACCAGATCCCGCGTACCGAATTGCAGATTTAACTGCTGGCGGGCGGTATCAATCTCAAACTCCCACAACGGGCGACGGCGCAGACCCCGGCGTCCCTCTATTAACGCCATTTCAGCAAAATCTTCGGCATACAACAGTTCGGCGGGATTGGTGCGCTGCAGCTCTGCGGCCATCGTTTCACGGTCGGCGGGTTCGCTCAGACGAAAGCGCCCGGAGCTGATATCCAGCGTGGCGTAACCGTAGCCTTTACCATCCTGCCAGATAGCCGCCAGCAGGTTATCCTGACGCTCCTGTAACAGGGCTTCATCGCTGATAGTGCCAGGCGTAACGATACGCACGACCTTACGTTCAACGGGACCTTTGCTGGTGGCCGGATCGCCAATCTGTTCGCAAATAGCGACGGATTCGCCCTGATTGACCAGTTTCGCGAGGTAGTTTTCTACGGCGTGGTGCGGGATACCCGCCATAGGGATAGGTTCGCCAGCCGATGCGCCGCGTTTGGTCAGCGAAATATCGAGCAACTGCGACGCACGCTTTGCGTCGTCATAAAACAGCTCGTAAAAGTCTCCCATACGATAAAAGAGCAGGATCTCCGGATGCTGGGCTTTCAGCTTGAGATACTGCTGCATCATGGGGGTGTGGTTGGAGAAGTCCTTATCAAATGACTCATTCATATTGATTTTACTCGTTTTTTTATTCTTTCAAGTGCTCATGTGGCCCCGGGTAAAACCCTTATAAACTCACATAAACCCATAAATTTGTAGCTCACCTGTAGCCTAAAATGTGACAGGTTACATTCTCATCATTCCTGGACTACAACAGGGGTGATACTTTGAAAACAACTCTCAGCCAGCCTTTCATTATCAACAAGTTAAGTATCAATGTTAAGCCTGCACTCAGTCGCTCTGGAAAAATCGTTTTCGAAGCTAACCCAGCTCAAAAACTCTACATTGTTTTCGATGACCACAGAGAAGCTCCTGCTGGTTTCGGGGTAAAAGCCAGTTTGACGAAAAAAACCTACGTAATCCAGCGAAGAGTAGCCTCGTCAGATCGTAATGTCAGTGAGGGTAGGAAGCCAAGTTCTGTCTTGAAAGTAAAAGTTGGAAATGTGTTCGATTTTCCAAATATTGACGAAACAAGGCAAGTAGCCAGGCAATTAGTTCAGACCATGCTCGCAACAAAGAGAAATCCCAACAAAATTAAGAGGGGAGCGGATGCTTCCAAACTCGAGACTGTAATCAAGATTGTGTTGCATGAAGGCAAGCCGATCCATTTCGCCACCACGGTTATTGCGCTTTCTTCCGATAGGTATCTTGAGATGTGCGATCTTTACTCTTCTCAGGCGATCGAGTAACTACCTGCGTCGGATTACGGCTTCGTTTTTTGGTCAGCGATCTTAATGATGAAATCGGCAGAAAAACGCGAAATTTAGACGCTATTACGAATGGGCAATGGTATTTATTGAAGGCTATATCATTGCCCATAATGCAGGGAGGGTTGATATTATATAATTCTATTTCCAGATTACTTTATTTTAAAAAAAGACAGATTGCCTGAACAGAAAGAACCTGTGTCAATGTAGATTTGATTGGCGAATGTTGTTGTGTAGTCAACAATCATATGGCCGAAGATGAAAGTATCCGCACCGCGTATTGGATGGATATTCCCCTGTAACGAACCAAGCAGACGATCGCGTGACCATAGAACGCTATCAATATCAACTTGCTTCCCATAATCGTAGCTGTCATCTGGATAATCGGCATGGGCAATCACGTACTTCTTTGAGGACGTTTCAACCTCTATGATGTGAGGACGCTGCTTAAAAGTTAGTAATAGCTCAGTGGCTTCTTGCCTGTCTTTTTCGGTGACCGAGTCGTACCAGTAACCACCGTTTACATACCAGAAATTGCCATCCTGTGTTTCAAAAGCGTCAAGCGCCATAGCTTCATGATTACCCACTACAGAAATAAACCATGAGGCATTTAACAGTCTCAGTGTTTCAAGGTTTTCTTTTCCTCGATCAATGTTATCTCCAGTGGAGATCAAGAGATCGGTATCAGGAGAGAAATTTAATTGAGCCAGTCTGGTTAACAATAAGGAGTAACATCCATGAATATCACCAACGACCCAAATGTGGCGATAGAGATCGCTGTTGATGTCAGCATAACGAATTAATTCCATGATGTTCCTATAGCACAATTTTGGAGTCTGGTATTATAACAAAAAAGTAGAGTAATATTAATTTTTATTCTTTAAAATACACAGTTATTAAAATAATCTACAAGCTAGAAATGAACAGGTAATATATATTTTATGAATCGGTTAATTAAAGTAGACGATGTGCTTGAAAGATGCACTATTTCTCGCGCAACACTTTACTGATTAATTGCAAAGGCATACTTTCCCGCTCAGCGAAAGCTCTATCCCGAAGGGGCTTTGTTGAATAAAGAGATTGGCGGATCTGATCGTTACTGTCGTTTCAGCATCGGGTTCCCATGGCAAAGCAAAAGTTTAAAATCAACATCTGAGCGGCAGCAATGAGGTCTGGAAAAGAAAGTGGGCTATCACCGTCGTTCAGTGGCGGAAACGGTCATGTTCCGTATCAAAACCTTGCTGGGCGGCCATCTGAGCCTGCGGAACCATGACGCGCAGGTGGGTGAAGTGATGGCGATGGTCAAAGCGCTGAACCGGATGACGTTGTTGGCAATGCCGACCAGCGTCAGGCTCGTATAACGAGTGCTCCGGTGGGAGTCCTGTATCCTTATCGTTGGCCGATTCTGAATTATTCAACAAAGCCTCATGTTGTCATAACCTACCAGATGCAGATAAAGCAGCATAAAGCGTTTTAAACGACAGCAACAAGGAAAGGGGTTGATTGTTTAATGGTACTGCGCCAAATCCTTTGTACCAGTCGCAGACCTGTTTATTTTTGGCATCAATAAGCAGGGCTACGCCGCCGACCTGCAAAGCCGCCTGTATGCAACGCTTTCCGGCAGATAACAAAAGTTGTGCTCCCAGCCCTTGCCCCTGCATAGATTTGTCTACGGCTAAACGACCCAGACGAAACACTGGCACATCATATCTCCCTAATCCTTTGCTGATTGCGCCGGGAACCTGTGCATATATCAGTGATGCAGGACTGACTGAGTAAAAGCCGTGGATACGTGTAACATCCGAATTATCAAGCGCAACATAGGTTTTCGTTGTCCCTTTCTCATGATTTTGTAGTGCATGGCGTTGTAGGAATTGGTTCAGATCGGCATCCCCACAATCAAAATTCATTCGATTGTGGGTTTTCCCTATCGCGGCCTCATGCCAGTCTGTAAACATCATTTCTTCATGTCCGGCAGGGCGAAAGCAGCGGCAAGAAGCTTTTCATTCGGCGCTGGCGGGTTATCTAAAATTTCCATGATCATTTGAGTATCACGCTCCGTCAGATATACCCGTTCGGCGGCATCAACAATCTTCTGTGCGACAGGTAGTACGTTACTGACCACAAAATCCGTCAGGTTGGTTTGCTGGATTGCCGCAGCGCGGACTATCAACTTTTTGGCATCCGTCGATACACGTAACGACAGTCTTTCGTTAGATTCTATAGCTATCTGAGGCATGGTTTTCATCCTCCTGTTTATGAACAATATGTACAATTATAATACATATCTGTACGCTTTCAAGGCGTACATGTGAGGCTGATATAGTCCAGGCATGGCAAGAAGGTCGTTCACTGTCTTTAAACAGGGGATTAACTTCGGTTTATCGCGATTGTATTACTTTAATCTCACTGATTACGTATCATCAGGGAGTTTGCTAAATATATTCATGATTCTCTTTTTTGCCGTAACTGCTTGATTGATCCTACCCGCGTAATAGGGACACAACCCTAAGCGGCGGACATCTCCTGCTCACGTTCAGAAGAAGAGAGCTGAGTTTCGCCAGCTGTAGATCTGTGATTTATACAGGTTAAGCTCGCGGGTGGCAGCGGCCACCCCAATGCGTTCCGCCAGTTTCAGGGCTTTCAGGCGTGTGCTGCTTGCGTGGCTTATTGGTGGTTGATGCTGGTTTTGTTATGTGAGTCACCTCTTGCTTGAGCGTTTACTCACTTAGTTGCGTGTCCACTATTGCTGAGTAAGATCAGAAGGTTAAAAATCAACAAAGGCTCAACGGCGTGCATTAGGCCCTGGTGATGAAGGTGGCATATGGGAGGATGTATATCCTACACTTTCATCCGGATGATGTAACAAAAATACAGGTATCGGTAATGAAACAATCATCACCGTTTAATAGAGGCCCATATATTGAGGTTCCATAATGGAAGAAGTTAACTCTGAATTCACAATCGTTGTTGAGTCTGATCTGGATAAATATGAGTTAATTGATTTTTTATCCCAAGGGATTCCAGACATAATAAAAGTGAACTTATTATATTTAAGATACGAAAATACAATGATTACAATAGAAATAAATTATGACTGTAATCCTAAGTTGATAAATGAGAATGATGGTTGGCTGTATTATAAATATGAATTAACGGTATTTTCCATGGAGAATACCTCGTATGAATATCAGTATGAATTAGCGAATAAAATTATGAATGCTCTACGTGAGGCGGGATATCTGGCAGAATCAATTTGGTAATATACCGGTACCTATGTAACAGCATCGTCGCCACCATACATGCAGGCTAAAAAAGAGTGAATAGTCAAGTACTTCAGAAATATCTACTCGCGATATACCACCAGAACCAAATGGTCAATTTAAAACGGATGGCGTCAGAGTTACTGGTGGTCGAAAGGTAGATACAACACATTATTTTAATTTGAAAAGTATATGGAATTTACTACTTTTAATTTTAATCGATTAACAAAATTCATAGTAATTAGCTCCTGATTAATTCGACATATTTTTCATTAATCATAAAGCCATTTCCCAGCTTTCGCTGATTCAGAAAACATTCTGATTGTTAAAGGCTTACGAGTTCGTTCTACATCTTCCCGTTTTAATTTAAACCATCGTGTAAGCAGTGGAGTATTCTCCCAAGGGAAATAACACGACCATTTAACTTGTGATAAATCTACATTAAATTTTTTTTCAAATTTATCCAAAGCTTCATGCAGGTCATCGCCTGGAGCTTCAAATAAATCAGAATCAAGTTCTAATGGGATTTCTTTCCAATTGCTGTCTAAATATCCGGGAATCTCTTCACGGAAGAGTGCTAACACCTCTTGCTGAATTGTGTCCATCAAAAGGATGTCCATTGTATACGATCTTTAGGGCGTGCTATTAGGTTGTATTTTGCCTGAGTTCTCCTTGATACCTGGTAAATTGAATTCACAAGACCAACCCAACCTAACCATGGAACATATCGTGCTATGACTGCGGCAAGATTATTTGTTTTTCGCATTCTTATACCAACGGGTGTAGGAACTCTAATACCAAAAGGAGTTCGTGCATTTCGTAAAAGCATTCTCCCATACCTGGAGATAACACTTGTCCCTTTGATTGCCTCTCCCGGTTTCGTTCTGGTTTTTAACCACGGTTGCCCGGCGAGGATAGCAGCACCTGACTCAATGCCAATCCCAAGTTCATCACAAAATTGCTCAAGGAAAATTACATCAAATAGTTCACCTGCTGACAGGTTCGATTGTCCGTGGTAGAAGTAGGTTCCGTTTAGTTCTTCTGTCGTATCCATTCAATCACCTTATAGACTGTTTGCCATTCATTCCAGGCATCGGGACGTTTCTGCCGCTATACTAGCTTGGTCGTCAATACGCTGTCACGGGTAAAAAGAACGTTATCCGCGAAAAGTGGATGGGGTATCGTAAGAATGCCAACATGTGGGGCAAGAGGGGGATGTCAGTTTACCGCGATATACGAGACGATAGTTTGTCAGTATAAGTTTCGGCTATTTTCCCGAGTCTGGAAGACAGTTCTTTATCGCCAATAAAAAAAGCAGCAGCGAGGTGCTGCTGTATCAAAAAGCAGATTGATAAATGCAACGTAAGAGACAAATGGCCAACCGTAAAAGTGACCATAGCTATAATAATTATATTGATATTAAGTGGCAATGCAAAATATGGTCTTAATTATATCATGATGAGTTCAGCCAACGGTGATATGGCCTTATAAGGCTTGCAGTCTTTCATGGGCAGCAAGTAACGTCTGATATATGCTTAAATTCTTACTTCCGGGTTCAAGCAAAACTTTTTTAAATTCGGTCATGAGTTGCTCTTCATCTTCTTTCGAACGCATGTATTGTGGATGTTCCTGGAAGAAGGTGAGCGCCTGTTCTTTGGTTTGTTTATATTTTTCGCAAAAAATGCTTGAGCTGATTGCGCTATTTTTTGATGCGGAATTATCAGCGTTCTGGTTTGATAATGATTTATTCTTCGCAAGGTCTGACGGCACATACGGAAGAGACTGACACTCATCAATACTATTTGCGTTGGCCAGTTGCTCTTTCTGAGCGCCAGGTTGCTGTACCGGTTTGCTCACGGAGGAAGGGAGGGGCACCTGAGCACAGCCGATCAGTAAAAAGACAGGAATACAGCTATAAAATTTTTTCATATTAACTCCAACTACAGAAGAATGAGGCGCAATGTTTTTACACAACCGTCAGAATGTTATCTGACAATAGTGATAAGGGGCGAATGCGTTTCAGGAATGCTAGCAAAAAAAACTCCTGATATAAATAATTAATTCTCCATCCCGATGACAATATCTGAATTTTTGCTGCTGCAGAATAATAAGCCAGAATTTATACACTATGAGCTGATTTTCTATTTTAAATCAGCGAGCGCTGTGCAAGTTGGCTAATTTAATTAGCGGGTGGCATCAGTTTCATAATGTTTGCATCAGGATTTTGCCACCCGCTCCCGGTATTGTTTACATATTAAAATGATTTTTAACTGGTGCTGACAACTATGCTAAATACGCAGGAAGTACTTAAAGAAGGAGAGAAGCGGAAAATCCGCAGCCCGGAAGCATGGTTTATACAGACGTGTTCCGCGCAAAAGCTGCATATGTCATTTTCTGAAGGCCGACACAATGAAAACTGCCTGATTCAGGAAGGCGCGCTGCTTTTTTGCGAGCAGGCTGTTGTCGCACCAGTATCAGGAGACCTGGTTTTTCGACCGTTAAAAATTGAAGTACTCAGCAAATTACTGGCATTTATCGATGGCGCAGGGTTAGTGGACACGACATATGCTGAATCCGATAAATGGGTTTTGCTGAGTCCCGAGTTTCGCGCTATTTGGCAAGATCGTAAACGCTGCGAGTACTGGTTTTTGCAGCAAATTATTACGCCTTCTCCGGCTTTCAATAAGGTACTGGCGCTGTTACGAAAAAGCGAGAGTTACTGGTTGGTTGGCTATTTACTCGCTCAGTCAACCAGCGGCAACACGATGAGAATGCTGGGAGAAGACTATGGCGTTTCTTATACCCATTTTCGTCGTTTGTGCAGCAGAGCGTTGGGCGGAAAAGCGAAGAGTGAATTACGAAACTGGCGTATGGCGCAATCGCTGCTGAATAGTGTAGAAGGCCACGAGAACATCACCCAATTAGCCGTTAATCATGGTTACTCATCGCCTTCACATTTTTCTAGTGAGATCAAAGAGCTGATCGGCGTTTCGCCGCGGAAATTATCAAATATTATTCAATTGGCAGACAAATGAAGACACATATTCTTTTGGCCAGAGTGCTGGCATGTGCCGCGCTTGTTCTGGTTACACCTGGTTATTCTAGTGAAAAAATACCTGTAACGGGAAGTGGGTTTGTTGCGAAAGACGATAGCCTGCGGACATTTTTCGATGCCATGGCGCTACAGCTAAAGGAGCCTGTCATTGTTAGCAAAATGGCGGCACGAAAAAAAATTACGGGCAACTTTGAGTTTCACGATCCTAACGCATTACTGGAGAAGCTTTCCCTACAACTGGGGCTGATTTGGTATTTCGATGGGCAGGCTATCTATATTTATGACGCCAGTGAAATGCGCAATGCCGTGGTTTCTTTACGCAACGTCTCACTCAATGAGTTCAACAATTTTCTAAAACGCTCAGGTTTATATAACAAAAATTACCCGCTACGTGGCGATAACCGTAAAGGAACATTCTATGTTTCAGGGCCACCCGTCTATGTTGATATGGTGGTCAACGCCGCCACCATGATGGACAAGCAAAACGATGGTATTGAGCTGGGACGTCAGAAAATAGGGGTGATGCGTCTGAACAATACCTTCGTGGGCGATCGTACCTATAATCTGCGCGATCAGAAAATGGTTATCCCCGGTATTGCCACGGCCATTGAAAGGTTGTTGCAGGGAGAAGAGCAACCTTTAGGTAATATTGTCAGTAGCGAACCCCCGGCGATGCCAGCGTTTTCAGCGAATGGAGAAAAAGGTAAAGCAGCAAATTATGCCGGTGGCATGAGTCTGCAGGAAGCTTTAAAGCAAAATGCCGCGGCGGGCAATATTAAAATCGTGGCCTATCCGGATACCAACAGTTTGTTAGTAAAGGGAACGGCTGAGCAGGTGCATTTTATCGAAATGCTGGTTAAAGCGCTGGATGTCGCCAAACGTCACGTAGAATTATCCCTGTGGATTGTCGATCTTAATAAAAGCGATCTGGAGCGTTTGGGCACTTCATGGAGCGGCAGCATTACTATTGGGGACAAACTTGGCGTGTCATTAAACCAGTCTTCAATAAGTACCCTCGATGGCAGTCGATTCATCGCCGCGGTCAATGCGTTAGAAGAGAAGAAACAGGCGACGGTGGTTTCACGCCCGGTATTACTGACCCAGGAAAATGTTCCCGCTATTTTTGATAACAACAGAACGTTTTACACCAAGCTGATTGGGGAACGTAATGTGGCGCTTGAGCATGTAACATACGGAACAATGATCCGAGTGCTGCCCCGTTTTTCCGCAGATGGTCAGATAGAAATGTCGCTGGACATTGAAGATGGCAACGATAAGACGCCGCAATCCGATACTACCACCTCCGTAGATGCGTTACCCGAAGTCGGGCGAACGTTAATTAGCACTATTGCGAGAGTGCCGCACGGAAAAAGTTTGCTGGTCGGGGGTTATACACGGGATGCAAATACCGATACTGTCCAAAGTATTCCGTTTTTAGGCAAATTACCGCTTATTGGTAGCCTGTTCCGCTATTCCAGTAAGAATAAAAGTAATGTTGTTCGTGTGTTCATGATTGAACCAAAAGAAATTGTCGACCCGTTAACGCCGGATGCCAGCGAATCGGTAAACAATATTCTGAAGCAAAGCGGTGCCTGGAGTGGGGACGATAAGTTACAGAAATGGGTTCGTGTTTATCTGGATAGAGGTCAGGAGGCAATTAAATGATTCCTGGCTCAACCTCCGGTATTTCATTTTCCAGAATATTGTCCCGGCAGACATCTCATCAGGATGCGACCCAGCATACTGATGCGCAACAGGCGGAAATACAACAGGCCGCAGAGGATTCGTCTCCAGGGGCGGAAGTACAAAAATTTGTCCAGTCGACGGACGAAATGTCAGCGGCGCTGGCGCAATTTCGTAACCGTCGCGATTATGAAAAAAAATCCAGTAATTTATCTAACAGTTTTGAACGCGTGCTGGAAGATGAGGCTTTACCGAAGGCGAAGCAAATCTTAAAGCTAATTAGCGTACATGGCGGCGCGTTAGAAGATTTTTTACGTCAGGCGCGTAGCTTATTTCCTGACCCCAGTGATTTAGTCCTTGTGTTACGCGAATTGCTTCGTCGTAAAGACCTGGAAGAGATCGTGCGGAAAAAGCTGGAGTCGTTACTTAAGCACGTTGAAGAGCAAACCGATCCGAAGACCCTCAAGGCAGGGATTAATTGTGCGTTGAAGGCCCGGCTTTTTGGGAAAACATTATCGTTAAAACCAGGCTTATTGCGCGCCAGCTATCGGCAATTTATCCAGAGTGAATCACATGAAGTGGAGATTTACTCTGACTGGATAGCCAGTTATGGCTATCAACGTCGACTGGTGGTACTGGATTTTATTGAGGGTTCGCTATTAACCGATATTGACGCGAATGACGCCAGTTGTTCGCGCCTGGAGTTTGGCCAGCTTTTACGACGCCTGACGCAACTTAAAATGTTGCGCTCCGCTGACCTACTGTTTGTGAGTACATTGTTGTCGTATTCGTTTACCAAAGCGTTTAATGCGGAGGAGTCGTCGTGGCTACTACTGATGCTTTCGCTATTGCAACAGCCACATGAAGTGGATTCGCTGTTAGCCGATATTATAGGTTTGAATGCATTATTGCTTAGTCATAAAGAACATGCATCCTTTTTGCAGATATTTTATCAAGTATGTAAAGCCATACCCTCTTCACTCTTTTATGAAGAATATTGGCAGGAAGAATTGTTAATGGCGTTACGTAGTATGACCGATATTGCCTACAAGCATGAAATGGCAGAACAGCGTCGTACTATTGAAAAGCTGTCTTAATTTAATATTAACAGGATACCTATAGTGCTGCTTTCTCTACTTAACAGTGCTCGTTTACGACCTGAATTACTGATTCTGGTACTAATGGTGATGATCATTTCTATGTTCGTCATTCCATTACCTACCTATCTGGTTGATTTCCTGATCGCACTGAATATCGTACTGGCGATATTGGTGTTTATGGGGTCGTTCTACATTGACAGAATCCTCAGTTTTTCAACGTTTCCTGCGGTACTGTTAATTACCACGCTCTTTCGTCTGGCATTATCAATCAGTACCAGCCGTCTTATCTTGATTGAAGCCGATGCCGGTGAAATTATCGCCACGTTCGGGCAATTCGTTATTGGCGATAGCCTGGCGGTGGGTTTTGTTGTCTTCTCTATTGTCACCGTGGTCCAGTTTATCGTTATTACCAAAGGTTCAGAACGCGTCGCGGAAGTCGCGGCCCGATTTTCTCTGGATGGTATGCCCGGTAAACAGATGAGTATTGATGCCGATTTGAAGGCCGGTATTATTGATGCGGATGCCGCGCGCGAACGGCGAAGCGTACTGGAAAGAGAAAGCCAGCTTTACGGTTCCTTTGACGGTGCGATGAAGTTTATCAAAGGTGACGCTATTGCCGGCATCATTATCATCTTTGTGAACTTTATTGGCGGTATTTCGGTGGGGATGACCCGCCATGGTATGGATTTGTCCTCCGCCCTGTCTACTTATACCATGCTGACCATTGGTGATGGTCTTGTCGCCCAGATCCCCGCATTGTTGATTGCGATTAGTGCCGGTTTTATCGTGACTCGCGTAAATGGCGATAGCGATAATATGGGACGGAATATCATGACGCAGCTGTTGAACAACCCATTTGTATTGGTTGTTACGGCTATTTTGACCATTTCAATGGGAACTCTGCCGGGATTCCCGCTGCCGGTTTTTGTTATTTTATCGGTGGTTTTAAGCGTACTCTTCTATTTTAAATTCCGTGAAGCAAAACGTAGTGCCGCCAAACCTAAAACCAGCAAAGGCGAGCAGCCGCTCAGTATTGAGGAAAAAGAAGGGTCGTCGTTAGGACTGATTGGCGATCTCGATAAAGTCTCTACAGAGACCGTACCGTTGATATTACTTGTGCCGAAGAGCCGGCGTGAAGATCTGGAAAAAGCTCAACTTGCGGAGCGTCTACGTAGTCAGTTCTTTATTGATTATGGCGTGCGCCTGCCGGAAGTATTGTTACGCGATGGCGAGGGCCTAGACGATAACAGCATCGTATTGTTGATTAATGAGATCCGTGTTGAACAATTTACGGTCTATTTTGATTTGATGCGAGTGGTAAATTATTCCGATGAAGTTGTTTCCTTTGGCATTAATCCAACAATCCATCAGCAAGGTAGCAGTCAGTATTTCTGGGTAACGCATGAAGAGGGGGAGAAACTCCGGGAGCTTGGCTATGTGTTGCGGAACGCGCTTGATGAGCTTTACCACTGTCTGGCGGTGACGCTGGCGCGCAACGTCAATGAATATTTCGGTATTCAGGAAACAAAACATATGCTGGACCAACTGGAAGCGAAATTTCCTGATTTACTTAAAGAAGTGCTCAGACATGCCACGGTACAACGTATATCTGAAGTTTTGCAGCGTTTGTTAAGCGAACGTGTTTCCGTGCGTAATATGAAGTTAATTATGGAAGCGCTCGCATTGTGGGCGCCAAGAGAAAAAGATGTCATTAACCTTGTGGAGCATATTCGTGGGGCAATGGCGCGTTATATTTGCCATAAATTCGCCAATGGCGGCGAATTACGAGCAGTAATGGTATCTGCTGAAGTTGAGGATGTTATTCGCAAAGGGATCCGTCAGACCTCTGGCAGTACCTTCCTCAGCCTTGACCCGGAAGCCTCCGCTAATTTGATGGATCTCATTACACTTAAGTTGGATGATTTATTGATTGCACATAAAGATCTTGTCCTCCTTACGTCTGTCGATGTCCGTCGATTTATTAAGAAAATGATTGAAGGTCGTTTTCCGGATCTGGAGGTTTTATCTTTCGGTGAGATAGCAGATAGCAAGTCAGTGAATGTTATAAAAACAATATAAGGGCTTAATTAAGGAAAAGATCTATGCAACATTTGGATATCGCTGAATTAGTTCGTTCCGCACTGGAAGTAAGTGGTTGCGATCCTTCACTCATCGGAGGAATAGATAGCCATTCAACAATTGTTCTGGATTTATTTGCATTGCCAAGTATCTGTATCAGCGTCAAGGACGATGATGTATGGATCTGGGCGCAATTGGGTGCTGACAGCATGGTGGTATTACAACAGCGGGCTTATGAAATCTTAATGACCATAATGGAAGGATGCCATTTTGCCCGCGGCGGGCAATTACTACTGGGGGAGCAGAATGGGGAGCTAACGCTTAAAGCCTTAGTGCATCCGGATTTTTTATCTGACGGTGAAAAGTTCTCTACTGCCTTGAATGGGTTTTACAACTATCTGGAAGTTTTTAGTCGGTCGCTAATGAGATGAAAACACCTCGTTTACTGCAATATCTGGCCTACCCACAAAAAATAACCGGCCCAATTATTGAGGCGGAATTGCGCGATGTGGCCATTGGCGAACTGTGTGAAATACGCCGTGGCTGGCACCAAAAACAGGTTGTTGCACGTGCGCAGGTGGTTGGCTTACAGCGGGAACGCACCGTGCTGAGCCTTATCGGCAATGCCCAGGGGCTGAGCCGCGATGTCGTGCTTTATCCCACTGGACGTGCGTTATCGGCGTGGGTGGGATACTCAGTATTAGGCGCGGTGTTGGATCCGACAGGGAAAATCGTTGAGCGTTTTACCCCTGAAGTGGCGCCGATTAGCGAAGAACGCGTTATTGATGTCGCACCGCCGTCTTACGCTTCGCGCGTTGGCGTCCGTGAACCGCTGATTACCGGTGTGCGCGCGATTGACGGGTTATTGACCTGTGGCGTAGGCCAGCGAATGGGCATTTTTGCCTCCGCAGGATGCGGTAAGACCATGCTGATGCATATGCTGATCGAGCAAACGGAGGCGGATGTCTTTGTTATCGGTCTTATCGGTGAACGAGGCCGTGAGGTCACTGAATTCGTGGATATGTTACGCGCTTCGCATAAGAAAGAAAAATGCGTGCTGGTTTTTGCCACTTCCGATTTCCCCTCGGTCGATCGCTGCAATGCGGCGCAACTGGCGACAACCGTAGCGGAATATTTTCGCGACCAGGGAAAACGGGTTGTGCTTTTTATCGATTCCATGACCCGTTATGCGCGTGCTTTGCGAGACGTGGCACTGGCGTCGGGAGAGCGTCCGGCCCGTCGAGGTTATCCCGCCTCCGTATTCGATAATTTGCCCCGCTTGCTGGAACGCCCCGGGGCGACCAGCGAGGGAAGCATTACTGCCTTTTATACGGTACTACTGGAAAGCGAGGAAGAGGCGGACCCGATGGCGGATGAAATTCGCTCTATCCTTGACGGTCACCTGTATCTGAGCAGAAAGCTGGCCGGGCAGGGACATTACCCGGCAATCGATGTACTGAAAAGCGTAAGCCGCGTTTTTGGACAAGTCACGACGCCGACACATGCTGAACAGGCATCTGCCGTGCGTAAATTAATGACGCGTCTGGAAGAGCTCCAGCTTTTCATTGACTTGGGAGAATATCGTCCTGGCGAAAATATCGATAACGATCGGGCGATGCAGATGCGGGATAGCCTGAAAGCCTGGTTATGCCAGCCGGTAGCGCAGTATTCATCCTTTGATGACACGTTGAGCGGTATGAATGCATTCGCTGACCAGAATTAAAGTATTGCAGCGGCGCTGTACGGTATTTCATTCACAGTGTGAGTCGATATTACTTCGCTATCAGGATGAGGACCGCGGGCTGCAGGCCGAGGAGGAGGCGATCCTTGAACAAATAGCGGGTCTGAAATTGTTATTAGATACGCTGCGTGCAGAAAACAGACAGCTCAGTCGTGAGGAAATTTATACGTTATTACGTAAGCAGTCTATTGTTCGCCGGCAGATAAAAGATTTAGAACTCCAGATTATACAAATTCAGGAAAAACGGAGCGAGCTGGAAAAGAAAAGGGAAGAGTTTCAGAAAAAAAGTAAATATTGGTTGCGCAAAGAAGGGAACTATCAACGCTGGATAATCCGTCAGAAAAGACACTATATCCAGCGAGAGATACAGCAGGAAGAGGCCGAGTCAGAGGAGATAATTTAATGGGCGATGTGTCAGCTGTCAGTTCATCCGGGAACATTTTACTGCCGCAGCAGGATGAGGTTGGCGGTTTATCAGAAGCATTAAAAAAAGCGGTGGAAAAACATAAGACAGAATATTCCGGTGATAAAAAAGATCGCGACTATGGCGATGCTTTCGTAATGCATAAAGAAACGGCTTTACCGGTATTACTGGCGGCATGGCGACATGGCGCGCCAGCGAAATCAGAACATCACAATGGCAACGTTTCTGGTCTGCATCATAACGGAAAAGGCGAACTCAGGATTGCTGAAAAACTGTTGAAAGTCACTGCTGAAAAATCTGTCGGTTTGATTTCTGCGGAGGCCAAAGTAGATAAATCCGCAGCGTTGCTATCGCCTAAAAATAGGCCGTTAGAAAGCGTAAGCGGTAAAAAATTATCTGCTGATTTAAAAGCTGTGGAATCCGTTAGTGAAGTAACCGATAACGCCACGGGAATCTCTGACGATAATATCAAGGCATTGCCTGGGGATAATAAAGCCATCGCGGGCGAAGGCGTTCGTAAAGAGGGCGCGCCGCTGGCGCGGGATGTCGCACCTGCCCGAATGGCCGCAGCCAATACCGGTAAGCCTGACGATAAAGATCATAAAAAGGTTAAAGATGTTTCTCAGCTTCCGCTGCAACCAACCACTATCGCCGATCTTAGCCAATTAACCGGCGGCGATGAAAAAATGCCTTTAGCGGCGCAATCAAAGCCGATGATGACTATTTTTCCCACTGCCGATGGCGTGAAAGGAGAGGATAGCTCGCTGACTTACCGTTTTCAGCGCTGGGGAAATGACTATTCCGTCAATATTCAGGCGCGGCAAGCAGGGGAGTTTTCGTTAATACCGTCAAATACGCAGGTTGAACATCGTTTGCATGATCAATGGCAAAACGGTAATCCCCAGCGCTGGCACCTGACGCGAGACGATCAACAAAATCCGCAGCAGCAACAGCACAGACAACAATCTGGCGAGGAGGATGACGCCTGATGTCATTGCGTGTGAGACAGATTGATCGTCGCGAATGGCTATTGGCGCAAACCGCGACAGAATGCCAGCGCCATGGCCGGGAAGCGACGCTGGAATATCCGACGCGACAGGGAATGTGGGTTCGGTTGAGCGATGCAGAAAAACGGTGGTCGGCGTGGATTCAACCTGGGGACTGGCTTGAGCATGTCTCTCCCGCTCTGGCGGGGGCGGCGGTTTCTGCTGGCGCTGAGCACCTGGTCGTTCCCTGGCTTGCTGCAACAGAGCGACCGTTTGAGTTGCCCGTGCCGCATTTGTCCTGTCGGCGTTTATGCGTAGAGAACCCCGTGCCGGGAAGCGCGCTGCCGGAAGGGAAATTGTTGCACATTATGAGCGATCGGGGCGGCCTGTGGTTTGAATATCTTCCTGAACTGCCTGCAGTCGGGGGCGGCAGGCCGAAAATGCTGCGCTGGCCGTTGCGCTTTGTAATCGGTAGCAGTGATACGCAGCGTTCGTTGCTGGGCCGAATCGGGATCGGAGATGTACTCCTGATTCGTACTTCCCGTGCGGAAGTTTATTGCTACGCGAAAAAGTTAGGTCATTTCAACCGTGTTGAAGGGGGAATTATTGTGGAAACGTTAGATATTCAACATATCGAAGAAGAAAATAATACAACTGAAACTGCAGAAACTCTGCCTGGCTTGAACCAATTGCCCGTCAAACTGGAATTTGTTTTGTATCGTAAGAACGTTACCCTCGCCGAACTCGAAGCCATGGGGCAGCAGCAGCTATTATCACTGCCGACCAATGCTGAACTTAACGTTGAAATTATGGCGAATGGTGTTTTGCTGGGTAATGGCGAACTGGTACAGATGAATGACACCTTAGGCGTTGAGATCCATGAATGGCTGAGCGAGTCTGGTAATGGGGAATGATATCTCATTAATTGCCTTACTGGCATTTTCCACCCTGTTGCCATTTATTATTGCGTCAGGAACCTGTTTCGTTAAATTTTCTATTGTATTTGTCATGGTGCGTAACGCCCTGGGATTGCAGCAGATACCTTCAAATATGACGCTTAACGGCGTCGCATTGCTGCTTTCTATGTTTGTTATGTGGCCCATAATGCATGATGCCTACGTCTATTTTGAGGACGAAGATGTCACCTTTAATGATATTTCGTCATTAAGTAAACACGTTGATGAAGGTCTGGATGGTTATCGCGATTATCTGATCAAATATTCAGATCGCGAGTTAGTTCAGTTTTTTGAAAACGCGCAACTGAAGCGTCAGTATGGAGAAGATACCGAGACGGTAAAGCGTGACAAAGATGAAATTGAAAAACCATCAATATTTGCGTTATTACCTGCTTATGCGCTGAGCGAAATAAAAAGCGCGTTTAAAATTGGTTTTTATCTCTATTTACCCTTTGTCGTCGTCGACCTGGTGGTATCCAGCGTGCTACTGGCGCTGGGGATGATGATGATGAGTCCGGTGACGATATCTACACCTATTAAGCTGGTGCTTTTTGTTGCGCTTGATGGCTGGACCTTACTGTCTAAGGGATTGATATTACAGTATATGGACATTGCAACATGACATCATTACGAGACGGGATAGTTAAATGGATGATTTAGTGTTTGCAGGTAATAAGGCGCTCTATCTTGTTTTGATCCTGTCAGGGTGGCCGACGATTGTCGCAACGATTATCGGCCTCCTGGTAGGGTTATTCCAGACGGTAACGCAATTACAGGAACAGACGCTGCCTTTTGGCATTAAATTACTTGGCGTGTGTTTATGCTTGTTTTTACTCTCTGGCTGGTATGGCGAAGTTTTACTCTCTTACGGGCGTCAGGTGATATTCCTGGCGTTGGCTAAGGGGTAAAAAATGTTTTACGCGTTGTACTTTGAAATTCATCACCTGGTTGCGTCTGCGGCGCTAGGGTTTGCTCGCGTGGCGCCGATTTTTTTCTTCCTGCCGTTTTTGAATAGCGGGGTATTAAGCGGCGCGCCGAGAAACGCCATTATCATCCTGGTGGCATTGGGAGTATGGCCGCATGCATTGAACGAGGCGCCGCCGTTTTTATCGGTGGCGATGATCCCGTTAGTTCTGCAAGAAGCGGCGGTAGGCGTCATGCTGGGCTGTCTGCTGTCATGGCCTTTTTGGGTTATGCATGCGCTGGGTTGTATTATCGATAACCAGCGAGGGGCAACGCTAAGTAGCAGTATCGATCCGGCAAACGGTATTGATACCTCGGAAATGGCTAATTTCCTGAATATGTTTGCCGCTGTCGTTTATTTACAAAACGGCGGTCTGGTCACGATGGTTGACGTGTTAAATAAAAGCTATCAGCTATGCGATCCGATGAACGAGTGCACGCCTTCATTACCGCCGCTATTAACGTTTATTAATCAGGTGGCTCAAAACGCGTTGGTTCTGGCCAGCCCGGTGGTATTAGTGCTGTTGCTGTCAGAAGTATTCCTGGGTTTATTGTCGCGCTTTGCTCCGCAAATGAACGCTTTTGCGATTTCACTGACGGTAAAAAGCGGCATTGCCGTTTTAATTATGCTGCTTTATTTCTCTCCGGTACTACCGGACAATGTACTGCGACTCTCTTTCCAGGCCACAGGGTTAAGCAGTTGGTTTTACGAGCGAGGGGCGACGCATGTCCTCGAATAAAACAGAAAAACCGACTAAAAAACGGCTGGAAGACTCCGCTAAAAAAGGCCAGTCATTTAAAAGTAAAGATCTCATTATCGCCTGCCTGACGCTGGGAGGAATTGCCTATCTGGTGTCGTATGGCTCATTTAATGAGTTTATGGGGATAATTAAGATCATTATTGCGGATAATTTTGATCAGAGCATGGCTGACTACAGTTTGGCCGTTTTTGGGATAGGGTTAAAATATCTGATTCCATTTATGCTGCTCTGCTTAGTGTGTTCCGCATTACCGGCGTTATTACAGGCCGGTTTTGTGCTGGCGACAGAAGCATTAAAGCCTAATTTATCGGCGTTAAACCCGGTAGAAGGGGCAAAAAAACTTTTTAGTATGCGCACGGTTAAAGATACGGTCAAAACCCTACTGTATCTCTCATCCTTTGTGGTGGCCGCCATCATTTGCTGGAAGAAATATAAGGTTGAAATCTTTTCTCAGCTAAATGGCAATATTGTAGGTATTGCCGTCATTTGGCGTGAACTTCTCCTCGCATTGGTATTAACTTGCCTTGCTTGCGCATTGATTGTCTTATTATTGGATGCTATTGCGGAATATTTCCTGACCATGAAAGATATGAAAATGGATAAGGAAGAAGTGAAGCGTGAAATGAAGGAGCAGGAAGGGAACCCAGAGGTTAAATCTAAAAGACGTGAAGTTCATATGGAAATTCTGTCTGAACAGGTGAAATCTGATATTGAAAACTCACGCCTGATTGTTGCCAACCCCACGCATATTACGATCGGGATTTATTTTAAACCCGAATTGATGCCGATTCCGATGATCTCGGTGTATGAAACGAATCAGCGCGCACTGGCCGTCCGCGCCTATGCGGAGAAGGTTGGCGTACCTGTGATCGTCGATATCAAACTGGCGCGCAGTCTTTTCAAAACCCATCGCCGTTATGATCTGGTGAGTCTGGAAGAAATTGATGAAGTTTTACGTCTTCTGGTTTGGCTGGAAGAGGTAGAAAACGCGGGCAAAGACGTTATTCAGCCACAAGAAAACGAGGTACGGCATTGAGCCGCGTAAAGCAGTAGCGATGTATTCATTGGGCGTTTTTTGAATGTTCACTAACCACCGTCGGGGTTTAATAACTGCATCAGATAAACGCAGTCGTTAAGTTCTACAAAGTCGGTGACAGATAACAGGAGTAAGTAATGGATTATCAAAATAATGTCAGCGAAGAACGTGTTGCGGAAATGATTTGGGATGCCGTTAGTGAAGGCGCCACGCTAAAAGACGTTCACGGGATCCCTCAAGATATGATGGACGGTTTATATGCTCATGCTTATGAGTTTTATAACCAGGGACGACTGGATGAAGCTGAGACATTCTTTCGTTTCTTATGCATTTATGATTTTTACAACCCCGATTACACCATGGGACTGGCGGCGGTATGCCAACTGAAAAAACAATTTCAGAAAGCATGTGACCTTTATGCAGTAGCGTTTACGTTACTTAAAAATGATTATCGCCCCGTTTTTTTTACCGGGCAGTGTCAATTATTAATGCGTAAGGCGGCAAAAGCCAGACAGTGTTTTGAACTTGTCAATGAACGTACTGAAGATGAGTCTCTGCGGGCAAAAGCGTTGGTCTATCTGGAGGCGCTAAAAACGGCGGAGACAGAGCAGCACAGTGAACAAGAAAAGGAATAATTATGGTAAATGACGCAAGTAGCATTAGCCGTAGCGGATATACCCAAAATCCGCGCCTCGCTGAGGCGGCTTTTGAAGGCGTTCGTAAGAACACGGACTTTTTAAAAGCGGCGGATAAAGCTTTTAAAGATGTGGTGGCAACGAAAGCGGGCGACCTTAAAGCCGGAACAAAGTCCGGCGAGAGCGCTATTAATACGGTGGGTCTAAAGCCGCCTACGGACGCCGCCCGGGAAAAACTCTCCAGCGAAGGGCAATTGACATTACTGCTTGGCAAGTTAATGACCCTACTGGGCGATGTTTCGCTGTCTCAACTGGAGTCTCGTCTGGCGGTATGGCAGGCGATGATTGAGTCACAAAAAGAGATGGGGATTCAGGTATCGAAAGAATTCCAGACGGCTCTGGGAGAGGCTCAGGAGGCGACGGATCTCTATGAAGCCAGCATCAAAAAGACGGATACCGCCAAGAGTGTTTATGACGCTGCGACCAAAAAACTGACGCAGGCGCAAAATAAATTGCAATCGCTGGACCCGGCTGACCCCGGCTATGCACAAGCTGAAGCCGCGGTAGAACAGGCCGGAAAAGAAGCGACAGAGGCGAAAGAGGCCTTAGATAAGGCCACGGATGCGACGGTTAAAGCAGGCACAGACGCCAAAGCGAAAGCCGAGAAAGCGGATAACATTCTGACCAAATTCCAGGGAACGGCTAATGCCGCCTCTCAGAATCAGGTTTCCCAGGGTGAGCAGGATAATCTGTCAAATGTCGCCCGCCTCACTATGCTCATGGCCATGTTTATTGAGATTGTGGGCAAAAATACGGAAGAAAGCCTGCAAAACGATCTTGCGCTTTTCAACGCCTTGCAGGAAGGGCGTCAGGCGGAGATGGAAAAGAAATCGGCTGAATTCCAGGAAGAGACGCGCAAAGCCGAGGAAACGAACCGCATTATGGGATGTATCGGGAAAGTCCTCGGCGCGCTGCTAACCATTGTCAGCGTTGTGGCCGCTGTTTTTACCGGTGGGGCGAGTCTGGCGCTGGCTGCGGTGGGACTTGCGGTAATGGTGGCCGATGAAATTGTGAAGGCGGCGACGGGGGTGTCGTTTATTCAGCAGGCGCTAAACCCGATTATGGAGCATGTGCTGAAGCCGTTAATGGAGCTGATTGGCAAGGCGATTACCAAAGCGCTGGAAGGATTAGGCGTCGATAAGAAAACGGCAGAGATGGCCGGCAGCATTGTTGGTGCGATTGTCGCCGCTATTGCCATGGTGGCGGTCATTGTGGTGGTCGCAGTTGTCGGGAAAGGCGCGGCGGCGAAACTGGGTAACGCGCTGAGCAAAATGATGGGCGAAACGATTAAGAAGTTGGTGCCTAACGTGCTGAAACAGTTGGCGCAAAACGGCAGCAAACTCTTTACCCAGGGGATGCAACGTATTACTAGCGGTCTGGGTAATGTGGGTAGCAAGATGGGCCTGCAAACGAATGCCTTAAGTAAAGAGCTGGTAGGTAATACCCTAAATAAAGTGGCGTTGGGCATGGAAGTCACGAATACCGCAGCCCAGTCAGCCGGTGGTGTTGCCGAGGGCGTATTTATTAAAAATGCCAGCGAGGCGCTTGCTGATTTTATGCTCGCCCGTTTTGCCATGGATCAGATTCAGCAGTGGCTTAAACAATCCGTAGAAATATTTGGTGAAAACCAGAAGGTAACGGCGGAACTGCAAAAAGCCATGTCTTCTGCGGTACAGCAAAATGCGGATGCTTCGCGTTTTATTCTGCGCCAGAGTCGCGCATAAAAACTGCCAAAATAAAGGGAGAAAAATATGTTAATTAGTAATGTGGGAATAAATCCCGCCGCTTATTTAAATAATCATTCTGTTGAGAATAGTTCACAGACAGCTTCGCAATCCGTTAGCGCTAAAGATATTCTGAATAGTATTGGTATTAGCAGCAGTAAAGTCAGTGACCTGGGGTTGAGTCCTACACTGAGCGCGCCTGCGCCAGGGGTATTAACGCAAACCCCCGGAACGATCACGTCCTTTTTAAAAGCCAGTATTCAAAATACCGACATGAATCAGGATTTGAATGCTCTGGCAAATAATGTCACGACTAAAGCGAATGAGGTTGTGCAAACCCAGTTACGCGAGCAGCAGGCAGAAGTCGGAAAGTTTTTTGATATTAGCGGAATGTCTTCCAGTGCCGTTGCGCTGTTGGCTGCCGCGAATACGTTAATGCTGACGTTGAACCAGGCTGATAGCAAACTGTCTGGTAAGTTGTCATTAGTCAGTTTTGATGCAGCTAAAACGACGGCAAGCTCCATGATGCGCGAAGGGATGAATGCGTTGTCCGGTAGTATTTCCCAGAGCGCGCTTCAGTTGGGGATCACTGGCGTGGGCGCCAAACTGGAATATAAGGGGCTGCAGAATGAAAGAGGCGCGCTTAAACATAATGCCGCGAAGATCGATAAACTGACCACTGAAAGCCACAGTATTAAAAACGTGCTGAACGGGCAGAATAGCGTCAAACTCGGTGCTGAAGGCGTCGATTCTCTGAAATCGTTAAATATGAAGAAAACCGGTACCGATGCGACAAAAAATCTTAATGATGCGACGCTTAAATCTAATGCCGGAACCAGCGCCACGGAAAGTCTGGGTATTAAAGACAGTAATAAACAAATCTCCCCTGAACATCAGGCTATTCTGTCGAAACGTCTTGAGTCTGTCGAATCCGATATTCGTCTTGAGCAGAATACCATGGATATGACCCGAATTGATGCGCGCAAGATGCAGATGACGGGCGATCTGATTATGAAGAACTCGGTCACGGTCGGTGGTATTGCAGGGGCGTCCGGGCAGTACGCCGCTACTCAGGAACGTTCCGAGCAGCAAATTAGCCAGGTGAATAACCGTGTTGCCAGCACCGCATCGGACGAAGCCCGTGAAAGTTCACGTAAATCGACCAGCCTGATTCAGGAAATGCTGAAAACAATGGAGAGCATTAACCAGTCGAAAGCATCCGCACTTGCTGCTATCGCAGGCAATATTCGCGCTTAATCTGAAAGGTCATCTATACGCCATCATGGGTGTGATTTAATCGCGCTCCTGATGGCGAACTGGGGATATTATGCTTAATATTCAAAATTATTCCGCTTCTCCTCATCCGGGGATCGTTGCCGAACGGCCGCAGACTCCCTCGGCGAGCGAGCACGTCGAGACTGCCGTGGTACCGTCTACCACAGAACATCGCGGTACAGATATCATTTCATTATCGCAGGCGGCTACTAAAATCCAGCAGGCACAGCAGACGCTGCAGTCAACGCCACCGATCTCTGAAGAGAATAATGACGAGCGCACGCTGGCGCGCCAGCAGTTGACCAGCAGCCTGAATGCGCTGGCGAAGTCTGGCGTGTCATTATCCGCAGAACAAAATGAGAACCTGCGGAGCGCGTTTTCTGCGCCGACGTCGGCCTTATTTAGCGCTTCGCCTATGGCGCAGCCGAGAACAACCATTTCTGATGCTGAGATTTGGGATATGGTTTCCCAAAATATATCGGCGATAGGTGACAGCTATCTGGGCGTTTATGAAAACGTTGTCGCAGTCTATACCGATTTTTATCAGGCCTTCAGTGATATTCTTTCCAAAATGGGAGGCTGGTTATTACCAGGTAAGGACGGTAATACCGTTAAGCTAGATGTTACCTCACTCAAAAATGATTTAAACAGTTTAGTCAATAAATATAATCAAATAAACAGTAATACCGTTTTATTTCCAGCGCAGTCAGGCAGCGGCGTTAAAGTAGCCACTGAAGCGGAAGCGAGACAGTGGCTCAGTGAATTGAATTTACCGAATAGCTGCCTGAAATCTTATGGATCCGGTTATGTCGTCACCGTTGATCTGACGCCATTACAAAAAATGGTTCAGGATATTGATGGTTTAGGCGCGCCGGGAAAAGACTCAAAACTCGAAATGGATAACGCCAAATATCAAGCCTGGCAGTCGGGTTTTAAAGCGCAGGAAGAAAATATGAAAACCACATTACAGACGCTGACGCAAAAATATAGCAATGCCAATTCATTGTACGACAACCTGGTAAAAGTGCTGAGCAGTACGATAAGTAGCAGCCTGGAAACCGCCAAAAGCTTCCTGCAAGGATAACAGAAGAGGATATTAATAATGGTTACAAGTGTAAGGACTCAGCCCCCCGTCATAATGCCAGGTATGCAGACCGAGATCAAAACGCAGGCCACGAATCTTGCGGCGAATCTTTCCGCAGTCAGAGAAAGTGCCACAACGACGCTGTCAGGGGAAATTAAAGGCCCGCAACTGGAAGATTTTCCCGCGCTGATCAAACAGGCGAGTCTGGATGCATTGTTTAAATGCGGGAAAGACGCTGAGGCGTTAAAAGAAGTTTTTACCAATTCAAATAATGTCGCCGGTAAGAAAGCGATAATGGAGTTTGCCGGGCTCTTTCGTTCAGCGCTCAACGCCACCAGTGATTCTCCTGAGGCGAAGACGCTACTGATGAAGGTGGGGGCAGAGTATACCGCGCAAATCATAAAAGATGGCCTGAAAGAAAAGTCAGCTTTTGGGCCATGGCTGCCAGAAACAAAGAAAGCGGAAGCGAAGCTGGAAAACCTGGAAAAGCAGCTGTTAGATATTATCAAAAATAACACTGGTGGTGAATTAAGTAAATTATCGACGAATCTTGTTATGCAGGAGGTGATGCCCTATATTGCCAGCTGCATTGAACATAACTTTGGCTGTACGTTAGATCCGTTAACCCGCAGCAATCTTACGCACCTTGTTGACAAAGCGGCGGCGAAGGCGGTTGAGGCGCTTGATATGTGCCACCAAAAATTAACGCAAGAGCAGGGTACCAGCGTAGGACGGGAAGCCCGGCACCTTGAAATGCAAACGTTGATACCCCTGCTGCTACGTAATGTTTTTGCACAAATTCCTGCAGATAAACTGCCTGACCCTAAAATTCCGGAGCCTGCGGCTGGACCAGTACCTGATGGTGGGAAAAAAGCAGAACCTACGGGTATTAATATCAATATTAATATTGATAGCAGTAACCATAGCGTGGATAACAGTAAGCATATTAACAATAGCCGAAGCCATGTCGATAATAGCCAGCGCCATATCGATAATAGCAACCATGATAATAGCCGGAAGACGATTGATAATAGCCGAACATTTATTGATAACAGCCAACGCAATGGCGAGTCACACCATTCGACTAACAGCAGCAACGTAAGTCATAGTCATTCGCGTGTGGATTCGACTACGCATCAAACGGAGACGGCACACAGCGCCAGCACAGGGGCAATTGACCATGGCATCGCGGGTAAAATTGACGTCACGGCTCATGCGACGGCAGAGGCTGTGACCAATGCTTCATCCGAAAGTAAAGATGGAAAGGTGGTCACGTCAGAAAAGGGCACTACGGGTGAAACACCCTCTTTTGATGAAGTCGATGGCGTAACCAGCAAGAGCATTATCGGCAAGCCGGTACAGGCCACGGTGCACGGCGTTGATGATAATAAACAGCAAAGCCAGACGGCAGAGATTGTGAATGTGAAGCCGCTTGCCAGTCAACTGGCTGGCGTCGAGAATGTTAAAACCGATACCTTACAATCAGACACGACGGTAATTACAGGTAATAAAGCCGGTACGACCGATAATGATAATAGTCAGACAGATAAGACTGGCCCATTTTCTGGTTTGAAGTTTAAGCAAAATAGTTTCCTCTCAACAGTACCGAGCGTTACGAATATGCATTCAATGCATTTCGACGCCCGTGAGACGTTTTTGGGTGTGATACGTAAAGCCCTGGAGCCAGATACCTCCACACCGTTCCCTGTACGCAGAGCGTTTGACGGCTTGCGTGCGGAAATATTACCCAATGACACGATAAAGAGTGCAGCGTTGAAAGCGCAATGTAGCGATATTGACAAGCACCCAGAATTGAAAGCGAAAATGGAGACTCTCAAAGAGGTCATTACTCATCATCCACAAAAAGAAAAACTGGCTGAGATTGCACTGCAGTTTGCCAGAGAGGCGGGGCTGACCAGGCTAAAAGGGGAAACTGACTATGTGTTAAGTAATGTGCTGGACGGACTTATCGGAGACGGTAGCTGGCGAGCTGGCCCGGCTTACGAGTCATACCTGAATAAACCTGGCGTGGATCGGGTTATTACTACCGTTGATGGCTTGCACATGCAGCGTTAATTAACCGGGAAAGATGCGATGAATATGGATATTGAAGCAAGAGTCAAAAAAGTGATCACCTCCTGTATTGCCGTTGATGTTGATAGTATCAATGGTCAGACCCATCTGGTTGAGGATCTTTACGCTGACTCATTGGATTTAATTGATATTGTATTTGGTCTTAGTGAGGAGTTTGACATTAGTTGCAATGAAAACGATCTTCCTGATATGACGACCTTTGCGGATATATGCCGTGTTGTTAAAAAAAGTCTTGAGTCCAGGGTGTAGTATTTTTCTCTCGCTTGACAACAATTGAATAAGATTAATTGTTATGAAAATCATCACACATGTAGTACCCGGTTCAGGTATGGCTGCAATATATGATGATATTGCTGACAGTTCGCGTTTTGTTATTAAAGGCAAGTTACGTCATGTTGAAAATGATCCGAAGGAGTTGCTGATATGTGTTCCGATGCGTAGTGAATGGCTATTCTACTGGATTAAAGGAGAGAAATATTGCGCCCGGCGATGGGCGCGAAAAAATATCAAGACATTGTGTAACCAGATTAAATTTGAAGAAGCAATCTTATAAAAGATATAATTAAAGAGGAAAGTAAATTGCAAGCACACCAGGATATTATCGCTAATATTGGTGAGAAATTGGGTTTACCGCTCACTTTTGACGACAACAATCAGTGCTTATTACTACTCGATAGCGATATTTTTACGTCTATTGAAGCTAAAGATGATATCTGGTTATTGAACGGCATGATTATACCGTTATCGCCTTTTTGTGGCGATTCTATCTGGCGGCAGATTATGGTGATTAATGGTGAACTGGCTGCGAATAATGAAGGTACGTTAGCGTATATTGATGCCGCAGAGACGTTGTTGTTTATACATGCAATTACCGATCTGACAAATACTTACCATATTATATCGCAGCTTGAGTCATTTGTGAATCAGCAGGAAGCGCTCAAAAACATACTGCAGGAATATGCTAAAGTATGAGGAGAGAAAATTGAATAATTTAACGTTGTCTTCGTTTTCAAAAGTTAGTGTGTCGAATGATGCCCGACTTTATATTGCTAAGGAAAATACTGATAAGGCATATGTTGCGCCTGAAAAATTTTCGTCAAAAGTATTAACCTGGCTTGGAAAAATGCCGTTATTTAAAAACACTGAAGTGGTGCAAAAACATACGGAAAATATCAGAGTACAGGACCAAAAGATTTTACAGACATTTCTCCATGCACTAACGGAAAAATATGGGGAAACAGCGGTTAATGACGCACTGTTAATGTCCCGTATAAATATGAACAAACCCCTTACCCAACGTTTAGCAGTGCAGATCACGGAGTGTGTAAAAGCTGCTGACGAAGGGTTTATAAACCTTATTAAGAGCAAGGATAATGTTGGTGTCAGGAATGCCGCTTTAGTCATAAAAGGCGGCGATACAAAAGTGGCAGAAAAAAATAACGATGTTGGAGCAGAAAGTAAGCAACCTTTACTCGATATCGCGCTAAAGGGACTTAAAAGAACATTACCGCAACTGGAACAAATGGATGGAAATAGCCTGCGAGAAAACTTCCAGGAGATGGCTTCAGGTAACGGCCCGCTGCGTTCATTAATGACGAATTTACAGAATTTAAATAAAATTCCAGAGGCTAAACAACTTAATGATTATGTTACAACGTTAACAAATATTCAGGTCGGTGTAGCCCGGTTCTCACAATGGGGAACCTGTGGAGGAGAGGTTGAGAGGTGGGTTGATAAAGCCTCTACTCATGAATTAACCCAGGCTGTAAAAAAAATTCACGTTATTGCTAAAGAACTGAAAAATGTTACAGCTGAACTTGAGAAAATAGAAGCCGGCGCGCCAATGCCACAGACGATGAGCGGACCGACACTGGGCCTGGCACGATTTGCGGTCAGCAGCATTCCAATTAATCAGCAAACCCAGGTGAAACTGAGCGATGGAATGCCTGTGCCAGTGAATACGTTAACTTTTGACGGTAAGCCTGTGGCATTAGCCGGTTCGTACCCAAAAAATACGCCGGATGCGCTGGAAGCGCATATGAAAATGCTTCTTGAAAAAGAATGCTCGTGCCTGGTGGTGTTAACGTCGGAAGATCAGATGCAGGCAAAACAATTACCACCCTATTTCAGAGGGAGCTACACCTTTGGCGAGGTGCATACCAACAGCCAAAAAGTGAGCTCAGCCAGTCAGGGAGAAGCGATAGACCAATACAATATGCAACTGTCCTGCGGGGAAAAGCGGTATACAATCCCGGTATTGCATGTGAAAAATTGGCCAGATCACCAGCCGTTACCGTCTACGGATCAGTTAGAATACCTGGCGGATAGGGTGAAAAATAGTAACCAAAATGGCGCGCCGGGGCGTAGTTCATCAGATAAGCATTTACCGATGATTCATTGTCTGGGCGGAGTGGGGAGAACCGGAACGATGGCGGCGGCCCTTGTACTTAAGGATAATCCTCATAGTAATCTGGAGCAGGTACGTGCAGATTTCCGGGATTCACGGAACAATAGAATGCTGGAAGACGCCTCACAGTTTGTACAACTAAAAGCAATGCAAGCCCAGTTGCTTATGACGACGGCAAGCTGATAAAAACATAGCTTACTTTTAGAACTATCTGAAAGTAAGCTATTTCTGTATAATTATTTGTTTGCCGCGATAGAAAGTCTTTTGTTTTTCTCTTCTGCTGACATTCCTTTTAATTTTCTGTAATTCTCCCAAATTTTTTTAGCATAACGTTTCCTTATATCCGATCGTTTCGGCGACGTCCCGGCATTATAAGCGCCAACGGCCTCCCAGCTATAACCGTAGATTTTCATCATATCTGATAAAATGGAGGCGCCCACAATGACAGAAATGCAGGGGTCCTGTAACAACTGTTTTTCACTAATCCCCATTTTTTTCAGCCTTTTCATATGGAAGCTGTTAATTTGCATCAGGCCAAGATCGGTTGAACCATCTCGGTTATGACCAATGGCGCCAGGTTTCATCGCCGATTCCTGCTGGGCGATAGCGTAAAGTAGTTCGGATTCAATATTGAACATTTTTTCAGCCTGAAGCCAGCAATCAGCCCATGCCGTATTTATGCTAAGCAACCAGATTACGATGATAAAAAAATAATGCATATCTCCTCTCTCAGATTTTACCGTAATTTAATCAAGCGGGGATCCTGTTTCCATCTTTTGAACCAAATATTGTCTTCGTTTTTAAATTTATTCCACATTTTCTCGGCAATAGCTTCGCCGTGGGCAACCAGCACTAACGGTAATAATCCCGGATTATTATCTATACGCTGTTCACTTTCCAGAAATTCTCTTATCGTCGGTAAGGCACGCTCACTATTCTGACAATATTCAGCGTAAAGAAGATTAACAGCAATAAGTCCTGTTATTTCCTGCGTGGATATTTCTTTAGTTAATTTTCGTGCCAGTTCATGTTTACCTTTAAGCGAAAGAAACATAACCTGCATACTTAATAATATTGGATTATCCTGCAGGTGTTGTGAGCGTAATTCATCGCCTAAACGTATAGCATCATCAATACCGGTATGATAATAGGTAATCCACAGCTTAGTGATCCCTGCGGCTGCGCGCGTTGGGTCCAATTTTAAACACTCGTTAATCGTTTGTAAGGCCTCCTCCAACTGACCAGCCATGAAAAGATTCCAGCCATAATAATATTTAATATCTGCAGAAATGGGCGAAAGTAAGTTAGCTTGTTTGAATAGCAAACTCCCGACGATGTATTCTGAGTGAATCGTATTAATTAGCCCCAGTAATCCTAAAGCTTGTGGATTATTGTGGTCCAGCTCTGTCGCCTTAATCGCATGTTCTTTAGCTTTGATCATAGCGTTTTGTTTATCAAAAATCCCCATTTGCGCCATGCTGAGGTAGCATTCTGCCAGCGCACAGTAAGGCGCAATGCTGTTTGGCGACATGTTAACGCATTGAGTCAGCAATTTAAGCGCTTGCTGTAAGCTATAGGGGGTGTATTGATTTAACTCATGCTTACCGCGTAAGTAAACCATAGTACTGTCAATCGAATTTAGCTCGCTAATCTGCTTTGTGTCCCAGCGAAGTCCGGGAATACATCTGAGCAAAAGATTCGCAATTTTTTTTTGCAAGAGAGAAGCGGGTTGGTGTTCTATCAACTTAATGCTTTCCTGGTGCAGCAGGTGATAACCTTTAACCCGAACTATCTCAATCTGTACAATATTATCATTACCATCGGGTATCATCTGCCCGGAGATATAATAATCGGGGCGTAATTGATCCATGAGCTCAAGAATATCCTTAACACTGCGGCAGTTCTTCGTAATGGTCACCGGCAGCACGCTCAGGCCAAAGGGCGCATACTGCGATAATCCCTTCACGATAGAGTAATGCAGACTCTCGGATTGAACCTGATCCTGCATCTGAAAAGGAAGTATCGCCAATGTATGAGTCGTAGGTTGCGGCGCTGGCGGAGACACCACTACGACCGGACGATTAAACCGATAGCCCTGTCCGTACAGTGTTTCAATGTAACGATGCTCTTTATCTTCCGACAGAATACGTCGTAAGGCATAAATACAGCGGGTAAGAGATTCTTCGTTAACTTCCGCGTCGCCCCATACCTGGTCCAGTAAGGTGTTTTTACTCACAATCTCGCCGGCGGCTTCGAGCAGGATGACCAGAACGGCATATTCTTTTGGCGGAATATTGACTTTCTTTTCTGAGCGTAGCAGGGAGCCGTCCATGTTGAGTATGAAATCATCAAAGACGAATTTTTTATTCGATACAGGAACAGGATTAAAATGTGGCATGATAATAGTGTATTCTCTTACAGGGTGAAAAGTTATAATAACTAATACAAGTCGTTAGGATAGAATCTACTGTTTCAGTAATTCTGCTGTTAGTACTAACGGTCAGGTTGAGCTTTTATTATGAGCTTAATGTCATATTCTACGGGCTCGGGTTTATATGTTTTTAACATTTGATTATTTAGCTTATGCCTGTGCTTTAAATAACTGACATGTTGGTAATAATATTGTTATAACTAACTGTGATTATCGAATGGACGCTGCCGTATATCCTGGTGCAGAGAGAGTCAGCGCCGGGCATCTAAATATTTACATATTTAACTTGGCCTCATTGCAATAGAGATTAGTTTTGTAGCTATCTTACTGCATTTTTTTTGGGTGTAAATGCTGCTTATTATATCTTCATGGTTAATGGTCTGATAATTACACCATCAGAACCATTTTTCTCGAAGATTTCCACTAAATGACCATTCGTTGAAAGTTTAAGAGTGTAATTTGTCTTAGGTTCCAAAATATAAATGAAAGACTGTTTATAATGGTGCGCTTATTTTTATATTTTTTTGCAAAATAATGATATCGTCTTTTCTTTACTCCCTTCAGCTATAGCGTCAAAAAGTCAGGGGGTTTATGAGCAGTATCATCCTCAGGCTGGCCCCAGGCATTATATCGATATCAGGAGGAAGAGAGGAGGTATGCCTGGCAGAAAGCTAACAAGCGTGACTGTTTCGGTATAGACCGTTCAGGCAAATAGTTCTCAGAGGGAACGGATGATGTATAAATATGAATAAAATGCCGGCCTTAATCCACAGGGTTAAAGCCGGAAGGAGATAGTGTCATCTGGACGAATTCTTACGCTGTGAATAAGGCAATATCGTTTTACCAGTCATCATAGTGATGACAAGTTCACAAAAATCGTGTTATATAATCAGCCTTACTTTAAATTACCAGAGATATCAGTATAAGCTGTCTTCCGGACAGAACAATGATATTGAATAGCCTCCCATCCTGATAGAGCGTGTTAATGCGCAGTCTGAATTTTAAATTATTACAATTTTAATAAAAATCTTTACTTAAGTGACAGATACAAAAAATGTTAATGGTTCGCCATTTTTATGAATGTCGATGGCGTAGTTTTAAAATATTTTTTGAAACATTGAATGAAGTAGGACGTGCTATCATAACCACATTTTAATGCTACAGCATTAACATTATGGTTGCCTATGCGTAAAAGTTTTGCTGCCTGATTCATTCTTGCCGATAAGTAGATGTCGCTAAAGCTGGTACCTTCTTCTGCAAGTTTCCGTTTGAGCGTTGACGTACTCATAAATATATGATCGGCAACATCCGTAAGCTTCCACTGTCTACTGGGTGACGAAGATATAATGTTGTAAACGCGCTCCTTTAACGTTATCTGAGCCGAGCTAAGGATGATCTCATAACTCTCCGGGAGTCGGAGAAAAGCAGTAAGCAGGAACAGCAGAAAATAAGGAATTAACTCTTCATTTTCAATACAACTCTTGTTGTTACAGTTACTGCAACCTTTGCTTGTATCCTTCGTACAGGAGAACGCCGTTTTCAGATGTTCAAATACCTCTCTTCTGGCAGGAAAGTCAGGCGTATAGAAGATTTTCTGCGCTTTCTCTGTGGGTACCGCCATTTTGGTTTGCTGCTCGTTTGGGATAAGTGCATAGAGAGCGCCAAGTCGTTGCGTCGGTATCTCGAGTATATCGAAATCCATGTGGCCATTGACCTCTTCAAGCGTCACGTTAACTACCTGCTCTTTTTTGAGCACCAACATCCCAGGTTCGTCACAGTAAATCGTATCGTGATTATTGCTAATCGTCAGTTTACCGCTCCGAAAGCAAACTAAAGTGAAACTGCTTACATAAAGATTTTTGATGGTAACCTGCTGAGTCTGACTTTTAATTTGCTGCCGGGTATTTGTCAAAAGTGATTTTAATTTCCGTAAGTTATCTGCGGCAGGACGCTGATGACTATTACTTACAAAGGTTACATTTTCCATATTATCCCTTTGTTGATGTTATTTTAATGTTCCTTACTGGTATCCTACTGAAAAAATCTGAGTTGTAAATGCTCTTTATTAGCGTGTGTTGGCAATGGTCTGATTGTTACACCAAAAGAACCCAAATTTGGGTAATTTATCTACAGTAGTTTAAGCCCCAATGGGGATGATGGTTCTTTTAATATGTGTTGAGACGCATTATACAGAATAAATTGATTTTATTTCTCACTTTTCATTCTATTTTCATCAGGAATCCCTGTGTCCTGTGCGGTAATCTGCTGCTATCGAGAACGACAGACATCGCTAACAGTATATATGGAAACATCAAAAGAGAAGACGATAACAAGCCCAGGGCCATACATAGTTCGATTACTTAACAGCTCACTGAACGGCTGTGAGTTTCCATTGCTGACAGGCCGAACACTCTTTGTGGTAGGTCAGAGTGATGCGCTCACTGCTTCAGGTCAACTCCCTGATATACCTGCCGATAGCTTTTTTATCCCGCTGGACCATGGCGGAGTAAATTTTGAAATCCAGGTGGATACGGATGCGACCGAAATTATACTCCATGAGCTGAAAGAAGGAAATTCTGAATCTCGTTCGGTGCAATTAAATACGCCAATACAGGTCGGTGAATTGCTTATCCTGATTCGCCCGGAAAGCGAGCCGTGGGTGCCCGAGCAGCCTGAGAAGTTAGAAACGTCTGCAAAAAAGAACGAGCCGCGTTTTAAAAACGGAATTGTAGCCGCACTGGCCGGGTTTTTTATATTGGGAATTGGGACTGTGGGGACTTTATGGATACTTAACTCGCCGCAGCGGCAGGCCGCAGAGCTCGATTCGTTATTGGGGCAGGAGAAGGAGCGTTTTCAGGTGTTGCCAGGACGGGACAAAATGCTCTATGTCGCTGCGCAAAATGAAAGAGATACGCTGTGGGCTCGTCAGGTTTTAGCGAGGGGCGATTATGATAAAAATGCGCGAGTGATTAACGAAAACGAAGAAAATAAGCGTATCTCTACCTGGCTGGATACCTATTATCCGCAGCTGGCTTATTATCGGCTTCATTTCGATGAGCCGCGTAAACCCGTTTTCTGGCTAAGCCGCCAGCGAAACACGATGAGCAAGAAAGAGCTCGAGGTGTTAAGTCAAAAGCTGAGAGCGCTAATGCCTTACGCGGATTCGGTTAACATCACGTTGATGGACGATGTTACCGCAGCAGGCCAGGCGGAAGCGGGGCTAAAACAGCAGGCGTTACCTTATTCCCGCAGGAATCATAAGGGGGGCGTAACGTTTGTTATTCAGGGGGCGCTCGATGATGTAGAAATACTCAGAGCCCGTCAATTTGTCGATAGCTATTACCGCACATGGGGAGGACGCTATGTGCAGTTTGCGATCGAATTAAAAGATGACTGGCTCAAGGGGCGCTCATTTCAGTACGGGGCGGAAGGTTATATCAAAATGAGCCCAGGCCATTGGTATTTCCCAAGCCCACTTTAATTTAACGCAAATAAGGAAGTCATTATGGCAACACCTTGGTCAGGCTATCTGGATGACGTCTCAGCAAAATTTGATACGGGCGTTGATAATCTACAAACGCAGGTAACAGAGGCGCTGGATAAATTAGCAGCAAAACCCTCCGATCCGGCGCTACTGGCGGCGTATCAGAGTAAGCTCTCGGAATATAACTTGTACCGTAACGCGCAATCGAACACGGTAAAAGTCTTTAAGGATATTGATGCTGCCATTATTCAGAACTTCCGTTAATCAGTTATAAGGTGGATTATGTCGATTGCAACTATTGTCCCTGAGAATGCCGTTATAGGGCAGGCGGTCAATATCAGGTCTATGGAAACGGACATTGTCTCGCTGGATGACCGGCTACTCCAGGCTTTTTCTGGTTCGGCGATTGCCACGGCTGTGGATAAACAGACGATTACCAACAGGATTGAGGACCCTAATCTGGTGACGGATCCTAAAGAGCTGGCTATTTCGCAAGAGATGATTTCAGATTATAACCTGTATGTTTCTATGGTAAGTACCCTTACTCGTAAAGGAGTCGGGGCTGTTGAAACGCTATTACGCTCATGATTCGTCGATATCTATATACCTTTCTGCTGGTAATGACCCTTGCCGGCTGTAAGGATAAGGATCTTTTAAAAGGACTGGACCAGGAACAGGCTAATGAGGTCATTGCCGTTCTGCAAATGCACAATATAGAGGCGAATAAAATTGATAGCGGAAAATTGGGCTATAGCATTACCGTTGCTGAGCCTGATTTTACCGCTGCGGTGTACTGGATTAAAACTTATCAGCTTCCTCCCCGGCCACGGGTGGAAATAGCGCAGATGTTCCCGGCGGATTCGCTGGTATCGTCTCCGCGAGCTGAAAAGGCCAGGTTATATTCGGCTATTGAACAGCGACTGGAACAGTCATTACAGACGATGGAGGGCGTGCTCTCCGCCAGGGTCCATATTAGTTATGATATTGATGCTGGTGAAAATGGCCGTCCGCCAAAACCTGTTCATCTGTCGGCATTAGCCGTATATGAACGAGGTTCGCCGCTTGCGCATCAGATCAGCGATATCAAGCGTTTCTTAAAGAATAGTTTTGCCGATGTGGATTATGACAACATTTCTGTTGTGTTGTCAGAACGTTCTGATGCCCAATTACAGGCTCCCGGCACACCAGTAAAACGTAATTCTTTTGCAACCAGTTGGATTGTGTTGATTATTTTGTTATCCGTGATGTCAGCAGGCTTTGGCGTCTGGTATTACAAAAACCATTATGCCCGCAATAAGAAAGGCATAACGGCTGATGATAAGGCGAAATCGTCAAATGAATAGGCAGCCATTACCCATTATCTGGCAAAGAATCATTTTTGATCCGTTATCGTATATCCATCCTCAGCGGTTGCAGATAGCGCCGGAAATGATTGTCAGACCCGCCGCCAGGGCGGCGGCAAATGAGTTAATACTGGCGGCATGGCGGCTTAAGAACGGAGAAAAGGAGTGTATTCAAAACTCACTGACGCAGCTGTGGCTGCGTCAGTGGCGCCGACTGCCGCAGGTAGCGTATTTACTCGGTTGCCATAAACTGAGAGCCGATCTGGCAAGGCAGGGAGCCTTGCTTGGCCTGCCGGATTGGGCGCAAGCATTTTTGGCAATGCATCAGGGAACAAGTTTATCTGTCTGCAATAAGGCGCCGAATCACCGGTTTTTACTTAGCGTCGGGTATGCACAGTTAAATGCCCTGAATGAATTTTTACCTGAATCTTTAGCACAGCGTTTTCCTTTGCTTTTTCCTCCATTTATTGAGGAGGCATCGAAGCAGGATGCTGTAGAAATGTCAATTTTGCTACTGGCCTTACAATATGCTCAAAAATATCCCAATTCCGTCCCCGCTTTCGCCTGTTGAGGGGATACTGATAAAGCGTAAAACGCTGGAACGTTATTTCTCTATTGAAAGATTAGAACAGCAGGCGCATCAACGGGCTAAGCGTATTTTGCGAGAGGCGGAAGAAGAGGCAAAGACCTTGCGGATGTACGCCTATCAGGAAGGTTACGAGCAGGGAATGATAGACGCGTTACAGCAGGTCGCCGCTTATCTTACTGATAATCAGACAATGGCCTGGAAGTGGATGGAAAAAATACAGATTTATGCCCGCGAGTTATTTTCAGCTGCGGTCGACCATCCCGAAACGCTTTTAACCGTCCTGGATGAGTGGCTAAGGGATTTCGATAAGCCTGAGGGGCAACTTTTTTTAACACTACCAGTTAATGCGAAAAAAGATCACCAAAAACTGATGGTGTTGCTTATGGAGAACTGGCCTGGCACTTTTAATCTTAAATATCATCAGGAACAGCGCTTTATCATGAGTTGCGGCGATCAGATCGCAGAATTTTCACCTGAACAATTTGTTGAAACGGCAGTAGGCGTCATTAAGCATCATCTTGATGAACTTCCACAAGACTGCCGGACGATTTCTGATAACGCCATTAACGCACTTATTGATGAATGGAAGACAAAAACGCAAGCATTGTAAAATGGAGGTTATAAGGTGATACCGGGTACGATTCCAACTTCTTATTTGGTCCCGACAGCGGATACTGAAGCGACGGGTGTGGTTTCGTTGAGTGCCAGGGCCGCTATGCTGAATAATGTGGATAGCGCGCCTTTAAGCAATGGCGGCGACGTTGATCTTTATGATGCATTCTACCAACGACTTTTGGCGCTTCCTGAGTCAGCCTCTTCTGAAACGCTTAAAGATAGCATTTATCAAGAGATGAATGCCTTCAAAGATCCTAAAAGTGGTGATTCGGCTTTTGTTTCTTTTGAGCAGCAAACGGCTATGCTACAAAACATGTTAGCAAAAGTTGAACCGGGCACCCATTTATATGAGGCTTTAAACGGGGTATTAGTTGGTACAATGAATGCACAGTCACAAATGACCTCCTGGATGCAGGAGATTATTTTATCGGGCGGGGAAAACAAAGAGGCAATTGACTGGTGAACCCCCATTGCTGGCGATTTGTGATAAGGTATAGTGTATATATCAGCAAGTAATGCACCATGCCAGTGTATCTATCTTATTGATGTATATGGATTATTAAGGTCTCTGCCAGGCGTTTTATTCTGAAAGGATTATATTAATATTGTAAGATTCCATTACAAAATTGTGCATAAAGTTTGTAAGAGTATCTTTTTGTGACAAAATGAATGCGCGTTGGAATGTAATTATTGGCTATAATAATAAAAAAATCGGATTTAAATCATCACTGTGAGTTTTAATTATTTGTTTATAAGAATATAACGATTTTGAGTTCCTTATAGCACACAGGATAAAATATGGTATTGCCTTCAATGAATAAATCAGTTGAGGCCATTAGCAATAATCACCTTCAACAGCCGAACAAATTTCCATTAATAAATGGATTAGCTGACGTAAGAGACTATTATGTCGCAAACTGCTTATTGTTTAAACTTAATAAAGGCAGTTTGCGAATTGAAAACGAATTTGGGGAGTTCATCGAACAATCTGCGCCGTGTTTATTTTTATTGGAAAAAGATCAAACAATCACGCTTAGTATGAGCGAAATAGAAGGGCATATTGATTTTTCTTCACTGGAAGTTTCCTATGACTTAATGCAAAAATTCTACAAAGTTTTTTACAGTACAAGAAACTATAATGATCGAGAGCTATCATTAAAAACGAAACCAAAGTATTTTTTTCATGCGGACTTGTTGCCAGGGATGAGTGATACTTTTGACTCTATTTTGCATGGTGTGGCATGTCCACGGGTTTGTAGTAATGTGAGTATTGATGATCATGATTATTCATATTTCTCATTGATGTATCTTATATCGGCATTTGTACGTAAGCCCGGTGGGTTTGATTTCCTTGAGCGAGCAATAAAAATTACGACAAAAGAGAAAGTTTATAACATTATTATCAGCGATCTCACCCGCAAATGGTCACAGGCTGAGGTGGCAGGAAAGCTGTTTATGAGCGTATCAAGTCTGAAGCGAAAACTGGCCGCTGAAGAGGTGAGTTTTAGCAAAATATACCTGGATGCTCGTATGAATCAGGCTATAAAATTATTACGTATGGGGGCTGGAAATATTTCACAAGTCGCGACGATGTGTGGCTATGATACGCCTTCTTATTTTATCGCTATTTTTAAACGGCATTTTAAGATTACACCGCTTAGCTTTATGCGTACGATGAACCATTGATTTGTGAAATTATTTTAAACGTTACTATCTGTTTGCGTTACAGATACCAAATATTTTTTTAATCGTAGTGTATATTTCAGTATCGCTACACCAGTGATATATAGTTAATGAAAGGGAATCGAAAGCGTTCATTGTCAGACATACATGGCCACCAGGCGTCGGGCAATCGTTGTACTCTAAGAGATTACAGTAAAGTAAAACAGCAAATTTAATCATTATCAGATTTGTAAAAGGAATTCATTTCGGTAACGACATTGCGCATGTAATAACGTATCTGGTCTTATTACCTTTGTAGTAAGAAGGCGTTATCTACTTGCGCAGTAGTCGCCCAGGAAGAAAAATTATTACCGAAGCTGTAGTCAGTTTTCAAAAAAGGATAAATAAATGAGAAATGTAATTATATACGGTATTAACTGGACTAATTGTTATGCCCTTCAGTCTATTTTTAAGCAAAAATATCCGGAAAAGTGCGTTAAAACGTGTAACTCATTAACCGCACTTTTGCATTCTCTATCCGATATGCCGGACGCCGGGCTGATTTTAGCTTTGAACCCGCATGAGCATGTTTATCTTTTTCATGCGTTGCAGACGCGGTTGCAGAACCGTAAAGTTTTGGTAGTGGCAGATCGCTTGTATTATATCGATCGCTGTGTGCTGCAATATTTTGGCGTTATGGATTATGTTTTAAAAGACGAACTATCCTGCGCTATCCGCTCGGATCGAGAGAAGCTCCGTCTTCCGGAAGCCTGGCTGCGTTTCTGCCACAGGCCACAAAAGAAAACCGTGGCTACAACGTATGCTTTTAATGCCGGCGAGACGCCGGAAGAGGTATTGTTTAATATCAATCAATACGCCTGGTGGAATCTACCTCCCGGCGTCACTCAGGCGAAATATGCGCTGCTGATATTATTATCCTCCGGACATCCGGCAATTGAACTGGCGAAAAAATTTGGTCTGGGAACAAAAACCGTCAGTATTTATCGTAAGAAGGTTATGTATCGTTTGGGGATGGACTCTTCACCGCTATCGCTGTTCCGGGGACTGAAACTAGACGCGCATTTACAGCGCACTGCTTTTGCACATAACCCTGCTGTACCTGACGATAATTGCGCGTTACCGATTGCAGTAGGAATGAATTAAAATATTTTTTATCATGTATGACCATGTGTTGAGCTTTTATTATAAAAAAGATTTTTTGAGTAGTAATTCTTATATATAATCATCCGGAGGTGGTTGGTAGCCTGGCTCAATCATTGAGGCATATTTTTGCAGGCAATATATTGAATCTGAAAAGTTAAAGATGATATTTTCGGTGCAGGAGCTATCATGTGGAGGGAAAAGTATGCTAAGTCCTACGACTCGTAATATGGGGGCGAGTTTATCGCCTCAGCCTGACGTCAGCGGGGAGCTAAACACCGAAGCATTGACCTGTATTGTTGAGCGTCTGGAAAGTGAAATTATATATGGCAGCTGGATTCATATCAGTTACGAGGAAACCGATCTCGAAATGATGCCTTTTCTTGTTGCACAGGCCAATAAGAAGTATCCAGAGTTAAATCTTAAATTTGTTATGTCAGTCCATGAGCTTGTTTCCTCTATAAAGGAGACCAGAATGGAAGGCGTTGAATCTGCCCGATTTCTCGTAAATATGGGAAGTTCAGGTATCCATATTTCAGTCGTCGATTTTAGAGTTATGGACGGAAAGACATCGGTGATTTTGTTCGAACCAGCAGCGTGTAGCGCTTTTGGACCTGCTTTACTGGCGTTGAGGACCAAAGCAGCTCTTGAACGTGAACAACTGCCTGATTGTTATTTTGCTATGGTCGAGCTGGACATTCAACGAAGCTCTTCTGAATGCGGTATTTTTAGCCTGGCGCTCGCCAAAAAACTTCAGCTTGAATTTATGAACTTAGTAAAAATTCATGAAGATAATATTTGTGAACGTCTGTGTGGTGAAGAACCTTTTCTCCCGTCCGATAAAGCAGACCGCTATCTGCCGGTGAGTTTTTACAAACATACTCAAGGCGTACAACGATTAAATGAATATGTGGAGGCCAATCCGGCGGCGGGAAGCAGTATAGTAAACAAAAAGAATGAAACGCTTTATGAGCGATTCGATAACAATGCCGTTATGCTAAACGATAAAAAACTCTCTATATCCGCTCATAAAAAAAGGATAGCTGAATATAAGTCTTTACTTAAACCGTAATGAAATTATAAGGTTGCCTGCCAGAGGAAATCCTTCCAGCGCCATAAGACTACTCTATATTATGACCGTATGTTTCCTGAATAGCAGGCAAAAAAGTGTTAACCTTGCGCCTCTGGTACGATTTCATTACGCCTGTCGCGCCATGTTGCGTAAATAAATACCGCAATAAACACGATGGCAAATAATACTACGATGGTCGGCGCTGGCGCGCTATCAAGATAAAAAGACAGATAGACGCCCGCAAAAGCGGTAATAACTGACAGACTCACCGCTAATCCCAGCGCGCGCGCAAAGCGTCGCGTCAGCAAAATGGCAATTGCGCCGGGGGCGATAAGCAGTGAGATCGACAGAATAATGCCCACCGATTTCAGCGTGGCGACGATAGTCAGCGCAATCATACATAGCAGGCCATAATGCAGTAGCGTCGTATTCAGCCCGCTGGCTTTCGCCTGGTGCGGGTCAAAAGCGTGTAGCAGGAGATCTTTCCATTTCAGCCCAATGATTAACGCAATACCCAGTGCAATAACTGACGTTTGTACGATATCCCCCAGCGATACGCCCAGCATATCCCCAAACAGGATGTGATCTAGATGCACTTCCGATTGAATAGAAACATAGAGCACCAGACCTGCGCCAAACATCCCGGAAAAGACGATGCCCATCACCGTATCACGTTTGATGCGGCTGTTATCGTCCAGATAGCCGGTGGCGATAGCGCAAAATAATCCGGCAATGAAAGCGCCAATCGCCAGGGGGATCCCCACAATATATGCCAGCACGACCCCGGGGAATACCGCATGACTCATTGCGTCGCCCATTAACGCCCAGCCTTTTAACACTAAAAACACGGACAGCAAGGCGCAGGGAATCGCCACAATGACCGAAACCATAAGGGCGTTCACCATAAAATCAAACTGAAAGGGTTCCAGTAACGTTGTTAAGAACATGTCGGCTCCTTCTGCAGGCGGGCGCGTCGACGGTTGGCTAACAGACCGTGTTTCGGGGCGAAAATAAAGGCTGTGATGAACAGTAAGGTTTGCATGACGACAATAATTCCGCCAGTGGCGCCATCCAGCCAGTAGCTAAGCCATGCGCCCAGAAAACTGGTCAGGCTGCCAATCACGACGGCAATCATGAGCAGACGTGGAAAACGGTCGGTGAGTAACCAGGCTGTCGCGCCCGGCGTGACGACGAGACAGATCACCAGGAACGCCCCAACGGTTTGCAGGGCCGCCACGGTAGAGACGGACAATAGAGTGAAAAACAACAGCTTTAGTCGACCCGGATTAAGCCCGATAGAACGCGCATGGGTCTCATCGAAAAAGACGACCATCAAATCTTTCCATTTTAACAGCAGAATCGTCAGCGAGACTGCGCCGATAATCGCCAGTTGCGCAATATCCGCTGGCGCGATCGCCAGCACGTTACCAAGAATAATCGTCTGGATATTCACCGACATCGGATTGAGCGACACCATAAAAAGGCCGACGCCAAAAAAAGAGGAGAAGATAAGCCCGATAATCGCGTCTTCTTTCAGGCGTGAGCGTTGGTTAAGAAAGAGCATACTGCCTGCCGCCAGTCCGCCGGAAAGAAACGCGCCGAGCGAGAAGGGCAGCCCTAACATCCAGGCGCCAGCGACGCCAGGCACAATAGAGTGAGATAGCGCATCGCCAATGAGCGACCAGCCTTTGAGCATCAAATAGCAGGAGAGAAACGCGCACAGACCGCCCACCATCGCGGAGACCCACATCGCGTTGAGCATATACTGGTAGCCAAACGGCTCAACAAGCCAGTTCATGACGATTTTCCTCCGCTGGCCACGCGCCGGGAAATAAAGGGGCGCTCGTCATCGGTGATGATGTGCTCTTCACCTCCGCTTAGCGCGATATGACGTAGAACGCCGCTAAACGCCTGTTCCAGATTCGCGGCGGTAAACGTGGTTTCGGTAGGGCCGCTGGCCAGTACGGTTCCTTTAATCATTACCGTATAGTCGCAAAACTCGGTGACGGAGCCGAGATTATGCGTTGAGACCAGCATCGTGCGGCCTTCATCGCGCAGTTCCCGCAGTAGATCGATGATTCGCGCTTCGGTTTTTACATCCACGCCGGTAAAAGGTTCATCCAGCAGGATTACTTGTCCATCCTGAGCGATGGCCCTCGCAAGAAACACACGTTTTTTCTGCCCGCCGGACAGCTCGCCAATCTGCCTGTGACGATATTCCTGCATATCCACCCGCGCCAGCGCGGCGTCAACACAGGCGTGATCATGCGCACTGGGACGGCGTAGCCAGCCCATATGGCCGTAGCGTCCCATCATCACCACATCTTCTACCAGCACCGGAAATGACCAGTCCACTTCTTCCGATTGCGGAACATAAGCAATGAGGTTTTTTTTCAGTGCCTTGTTGACTGACTGTTGCAGGATAGTGATATCGCCCTGCGCAAGATGCACAAAGCCCATTAACGCTTTAAATAACGTAGACTTACCGGAACCATTTACGCCTACCAGCGCGGCGATTGAACCGCCAGGCACCTGAAAAGTGGCGTCCCGTAGGGCGGTATGACCGTTGCGATACGTCACCGTGACTTGATCAACGGTAATCGCAGATTGACTCATTGTTGACTCCTCAGTCCGTCGTTAATGCCGTTGACGATGGTTTCGGTCGTGACGCGCAGCAGATCCAGATAGGTTGGCACAGGGCCGTCAGCGGCGCTCAGAGAATCGACATACAGTACGCCGCCATAATGCGCGCCGGATTCACGCGCGACCTGACGGGCCGGTTTATCGGAAACCGTACTCTCGCTAAAGATGGCGGGAATATGGTGCTTTTTAATGGTATCAATCACTTTACGCACCTGTTTTGGCGTCCCCTGTTGATCGGCGTTAATTGGCCAGAGATAAAGCTCTTTCATGTCATTATCGCGCGCCAGGTAAGAGAACGCGCCTTCACTGGTGACCAGCCAGCGCTGATCGGCGGGAATTTTTTCCAGTTCGGCACGCAACGGATCGGCCATCTGGCGAATTTTCGCTTTATAGCGCTCGGCGTTTTGCTTATAGATCTGCGCATTATCCGGATCGTACTTCACCAGGGCGTCGCGAATGTTATCGACATAAATCAGCGCGTTTTCTGCCGACATCCAGGCGTGCGGGTTCGGTTTACCGTTATACGGGCCTTCGGTAATGCCCATCGGTTTGACGCCGGTAGAGACGACGACTTCCGGTACGCCGGAAAGGTGCTGATAAAATCGGGCGAACCATCGCTCCAGGTTCAGACCATTCGCGAGGATAAGCTGTGCCCCCTGCGCTCGTTTAATATCGCCGGGCGTTGGCTGATACTCATGGATTTCAGCGCCGGGCTTGGTAATCGAGCTGACTTCCGCTGCGTCGCCCGCCACGTTTTTCGCCATGTCGGCAATAACGGTAAACGTGGTGATGACTTTAAATTTCTCTTTTGCATAGGCTGGCGATAGCGCGAGTATCGCGACAATACCGGCAATCAGGAGTGTTTTCAGACGATGTAGATTCGTCATAGTATCCCTCGCAACAATGTGGTTAATTAATCATCGAATATAGCCTTTGCTATGTTATATAGCACAAGGCATGAATAAATGAAAATAATTCTTATTTGCGTAATGGCGACGATATGCAGTGATAGTGCTAAAGAGGGATAAGGTGTAAAATAAATGCATCTTAATGTTCGGAGAGAGCACGATGCCTGGTAAACGTATCGCTCGTGAAAAACTGACGATCAAAAAAATGATCGCGCTGTATGAAAGCCAGTGTCCACAGGCGTCAGCGGTGCAGGGGCATTACGACGCGCTGTACGCCTACGCGCAAAAACGTCTTGATAAATGCGTATTTGGCGAGGAAAAACCTGCCTGTAAGCAGTGCCCGGTGCACTGCTATCAGCCGGCTAAACGCGAGGAGATGAAGCAGATTATGCGTTGGGCAGGTCCGCGAATGCTTTGGCGGCATCCTGTCCTGACCGTGCGGCACCTTATCGACGATAAGCGCCCCGTTCCGGAATTGCCGGAAAAATATCAGCGCAAGAAGTGAAGGGGAAGCGCCAGGCCTACGGCGCGCATCATCTCCTGGCCGGATCAGATCCGGCAACCCGTTACGCTAACGCGTCTTTATCAATACCCAATCGCTTCATACGCGACAGCAGGGTGGTTCGTTTAAGCCCCAGACGCTGCGCCGCGCCTTTTGGTCCAGCCACTACGCCATTGGTCTCTTTCAGCACGCGTATAATAAGCTGATATTCATCTTCGCCTTCTTTGGCGCTTTCAGTCGCAACAGGCGAGGTATCGGGCGTTACGGCGGTAATATCCGGCAGCGACAGTTGTAGCACATTGCCGCGCGTCAGCAGCACGGCGCGCTCGACGACATTCTCCAGCTCGCGAACGTTCCCCGGCCATTCCATGCTGCTAAGCGTGCGCAGCGTTTCGGCGGGAATGCTGTCGATATTACGCCCCATTCGGCGGGCAATTTTGAAAGTGAACGCTTTGACCAGTAGTGGAATATCTTCCGGACGTTCGCGCAACGGAGGAAGCTGGATCGGAAAAACATTCAGCCGATAGTAGAGATCGTTACGGAATTCGCGATCGGCGACCATTTTTTTCAGATCGCGGTTAGTCGCGGCGATCAGCCGCACGTCGGTCTGGATCAGTTTATTGCTGCCGAGACGTTCAAACTCTTGCTCCTGAAGGACGCGCAGCAGCTTAGGCTGTAGCTCCAGCGGCATGTCGCCCACTTCATCCAGAAACAGCGAGCTTTTATCCGCCAGCTCGAAACGGCCAATCCGCTGCGCGCTGGCGCCGGTAAACGCGCCGCGCTCATGACCAAACAAATCGCTTTCCAGCAGCCCCGCCGGCATCGCGGCGCAGTTCATCTTTACCATCCTGCGCCCGCTACGTCCGCTCAGGTTGTGAATGGCGCGGGCAATCAACTCTTTACCGGTTCCCGTTTCGCCCAGAATTAGCACGGTACTGTCGCTTTGCGCCACCATCTCAACCTGCTTTAGCACGTTGTACATCGCTTCGCTGCGTCCGATGATCTCGCCAAACTCGCTGTCGACGTTATTAAGCTGCTCCGTGAGCGCCAGGTTTTCGTCGACCAGGCGTTCCTTCAGACGGTGGATTTCCTGATAGGCCAGCGCATTATCCACGGCAATGGCTACCCGTTCGGCAATCTGACGCAGCAGCTTGAGGTTGGCGGTGGTAAACACTTTTTCTTCGCACTGGGCCAGTTTGAGCACGCCAAGCATCGTTTTGCCGGACATCAACGGCAGCAGGCAAAGCGTCTGGATCTGATTGCCCCAGGTATCGAACAGCATGCGTTCGTAGGGGGCAAGCGGATCGCGTTCGTTGAGGTTGATAAGCAGCATCTCTTTACTTTTAAAGACGCGCTCCGTGAGCGTGCCGGCTTCGTCGACTTCGCTCTGTTCGTGCGCCGGATGATGCTCATCAAGGTAGTGGGTGGAGTAGATATTCAGCTTATTTTTGCGATGGCTGCGCAACACGATGCTGATCGCGTCGATATTGAAATAGTGGTGGATCTCTTTTGCGACTTCGCTTACCAGCTCATCAATATCCAGACGCGACAGGACGGCGTTGGTAATCGCAACCAGAATACGGAAGTTATCGCGTTCGCTGCACAACAGATCATAATCGACGTTATTGTTTACCCGGTTTTGAATTTGCTCGGCGACCACGCCGACAATTTGGGTAAACGTATGCAGACGGTCATATTCCTTTTCACTCCAGGGGCGATCTTCCTGACGGATGAATTCGCAGCCGCCGAAAATACGGCCCTCCGCGGCTAAAGGAAGCAGACAGTAATGACCAAATTCAGGGTAGAGGCCGCTCGCGGCAAGCTGCGGCCAGGTTTCGGTAAACTCATGGAAATTACAGTGCAATGCATCGGGGCGAGAAAGGATGCGACGTACCGGGCCGTGCGCCAGTACGGTTTCATCTTCATATTCAACAGGACGGCCATTTTCTCGCGTCGCATAATATTGTGCGCGTTGCGACTGCGCCTGCCATAGCACAATGCCGGCGCTGTCGGCGAGCGCTGAACGCTTTACCAGTTGCGAAAGCGCTTCACTGAGCGACGCCAAATCGGGCTGCTGCAATAAGGTACGAGTGATATCGAACAAGCCTTGCTGTCCAAGATCGCTCATGGGTGTATACGACATGTTGCTTTTCCAGGAAAATACCGCAAAACGGTGCGAAAACGGTAAATGAATTATAGGTATAAGTCGTAAGTTATTGCCGGATGGCTGACCGCAAACTCGCTGGTCACACACTCCGTAGGCCTGATAAGCAAAGCGCCATCAGGCGTTCATGCAGCGTTAATGCCGGATGTCGACGCAAATGCGTCTTATCCGGCTTACAGTATGCTGTCAACAGGCTGCTAGCATATACGAGGTAATGGTTCGGCGTGTGGCAAATCAAGGGTTCGCTTCACGCCATAGAGTCCGGCTAAGCGAACGCCTTTGCGTTCCACGACTTCGCCAATCAGCGCCGCATCACGTCCCAGCGGATGCGCGCGTAATGCCGCCAACGCCCGATCTGCGGCCTGCCGTTCAACGGCAATCACCAGTTTTCCTTCGTTGGCAAAGTTCAGGGCATCCAGCCCCAACAGCTCGCAGACGCCGCGCACGGCAGGTTTGAGCGGCAGTGCGGATTCGGACAATTCAATACCGTAACCGCAGGACGCTGCAAATTCATGGGCGACCGCATTCACGCCGCCGCGCGTGGCGTCACGCAATGCCTTCACTCCGTCAATATGACGCAGCGTCTGAATAAGCGGCGTTAATACTGCGCAGTCGCTCGCCAGCTCGCCATCCAGTCCCAGTTGCTCACGCAGGTTGAGGATAGTGGCGCCGTGATCGCCAAGCGTACCGCTGACTAACAGCACATCGCCAACGCTCAGCGTTTGCGCGCCCCAGCGAATATCGGCGGGAATCGCCCCCATGCCGGCAGTGTTGATAAATAATTTATCCGCCGCGCCGCGCTGCACAACTTTGGTGTCGCCGGTTACAATGGCGATACCCGCTTCCCGCGCGGTCGCCGCCATGCTATTGACCACGCTTTTTAACGTCTCCATCGGCAGCCCTTCTTCAAGGATAAAGCCGCAGGAGAGATAGCGGGGGATCGCGCCGCTCACCGCTACGTCGTTCGCCGTACCGCAAATCGCCAGTTTGCCGATATTGCCGCCGGGGAAAAAGAGCGGATCGATCACATAGCTATCGGTAGAAAACGCCAGACGGTCGCCCTCCGCCGTCAGTTGCGCCAGCTCCAGACGCGCCTGATCTTCTTGTTCCGCCAGCCACGGGTTGGCAAAGGCCTCCATAAACAGGCTATTAATCAACTGTTGCATAGCCTGGCCGCCGCTGCCGTGGGCGAGTTGTATATTGTTCAAACTTCACACTCCTGCTGACGATACTGATACCAGGCGGCGCATGCGCCTTCGGAAGAGACCATCAGCGCGCCGAACGCGGTCTCTGGATTACATGTTTTACCAAATAGCGGGCACTGATGCGGCTTGCATCTGCCGGTCAGCACTTCGCCGCAGCGGGCGCGCGGATCGTCATAGACCTGCTGTGGCGCTGGGCGGAAATGCGCTTCGGCGTCAAAGCGCTGATACTCTGGCGTCAGGTGGACGCCGGAGGATTCAATTACGCCCAGACCGCGCCACTCGCTGTCGCCATTAACGCAGAACACATCGGCGATGGCCTGCTGCGCCAGCATGTTTCCGGCATCCGGCACCACGCGACGGTATTGGTTTTCAACCTGGCTTAGGGCCGCTATTTTCTGCTCAACCAGCATGACCACGCCTTGCAGTAGATCAAGCGGCTCGAATCCAGCCACCACCAGCGGGCGATGAAAATCGGCGGCGATAAACTGGTACGCCTCGGTGCCGATGACCATGCTGACGTGGCCTGGCGCAAGAAAGGCGTCAATGCCGTTGTCCGGCTGCTCCAGTAGGCTACGCAGCGTCGGGATCAGCGTAATGTGCTGGCAGAAAAAGTAGAAGTTTCGCACGTCACGCTGTTTTGCCTGCTGTAGCGTGATGGCGGTGGTCGGCATGGTGGTTTCAAAGCCCAGCCCGAAAAATACCACTTTGCGGGTCGGGTTATCCTGCGCCAGCTTCAGCGCGTCCATCGGAGAGTAAACAATACGGACATCCGCGCCGCGCGCTTTAGCCTGCAACAGCGAACCCTGTTTCCCCGGCACGCGCATGGCATCGCCAAAGGTGCAGAAAATCACCTCCGGATGGCTGGCGATTTCCACGCAACTGTCGATACGTCCCATCGGCAGCACGCAGACCGGACAACCGGGGCCGTGAATAAACTCCACGTTTTCGGGCAGTAACTGATCGAGACCAAATTTAAAAATTGCGTGGGTATGACCCCCGCAGACTTCCATAATGCGCAGCGGTCGTTCGGCAGTGTAAGGAAGAAGGGCGGCGCGTTCACGCAGGTGTTCAATGAGCTGCATCACCTGTTCCGGCGCACGGTACTCGTCAACAAAACGCATTATCTCTCCTCACCATACAGCAGTGCGCCGACGTCCGGCTCAACATCAAACATATTTTGTAGCGCGTCGAGCGTGTCGCGCGCTTCCGCTTCGTTAATGACGCTCATGGCGAATCCGACATGAACCAGCACCCACTGACCCAGACGCGGCTGACCGTTTTCATCACAACTGCCGACTAATGTGAGATCGACGTCGCGCTGAATGCCGCAGACGTCAACTTTTGCCTGATTGCCGTCAATGGCGCGGATTTGACCCGGCACGCCTATGCACATCGCTGCGCCTCCAGCCAGGCCAGCCACTGATCCATGCCTTCGCCGCTGGTGGCGGAAATCAGGATAATTTCAATCTCCGGGTTCACTTCACGCGCGCTGGCGATGCACTTCTCAACGTCAAAATTGAGGTAGGGCAGCAGATCGACTTTATTGAGCAGCATGAGCGACGCAGCGGCAAACATATGGGAATATTTCAGCGGCTTATCTTCACCTTCGGTCACGGAAAGCACTGCGACTTTATGCTTTTCGCCCAGATCGAAGCTGGCCGGGCAGACAAGATTACCGACGTTTTCGATAAACAGAATACCGTGGTCATCCAGCGGCAGGCGCGGCGCGGCGTCGGCGATCATTTGCGCGTCAAGATGGCAGCCTTTACCGGTGTTGACCTGAATGGCGGGCGTGCCGGTAGCGCGGATGCGGGCGGCGTCGTTCACTGTCTGCTGGTCGCCTTCAATCACCGCGCACGGTACACGGTCTTTCAATTTCATCAGCGTTTCGGTCAGCAGGGTGGTTTTACCTGACCCGGGGCTGGACACCAGGTTGAGCACCAGTTGCTGGCGGGCGGCGAAACGGGCGCGGTTGCGCTCAGCCAGACGATTATTTTTGTCCAGCACGTCGATTTCAACCTCCAGCATCCGCCGCTGACTCATACCAGGCGCGTGGGTTCCGGCTTCGCCGTGGCCGTAATGCAGATCGCCTTCTGCGGTCTGACTTGGGGTAAAGTCAGGCGTTTTAATGCCGGTAATATTCAGCGCCGGGCGAGCCGCTGGGGCAAAGGGCGCGCTACGAAACGCTGAGTGCGGATTATGTTCATCGCCTTCTATATAAAGGTTGCCTTCAGCGCAACCGCAAGTCGTACACATCGCTTACTCCTGATCTTTTTCTTGTTACAGGCTTTCTGCCGGATGGCGACGCGAGCGTCTATCCGGCATTAATCTTCAGTTTCATCAATCTCTATGCGCCGAATTTGTAAGCCGTCATCGGCCACAATTCGCAGCGTATCGCTATGACATTGCGGACAACGACGTACACGGTGGGTTAACAACGTGACATATTGTTGACAATGCTCACACCAGCATTCGGCTTCCTGTTCTTCGAGGTGCAGTTTACAACCTTCTGCTATCGTGCCGCGGCATACCAGATCAAAACAAAAGGAAAGAGCGCTGGTTTCCACGCAAGAAAATGCGCCAATTTTGATCCAGACGGCTGTCACACGTTTTGCACCGTATGCTGAAGCCTGTTGTTCAATCAATTCCAGTGCCCGTTGGCAGAGGGTAATTTCGTGCATATCGCCTCCCGTAGTGGTTGCCCCTGTAAAGCAATATTTATGCCAATATTTTTATCCCCTGGCAGGTTAATGTCGACGATGACGAAATGACATGTCGTCACCGCGTCGAAACGGCAGTAACTGCGCTCGTCTGCTATTAAAAACAATAAGTTAAAAATTGGCATGGAAAATGCTTAACGCAGGCATCTCTGTTAAACGGGTAACCTGACATGACTATTTGGGAAATAAGCGAAAAGGCCGATTACATCGCGCAACGGCATCGTCGCCTACAGGACCAGTGGCATATTTACTGCAACTCGCTGGTTCAGGGGATCACCCTCTCGAAAGCGCGCCTGCATCACGCAATGAGCTGCGCGCCGGAAAGGGATCTTTGCTTTGTCCTGTTTGAGCACTTTCGTATTTACGTCGCGTTGGCGGATGGTTTTAACAGCCACACCATTGAGTACTACGTTGAAACCAAAGATGGCGAAGATAAGCAATTGATTGCACAGGCGCAGCTCGATATCGACGGCAAGGTTGACGAACGGGTTAACAACCGCGATCGCGAGCAGGTGCTGGAGCACTATCTGGAAAAAATCGCCAGCGTTTACGACAGCCTCTATACCGCTGTAGAAAACAACTCGCCGGTTAATTTGCGTCAATTGGTAAAGGGAAACAGCCCGGCGGTATAAGCCTGAGGCGTTGCCCGCTTTGATTCTCGATATGGCGTTGCGCCATGTCATGAATGTTTTGGGGATGGGCGTGTCGATAAGTGTCGAAAATGACATTTCAACGGCATGTTTTCGTCAAAAATGACAATCACCTGAGGAATGCCTGGTGAATCGTTTTGTAATTGCTGACTCCACTCTCTGTATCGGCTGCCACACCTGTGAGGCCGCCTGTTCAGAGACGCATCGCCAGCATGGCCTGCAGTCAATGCCGCGCCTGAAAGTGATGCTGAATGAAAAAGAATCTGCGCCGCAGCTTTGTCACCACTGTGAAGATGCGCCATGCGCCACGGTATGCCCGGTTAACGCGATTAATCGCGTTGACGGCGCTGTCCAGCTTAATGAAAGCCTGTGCGTGAGCTGCAAACTGTGCGGTATTGCCTGTCCGTTTGGCGCTATTGAGTTTTCCGGCAGCCGTCCGCTGCATATTCCAGCGAACGCCAATACGCCGAAAGCGCCGCCCGCGCCGCCAGCGCCTGCGCGCGTCAGTACGTTGCTCGACTGGGTGCCGGGCGTACGCGCTATCGCGGTGAAATGCGACCTGTGCAGCTTTGACGAGCAAGGCCCGGCCTGTGTGCGGATGTGCCCGACTAAAGCGCTACACCTGGTGGAGAACACGGATATCGCCCGCGCCAGCAAACGTAAACGTGAGCTGACGTTTAATACCGATTTTGGCGATCTCACCTTGTTTCAGCAGGCTCAGAGTGGGGATGCATAATGAGTTCACTTTCACTGATTACTAGCGGCGTCGCGTGGTTTGCCGCCGCCGCCGTTCTGGCGTTTCTGTTTTCGTTTCATAAAGCGCTGAGCGGCTGGATTGCCGGTATCGGCGGCGCGGTCGGCAGCCTGTGTACGGCAGGCGCGGGGTTCACCGCGCTGACCAGCGCCGTTACGGTGAGCGGCGTGATGCCGTTTACCGGTCACATGCTGCAAATAACGCCGCTGAATGCTATCTGGCTGATTACGCTGGGGCTGTGCGGTCTGTTCGTCAGCCTGTTCAATATCGACTGGCATCGCCATCCACAGGTAAAAGCCAACGGACTGTTGATCAACCTGCTGATGGCGGCAGCCGTCTGCGCTGTGGTCGCCAGTAACCTGGGGACGATGGTGGTGATGGCGGAAATCATGGCGCTCTGCGCCGTGTTCCTTACCGGCGGTAGCAAAGAGGGCAAACTGTGGTTTGCGCTGGGCCGTCTCGGTACGCTGCTGCTGGCAATCGCCTGCTGGCTGGTGTGGCAGCGCTACGGCACGCTGGATCTGGGGCTGCTGGATCAACGCGCTCAGCAACTGCCGCTGGGCTCCGATATCTGGCTGCTCGGTGTTATCGGCTTTGGTCTGCTGGCCGGGATTATCCCGCTACACGGTTGGGTGCCGCAGGCGCACGCCAACGCCAGCGCTCCCGCCGCCGCGCTGTTCTCGACCGTGGTGATGAAAATCGGGCTGCTGGGCATTCTCACGCTATCTCTGCTTGGCGGCAATGCGCCGCTGTGGTGGGGTGTGGCGCTGTTGGTGCTTGGGATGATCACCGCCTTTGTCGGTGGTTTGTACGCGCTGATGGAGCATAACATTCAGCGCCTGCTGGCCTATCACACGCTGGAAAATATCGGCATCATTTTGCTCGGTCTGGGCGCAGGCGTTACCGGGATTGCTCTCAATCAGCCGGTACTGATCGCGCTGGGTCTGACCGGCGGGCTCTATCACCTGCTGAACCATAGCCTGTTCAAAAGCGTGCTGTTTCTGGGCGCGGGCAGCATCTGGTTCCGTACCGGTCATCGCGATATCGAAAAACTGGGCGGTATTGGTAAACGGATGCCGGTTATTTCTATCGCCATGCTGGTCGGTCTGATGGCGATGGCGGCGTTGCCGCCGCTGAACGGCTTTGCCGGCGAGTGGGTGATTTATCAGTCCTTCTTCAAACTGGGCAACAGCGGCGCGTTTGTTGGTCGTCTGTTAGGACCGCTGCTGGCGGTTGGCCTGGCGATTACCGGCGCGCTGGCGGTGATGTGTATGGCGAAAGTTTACGGCGTGACGTTCCTTGGCGCGCCGCGCACGAAGGAAGCTGAAAACGCCAGCTGCGCGCCGATCCTGATGGGCGTCAGCGTGGTGGCATTGGCGATTTGCTGTGTACTGGGCGGGGTTGCCGCGCCGTGGCTGCTGCCGATGATTTCCACTGCGGTACCGTTGCCGCTGGAAACCGCGCACACCACCGTATCGCAGCCGATGATCACGCTGCTGTTGGTCGCCTGTCCGCTACTGCCGTTCATCATTATGGCGATGTTCAAAGGCAACCGTCTGCCGTCGCGTTCTCGCGGCGCGGCCTGGGTGTGCGGCTACGACCATGAGCAGTCGATGGTGATTACCGCGCACGGTTTCGCCATGCCGGTGAAAGAGGCCTTTGCCCCGGTACTCAAACTGCGTAAATGGCTGAACCCGGTATCGCTGGTGCCGGGCTGGCAGAACGCGGCGGCCGCGGTGCTGTTCCGTCGTCTGGCGCTGATTGAGCTGGCGGTGCTGGTGGTGATTGTGGTTTCACGAGGAGCCTGAAAATGAGTGTGTTTTATCCGTTAATTCAGGCGCTGGTGCTATTTGCCGTTGCGCCATTGCTGTCCGGTATTACTCGCGTGGCGCGCGCCCGTCTACACAATCGCCGTGGGCCGGGCGTGTTGCAGGAGTACCGCGACATTATCAAACTGCTCGGTCGTCAGAGTATTGCGCCCGCGGATTCTGGCTGGGTTTTTCGCCTGACGCCGTTTGTGATGGTCGGCGTGATGCTGACTATCGCCACCGCGCTGCCGGTTGTCACCGTTGGATCTCCGTTGCCGCAACTGGGTGATTTAATCACTCTGATTTACCTGTTCGCCATCGCGCGCTTCTTTTTCTCTATTGCAGGCCTGGATACCGGCAGCCCGTTCACCGCGATCGGCGCCAGCCGTGAAGCGATGCTCGGCGTGCTGGTGGAGCCGATTCTGCTGCTGGGTCTGTGGGTCGCCGCGCAGGTGGCGGGCTCAACTCATATCAGCAATATCGCCGATACCATTTATCACTGGCCTGTCGCGCGTAGTATTCCGCTGATTCTGGCGCTGTGCGCCTGCGCCTTCGCCACCTTTATCGAAATGGGCAAGCTGCCGTTCGACCTGGCGGAAGCGGAGCAGGAGTTGCAGGAAGGGCCGTTGACCGAATACAGCGGTAGCGGCTTTGCGGTGCTGAAATGGGGCATCAGCCTTAAGCAACTGGTGGTGCTGCAAATGTTCGTCGGCGTGTTTCTGCCGTGGGGACAGATGGAAACCTTCAGCGCAGGCGGACTGTTGCTGGCGCTGGTGATTGCCGTCGTCAAGCTGATTGTCGGCGTACTGGTGATCGCCCTGTTTGAAAACAGCATGGCGCGACTGCGTTTTTGCGCCACTTCACGCGTGACCTGGGCCGGTTTTGGGTTTGCGTTTTTAGCCTTCGTCTCCTTGCTGGCGGCGTGATTTAAGAGAGTTTGAGCATGTCTGAAGAAAAATTAGGTCAACAATACCTTGCGGCGCTGCACCAGGCGTTTCCGGGCGTCGTGCTGGACGAAGCCTGGCAGACCAAAGATCAGCTGACTATTACGGTAAAAGTGAACTATCTGCCGGAAGTGGTGGAGTTTCTTTACTACCAGCAGGGTGGGTGGTTGTCGGTGCTGTTCGGTAATGACGAACGCCAGTTGTGCGGCCACTATGCCGTTTATTACGTGCTGTCGATGGAGCAGGGCACGAAGTGCTGGATTACCGTTCGCGTTGAAGTAGATGCCAATAAGCTGGAATTCCCATCCGTTACGCCGCGCGTGCCGGCTGCCGTGTGGGGTGAGCGCGAAGTACGCGACATGTACGGTTTAATCCCGGTCGGTCTGCCGGACGAGCGCCGTCTGGTGCTGCCGGACGACTGGCCGGATGAACTCTATCCGCTGCGTAAAGACAGCATGGATTATCGTCAGCGCCCGGCGCCGACCACCGATGCGGAAACCTACGAGTTCATTAACGAGCTGGGTGACAAGAAAAATAACGTGGTGCCGATTGGCCCGCTGCATGTCACCTCCGATGAACCGGGCCACTTCCGTCTGTTCGTCGATGGCGAAAACATTATCGACGCCGACTACCGCCTGTTCTACGTCCACCGTGGTATGGAAAAACTGGCGGAAACCCGCATGGGTTATAACGAAGTCACCTTCCTGTCGGATCGCGTGTGTGGTATCTGCGGCTTCGCCCACAGCACCGCCTACACCACTTCCGTGGAAAACGCGATGGGCATTCAGGTGCCGGAACGTGCGCAGATGATCCGCGCCATTCTGCTGGAAGTGGAGCGTCTGCACTCGCACCTGCTGAACCTAGGCCTCGCCTGCCACTTTACCGGCTTTGACTCCGGCTTTATGCAGTTCTTCCGCGTGCGTGAAACCTCCATGAAAATGGCAGAGATCCTTACCGGCGCGCGCAAAACTTACGGACTGAACCTGATCGGCGGGATTCGCCGCGATCTGCTCAAAGAGGACATGATCCAGACCCGTCAACTGGCGCAGCAGATGCGTCGTGACGTGCAGGAGCTGGTTGACATGCTGCTGAGCACGCCGAATATGGAACAGCGTACCGTGGGTATCGGTCGTCTGGACCCGGAAATTGCCCGTGACTTCAGTAATGTCGGCCCGATGGTGCGCGCCAGCGGTCACGCCCGCGACACCCGCGCCGACCACCCGTTTGTGGGCTATGGCCTGCTGCCGATGGAAGTGCACAGCGAGCAGGGCTGCGATGTGATTTCTCGTCTGAAAGTCCGTATCAACGAAGTTTACACCTCGCTGAATATGATCGATTTCGGTCTGGATAATCTGCCGGGCGGCCCGCTGATGGTGGAAGGCTTTACCTATATTCCGCACCGTTTTGCGCTCGGCTTTGCCGAAGCGCCGCGTGGCGATGATATCCACTGGAGCATGACCGGCGACAACCAAAAGCTTTACCGCTGGCGCTGTCGTGCGGCGACCTACGCCAACTGGCCGACGCTGCGCTATATGCTGCGCGGCAACACCGTCTCCGACGCGCCGCTGATTATCGGCAGCCTCGACCCGTGCTACTCCTGTACCGACCGGATGACCGTGGTCGATGTGCGTAAGAAGAAGAGCAAAGTCGTGCCGTACAAAGAACTTGAGCGCTACAGCATTGAGCGTAAAAACTCGCCGCTGAAATAAGGAATCGCCATGTTTACCTTTATCAAAAAAGTTATCAAAACCGGCACGGCGACCTCGTCTTATCCGCTGGAGCCGATTGCGGTTGATAAAAACTTCCGCGGCAAGCCGGAACATAATCCGCAGCAGTGCATCGGCTGCGCCGCCTGCGTTAATGCCTGCCCGTCGAACGCGCTGACGGTGGAAACCTTACTGGCAACCAATGAGCTGGCGTGGCAGTTCAATCTTGGCCGTTGTATCTTCTGCGGCCGCTGCGAAGAGGTGTGCCCGACGGCGGCGATTAAACTGTCGCAAGAGTACGAACTGGCAGTGTGGAAGAAAGAAGACTTCCTGCAACAGTCCCGCTTCGCGCTGTGCAACTGCCGCGTGTGCAATCGTCCTTTCGCCGTACAGAAAGAGATTGACTACGCCATTGCGCTGCTTGCGCACAACGGCGACAGCCGCGCGGAAAACCACCGCGAAAGCTTTGAGACCTGCCCGGACTGTAAGCGTCAGAAATGCCTGGTGCCGTCCGACCGTATTGAACTGACTCGCCATATGAAAGAGGTCAGCTAATGAGCAATTTATTAGGCCCGCGTGACGCCAACGGCATTCCGGTACCGATGACGGTGGATGAATCCATCGCCAGCATGAAGGCGTCTCTACTGAAAAATATTAAGCGTTCGGCATACGTTTACCGCGTGGACTGCGGCGGCTGTAACGGCTGTGAAATCGAAATCTTTGCGACGCTTTCGCCGCTGTTTGATGCCGAGCGTTTCGGCATCAAAGTGGTACCGTCGCCGCGTCATGCCGATATTCTGCTGTTTACCGGCGCGGTGACCCGCGCCATGCGCTCTCCGGCGCTGCGCGCCTGGCAGTCGGCGCCGGACCCGAAAATCTGTATCTCTTATGGGGCCTGCGGCAACAGCGGCGGAATCTTCCATGATCTGTACTGCGTCTGGGGCGGTACGGATAAAATCGTACCGGTGGATGTGTATATTCCAGGCTGCCCGCCAACGCCTGCGGCGACGCTGTATGGCTTTGCGATGGCGCTTGGCCTGCTGGAGCAGAAAATCCACGCCCGCGCGCCGGGTGAGCTGGACGATCAGCCCGCAGAGATCCTGCATCCGGATATGGTGCAGCCGCTGCGCGTGAAGGTGGATCGCGCGGCGCGCCGGCTGGCGGGTTATCGCTATGGTCGTCAGATCGCCGATGATTACCTGACACAGCTGGGGCAGGGCGAGCAGCAAGTGGCGCGTTGGCTGGAAGCGGAAAACGATCCGCGTTTAACCGAAATTGTCACCCATCTCAATCATGTTGTTGAAGAGGCGCGTATCCGATGAGCGAACAGGTGGTGTTCAGTCAACTGAGCCGTAAGTTTATTGATGAGAACGATGCGACGCCTGCCGAGGCGCAGCAGGTTGTCTATTACAGCCTGGCGATTGGTCACCACCTGGGGGTTATCGATTGTCTGGAGGCCGCGCTCACCTGCCCATGGGATGAGTATCTGGCGTGGATCGCCACCCTGGAAGCCGGTAGCGATGCCCGGCGTAAAATGGAAGGCGTGCCGAAGTATGGCGAGATCGTTATCGATTTCAACCATGTGCAAATGCTGGCGCGCGCGTTTGATGAGGCGCGCGCCGCGCAGACCCCGCAGCAGCAAGAATGGAGCAAACTGATGCTCAGTATGCTGCATGACATTCATCAGGAAAGCGCCATCTACCTGATGGTGAGGAGGCTTCGTGACTGACGTTTTACTCTGTGTCGGCAACAGCATGATGGGCGACGACGGCGCAGGCCCGCTACTGGCGGAAATGTGCGTGGCGCAGCCGAAGGGCAACTGGGTTGTCATCGACGGCGGCAGCGCGCCGGAAAACGACATTGTGGCGATTCGCGAACTGCGCCCGCAGCGTCTGTTGATTGTCGACGCCACCGATATGGGACTTAATCCGGGCGAGATCCGCATCATCGATCCGGATGATATCGCCGAAATGTTTATGATGACCACCCACAATATGCCGCTGAACTACCTTATCGATCAGCTGAAAGAGGATGTCGGCGAGGTGATTTTTGTTGGTATCCAGCCGGATATCGTCGGGTTTTATTATCCGATGACTCAACCGATTAAGGACGCGGTAAACATCGTCTATCAGCGCCTGGAAGGCTGGCAGGGAAACGGCGGATTTGCCGCGCTGGAAGCGCCGGAGGCGTAAAATGCGCACATATTTAGGGAGAATTTGTGTTACACGGCAAAGGTTGTAAGAAGGACGTGAAGATTATCGTATGGAGCGGACTGCTATTTCTCTGCCTCGCCGCACGCGCACTGGCCACCGGTGTTGTCGGTTACCTGCCGATGAGCGACGGTGAATATGCGCAAAAGCGTGCGCTAAAGCCTCTGTTGACCCTGCCTTATTCTGTATCGCCCGACCAGACATGGCATTTTCGCCAGGTCGGAGTCAGTGGCGTGACGCTACTGCCGGAGCCGAAAAAAGATAACGAATGGCGGATTAGCGGAAAAGACAGAGCCGGTAATTCGTGGGTTGTCCCGGTGGGAAGGCTGATTAATTTGGCGGGTAATGCGCAATTTTATCGCGCTGACCTCGATCGTAACGGCATTCAGGATCTGGTTATCTGGTTGGGCAATCCTGGGTTGGGCCTGGCGCCGAGCGCGCAATACATCATTTTCACCTTTCTCAATAATGGCCGCCCCTGCGTCTTTGAACCGTGGGGGTTTTATACCGCCACCGATACTGGCGTCGATGATTTGCTTGATTTACAGGGCAATGGGCGCACGCAACTGTTGGATATGCAGTTTGACTCAGGCTACTGGATAACCAATTTATATCAGGTGAAGGACGCCCGCTGGCAGCGCGTACACGGCTGGTTTGGCCGGTTGAGTTATCCGGCGCTGACCCGTTTTAATCACTATCCTGGCCGTAAATTAATTATCAAACCTATTGCCGGAAGGAATCCGCAAACGGACGATCTTTCCCTTACGCAGCGCTGTTTAATACGCGGTAACGTATTGCCAGGCGTTAATCAGGATTGATGCCAGTTTCGGTGCAGAATCGGATGGCTATCACTGTAAATCTTGACCACCACTGGCGACATTACGTGTCATCGACACTTGTGACGATGACACGTAAATGCTCACGAAAATAGAAATAATATTCTTAAATAACAATGAAATAAAAATTGGCACGATTCGTGTATATATCGGCACATCATCTGTTATTGCTGGAGAATTTGATGAACCGTTTCATCATTGCAGACGCGAGTAAGTGCATTGGTTGCCGTACCTGTGAAGTGGCTTGCGTCGTATCCCATCAGGAAAATCAGGATTGCGCATCGCTGACCCCTGAAACCTTTTTACCTCGTATCCATGTCATCAAAGGCGTGAACGTTTCCACGGCAACGCTGTGTCGCCAGTGTGAAGACGCGCCGTGCGCCAACGTTTGCCCGAATGGCGCCATCAGCCGTGACAAAGGCTTTGTTCATGTGATGCAGGAACGCTGCATTGGCTGTAAAACTTGCGTAGTGGCATGTCCTTACGGCGCCATGGAAGTGGTGGTACGTCCGGTGGTTCGCAATAGCGGCGCGGGGCTGAACGTGCGTGCTGAAAAAGCCGAAGCCAACAAGTGCGATCTGTGTCACCACCGTGAGGCCGGTCCGGCCTGTATGGCCGCTTGCCCAACGCACGCCCTCATCTGCGTGGACCGCAATAAGCTTGAACAGCTGAGCGCGGAAAAACGCCGTCGTGCGGCGCTGGATTCAACGGCATCGCTGCTTTTCTGATTTCTGCGATTGCGCGTAGAATACGCCACAAAGCATTGCCGGATGGCGGCATCAATGCCTTATCCGGTCTACGGTCCGTGCGGTTGTAGGCCTGATAAGCGTCGCGCCATCAGGCATCCGGGTTCGATGATGGCGGGAAAATAAGATGGCGATAGACACACCTTCCGGCGTACAGCTACGCATTCGGGGCAAAGTACAGGGCGTCGGTTTTCGTCCTTTTGTCTGGCAGCTGGCGCAGCAGTTGCGATTACACGGCGACGTGTGTAATGACGGCGACGGCGTCGTCGTTCGGCTGCTGGAAGATCCGTCGCAATTTATTGCCGCGCTCTATCAGGATTGCCCGCCGCTGGCGCGCATTGACAGCGTTGAACACGCGTCGTTGGTATGGGAGCGCGCACCGACGGATTTCACCATTCGTCAGAGCGCAGGCGGTTCGATGAACACGCAAATCGTGCCGGATGCGGCGACCTGCCCGGCATGTCTTGCCGAGATGAATACCCCAGGCGAGCGGCGCTACCGTTATCCTTTCATCAATTGCACCCACTGCGGACCACGCTTCACCATTATTCGCGCTATGCCCTATGACCGGCCATTTACGGTGATGGCGGCGTTTCCCTTGTGTCCGGAATGCGACAGCGAATACCGCGATCCGTACGATCGCCGTTTTCATGCCCAGCCCGTTGCCTGTCCGTCATGCGGGCCGCATCTTGAGTGGCGGAGCCAACATGAACGAGCGGAAAAAGAGGCGGCTTTGCAGGCGGCAGTCGCCCAACTGAACGCCGGAGGCATTATTGCCGTTAAAGGGCTGGGTGGTTTTCATCTGGCCTGCGATGCGCGCAACGATAACGCAGTGGCGATGCTGCGGGCGCGTAAACATCGCCCGGCGAAACCATTGGCGGTGATGTTGCCCAAGGCGCAAACGCTGCCGAGCGCGGCGCGTTCGCTGCTGACCACGCCAGCGGCCCCGATTGTGCTGGTGGATAAGCAGTATGTACCTTCGCTGAGTGAGGGCATCGCGCCAGGACTTACGGAGGTGGGCGTGATGCTGCCCGCCAACCCATTGCAACATCTCTTGTTGCAGGCGCTCAATTACCCGCTGGTGATGACATCCGGCAACCTGAGCGGCAAACCGCCCGCCATCACCAACGAACAGGCGCTGGACGATTTACACGATATTGCCGATGGTTTTCTGTTGCACAATCGCGACATTGTTCAGCGCATGGACGACTCTGTCGTGCGCGACAGCGGCGAAATGCTGCGTCGTTCGCGGGGATACGTGCCGGACGCGATTGCGTTGCCGCCCGGATTTCGCGATGTGCCGCCGATACTTTGTCTGGGCGCGGATCTGAAAAACACGTTCTGTCTGGTACGCGGCGAACAGGCGGTTGTCAGCCAACATTTAGGCGATCTCAGCGATGACGGTATCCAGGCGCAGTGGCGCGAGGCATTGCGTTTGATCCAGTCAATCTACGATTTTACCCCAGAGCGTATCGTCTGTGATGCGCATCCGGGCTATGTTTCCAGTCAGTGGGCCAGTGAGATGCGTCTGCCGACAGAGACGGTGTTACACCATCATGCCCATGCGGCGGCTTGCCTGGCCGAGCATGGTTGGCCGCTGGACGGTGGAGAGGTGATTGCCCTGACGGTAGACGGTATCGGCATGGGTGAGAATGGCGCGCTATGGGGCGGAGAATGTTTGCGGGTCAATTATCGCGAGTGCGAACATTTAGGTGGTTTACCCGCCGTGGCGCTGCCGGGAGGCGATCTGGCTGCCAAACAGCCGTGGCGTAATCTGTTGGCGCAGTGCCTGCGCTTTGTGCCGGACTGGCAGGATTACCCGGAGACAGCGGGGCTGCAACAGCAAAACTGGAGTGTCCTGGCGCGCGCCATTGAGCGCGGCGTCAATGCCCCGTTGGCCTCTTCCTGCGGGCGGTTGTTTGACGCGGTGGCCGCCGCGCTTCGCTGCGCGCCAGCATCGCTTAGCTATGAGGGCGAGGCCGCCTGCGCGCTGGAGGCGCTGGCTTCTCAATGCGCTAACGTTGAGCATCCGGTAACGATGCCGCTTAACGGCGCTCAACTGGACGTCGCTGTTTTCTGGCGGCAATGGTTGAACTGGCAGGCCACGCCCGCGCAACGCGCCTGGGCTTTTCATGATGCGCTGGCGTGCGGGTTTGCCACGCTAATGCGCCAGCAGGCTACGGCGCGGGGGATAACCACTCTGGTCTTCAGCGGCGGGGTGATACACAACCGCTTACTTCGCGCGCGTCTTGCCTTTTATCTTTCTGATTTTAAATTGTTATTTCCGCAGCGGTTACCAGCGGGCGACGGCGGGCTGTCGTTTGGACAGGGCGTGATTGCCGCAGCGCGAGCATTAAGGGAAGTGTAGGGCACCGGATGGCGGCTGCGCCTTATCTGGCCTGTAAACAGATGCTCACTCGTAGGCCGGATAAGACGCGAAGCGGCGCCATCCGGCATCACAGGCTTATACGGACAACGTTTTCAGCAGTGCAAAGGCCTCTTTCATGCGGTCTTCACTCACCACAAAGGCGCGTAGCTGGCCTTCTCCACTCATGCCTTTGGCAATCATACCGTCAGATTCTGCGGTAATCTGCCAGCTTAAATCGCGGCGCTGAGTTTCTCCCGCCAGATGCAGCGGCAGTTCCGGCGTTTTGACTTTGACCAGCATCGCCGGTAGCTTCAGCGGCGCGTTGCCGCCGAGCAGATTTTTCGCCAGGTACATCGCGCTTAACTGGATCGGTTGCAGGAAGGGCAGCACCTGACCATTGATTTCCGCGCAATCGCCGATCGCATAAATATCCGGGTGACTGGTCTGTAGATAGCTATCCACGCAGACGCCGCGGTTGACGGCTACCCCGGCGCGGCGCGCCAGAGCGGTCTCCGGGCGTAAGCCGGTGGCGGCAATCACCGCATCGACCTCAATACTATGCTGGCTTACCAGCGTAGCGCGGATACCGGCTTCGGTTTTCTCCAGTTTTTGCAACTGCGATTTCAGCAGCAGATGCACCCCCATATCGGTCAGGTGATGCTGTAAGCGACTGCTCACTTCTGGTGGCATCAGTGAGGCGAGAAGGCTGGCGGCGTTATCCATCAGCGTTACCGTTTTCCCGGCGCGGCAGAAATCCATCGCTAATTCACTGCCAATGAGACCGCCGCCGACAATCAGCACTCGCTGCGCGTCGCGCAGTTGTGTCTCACAGGCTCGGTACTCCTGCTGGCTATTCAAAGTAAGCATTAACTCACGTCCTGCAATCGGCGGCACAAAGGCTGTCGCCCCGGTCGCCAGTACCAGCTTGTCGTACTGCCACTGCTTATCCTGACTTTTCACCGCATGGGCATCGGCATCAATGTCAGCAACCCAGGTATGCGGGAACAGTCGCAGATTAAACTGTTCAGCAAATTCCCCCGCTAACTGGCGGGTGAGATCATCGGCGCGCTGCGACTGGCTGATAACGTGGCTGAGATCGGGCTTGTTGTACTCATCCATGCTGTCCGCCGCAATCAGGGTTAACGGCACATGCGCATCTTGTTTACGGATATTTTTGACGAGCTGGCGGGCGGCGAAGCCCGACCCAATAATGATGATTCCCCGACTCATTTTGCCTCCGTCGCCAGCACGTCGAACACGTCTTTACCTAATGAACATTCCGGGCACAGGAAGTTATCCGGCACGTCGCTCCACGGCGTACCCGGCGCGACATCCTGCAACGGCTCGCCCAGCGCAGGGTCGTAAATCCACTGGCATACGCTGCATTGCATTTTGGGGCCGAGGTCTGCGGCGGCGCAGGTTGTGGTTTCTTCGACTGGCGCGGTTTTCTGTGTGGTTTCCGGCAGCGGAGCAAGCGCCCACTGACGGGCGATGTCGCGACCATGCTGACGGCACAACTCCAGCGCATCCAGATCCGGACGCCATTTCGCTTTCAGACTCAGGGACATTTCAAAACCGGCATCCTGTAAGCGCGTGGACAGTCGATCCACCGCGCCGCCGCTCCAGCCATGAGAACCGAAGGCGCTGGCGCGTTTGTTGCGAAAGCGCAGGCCGGTCATCTCTTCCACCAGACCAGCGATTTTCGGCATCATCACGTTGTTCATGGTAGAAGTGCCGACCAGCACGCCTTTCGAACGGAAGACATTGGTCAGTATTTCATTTTTATCGCTGCGGGCGACGTTAAAGATTTTGACCGCCACGTTGGGGTCCACTTCGTTGATACCCTGCGCGATGGCATCTGCCATCATGCGAGTATTGTTCGACATGGTATCGTAGAAAATAGTGATACGATCTTCCTGATAATCTGCCGCCCATTTCAGATACAGCTCCACGATTTGCGTTGGGCTGTCGCGCCATACCACGCCGTGTGAGGTGGCAATCATATCCACCGGCAGGTTGAAGCCGAGGATTTCGGTAATTTTTGGCGTTACCAGACGGCTGAACGGCGTCAGGATATTGGCGTAGTAGCGCTGGCATTGTTCAAACAGTTCGGTTTGGTCCACTTCATCATTGAACAGGCGCTCGTCGCAGTAGTGCTGACCAAAGGCGTCGTTGCTGAATAACACCGCGTCGCCGGTCATATAGGTCATCATGCTGTCCGGCCAGTGCAGCATCGGCGTTTCCACGAAGATCAATTGTTTGCCGTTGCCGATATCCAGCGTATCGCCGGTTTTCACCACCTTAAAATTCCATTCCGGGTGATGGTGATGGCCGTTGATAGAGTCAATGGCGTTGGCGGTACAGTAGATAGGCGTGTCCGGGATCTGCGCCATCAGTTCGGTCAGCGCGCCTGCATGGTCTTCCTCGGCATGGTTAATGATGATGTAGTCGATGTCCGCGAGGTCGATTTCACTGCGCAGATTTTGCACAAACTCACGGCTAAACTTATGATCCACAGTATCGATCAGCACATTCTTTTCTTCACGAATGAGATAGCTGTTATAGCTGCTGCCACGCAGCGTTTTGTATTCAGTGCCGTGAAAATCACGTACTTCCCAGTCGCGTTGGCCAACCCAATGAATATTATTTTTAACCAGAATAGACATAACCACCTCAATTCATTCAACGTTTACAAAAAGTTGTTTTGCTTATTGCAGCTAGTGTGCCAACTTTTCATCTTATTGATTTGTATGAAGTTATATTGGTTTTTTATTTTTGGTGTAGTCAAAAAGACTATAAATGATGCTGTCAATATGACACTATAGGTTGTCAAAATGACAATGAGGTAACCATGAGTTTTTCCGTGGAGGTATTGGCGGGCATCGCCATTGAGTTACAACGCGGCATTGGGCATCAGGATCGTTTTCAGCGGCTGATTACTACGCTGCGTCAGGTGCTGGCGTGCGACGCCTCGGCGCTGCTGCGCTATGAATCACGACAATTTATTCCACTGGCGATTGATGGCCTGGCGCAGGATGTTCTCGGCAGACGTTTTACCCTGGAAGGGCATCCGCGCCTGGAAGCCATCGCCCGCGCGGGGGACGTGGTGCGTTTTCCGGCTGATAGCGATTTACCCGATCCGTATGACGGATTAATTCCCGGACAGGAAAGCCTGAAAGTCCACGCTTGTGTTGGTCTGCCGCTGTTTGCCGGGCAGAACCTCATCGGTGCGCTGACCCTTGATGCTATGACGCCGGAGCAGTTCGAGGTATTTAGCGATGAAGAGCTGCGGCTTGTCGCCGCGCTGGCCGCCGGGGCATTGAGCAATGCGCTGTTAATTGAACAACTGGAAAGCCAGAACATGCTGCCGGGGTCGTCAGGCGTGTTTGAACCGATAAAAGAGACGCACATGATCGGCCTGTCGCCGGCGATGACGCAGTTGAAAAAAGAGATCGAGATTGTGGCGGGCTCCGATCTTAACGTGCTGATCGGCGGTGAAACGGGGACTGGTAAAGAGCTGGTGGCGAAAGCCATTCACCAGGGCTCCCCCAGAGCGGTCAATCCGCTGGTCTATCTCAACTGTGCCGCGCTGCCGGAAAGCGTGGCGGAGAGCGAGTTGTTTGGTCATGTAAAAGGGGCTTTTACCGGGGCTATCAGTAATCGTAGCGGTAAGTTTGAAATGGCGGATAACGGCACGCTGTTTCTGGATGAGATTGGCGAACTGTCGCTGGCGCTACAGGCCAAGCTACTTCGCGTGTTGCAGTATGGCGATATTCAGCGCGTCGGCGACGATCGTAGCCTGCGCGTGGATGTGCGGGTGTTGGCGGCGACCAACCGTGACCTGCGTGAAGAGGTGCTGGCGGGGCGTTTTCGCGCCGACCTGTTCCATCGCCTGAGCGTTTTCCCGCTCTTTGTGCCGCCGCTGCGCGAGCGCGGCGATGATGTGGTGTTGCTGGCGGGCTATTTTTGCGAGCAGTGCCGACTGCGGCTGGGGCTGTCCCGCGTGGTACTGAGTCCCGGCGCGCGCCGCCATTTGCTCAACTATGGCTGGCCGGGCAACGTCCGGGAGCTGGAACATGCCATTCACCGTGCGGTTGTACTGGCGAGAGCGACCCGGGCAGGGGATGAGGTGGTACTGGAGGAGCAGCATTTTGCCTTGTCAGAGGACGTTTTACCCGCGCCGTCTGCGGAAAGCTTTCTGGCGCTGCCGGCCTGCCGCAATTTGCGCGAATCGACGGAGAACTTCCAGCGAGAGATGATTCGCCAGGCGCTGGCGCAAAATAATCACAACTGGGCGGCCAGTGCGCGGGCGCTGGAAACCGACGTCGCCAACCTGCATCGGCTGGCGAAGCGTCTGGGACTGAAGGATTAGATAATCCCCGCCTGGTAGAAATCCTGCAGGTTAATGGCGCCGGTGAGTTTGCCGTTTTCATCGACCACCGGCGCGGCGGTAATTTTGCGTTTCATCAGGAGCTCTTTGGCGTCAATGGCGCGGCTTTGCGCCTGGAGCGTAATACCGTTGGGCGTCATGGCTTCGCTTACCGGCGTGGTGAGCGCGCCGCCGCCCACCAGCCAGCGACGCAGGTCGCCGTCGGTAAAGACGCCTTTCACAACATGTTGCTCATCGCAAACCGCCACCAGCCCCAGCCCGGTACGGCTAAGTTCCAGCATGGCATCCATCACGCTGGTGGCGAGCATTACCTGCGGTATTGCATCGCCCTGGCGCATCAGGTGATGCACATTATTGAGCAAACGCGCGCCCAGTGCGCCAGCCGGATGCGAACGGGCGAAATCTTCTTCGTTAAAACCGCGCGCCTGCATGACCGCCATCGCCAGCGCATCGCCCATCATCAGCGTATTGACGGTACTGGATGTCGGCGCCAGATGCATCGGACAGGCTTCACGCTCGACGGAAATATCCAGAACGGCTTTTGCCGCTCGCCCCAGCGGAGAGTGAGGTTTACCGGTCATCGCCAGCAGCGCGACGGATTTATCTTCCAGACGTGGGATGATGAGGTCGAGTTCTTTTGCGCCGCCGGAATAGGAGATAAATAACATCACGTCGCGGCTTTCAATCATCCCCAGATCGCCATGCAGTGCTTCCGCCGGATGAACAAAAAAAGCGGGAGTACCGGTACTGGCAAGCGTCGCGGCGATTTTTTTACCAATATGACCTGATTTACCAATGCCGGAAACGATCACTTTGCCTTCACAGTGAATAATGATATTGGCGGCGCGGACAAAATCATCGCCCAGACGCTCCGGCAGACGGCTGGCTTCCTGTAGCTCCAGCATTAAGGTCTGACGGCCCGCGTTTAGTAGTGCATCACTCATTGCTTTCTCCGGTTATGATTACTTCAATCCCTTTTGCTTCCAGCGCCTGACGAAATGCCGGATCGATCCCCGCGTCCGTGATCAGTTTGTCGACGGTTTCCAGACTGCACACCACATTGGGGCTTTTACGACCAAATTTTGAGGAGTCCGCCATCAGAATCACCTCGCGTGCTGCATTGCACATTGCGTTACTGACGGTGTAAACCTCATTGAACGTGGTCACACCGACATTCAGGTCAATACCGTCAGTTCCCATGAAAAGTTTATCAAAGCTGAATTGCTCAAAGGCGTTTTCCGCCAGTTGACCGTGAAACGACGCCGATTTTTTACGGAAGGTGCCGCCGGGCATCAGGATAGTTTGTTCGTTGTCCAGTTCCGATAGCGCGTTAACAATATGGAGGCTGTTGGTCATCACCGTGATGTTGCTAAAACGCGAAAGCAACGGCACCATCTGTAACACGGTACTTCCGGCGTCCAGAATAATGGAATCGCCATCATGGATATATTTCACAGCGGCTGCGGCTATCAGCGCTTTTTTGTGGGTGTTGATAAGCGTTTTGTGATCAATAGGCGGATCGGACTCTTCTTTATTCAACACCACGCCGCCATAGGTGCGGATGACGGTTCCGGCATTTTCCAGAATGACCAGATCTTTACGGATAGTGGTGCCTGTCGTGTCAAAGTACTGGGCCAGTTCTTCAACCGAGCATTTTCCCTGTTTTTGCAGGTGCTCCAGAATCGCGGCCTGACGCTGACGAGGTTTCATAGGCGTGATTACCCTGACTTATGTATTTACCCGTCATACTTCACGCTGCATGTGCGTTGGCTTTCCTCGCTCACCCCGGTCACGTACTGATGTACGCTCTTGGGATTCACTGCGTCGCCGCCTTCCTGCAACTCGAATTATTTAGGGTATTGGTTGCAAAATGATAATTTCGCAAGCTATACGCATTCACAACGAAATTACCCATGTTTCAGTTTAAGCGCCAATGATAGTGCATTCTGCGCGAGCGAATCATGGGGAAAGATCACATCAGGCTGTAATTCATGCAAATGTTTTCCTTGCATTGCGGCAATTTTAACCGGTCTGGCGAATACCGTAAGGCCTTTCATCAATAAAGTGTCCGTCACCCGCTGCTGTTCATCCAGCGCCACGGCAACCACCACCCGGGGCTTAAAACGCCCGCCGGAGCGCCCGACGCCGACCCGCCCCTGTTGGCTAAGTTTATCGAAAGCCCGATTAAAGCGGGAAATCTGCCAGCCGCCCAGCGCCAGTTGCGCACACCAGGCGATAACGGCGACGGTAATCAGAGTGGAAACCATAATATGCTCCTGTTGGTTTGCCTGATGGCGGCGTAACCGTCTTATCCGGCCTACGGCGCCATCCGGCAATTCACGGTCAGAACATCACTTGACCGCCGGTTACGTTGATCGACTGCCCGGTGCAATAAGACGCTTTCGGGCTGGCATAAAATAGCAGCATGTTCAGCACATCCTGATAATCACACCCGCGTTTGAGCGGTACTTTATCAATGTAATACTGTTCCACCTCGTCGGGCTTAATGCCCAGTTTAGTGGCGTATTGCGGCAGCAGTGACTGGAACATTGGCGATTTCAACAGGTTGCCGAGCATCAACGAGTGTACGGTAATGCCGTATTCCGCCAGATCCAGCGCCAGAGACTGGGTTAACCCCACGCCGCCGAATTTCGCCGCGCTGTAGCCGGAGTTGTGTTTACTGCCCACTTTGCCGGATTTAGAGTTAATCTGAATAATGCGCCCCTGAATGCCGTCGCGGATCATCAGGCGGGAAAACTCACGGGCGCAGAGGAAATAGCCCACCAGATTCACCTGTAGCGAGCGGTCAAAATCGCCCAACTGGAAATCGCTGATAAACGCCGCTTTGGCGATACCCGCGCTGTAAACCAGCAGATCGACGCGCCCGAAAATCTCGTCTACGCCGCGGGACAGCGCCAGCACGCTCTGCTCGCTGGTGGCGTCGGCGCCAAAACCGTACGCCATACCTTCGCCAAAATCGGCGTTAATTTCCTGGGCGACATTCGCGGCTTTATCGCTTTGAATATCAACGACCGCCACGCGGTATCCTTCTTCTGCAAGCCCACGGCAAAGGAATGCCCCCAGGGTCTGGCCTCCGCCAATGACAACGGCAACTTGATTCATGTTTTTTCTCCTTAAGCGACAAACGTCAAAATACAGCCCGGCGCGATATCGTCCGGTACAGGCCCCGCAACGTGTACGGTGCCGGGAAATTCCGCTTCACGCAGACCATCGAAGCGCAAAGTGATATGCCCCAGTTCACGCAGGTTTTGCTCGGCTACGCTGCCGACCGCCGTGACCGGATAGCAATGTTGGCCCAATTCACACCGCGCGCCAGGCTGCAGCGCGCCGGTCAGTTCGCCATGACAATGGATGAAGCAAAATTCTTCGATATCCGCCGGCGCGCCTTCCCGAAACGTAATCAGCATCTGTTCGCCGAGCGCCTCCTTCGCGCTCTGGCCGATACGGGTGATGGTGGTTTGATAAATCACGCTCATGTCTGAACCTCTTATTGATAGATAAAGCCGGAAACAAACCAGGCGATAAGTACCGTGGGCGCGCCAGTCAGGAAGCGTCCGACCAGCACAGAAGGTACGCCGACGCGAACGGTGTCTTGTTTCGCTTCCGCCAGTGACAGGCCGACCGGGATAAAGTCGCAGGCCGCCTGCGCGTTAATCGCGAACAGGGCGGGAAGCGCCAGATGCGGGGGGATATTGCCCAGGCCTATCTGAACGCCGATCAGGACGCCAATGACCTGAGCGATAACCGCGCCAGGGCCGAGAAAGGGCGACAGCAGCGGGAACGAGCAGATCAATGCCAGCGTCACCAGCCCCAGTGGATGGCTGGCTAATGGCGCAAGACCGTGGGCGATCCAGTCGCCAAGACCTGAGGCCATAATGATGCCGATCAGCGCCGAAACGAACGCCATAAACGGCAGGATTGTTTTCAGGACCGTATCAATGGTGTCGCGACCGGACTGGAACAGTACCGCCACGGCGGAGCCCATTCCCATACCGACTTTTGCCAGCAGCCCGTCGCTCTGCTCGGTGATTTTTTTGCTGGTGTCGTAGTCACGTCCTAATGTCGTTTTGGCAGGCTGAGGACTGGCAGGCGTTTCGCCGACAAGAGTAATGTTTTCTTCTTTTACGCCGGAGACATAAATATCCTCAACAATATACTGCGCCAGTGGGCCGGACTTACCCGTCGAGTGAATATTAATGGTTGGAATCCGGCGTTTCGGATAGATACCGCAGCGCAGCGTACCGCCGCAGTCGATAATGGCCGCGCCGATTTCCGCTTCCGGCGGTTCGCCTTCTTTAAAGCCGTCCACCGCTTGCCAGCCTGTTAGTTGCGCCAGTTTGTCGACGATCGCCGGGCGCGTACCGGCTGTGATATAGACGATCTTTTTGCCTGGCGTAACGTCCAGTTCAAGCGGGCCGCCCCAGCCGCCGGCGCCTTTCTCAATACGAACCCGTGTCATGATACCGCTCCTGTCAGATGAACTTTCTGCTCAAGTTGAATCCCCATTTTTTTCTCAAAAATAGCGGTGGTGAGATCGGTGACCCAACCGCGGAAGAAGTTCGTCACCAGACCTACCAGCAGATAGCTCACCGCGAGCGGGCCGAGAGGAAGCCCTAACGTGGTGAGTCCGCTGGCGATACCCAGATAAACAAACAGTTCGCCGGGATTGATATGCGGAAACAGACCGTTCATGGAGTGACAGCTATAGGAGGCCGCCGCGTAATAGCTCGGCTTGTACTTCTCCGGCATAAAGCGTCCCAGACTCAGGGTCATCGGATTACAAAAAACAAATGTCCCGATAAACGGTAAAAGCAGGTAACGAGATAGCGGATTTCCGGCACAACGTTGGGCAAAACGCTCAATACGCTGCTGGCCGATAAAATTGATGAGCGCATTCATGATAACCAGCAGGCTTATCAGTAGCGGAAGAATACCTGTCACCATACCGGTAAACACCTCTCCGCCTTTCTGGAATAACCCGATGAACCACTCCGCACCATGTGTAATGGTTTCGATCATTGTTCTCTCCTGTAGGGTTTTTAGTTTTCTTGCTAATTTCCTGTTCATTGTAATCATGTTGAAAGATTCAAAAGTGTTATTGTGATCGCAAAATAAAAGAAAAATATTTTAAGTTGAAAGATTGCGGGGCGAGGGAGAGGATACAAACTGAAAAGAGGAGAAAGGTGATTTATTCTCTTGTGCCGCTTCCTTGTGCGGCGGGGGATGCTTTACCATACTTCTCCCTGGCTGAATTTGTTTAATGGATGTCTCATGTTCAAGCGTCGTTATGTAGCGTTACTTCCACTTTGCGTATTGCTTGCTGCCTGTAGCAGCACGCCAAAATCTTCCGAGACTCAAGCGACGACTGGCACGTCTTCCGGCGGCTTCCTGCTTGAGCCGCAGCATAACGTCATGCAAATGGGCGGCGACTTCGCCAACAACCCTAATGCGCAGCAGTTCATTGATAAAATGGTCAGCAAACACGGTTTCGACCGTCAGCAGCTGCAGGAGATCCTCTCGCAGTCTAAAAGACTGGATTACGTCCTGCGTCTGATGGACAGACAAGCGCCGACCACTCAGCCGCCCGCCGGACCAAATGGCGCCTGGTTGCGCTACCGCAAACAATTTATTACGCCGGATAACGTGCAAAACGGCGTCGCGTTCTGGAATCAGTATGAAGACGCGCTGAACCGCGCCTGGCAGGTATACGGCGTACCGCCGGAAATCATCGTGGGGATTATCGGCGTGGAAACCCGCTGGGGACGTATTATGGGGAAAACACGGATTCTGGACGCGCTGGCGACGCTGTCATTTAACTATCCGCGCCGGGCGGAATATTTCTCCGGCGAGCTGGAAACCTTCCTGCTCATGGCGCGCGATGAGCAAGACGATCCGCTCAATCTGAAAGGTTCCTTTGCGGGCGCGATGGGCTACGGCCAGTTTATGCCGTCTTCCTATAAAGAATATGCGGTCGATTTCAATGGCGATGGGCACATTAACTTGTGGGATCCGGTAGATGCCATCGGCAGTGTGGCGAACTACTTCAAGGCGCATGGTTGGGTGAAAGGCGATACGGTTGCGGTGCCAGCGAATGGTCAGGCGCCGGGACTGGCGAATGGTTTCAAAACAAAATACAGTCTCTCTCAGCTTGCCGCCGCAGGCTTAACGCCGCAGCAATCGTTGGGCAATCATCAGGAAGCCAGCCTGCTGCGTCTGGATATCGGTACGGGCTACCAGTACTGGTACGGCCTGCCGAACTTCTACACCATTACCCGATATAACCACAGCACGCATTATGCGATGGCGGTTTGGCAACTGGGCCAGGCGGTAGCGCTGGCGCGGGTGCGCTAATTTACGCTTAGGGAGGGGAGCACCCCCTCCGCTATTATTATGGCTTTTTGGGCTGATTCTCTGCCTGCAAGTGGGATATCTTCTTTGATAGTGCCAGACTATATCCCAGACATCCCAGGCCTAAGATAATTTGACCGCCATCATACGGTTCAAAATAGCCTGACGACAATATATTCAGTACTCCCATTCCTAATGAACATACTCCACCCACAATTAACCACAGCCGTAGTTGACAGGTTTGTTTCAGTTTGTGCTGTGTGCTTTCCGTTTTTTTGAGTGACATCCTTGCTTTCTCTCCATGCGTGTAAATTTAGCGACATGGTACTGCTATTTAGTCATGTGCTACCTCATTTCATTCTGCATAAATAACCTGCTGGCATTTTTTCGGAATCCGACTCGTAAAATCGACTGCTCGTCCCCATCTCTGGTGAGAAAGTGCTATCTTGTGCGGCAGGATTTCTAACTGACAGAGGTCATGATGACTGACAGTGAACTGATGCGGCTTAGCGAGCAGGTCGGGCTGGCGTTAAAAGCGCGCGGGGCGACCGTAACGACAGCAGAGTCCTGTACCGGCGGCTGGCTGGCGAAAGCCATTACCGACATCGCCGGAAGCTCCGCCTGGTTTGAACGCGGCTTTGTCACCTATAGTAATGAAGCCAAAGCGCAGATGATTGGCGTGCGTGAAGAGACGCTGGCGCAGCATGGCGCGGTCAGCGAACCCGTAGTGGTCGAAATGGCGATCGGGGCGCTGAAGGCCGCTCGCGCCGATTTTGCTGTCGCTATTAGCGGGATTGCCGGGCCGGATGGCGGCAGTGAAGAAAAGCCGGTTGGTACGGTGTGGTTTGCTTTCGCCAGCGTCAGCGGAGAAGGGATTACGCGTCGGGAATGCTTCAGCGGCGACCGTGAATCGGTGCGCCGACAGGCGACGACGTACGCGCTACAAACCCTGTGGCAACAATTTCTACAAAACACTTGATACTGTATGAGCATACAGTATAATTGCTTCAACAGTACGAATTCACTATCCGGTTCAATACCAAGTTGCATGACAGGAGTAATAATGGCTATCGACGAAAACAAACAGAAAGCGTTGGCGGCAGCACTGGGCCAAATTGAAAAGCAATTTGGTAAAGGCTCCATCATGCGTCTGGGTGAAGACCGTTCTATGGATGTGGAAACTATCTCCACCGGTTCGCTTTCACTGGACATCGCACTCGGTGCGGGCGGTCTGCCGATGGGGCGTATCGTCGAAATTTACGGGCCGGAATCTTCCGGTAAAACGACCCTGACGCTACAGGTGATTGCCGCTGCGCAGCGTGAAGGTAAAACCTGTGCGTTTATCGATGCGGAACACGCGCTTGACCCTGTTTACGCACGCAAGCTGGGCGTCGATATCGATAACCTGCTCTGTTCTCAGCCGGATACCGGCGAGCAGGCGCTGGAAATCTGTGACGCGCTGGCGCGTTCAGGCGCGGTGGACGTCATTGTGGTCGACTCCGTAGCGGCGCTAACGCCGAAAGCGGAAATCGAAGGCGAAATTGGCGACTCTCACATGGGCCTCGCGGCGCGTATGATGAGCCAGGCGATGCGTAAGCTGGCGGGGAACCTGAAACAGTCCAACACGCTGTTGATTTTCATCAACCAGATCCGTATGAAGATTGGCGTGATGTTCGGTAACCCGGAAACCACCACCGGCGGTAACGCGCTGAAATTCTACGCCTCTGTTCGTCTTGATATCCGTCGTATTGGCGCGGTGAAAGAGGGCGATAATGTCGTGGGTAGCGAAACGCGTGTGAAAGTGGTGAAAAACAAAATCGCCGCGCCGTTTAAGCAGGCCGAGTTCCAGATCCTCTACGGTGAAGGCATCAACTTCTATGGCGAACTGGTTGACCTGGGCGTGAAAGAGAAGCTGATCGAGAAAGCGGGCGCATGGTACAGCTACAACGGCGAGAAGATTGGCCAGGGTAAAGCGAACGCGACTACCTGGCTGAAAGAGAACCCGGCGACAGCGAAAGAGATCGAGAAAAGGGTTCGTGAATTACTGTTGAGTAATCAGAATGCCACGCCCGATTTCGCCGTTGACGATAGCGAAGGCGTTGCAGAAACCAACGAAGATTTTTAATCATCAGGTGATGGTGGGTCGGGCAAAACGAAGCCGCCATTCAGCAAAACGTTAAATTACCATCAAGGGCTGCATTTATGCGGCCCTTTTGGCATTTCTCCTTGTTAAGGTTTTTTATGAGTGAACCCACATCGCGCCGTCCCGCTTATGCTCGTCTCCTTGATCGTGCGGTACGTATTCTTGCTGTCCGCGATCACAGCGAGCAGGAATTACGGCGTAAACTCTCCGCGCCGGTGATGGGCAAAAATGGGCCGGAAGAGATTGATGCGACGGCAGACGATTATGAACGCGTGATCGCCTGGTGCCACGAACATCACTATCTTGATGACGAGCGTTTCGTGATGCGCTTTATCGCCAGTCGTAGCCGCAAAGGCTATGGCCCGGCGCGTATTCGCCAGGAGTTGAATCAGAAAGGCATTTCCCGTGAATCGACTGAAAAAGCGATGCGAGAATGTGAAATTGACTGGAGTGAAATGGCACGTGAACAGGCCGTTCGCAAATATGGCGAGCCGCTCCCTTCAAACTTTTCAGAAAAGGTTAAGGTACAGCGCTTTTTGCTCTATCGCGGGTATCTGATGGACGATATCCAGCAAATATGGCGAAATTTTGCAGATTGAGCGCATACGGGATTTTACTTCCCGGTAAAGAAAACTTATCTTATTCCCACTTTTTCCGTCTGGACGCGGGTTGCTTAACGGCGAACAGCGTCTGCGACGAATATTCCTTAAATACACAAAATCATTCAAGCCGCATCAAAGCGGCAAGTGAGCCTCGGGAACGCGTGACCGGGAAACTCGCAGCCAACGCAGAGGCGGCCTGAAGGATGAAGTGTAGCTTGATTTCAGGATAATTATGAGCAAGAGCACCGCTGAGATCCGTCAGGCGTTTCTCGACTTTTTCCATAGTAAAGGGCATCAGGTAGTTGCCAGCAGTTCCTTGGTGCCTAACAATGACCCCACTCTGTTGTTTACCAATGCCGGGATGAACCAGTTCAAGGATGTTTTCCTTGGGCTCGATAAACGTAATTATTCCCGTGCAACCACTTCCCAGCGTTGCGTACGCGCGGGGGGTAAACACAACGACCTGGAAAACGTCGGATACACTGCACGTCACCATACTTTCTTCGAAATGCTGGGCAACTTCAGCTTCGGCGATTACTTCAAACACGACGCCATTCAGTTCGCATGGGAATTACTGACCGGTGAAAACTGGTTTGCTCTGCCAAAAGAGCGTTTATGGGTCACCGTCTATGAAACCGACGACGAAGCCTATGAGATCTGGGAAAAAGAAGTCGGCATCCCGCGCGAGCGTATCATCCGTATCGGCGACAATAAAGGCGCGCCATACGCATCGGATAACTTCTGGCAGATGGGCGACACCGGTCCCTGCGGTCCGTGCACCGAAATCTTCTACGATCATGGCGACCACATCTGGGGCGGCCCTCCGGGAAGCCCGGAAGAAGACGGCGATCGCTATATTGAGATCTGGAACATCGTCTTTATGCAGTTCAACCGTCAGGCTGACGGGACGATGGAACCATTGCCGAAACCGTCTGTAGATACCGGTATGGGGCTGGAGCGTATTGCCGCGGTACTGCAACACGTTAACTCTAACTATGACATCGACCTGTTCCGCACGTTGATTGAAGCGGTAGCGAAAGTCACCGGCGCCACCGATCTGGGTAATAAATCGCTGCGCGTTATCGCCGACCACATCCGTTCCTGCGCATTCCTGGTTGCCGATGGCGTGCTGCCGTCGAATGAAAACCGTGGCTATGTGCTGCGTCGCATTATTCGTCGCGCGGTGCGTCACGGCAACATGCTGGGCGCGAAAGAGACCTTCTTCTACAAGCTGGTTGGGCCGCTGATTGAGGTAATGGGCTCCGCAGGCGAAGAGTTGAAACGTCAGCAGGCGCAGGTCGAGCAGGTTCTGAAAACGGAAGAAGAGCAGTTCGCCCGTACGCTGGAGCGCGGTCTGGCGCTGCTGGATGAAGAACTGGCGAAATTGCAGGGTGATACCCTGGACGGCGAAACCGCTTTCCGTCTGTATGATACTTATGGTTTCCCGGTCGATTTAACGGCGGACGTCTGCCGTGAGCGCAACATCAAAGTCGATGAAGCCGGTTTTGAAGCCGCTATGGAAGAGCAACGCCGTCGCGCGCGCGAAGCTAGCGGTTTTGGCGCGGACTACAACGCGATGATCCGCGTTGATAGCGCTTCTGAATTTAAAGGTTATGACCATCTGGAACTGAACGGCAAAGTGACCGCGCTGTTTGTCGATGGTAAAGCGGTTGAAGCGATTAACGCGGGACAGGAAGCAGTTGTCGTGCTGGATCAGACCCCATTCTATGCGGAATCAGGCGGTCAGGTTGGTGATAAAGGCGAGCTGAAAGGCGCTGGATTTACTTTCGCTGTGGACGACACGCAAAAATATGGTCAGGCGATTGGTCACCTCGGCAAATTGTCTGCGGGCGCTCTGAAAGTGGGCGATGCGGTACAGGCTGACGTAGATGAAGCGCGCCGCGCACGTATCCGTCTGAACCACTCCGCCACGCACCTGATGCACGCGGCGTTGCGCCAGGTGCTTGGGACACACGTTGCGCAGAAAGGCTCGCTGGTTAGCGATAAAGTGCTGCGCTTCGACTTCTCGCACAATGAAGCGATGAAGCCGTCGGAGATTCGTCAGGTTGAAGATTTGGTGAATGCGCAAATCCGTCGCAACCTGCCGATTGAAACGAACATCATGGATCTCGAAGCGGCGAAGGCGAAAGGCGCCATGGCGCTGTTTGGCGAGAAATATGACGAACGTGTACGCGTTCTGAGCATGGGCGATTTCTCTACCGAACTGTGCGGCGGTACTCACGCCAGTCGTACCGGTGATATCGGTCTATTCCGTATTATCTCTGAGTCCGGCACCGCAGCGGGCATTCGTCGTATTGAGGCGGTAACCGGTGAAGGCGCTATGGCCACCGTTCACGCGCAAAGCGATCGCTTAAACGATATTGCGCATCTGCTGAAGGGCGACAGCCAGAATCTGGGCGACAAAGTGCGTGCCGTACTGGAACGTACACGTCAGCTGGAAAAAGAGTTGCAGCAGTTGAAGGACCAGGCCGCAGCGCAGGAGAGTGCAAATCTTTCCAGTAAAGCGGTCAATCTCAACGGCGTGAAGCTCCTGGTCAGCGAGCTTGCTGGTATTGAGCCGAAAATGCTGCGAACCATGGTTGATGATCTGAAAAATCAACTGGGGTCTACCGTTATCGTACTGGCAACGGTTGTTGAAGGTAAGGTTTCTCTGATTGCGGGCGTGTCGAAGGATGTGACCGACCGGGTTAAAGCAGGGGAATTGATTGGTATGGTCGCTCAGCAGGTGGGCGGTAAGGGTGGCGGTCGTCCGGACATGGCGCAAGCCGGTGGTACGGATGCGGCAGCTCTGCCTGCAGCGTTAGCCAGTGTACAAGGCTGGGTCAGCGCAAAATTGCAATAATTATAAGCGTTCGTTGGCGCCGCAGCCCGTGCTGCGGCGTTTACGTCAACGCTATCGACAACGATAAAGTCAGGTTGAAGTTTTGTATATCGGCTAAACTTAGGTTTAACAGAATGTAATGCCATGACTGCTTACACCTAAGGTGTTTGTCATCGCTTACTTTTTGGCGTTATATGATGGATAATGCCGGGATACAGAGAGACCCGACTCTTTTAATCTTTCAAGGAGCAAAGAATGCTGATTCTGACTCGTCGAGTTGGTGAGACCCTCATGATTGGCGATGAGGTCACCGTGACAGTTTTAGGGGTGAAGGGCAACCAGGTGCGTATTGGCGTGAACGCCCCGAAAGAAGTTTCTGTCCATCGTGAAGAGATCTACCAGCGTATCCAGGCTGAAAAATCCCAGCAGTCCAGTTACTAAGGTTTTCGCGTCTCACTTTTCGGGTGAGACGCAGCCTCTCTTCTCGCTCGCCCGCGTTGTCCCTTCATGACTTTTTTCAACCTCATTGTTGATATGGTGCGCTTTTGGCGGCCAGCGTGTCATCAAATTATCTGTTGATAAAACACTCTTTTTGGCTTTTTTACAGACTAATTGAGCGTGAAGTGTGCAAACGATAAAAGCTCTGGAAAAATTGTTTGACTTATAAGTCCCAGAAAGTAATATGTGCGCCACGCAGCGACGATGAGCAGAACAAGTTCTTCGAAGCACTCGTAAGAGGCGTGTGGTGAGGTGGCCGAGAGGCTGAAGGCGCTCCCCTGCTAAGGGAGTATGCGGTCAAAAGCTGCATCCGGGGTTCGAATCCCCGCCTCACCGCCATTTGCATCCGTAGCTCAGCTGGATAGAGTACTCGGCTACGAACCGAGCGGTCGGAGGTTCGAATCCTCCCGGATGCACCATCTCTTACTTGATACGGCTTTCCCGCGGTATCAAAATCTGCAGTAAAGTAAGTTTCCCGATGCATCCGTAGCTCAGCTGGATAGAGTACTCGGCTACGAACCGAGCGGTCGGAGGTTCGAATCCTCCCGGATGCACCATCTCTTACTTGATACGGCTTTCACCGCGGTATCAATATCGGCAGTAAAGCAAGTTTTCCGATGCATCCGTAGCTCAGCTGGATAGAGTACTCGGCTACGAACCGAGCGGTCGGAGGTTCGAATCCTCCCGGATGCACCATCCCTTACTTGATACGGCTTTCCCGCGGTATCAAAATCTGCAGTAAAGTAAGTTTCCCGATGCATCCGTAGCTCAGCTGGATAGAGTACTCGGCTACGAACCGAGCGGTCGGAGGTTCGAATCCTCCCGGATGCACCATATTCTCCATACTTTATTCTCCATACTTTCAGCGATGAAGATGCAGATAAGATAGCGGTAATCACCGCTGGTATCAGAAGGATAACGTTGCGTCAGCAACGGCCCATAAGGTGAATAATCCTCCCGGATACGTCACTGCCCTGCAATCGCTTTTCCCCTTATCCTGAATATACCTCTTCATCTCTATTAGCGACAAAATCAACCAATTGCGATAAAGTACTGTCTGGTTATTCGGTTTGCGAGAACACGATGTACGCACGTTATGCTGGTTTGATTTTTGATATGGACGGTACTCTCCTGGATACCGAACCCACGCATCGCAAAGCGTGGCGTGAGGTTTTGGGGCGCTATGGTCTTCGTTTTGATGAACAGGCAATGGTCGCGCTTAACGGTTCGCCAACCTGGCTTATCGCCCAGTCAATCATTGAGCTTAACCATGCCGATCTTGATCCCCTGTCACTGGCGCGTGAGAAAACCGACGCGGTAAAAAGCATCCTGCTGGACTGCGTAGAACCGCTGCCGCTGGTTGAGGTGGTTAAAGCGTGGCATGGGCGGCGTCCCATGTCGGTCGGTACCGGTAGCGAAAGCGCTATCGCGGAAGCCCTGTTAGCGCATCTGGGGCTGCGTCGTTATTTTGATGCGGTTGTGGCGGCAGATCACGTACAGCATCACAAACCTGCGCCTGACACCTTCCTACTGTGCGCCCAGCGGATGGGCGTCATGCCGACGCAGTGCGTGGTATTTGAAGATGCCGATTTTGGTTTACAGGCGGCGCGGGCGGCGGGAATGGATGCCGTGGATGTCCGACTATTGTGAGTGACGGACTGTCGCTCCTGTCTCTGTTTGCCAGTAGTTTTCTCAGCGCGACGCTGTTACCCGGTAATTCTGAGGTGGTTTTGGTTGCTATGCTGGTCTCCGGCGTCAGTCATCCCTGGGTCTTAGTCTTAACAGCAACAATGGGTAATAGCCTTGGAGGGGTAACTAACGTTATTCTTGGGCGTTTCTTTCCACTGCGCAAAACGTCGCGCTGGCAGGAAAAAGCGACTGGCTGGCTAAAGCGTTATGGCGCAGCCACACTATTATTAAGCTGGATGCCGGTTATCGGTGATTTGTTGTGCCTGTTAGCGGGATGGATGCGCATCCCGTGGGGGCGGACGATCTTTTTTTTGTGTCTTGGTAAGGCGCTGCGCTATGTTGCGCTCGCAGCGGCGACGGTTCAGGGCATGATGTGGTGGTAATAATTGTAGGTTTGGCATGTATGGCCGCCATTACAGTTATGCTTATTAAAACGATTTGGACAGGCGGGAGGTCAATTTGATCCCGGACGTATCACAGGCTCTGGCCTGGCTGGAAAAACATCCTCAGGCGTTAAAGGGGATACAGCGCGGGTTAGAGCGCGAAACGCTGCGTGTCAATGCTGATGGCACGCTGGCGACAACAGGTCATCCTGAAGCGTTAGGTTCAGCGCTGACCCATAAATGGATTACCACGGATTTTGCGGAAGCCCTACTGGAGTTTATTACGCCAGTCGATGGCGATATCCAGCATATGCTCACCTTTATGCGCGATCTCCATCGGTATACGGCCAGGAAACTGGGCGATGAGCGGATGTGGCCATTAAGTATGCCCTGCTATATTGCGGAAGGGCAGGACATAGAGCTGGCGCAGTACGGCACATCCAATACCGGGCGCTTTAAGACGCTCTATCGCGAAGGGCTGAAAAATCGTTATGGCGCCTTGATGCAAACCATCTCCGGCGTACATTACAATTTTTCATTACCGATGGCGTTCTGGCAGGCGAAATGCGGCGTTACGGAAGGCGAAGCGGCAAAAGAAAAAATTTCTGCCGGCTATTTTCGTCTGATTCGCAACTATTACCGTTTTGGCTGGGTCATCCCCTATCTGTTTGGCGCGTCTCCGGCCATTTGTTCCTCTTTCCTGCAAGGAAAGCCAACCACATTACCGTTTGAAAAAACGGACTGCGGTATGTACTACCTGCCGTATGCGACGTCGCTGCGTTTGAGTGATTTGGGCTATACCAATAAGTCGCAAAGCAATCTCGGAATTACGTTTAACGATTTGCATGAGTATGTGGCAGGTCTGAAGCGGGCGATTAAAACCCCTTCCGAGGAGTACGCGCGGATTGGTGTGGAAAAAGACGGTAAGCGGCTACAGATTAACAGCAACGTTCTGCAAATTGAAAATGAGCTGTACGCACCCATTCGTCCCAAGCGCGTGACGCGCAGCGGCGAATCGCCTTCTGACGCGCTTCTGCGTGGTGGTATTGAGTATATTGAAGTTCGTTCTCTCGATATTAACCCGTTCTCACCGATCGGCGTAGACGAGCAACAGGTGCGCTTCCTCGATCTGTTTATGGTCTGGTGCGTATTGGCCGATGCGCCGGAAATGAGTAGCGATGAGCTGTTATGTACGCGTACTAACTGGAATCGCGTTATTCTGGAAGGGCGTAAGCCGGGCCTGACGTTAGGCATTGGCTGTGAAACTGCGCAGTTCCCGCTGCCCAAAGTAGGGAAAGATCTCTTCCGCGATCTGAAACGCGTGGCGCAAACGCTGGACAGTATCCACGGGGGAGAAGAGTATCAAAAGGTGTGTGATGAGTTGGTCGCCTGCTTTGATAATCCTGAACTGACATTCTCCGCCCGGATCCTACGGTCTATGATTGATGAAGGCATTGGCGGCACCGGGAAAGCGTTCGGTGAGGCTTACCGTAATCTGTTACGCGAAGAGCCGCTGGAGATTTTACAGGAAGAAGAGTTTATTGCTGAACGTGACGCTTCAGTACGTCGTCAGCAGGAGATTGAGGCGGCGGATACCGAGCCGTTTGCCGCGTGGCTTGCGAAACACGCCTGACCCAAAAGAAAAAGGCCACTCACGGAGTGGCCAAAATTTCATCGCTGAAAACAGGGATGATGATAACAAATGCGCGTCTTTCATATACTCAGACTCGCCCCGGAACAAAGAGTTCAGTTTATTTTTAAAAAATTATCGGAGGTGACTAAATGCCATTATTAGATAGCTTCGCAGTCGATCATACCCGGATGCAAGCGCCGGCGGTCCGGGTTGCAAAAACGATGAACACCCCGCATGGCGACGCAATCACCGTGTTTGATCTGCGTTTTTGCATTCCGAACAAAGAAGTGATGCCGGAAAAAGGGATTCATACGCTTGAGCATCTGTTTGCTGGCTTTATGCGCGACCACCTCAACGGTAACGGCGTTGAGATTATCGATATCTCGCCGATGGGCTGCCGCACCGGCTTTTACATGAGCCTGATTGGCACGCCGGACGAGCAGCGTGTTGCCGACGCCTGGAAAGCGGCGATGGCGGATGTGCTGAAAGTGCAGGATCAAAACCAGATCCCGGAGCTGAACGTTTACCAGTGCGGTACGTATCAGATGCACTCGCTCAGTGAAGCGCAGGACATTGCCCGTCATATTCTGGAGTGTGATGTGCGCGTGAACAGCAATAAAGAGCTGGCGCTGCCGAAAGAAAAACTGCAGGAACTGCATATTTAGTCTTATTGGTAAGCGTTTCCAGTATTTAAATTAACCTCGGTCTATGGCCGGGGTTTTTTATTGCTTAATATAATTTGCGTTTATTATATTTGCGGCGAGAATACATTTTAAATTAAGTAATGCCTGGCCTGTTAAATAATAAAATGTGATCTGGTAAACAGAAAAGGCGGATAACTCACGATGCCAGAGTGTATTGATCACATAAACTAAAAATCATAAATAATTAATAGAAAAACATAATGGAATGCGCCAGATATCCAGGTAATAACAAGACTCTACTAATAGCCGGTCGATGGGGTTTTTAGCAAATCTTATCTGGTATACATCAAACTTAAGGGATAAAAAATGAAGGCTAAATATTTGGCGCTGATGATCGGTGCTTGCTTTTCTCATAACCTTTGGGCAGCGAATAATATCACTATTGAGCAGCGTCTGGCTGAACTGGAGCAACGTGTTGTTAATGCTGAAAAACGGGCATCCGATGCCGAGGCGCAAATTCGCTCGTTGAAACAGCAGCAGGTCGCCGCTACGCCGACGGTGAATGTCCAGTCCGCCGAGCCCATTGCAGCAGATAAAACGCCGCCGAAGCTGACCTTATCCGGATTCAGCGATATTAAGTTCTATGGCGATGTCGAATTTAATATGGATGCGGCAAGCCGTTCCGGTAGCCTGACCTCGATGAGAACGTCAGCGAATAAAGATTGGGCATCAGGAACCAATGAACGCTGGGATATTAACGGGCGCTTGTTGCTGGGCTTTGATGGCTACCAGCGACTGGACAACGGTAATTTTGCCGGATTCTCTGTACAGCCTCTGGCGGACCTGACCGGAAAAATGAACCTTGATGATGCCGTTTTCTTCTTTGGTCGTGAGAATGACTGGAAAATTAAGGTTGGTCGTTTTGAAGCCTACGATATGTTCCCGCTGAATCAGGATACGTTTATTGAATATTCGGGGAATACAGCGAACGATCTTTACAGTGACGGTTACGGCTATATCTATATGATGAAAGAAGGACGGGGACGTAGCGACAGTGGGGGTAACTTCCTGCTGAGCAAAACCATCGACAACTGGTATTTCGAAGTTAACACATTGCTGGAAAATGGCAGTACGTTATATACAGAGAAGCAGTACCACGGAATGGATTTAACCAACGATAAAAACGTGGCTTACGTCCGTCCGGTTATCGCCTGGCAAAACGGGCGTTTTTCAACGGCGATAGCGATGGAAAGTAACGTCGTTAACAACGCCTATGGCTATTATGAGAATGGGAAGTGGATCGATCAGTCAGATCGTACGGGCTATGGTTTTACCATGACCTGGAATGGTCAAAAAACTGACCCGGAAGATGGCGCAGTGATTAACCTGAATACCGCCTATATGGATGCGACCGATGAGACAGATTTTACCGCTGGGGTGAATGCGCTGTGGCATCGATTTGAACTGGGTTATATCTATGCGCATAACAAAATCGAAGCCTTCAATGCTACCAATATTGATGCCGTTTGTGAGGACGATTGTTGGATCACCGATCCCGGCAATTATGACATTCACACTATTCATGCCTCATATTTATTCCCCAACGTGATGGATATGAAAAACTTTAACATCTACCTCGGTGCCTATGCTTCATGGGTAGAGGCCAATCCGAATAATGGCGATAACAGTGAAGATGCGCGTTACGGCGGGCGTCTGAGATTCAAATATTTCTTCTGATTGTTGGTCTACTAAAAAAGGGATCCGCAGATCCCTTTTATCAGATAGTTAGTGCGCGCCGCCACCGCCGCCGCCCGCACCGAAGGGCGGTTTGGCGAACCACACCAGGCCGAGCAGCACCAGGAAGATCCCCGCCGACATCCAGAAGATTTCGTTGGCGGAAATAATCAGCCCCTGATTCGTGATTTGCTGGGCTATCCAGCCTGACGCCTGTTGGTGCGTCATCCCTAAGCCTTCCAGTTTATCGTACATAGCCTGAGCGTTTGGATTATACGCCGTAACCGACTCCGTGAGCTGAGCATGGTGTAGCGACTCACGATCGGTCCACATAGTGGTGGTAATCGAGGTGCCAATTGAACCTGCCAGCGTTCGCGTGAAGTTCGACAGGCTTGATGCCGCTGCCAGCCGTTCTGGCGGTAACCCGGAGAGCGTAATGGTGGTCAGCGGCATAAAGAAGCAGGCGACGGCAAATCCCTGAATAAACTGCGGCCATGCGGAAGCGCCGAAATCCATACCCGGTTCGAACGTCCAGGCGCGCCAGTAAAAACAGACGGCGTACATAATGAAGCTGAACGTGACCAGCCTGCGCATATCCAGTTTATGCGCGAAGCGTCCGATAATCGGCGACAAAATTACCGGAATAATGCCGACTGGCGCCGACGCCAGACCTGCCCACGTTGCGGTATAGCCGTACACCTCTTGCAAAAGCTGCGGCAGTAGAACAATGGCGCCGAAATAGAGCATATAGGCAAGGCTGATGCACAAGCAGCCAATCGTGAAGTTACGCGATTTAAAAAGAGAAAGATCGACGATAGGGTGATCGTCGGTCAGTTCCCAGACGATCAGGAAACTGATGGCGATGACGGCGACCACGGTCAGGATGATAATTTCCTGCGAGGAGAACCAGTCCAGCTCTTTACCGCGATCGAGCATAATTTGCAGGCTGCCGATGCCAATCACCAGTAGCGCCAGCCCGACGGCGTCAATACGTCGCCGTTCGGTATGCGTTTCACGTCCACGCAGCGTGTGTAACGTCATCAGGACGACGGCGATGCCAATCGGCACGTTGATGAAGAAAATCCATCCCCAGTGGTAATTATCACTGATATAGCCCCCCAGAATCGGGCCGCAAATCGGCGCGACAATGACGGTCATTGACCAGAGCGCCAGCGCAATGGAGCGCTTTGCAGGCGGATAGTTATTCAGCAACAGGCTTTGCGAGAGCGGAATCAGCGGCCCGGCGACCACGCCCTGCACCACGCGGAAGAAGATAAGCATATTCAGACTGCTGGATACGCCACAGGCCCAGGAAGCCGCGGCAAAGGCGACCGTCGACCACATGAACAGTTTGACTTCGCCAAAACGTTTCGCCAGCCAGCCGGTTAAGGGAATCGAGATAGCGTTCGCCACCCCGAAAGAGGTGATAACCCATGTCCCCTGGCTTAGGGAAGAACCCAGGTTCCCGGCGATGGTCGGAATCGCCACGTTGGCAATGGTGGAGTCCAGCACCTGCATGAATGTCGCCAGCGACAGTGCGATCGTCATGATGACGAGCTGCGCGCCTTCCAGCGGTTTTTGCTGTTGCATCACACGCACCTCAGGATTAACCCGCGTTAGCCTGTACGATGTCGTCGATCAGTTTATTGACCGGCGCGAGATTAATTTCGCGTGCGTTACTTTCGGCAACCGGCGTCGTTCGTACCTGGCTGGCCAGTACCTGACCGTCGCGATTAGCGGTATCCACGGTGACCAGCGTCGATAAACCAATACGCAGCGGATGTTGTTCTAACTGGCGGGCGTCAAGTTCGACGCGTACCGGCAGACGTTGAACCACTTTAATCCAGTTACCCGTCGCATTTTGCGCGGGCAGCAGGGAGAAGGCGCTGCCTGTTCCCATATCCAGACCGACGACTTTACCGGTGTATTTTACGTCGTCGCCATAAATATCAGTAATCACCGTCACTGGCTGCCCAATGCGCATATTCGCTAATTGGGTCTCTTTAAAGTTAGCGTCCACCCACAGATCGGTTGCAGGCACCACGGCCATCAGCGGCGTGGTGGGACTGATTTGCGCGCCAGGCTGGACGGCGCGGCGGGAAACATAACCGGTCATTGGACTGACGATGCGAGTACGCTCCAGCGCCAGCCAGGCGTTACGCACTTCGGTCGCCGCTTGTTGAACCGCAGGCTGATCTTCCAGATTACTGTTGAGTATCATTGCCTGGTTGGCATTGTACTGTTGAATGGCGACATCCAGCTGTGCCTGCGCGCTGGCGACGGCATCGCGGGCGTGTTGCAGCTCTTCACGGCCAATAAGATTGGCGTTACCCAGCGGCACACGACGGTTAAGGTCGCTTTGCGCTTGCGCCAGGGCGGTTTTTTGCACGTCGATATTCGCCTGCAACTGCTTGCTGTTAATCATCAACTGGTGCGTCTGGCGCACGCTGGAGGCCAGCGCCGTTTTGGCTTTTTCAAACGCTTGTTTGGCGTCAGTCTGATCGAGCGTGACCAGAACATCGCCCTCTTTTACAAAGTCGGTGTTATCAGCCCAGACTTTCGTCACGCTGCCTGACACCTGCGCCATGATTTGAACCTGGTTCCCTGCCACGTAAGCATCATCTGTCTCTTCAATATGACGCAATACTAAAAACCAATAAATTCCATATGCCACGGCAATAATAACAAAGAGCAAGGTAAGAAGTAGCAGCGCTGTTTTGCGCTTGCCTTTCTTCTTAGCCGGTTGCTGCGGGGTTTGGATCTCCGCATTTGCGCTCATGTTGTTCTCCACGATCTTATTATTCACATCGGCTGAGCCGACCTGTTGTCAGAAAGGCCAGCAGTAATGCGTGCCGGCCTGTCCGCTTTCCTGTTATTAATCTGGATTTTTGAGCGGGTCGGCGCTTTAGCGCAGCGCCTCAAGAACAGTGCCTTCCTGCTCCATTTGATCAAGACGCGTCAGGAGTTTACGAGTGATGTGCTCAAGTTGATCTTTTTCGGCTGTGCTAAGTGATGACCAGAGTTGATGCAGACAATGATGCTGAGGCGGAAGCACTTCTTGCAAAAATGCCTGACCTTTCTCCGTTAATTGCAGATGCAGGCAACGGCGGTCGTTATCGCTCTCACGACGCTCAATCCAGCCGCGTTTTTCCAGCTCATCTGCAATGCGTGTCGCATTGGTGCGAGATGAACCCAGCGCGCAGCTTAATTCAGACGGCTGAATACTGTGGTTTTCCTGAGACTCCAGCGTAATCAACGCCATAAACAACGTCTCGTTAATCCCTTGAGCCTTCAGCATTTTATTGCGGTTTTCCAGGAGCTTGCCTTGCATGTGCATACAAAGACGAGTCAAAAGAATTTCCTGGTAAGGAAAGTCTTCGTGACGGCTGGCGCGAAATTTTAGCATTTGTTCAATGGGCGTAAACGAACTATCCATTTGGGCATGACCTCATTAATTTCAGCCGATATAGTAACGACAGTGACAAATAAAGTAAATGTATTATTAATACAAAATCATTCTTTCAGGCTATAAAGCAACCAATGATACGCAGACTGAGACGCCAGCGGGAACATTGGGCCCGGTAAAGCGCCGCCTGCGGCAAATCCAGGAATGACGAGAAAAGCGTGAGTGCCTGCATGAAAAAATCAGGAGAGAACGATAAGCGGGAGGGGCGAAAGCCGGGTAAACGGCCTTACAACCCGATGCAAAAGCCACCGGAATATCACGGATAGCTATCGGTGAACGACCTTCGAATCCTTGAACGGGCGCTATTGGCCTGGGAGCAGATGGGGATGCAGGGCTTTCCATAGAATTATATTATTCTTCACCGGTATAAAAATAACCATGATAAATGAATAGCATAACCTTAACAGACTGGGGAGCTCCTTAACACCCTAAGGAGCTTAAACAAAGGTAAACGCTCACTATCCGCTTAATTTACGGCTTCCTGTCGGTGAAAACCTCGCCACCAGACCAGTAAATTAAGTAAGGCTACCGTGACACCCGCCAGACAAACGCCGGCCCAGCCGGCATGTTGCCAGGCGGAGGCGGAAATCAGCGACCCCGCGGCGCCACCGATAAAGTAGCTGGTCATATAGCCGGCGGTGAGCCGGTTACGCGCATCCGGATGCAAACGATAGATGACCGTCTGATTGGTGATATGTACCCCCTGAACGGTGAGGTCCAGTACCAGAATGCCAATAATCAGCGCCAGTACCGAGGTGTGCCCAAGCCAGATAGCCAGCCAGGAGAGTAACAGCAGCAGTAAGCCGAACGTGGTGGTGAGGTGAGATTTACCTTTATCGGCAAATCCGCCAGCCGGACGCGCGCCTAAAGCGCCGGCGGCCCCCGCCAGGCCAAACAGGCCAATCATCCCCTCGGAGTAGCTAAACGGCGGCGCGGCGAGCAAAAAGGCCATTGATGTCCAGAGGATGCTGAAATTAGCAAAGGTCAGACAGCCCAGCAGTGCGCGGGTACGCAGCAGCTTATCGTGAATAAACAGGCTGAATACAGAACCCAACAGTTGCGGGTAGTTAAGATGGGTGTCGGATTTGAGCTTTGGCAGTCCGCGCCATAACGCGACGGCCATCAGCGCCATCAGCGCCGACGCTACCCAAAATACGGTGCGCCAACCGCCGAGGTTTGCCAGCAGTCCGGCGACCGTTCGCGCCAGCAGGATCCCCAGCAACAGGCCGCTCATAATGGTGCCGACCACTTTACCGCGGGTGGCGGGCGTCGCAAGTGTGGCGGCCAGCGGAACCAGAATCTGCGCCACCACGGAGAACAGTCCGGTTAAGGCCGTTCCGAGTATCATCATGCTAAGCGACTGACTGCTGGCGGTGATCAGCATTCCGCCAGCCGCCAGCAACGTCATGGAGACAATCAGCGTTCGGCGTTCAAACATGTCGCCGAGCGGCACCAGAAACAACAGGCCAGCGGCATAGCCCAACTGCGCGGCGGTAACGATAAACCCTGCGGAGCTGGCGGAAAGCGAAAAGTGATGCGCGATGGTATCAAGCAGCGGCTGGGCATAGTAGTTGCTGGCGACCGCCAGACCCGTGGCCACAGACATTAAAACGATCAGCGCCGGGCTAAGCTCATGAGTGGGTTTCGTCATTATGGTAATCGTGATTCAGATAATTATTTCCTGGGAAAACAATCATAGCGGATGTTGATGAATAAAGGGGAACGGTGACGTGATGAATCGTGCGCTTTGAGGAGAGATTGAATAGGCCGGATAGCGGCGCATGAACTGCGCTTTATCCGGCATAAAAAACGATCTTATTTCTGCGCGGCCAGCGCTTCTTTCACCCAGCCGTCAAACTGCTGCTGGTGGGCGTTGATCCAGCCGTCCACGTGGCCCTGAACATCGGCTTCAGACGATTTACCGGCATGCATCATGGCGTTCTGCGCGTTGATATCCGCCAGCGGCAGCTTCATGATGGCGAACAGTTTCGCCGCCGCCGGGTTTTTCTCCGCCCATGCCTTATTGGCGACAATATGCATAGTATTAACCGGGAACCCATAGTTCGCGCCGTTCGGCAGTTTAGTATCAATATTTTTCTGTTCGCCCGGCAGGGAGGAGAACGGCACCTGTAGCCAGACGACATCTTTACCCGGCTTCATTACGTCGCTCACCCAGTACGGGGTCCAGGTGTAATACAGCACCGGCTTGCCTTCTTTAAAACGGGTAATGGTATCAGCCATCATCGCCGCATAGTTACCGTGGCTGACCTCAACGGTTTTTTGCAGATCAAACGCTTTATTCTGGTGATTGATCACGGCTTCGCAGCCCCAGCCCGGCGAGCAGCCCATCATGTCCGCTTTTCCGTCGCCATTGGTATCGAAGATTTTGGCGATTTTCGGATCTTTTAGCTGAGCGATATTGGTGATGTTGTACTGCTCGGCGGTTTTTTTATCGATCAGATAGCCCTGCGCAGCGCCGGAGACGAAGACGCCCTCGCGGTAAAACTTGTTGTCTCCGCCTGCTGCGGCATACATATCATCATGCAGCGGCTGCCAGTTCACGGCGGTAAACGTCGCATCGCCAGAGGCGATGGAGGTATAGCCTACGTTGTAATCGACTTCACTCGGCTTATTTACGGTATAACCCAACTTTTCCAGCGCCCGGCTGACCAGTAACGTCTGGAAGGACTCTTCAGAAATCGTGCTTTGGATAGGTTGAACGGTAATGCCTTTGCCAGGCAGGTCGGCAGCGAAAGCGCTGGCGGTGACAAGGGTGGCAAACGCTGAGGCAAATATCACGGTATGTCGCATCGTTGTTCCTTTAATTATGGTAGGGAGTTGTAAGCCCGGTAAGCGCAATGTCACCGGGCGTCAGGAGAGTTACTTAACGAAAGGGCGGGTGATTAGCCCAACAGGACCGGTGGTATACCAGCGACGGTTACCGCGGCTACGCGAGTCGCGCCCGACGGCCTGCGTCAGACGGTCCAGAATGATGGCGAGAATCACAATGCCGACGCCGCCGACGGTTGCCAGCCCCATATCAAGACGACCAATGCCGCGTAGTACCATCTGGCCAAGCCCACCGACCGCAATCATCGAGGCGATGACGACCATTGAGAGAGCCAGCATCAGCGTCTGATTAACGCCTGCCATAATGGTGGGCATCGCCAGCGGTAGTTGCACTTTGAACAACATTTGGCGCGGGCTGGCGCCGAACGAGCGCGACGCTTCAATTAAGTCGGCAGGCACCTGGTTAATACCCAGGATCGTCAGGCGTACAATCGGCGGTAGAGCAAAAATAATCGTCACCACCACGCCCGGCACGTTACCGATGCCGAATAACATGACAATCGGCACCAGATAGACAAACGCGGGCGTGGTCTGCATCGCATCCAGCAGCGGACGAACTATTTTGGCCGCGCGCGGGCTGCGCGCCAGCCAGATTCCCATCGGTAATCCGATCACGACGCAGAACAACAGGGCGGTCAGCACCAGCGCCAGGGTAATCATCGCCTGCGACCAGGCGCCGATCGCGCCGATGGCGATCAGCGATATCAGCGCCGCGATCCCCATGCCCACACCGGAAACCTGCCAGGCAATCAGCGCAAAGAGAATAATCGCCACAGGGGCGGGCATTCCCAGCAGCAGTTGCTGAAAGCCGTTAAGGATGTAATCCACCGGCACACGAATCCCCTGAAAAAGGGGACGGAAATGGGTGACGACCCAGTCGATTCCCTCTGTGACCCAGCTATCCAGTGGGATCAGCGTTTTATGGAACGGGGCCAGAAGAGAAAAGTGTTCAGGGGCTGGCGCGGGCGCGCTGTTCAACCAGTCGGTACTGCCGCCGTCCGTGGCTACGCCTGCCGGTGTTCCCCAGGCATCAGCCGTTTGCGTCGTAGTATCGGCCACCTGTGCGGTATCCCACGGATTCGTTTGATCAGCCATTGTTACCCCCCTCGCGATCTAAAGCCTGTAGCAACATACGTTTTGAAATAATGCCAACATACTGGTGTTCTTCATCGACAACCGGCACCGCGCAGGGCGCCTGGCCGACGTGAGAGAGCAACTCGCTGAGTGGGGTTTGCGCATCAACGACTAAAGGGTCGTCGATAAGCGCCGCTTCAATCCCTTGCGCCTGGCTTAATGCCGCTTTTAATGAGTCGATGGACACGACGCCCACGAATTTATTGCCACGCTCAATGACGTAACCATATTCACGGTCTTCGTCCTGTAATAATTTCAGTGCCGAACGGGGACCAAAACCTGGCGTTTTACGAATTAATCCGACCGGACTGCGACGGGCAATATCTTTGGCGCTAAAGACCTGACTAATATCCACGCCACGGAAGAACGTGCGGACATAATCATTTGCCGGATTATTCAGGATCTCATCCGGCGTACCAACCTGTACGACCTCGCCATTTTGCATAATGGCAATCCTGTCGCCAATACGCATAGCCTCATCAAGATCGTGGGAAATAAAGACAATGGTGCGCTGATGTTTCGCCTGTAATTTCACCAGCTCATCCTGCATTTCGGTACGAATTAATGGATCGAGGGCGGAAAACGCTTCATCCATTAATAAGATATCAGGGTTGATTGCCAGCGCGCGGGCAAGCCCAACACGCTGACGCATCCCACCGGAAAGTTCATCCGGGTAGGCGTGAGCGTAATTCTCAAGCCCCACCTGACGCAAGGCGTCCAGCGCTTTTTCGCGACGCTCTTGCGCCGCGATGCCCGCTAATTCCATACCGAATGCCGTATTATCCAGCACGGTCATATGCGGCATGAGCGCAAATGACTGGAAGACCATCGCAATCTTTTTCCTGCGCACCTCGCGAAGCTCAGCGTCTGATATTTTGGCAATATCAACGCCGTCGATCAGTACCTGTCCGCGGGTGGGTTCAATCAGGCGATTGAGAAGGCGTACCATTGTGGATTTACCCGAACCGGATAATCCCATGATGACAAATATCTCGCCTTCTTCAATGGCCAGACTGGCGTCTTTAACGCCAAGCGATAGCCCCGTTTTTTCCAGTATTTGCTCTTTCGATAGTCCCTTTTCAATATATTTGAAGGCACGCTGCGGATGCTCTCCAAATATTTTATACAGATTCTTCACTTCTAATTTAATTGCCATGCAATAGAATGATTCCTGTTATTTACTTATGTCGATATGTTACCTGATAGAAATAGTTACCTTTTTCTACCCTAACATACTCAGAATCTGAGACAACCCTGAATTTGCTTCTGGCATGAATATTGCGAGGTGCTATTGGCTGTGATTTCCCATGATATAAGGGCTGAACGCGAATGGGGAGGAAGAGATATTTTTTGGAACAACCAGCAAAAATCCACCTGAATTGGGGGAATCCAGGTGAATAATGTCACTCGTATTGAGTGTAGGACATGTTGTAATATTTGCGCGATTTGACTCCCTATTGCTTGAAATAAAGGCATGGAAAATGTAACGTTATTTCCCATGCCCGCAAGGTTAAAAATTCCAGTCTTCGTCTTCGGTTTCGACTGTTTTCCCCATCACATAAGATGAACCTGATCCGGAAAAGAAATCATGATTTTCGTCGGCATTCGGCGAGAGCGCAGCAAGGATTGCGGGATTCACGTCTGCCATCTCCGGCGGAAATAACGCCTCATAACCCAGGTTCATTAAGGCTTTATTGGCGTTGTAGCACAAGAAGGCTTTGACGTCGTTAACCCAGCCGGTTTCCGCATATAATGCTTCTGTGTAGCGGATTTCGTTGTCGTACAGTTCCATCAACAAATCCAGCGCGAAAAGCTTTAACTCTTCACGCTCGATTGCCGATAGTTTTTGTAGCGCTATCTGATACTTATAGCCAATATAATAACCGTGAACCGCTTCATCGCGAATGATTAAACGAATCAGGTCGGCAGTGTTCGTGAGCTTACCGCGGCTGGAGAAATACATTGGCAGCCAGAAGCCGGAATAGAACAGAAAAGACTCTAAAAAGACGCTGGCAATTTTTTTCTTTAGCGGTTCATCGCTGACGTAATGAGCCAAAATAATCTGCGCCTTACGCTGAAGCGGCGGGTTTTCTTCGCTCCAGGCGTAGGCGGCATCAACCTCTTTCGTCTGGCACAGCGTGGAAAAAATAGAACTGTAAGAGCGGGCGTGTACCGCTTCCATAAAGCTGATGTTCGACAGCACTGCCTCTTCATGCGGCGTGATGGCATCTGCCATTAACGACGGCGCGCCTGCGATGTTCTGGATAGTGTCGAGCAGCGTAAGTCCCGTAAACACGCGAATGGTGAGCTGCTGTTCGGCGGCGCTCAGCGTCTGCCAGGCCGGAATATCATTCGATAACGGCACTTTTTCCGGCAGCCAGAAGTTACTGGTCAGCCGGTTCCACACCTCCAGATCTTTGTCGTCCTGGATCTTGTTCCAGTTGATGGCGCTAATACGAGATAATTTCATATGGCTTTCCTTATAGCGCGCAGGATACGCAGCCTTCAATTTCAGTACCTTCCAGCGCCAACTGGCGAAGCCGGATGTAATACAGTGACTTAATACCTTTTCGCCAGGCATAGATCTGCGCTTTGTTGATATCGCGGGTCGTGGCGGTATCGGGGAAAAACAGGGTGAGCGACAGTCCTTGATCGACGTGGCGCGTGGCCTCGGCATAGGTATCAATAATTTTTTCCGGACCGATATCGTAAGCATCCTGATACATGTCCAGGTTTTCATTGGTCATAAACGGCGCGGGGTAATACACACGCCCGGTTTTGCCCTCTTTGCGAATCTCAATTTTGGCTACAATCGGATGAATGCTGGAGGTCGCATGATTAATGTAAGAAATCGAACCGGTCGGCGGCACCGCCTGCAAATTTTGGTTATAGATGCCATAGCGCATCACATCGTCGCGCAGCTTTAGCCACATTTCTCGTGTGGGCAGGGTAATGCCGCTGCGGGCAAATAGCGCCCTGACTTTCGCTGTTTTCGGTTGCCAGTCGTCCTGTAAATACTGCGTAAAATAGTCGCCGCTGGCATAGCGCGACTGCGCAAATCCGGCGAAGGTTTTGCCGCGTTCGCGGGCCAGCCGCATTGAAGTATGCACGGCATGCCAGGTAATGGTGTAAAAATAGAGATTGGTGAAATCCAACGCCTCCGGCGAACCGTAGGCAATGCCTTCTCTCGCCAGATAGCCATGCAGATTCATCTGGCCCAGACCGATGGCATGAGAGGCGGCATTACCGGCGGCTATTGAGGGTACGCTGCGTATATGGCTCATGTCCGACACCGCCGTCAGGCCGCGAATAGCGGTTTCTACGGTACGACCAATGTCCGGTGAATCCATGACGTGAGCGATATTCAGCGAGCCGAGATTGCAGGAGATGTCATGCCCGATGTGGGTATAGTCAAGGTTATCGTCGTAACGGGAAGCGCTATTGACCTGTAAAATTTCCGAGCACAGGTTGCTCATATTAATGCGACCAGCAATGGGATTCGCGCGGTTTACCGTATCTTCAAACATGATGTAGGGATACCCGGATTCGAACTGAATCTCCGCCAGTGTTTGAAAAAAGTCACGGGCGTTAATATAGGTTTTACGCACGTGCGGATCGGCAATTAATTCATCGTACCGTTCGCTAATGGCGATATCGCCAAACGGTCTGCCGTAGCGTCGTTGTACGTCATAGGGCGAAAAGAGCGCCATTTGCGCGTTTTCTTTCGCCAGCCGGAAGGTGATATCCGGGATCACCACGCCGAGAGAGAGCGTTTTGATCCGGATTTTTTCGTCGGCATTTTCCCGTTTGGTATCCAGAAAACGCAGAATATCCGGGTGGTGCGCATGGAGATAAACCGCGCCGGCCCCCTGGCGCGCGCCAAGCTGGTTGGCATACGAAAACGCGTCTTCCAGCATTTTCATCACCGGGATCACGCCGGAAGACTGATTCTCAATGCGTTTGATCGGCGCGCCCGCCTCGCGCAGATTGGAGAGTAAAAACGCGACGCCGCCGCCTCGTTTGGAGAGTTGCAGCGCCGAATTCACCGCCCGCCCGATCGACTCCATGTTGTCTTCGATACGGAGCAGGAAGCAGGAGACCAGTTCCCCACGCTGCTGTTTACCGCAATTTAAAAAAGTCGGGGTGGCGGGCTGAAAGCGACCAGAAAGCATTTCATCGGTCAGTTGGGTGGCCAGCGTTTCGTCACCCTGCGCCAGCGTCAACGCCACCATTGTCACCCGATCTTCAAAGTGTTCCAGATAACGTTTGCCGTCGAAGGTTTTCAGCGTGTAACTGGTATAGAACTTCCAGGCGCCAAGAAACGTCTGGAAGCGAAAGCCGCTGGCGTGGGCGTGCTCGAACAGGCGGAGGACGAAGGCGCGGTCGTAACGCGCGAGGACAGCGTCATCGTAATACCCTTCCCGAACCAGCGTCTCCAGACGTTCATGCTGGCTGGCAAACGTCACGGAATGCGGGCGGACGTGGGCGGCAAAGAAGGCGTCGATCGCCTGCTGGTCCTTGTCGAACTGAATATGGCCTGCTTTATCATAAAGATTCAGCATCGCGTTCAGGGCGTGGTAATCCATGGTTTCCTGCATTACGCGCTCCGGGATAGTTGTTGCCAAAATTCATTTACTCCTTTTCGGACGTTATCGATGTCGCGTTGTGTGCCCATGAGCTCAAAGCGGTACAGCCAGGGGACGCCGCATTTTTGTGCTATCACATCGCCAGCGCATCCCCAGGCATCGCCGAAATTGCGGTTACCGGAGGCGATGACGCCGCGAATGCGCGCCCGGTTGTGTTCATCATTTAAAAAGCGGATCACCTGTCGCGGCACCGCACCGGCCATCCCGCCGCCGCCGTATGACGGCACAACCAGAATGTACGGTTCGTCTACCTGAATTCGCTCCCGTTCATTGAGCGGAATACGCGTGGCGGGCAGCCCCAGACGCTGCATAAAACGGTGCGTATTTTCAGAGCTGCTGGAGAAGTAGACGAGCGCGCTCATGCGTTTGCCGCGTGGGGTGTCGGGTGCAGACGGTTAATCATGTCCGGACGGAAGCCAGACCAGCTCAAATCGCCCGCCATCACCACCGGTAATTGACGAAACCCTTGCGCCCGGAGCGTATCCGCTGCATCCGGCACCAGATCGACGTTCACCATCTCAAATTCAAATCCACGGCTTTCCATCGCCCGCTTTGTGGCGTGGCACTGAACACAGTTATTGCGAGTGTAAATAGTAATGCTCATGATTCGTATTTCCATTTAAAATGAGAAAACGGCGCGATGAAACGCGTCGGATTGTCGTGTGTTGATACAGGAAATACTAGATGTAGTTGAATTAAGATTCAACCATACAAGATATGGGAATTTTCGATTGATTTTAACGCCGCTGATGAACGCAGCGGGGTAGGGGAGGCATGGCTAATTTTTGCCGGATGGCGGCGTGAACGCCCGATCCGGCCTGCAGGTTCACGCATAACAGAGTTGGCTGACATCAGCGCCATCCGGCAACAATGCGTCACATTCGCATACCGATCGCCAGACGGTTAAAGCAGTTCATTAAACCGATGGAGAAGGTCAGATCGCTGATTTCACGCGCGCTGAAATGATCGAGCAGCGGCAGGTAAACATTATCTTCGGCGTGGGTTTCAGCAATGTGCGTCACCGATTCCGCCCAGGCTAACGCCGCGCACTCTTGCTCGCTGAAATGGTGACTTACCCGCCATCCTGCCAGCGCATCTAATTTAGCTTGATTCACGCCAGCCTTACGCAGCGCTTTACTGTGCATCTCCAGGCAAAATGCACAACCATTTATTTGCGAAACACGTAGGTAAATCAGCTCCATCAGAGTGAGGTCAAGCGTGCTCTTTTCCAGCGCGTTTTTCGCCTGCACCAGAGCGCTATAAACCTCCGGGCTCAGTTCATAATAGGGTTGGCGTAACGTCGTCATCATGTTTCTCCTCGTGTTGATGACGAGCACTGTAGCACTATAATGGTCTGTAAAAGAGGGCCATATTTTTACAGAAAAAGCAGACCATATGCCGCGCTATCAGCACATCGCTCGTCAGTTAAAAACGGCCATTGAGCAAGGAGAACTCGCGCCCGGAACGCGTTTGCCTTCCAGTCGGACGTGGGCGCAGGAACTGGGCGTTTCTCGCGCCACGGTGGAAAATGCCTATGGCGAGCTGGTGGCGCAGGGCTGGCTGGAGCGACGTGGCCAGGCAGGCACGTTTGTGAGCAACGCTCTACGGTTTGAGACGGCGCCGCCGATACCCGCTGTTTTTGCCGGAGAAAGTCCGGAGCCGAAACCCTTTCAGATGGGGTTACCGGCGCTGGATCTCTTTCCACGCGAGAAGTGGGCGCGAGTGATGGGGCGTCGGTTGCGCACGCAGACACGCTTCGATCTGGCATTAGGCGACGTCTGCGGCGAGGCGATTTTGCGCCAGGCGATAGTCGATTACCTGCGGGTTTCGCGTAGCATTGAATGTCTGCCGGAACAGGTATTTATTACCTCCGGTTATGCGGATTCTATGCGGCTAATCCTGCGTACATTGTCTGTGCCGGGAGACAGCATGTGGGTGGAAGATCCCGGCTTTCCGTTAATTCGCCCGGTGATAACGCAGGAGGGGATTACGCTGGCGCCGATTCCGGTCGATGCCGATGGGCTGAATGTCGCGGCGGGGATGCGGGATTGCCCGCAGGGACGCTTTGCATTGGTGACGCCCGCCCATCAAAGTCCGTTGGGGGTGGCGCTGTCGTTAACTCGCCGACGGCAACTTCTGGCATGGGCGGCGAATGTGCAGGCCTGGATTATTGAAGATGACTACGACAGCGAATTTCGTTATCACGGTAAACCGCTTCCGCCGCTCAAGAGTCTGGATGCCCCGCAGCGAGTGATTTACGCCGGAACGTTCAGTAAGTCGCTCTTTCCGGCATTACGTACCGCCTGGCTGGTGGTGCCGATAAAGCAGATTGAGCATTTCCGCCAGCAGGCGTCGCTGATGCCCTGTAGCGTACCGTTGTTATGGCAGCACACGCTGGCTGATTTTATCCGTGATGGCCATTTCTGGCGGCATCTGAAAAAGATGCGTCAACATTATGCTCAGCGACGGTTATGGATTGAAGAGGCGCTGGCAGAACAGGGATTTGTCGTGACATTACAGAAAGGCGGTATTCAATTGGTTATTGAGGTTGAAGGTGATGATAAAGCGCAGGTAGCAAAAGCGAATCAGGCCGGACTGGCGGTACAGGCGCTAAGCCGTTGGCGAGTGGTTTCGTCAGGAAAGGGGGGCATTTTACTGTCGTTTACCAATATTACTTCCGCTGGCATGGCGAAACAGGTCGCATGGCAGCTTCGACAGGCGATACAGTAACCGTTTCGCCGAATGGCGCGACCTGGGCCTGCGGCAATGATGCAGGCCCAATAAAGTATGTCGCCATCCGGCTGCGCACGTCGTTAGCGACGCAGGCTAAGCAGCGCCCCGATAAAAATTCCTACCGCTGCGGCGGTTCCTACGCTACACCAGGGTTTTTCACGCACAAACGTATCCGCGCACCCCATCGCATCACAGGCGGCTTGTTTTACGCGAGTACGTCCATGCATCCGCGCCCGGGTCTCTTTCAGCAACGCCTGTGCTTTACGTCGCGCAGCCTCGGCTTCGTCTTTCGCATCGCTTCCCCAGGATTTAAGGACATCTTCCAGACTGTCGGCTAATCGATTGACATCATTCTGAATATCCTGAACACCATCATCGACGTCGTTTCGGTTCGGTTTGTTAAGCATATGATCCTCCATTGATTTCGATGTAGCTTTCAGTGTAGTTCATATTTTTACCTGCTGAGGCTTGTTACGGCGATATCATGCGTTTCTGGACTTTTCTGAAAGCGTTGATAACGCGCTATCGGGTAAGGTAAGCCCGCAGTAAAAGAGAATGAGGATAAAATATGTATTTACGACCTGACGAGGTGGCGCGGGTACTGGAAAAGGCAGGGTTTACCGTCGATGTGGTGACGAATAAGACGTATGGTTATCGACGCGGCGAGAATTATGTTTATGTTAACCGCGAGGCGCGTATGGGGCGTACCGCGCTGATCATTCATCCCAGATTAAAAGACCGTAGCTCATCACTGGCTGACCCGGCTTCGGATATTAAAACCTGCGATCACTACCAAAATTTTCCGCTCTATTTAGGCGGCGAGACCCACGAACATTACGGTATTCCCCACGGCTTTAGCTCCCGAATAGCGTTAGAACGTTATCTGAATGGGCTTTTTGGCGACGAAAAAACCGACTAAAAGCGCGACTGGCAATGCCAGTCGCGACGTTAACTTACGCCTTAGCCTGATGATAGCTGCTCACTTTAAACAGGCGGCGACAATAATCCAGGAAGTAGCCATAAACCGCGCCCATTAACATTGAAACAACAATGTTTGAACTCACGGCGGCCACTATCTGATGCCAGCCAGCGCCGACGGTCAGCAAGATGATAATATAAACGGGTGACTGAAAGGTGACATAAGCCAATACATCCGCCAGGTTTTTGGCCCATCCAGCCGGGCTTGCCTTACGCGCGACGCGCATAATCAGATCGCGGTAAACGCCGTATGGCCATGCAATCAAAATGTTGACAGGTATCGCCACCAGCCTGGAAGAAAGCGACTGCTCAAAGCTCATTCCGGAGAGGAATATCTCGATCAACATGTTCACAACAGAACAGTAAACAACCATCGCAAACGTGTCTGCTACGGCATGACGCAAGCGTGACTGTGGAGAGAACATGTTAATGCTCCTTGTAGCGTATCGATCAGAATGAGGTGATGGTTGGTAGTGAAATCATAAAGCACTTTTATCTTTGCATAGAGTATATCCCTATATAATAACTATCAACTAGTGTAATATTTTTATTTATAGGCTTTTTGTCGATAAAATACTCTGTGATTGTGTGTTTTTTGCTCGCGGCGAGATTTTCGTTGTTGTTAGTCATTAATTACTTTTAAATCAATGTATTATAATGCATTGTTTTTCTGGCGATTTTCAGCCACATTCCAAATGTTGTCAGATGCGATATATTCTCGGCTAACGGCACGCGCTCTACTTTTCTCAGCATAATTATAGCTATTGCAGGCTGATTTTTAGCATAAAGCTCTGATGATGATTTTTGAATGGTTAATCTCTTATTGTGCTGAAATATTCACTTCTGTATAAGGTCAGCCACCGTGAGGGTCACCGTGGTTACTGAGATACGCAATACGCTATATACGCTATGGATTTCGAGTTGCTTAAAGGCGGCAAGGGAGTGAGTCCCCAGGAGTATAGATAACGATGTGACTGTGGGGAGCGACAAATCTGCCGGGAGCAGATTTGAACGTCGCGTGCGACGACCCGTCAGGGCGAGGCCCATGGATGAGCCGGGTAATCCGTAGCCAACACATAAGCAACTTGAAGAATGAAGGGTATAAACAGCCGAACGGGAAACCTACAGATATACCGTAGGCAGAATAACCTGAAACACACAGGGGGTAATGAATATAACCTTCTGGTTAACAGATTAATATAATTAATCGAGTTATACTGAGTATATCTGTATGAACTTTAGGATCTGGAAATATAATCAATAATCGCATACAATACCGCCTGTAATAGTTTTTGTTTTCTGCGTTAAAAGGTTTTTATTGATATGAATTTGATGTTACAGAACTTAAATAATATCCGCACGCTGCGCGCTATGGCTCGCGAATTCTCCATTGACGTTCTTGAAGAAATGCTCGAAAAATTCAGGGTTGTCACTAAAGAAAGACGCGAAGAAGAAGAATTGCAGCAACGCCAGCTTGCCGAGAAGCAGGAGAAAATTAATGCCTTTCTGGAGCTGATGAAAGCAGACGGTATTAACCCGGAAGAGTTATTTGCCATGGATTCAGCAATGCCGCGTTCTGCTAAAAAGCGCCAGCCGCGTCCGGCAAAATATCGTTTTACTGATTTCAATGGCGAAGAAAAAACCTGGACCGGACAAGGTCGTACGCCTAAACCGATTGCCCAGGCGCTGGCGGCGGGGAAATCTCTGGATGATTTCTTAATCTAATCACGGATAACCTTTAACAGATGGCGCTGCGTTTCCTGTCTCTATTAACCGGGACTCAGGGAACGTTGCGCCATGCTCATTTTGATAAATCAGCACACGCCAAAATCGCCCTCTTCGCAATAGGGGGTGACATCTGCCGCTTTGAGGAGCAATTTTTCGCCCTGCTCATTACCGACCTGTACCGCGACAATATGATCCTCGTTGACTTCAATCACTTTCAGTTTCGGCCCACCCATTCGGGGCTGTACGATATCGCCTGGTGTGAACATCACGCCCTCCTGTTGAACAATGCTATAAACCCGCCTTCAGTCTACTACACACTTACCGACGCGTGGTGAAGGTATCGCTTAATGAGTACGGCTATTCCAGGGCATTTTTTCCAGTAGTCGCGCCATTCCGCAGAAGCCGGTCATGCCTGCCAGCATTAACCCGGCCCCGACAAAACCACTAATGAGGAAAAAGCCGCCGTGGACCGTATAGCCCAGAATCACCCCAAGCAACGTCAACCCGCCGGCGGCGATTTGCACCTGACGCATCAGCGGCAACGGTTGCGATTTGTCTTCTGTGACGGGCAATCCTGCCGCTTTCCATCCGTCGATACCGCCTTCCAGTAGACTGACCTGAGCTGGGGCGGCAATGGCCTGTAGTTTTGCTGCATTGCTGCTGGTTCGTTTACCTGACTGACAGTGAAAAATAATCTGTTCCGCTCGCAGGTTGGCGGGCAAATCGCCCTGTTCAAGCCGGGAGAGAGGCGCCAGTTGCGCATGTGGAATATGCTCGCGCAGATATTCATCGGCGTCGCGCACATCAATCAGTTTCGCGCCTTGCGCTATCAGCGCTTGCGCCTCACGGGGGGAAACTATCCCAATGGACATCGTGCCTCCTTATGGACAATAGAGATTCTTTAACGTGGCGATAATCGTATTAACCGCCTCATTTTTAATGAAATAGTGAATGCGCTGGGCATCGCGTTGACTATCAATCAGTCCTTCTTCCCGCATCCGCGCCAGATGTTGCGACGTCGCGGAGGGGCTTAGCCCGGTAATGCGCGCCAGTTCGCCTGCGCTGGTTTTTGGCGAACCGCAAAGCATACATAAAATCAGTAATCTTTTTGGGTGGCTCATCGCTTTGAGCAGGGCCGCCGCCTGTTCTGCGCTGGCCTGAAGTTGTTCAAGCTCTGTCATAGTTATTTAAGCATTTTCTAAATTTAGTTAATTCTAAAATAAACGTCAACCTAATGCCAGCGTAAAGAGCGTAAAGGAGGGTAAAAGCGCGGCGCGTGACTGGCAGGCTCAGGTAAACTGACTATGCTTAGAGATAAAATCTCTTTTTAAACAATGACTAATTTTGCTTGTATGGAGTGTATATGGGTTTCTGGAGAATTGTATTTACGATTATTTTGCCTCCGCTCGGCGTACTTTTAGGAAAAGGGTTCGGTTGGGCATTTATCCTTAATATCCTGCTGACATTACTCGGATATATTCCGGGGCTTATCCACGCATTTTGGGTTCAGATGCGTCATTAATTACCGGCCACCGGCGGCGCATAAGCGCCGCTTATCAGGATAACCTCATTCCCTCTGCTACACTTTTCTTTGTGTGTATTTTTGACAAGCGAGGTGAATATGGGACTTTTCAATTTTGTAAAAGATGCAGGTGAAAAACTCTGGGACGCGGTAACCGCTAATCATGATAAGGACGATCAGGCGAAAAAAGTCCAGGAACATTTAAATAAAACGGGAATACCCGACGCTGACAAAGTGAATGTGCAAATAGCTGATGGAAAAGCGACAGTGACGGGTGATGGGCTGAGTCAGGAGGCAAAAGAAAAAATTCTGGTTGCCGTGGGGAATATCGCCGGGATTAGCAGCGTTGACGATCAGGTTAAAACCACGACGCCGGCGGCTGAAAGTCAGTTTTATACCGTAAAATCAGGCGACACCCTGAGCGCTATTTCAAAGCAAGTGTATGGTAACGCCAATCTGTATAATAAAATCTTCGAGGCAAATAAACCGATGCTGAAAAGCCCGGAAAAAATATATCCGGGACAAGTGTTGCGTATTCCTGAAGAATAATGGCTATCAGGCCGCGCCAGGCTACATTTTTCCTGCCATCGCCTGGCGAATAATGGGAATCGGCGTCAGCAAATGCTGACACATTAATTCGCTGGCGCGTGCCGCCTCGCGCGCCAGTATCGCTTCGGTTAGCGTGTGATGCTGGATATGTTTATCTTCCAGCATCTCGACGGACAGAACGGTTTCACGTAACCAAATAAAGCGGTAGCGGGCCGCCAGGTCAAATAAGCGTTCGCGCATCTGTAGCAAGTAATGGGAGCCGCACCCGGCGACAATGGCGGAATGAAACGCCTGGTGGCGCTGATCCCATTCATCGAGCATATGTTCACTGGCATCGCTGGCTTCTAGTTTACTGAGCATATGCGCTCGCGCCAGGATCTCCGCCTCCCACGCATCATCGCCGCGTTCAATCGCCAGGCGTACCAGCATCGCTTCCATATTGGCGCGCGCGTCAAAAATATCGAGGAGTTCCGCCTCTGACATGGACGCCACGCGATAGCCTTTTTGATTCACCACGGTGACCAGCCGTTCCGCCACCAGTTGTGACAGCGCCTCGCGCAGCGGCCCTACGCCAAGCGCATAGCGGGCGGTTAATAAACTCATCCGCAGTTTCTCATCCGGCTGATAAGTGCCGCGAATAATGTCATTTTTAAGCCAGCGATAGCCATCTATGGCCGTCGGTTGGGAAAGGGCGGTCATCTTTTACTCCTGAGAAGCTTCCCGGCTGACGCCGGGAATAACTAACGTAGGTTTTGCAGGGGGGCTTTTTGCCACCTTATCAGTTTTTTCCAGCGAGACATAATGGGGACAGTACCTATTATGCCCAGCCCTAACAGCCCGGTCGAAATGACTTCTAGTTGCTGTGCCGGTCGAAACAGCATCACCACCAGGACAAAGCAGATAAAGCCGATAACCAGCCAGGTGAGCCACGGATAAAGCCACATTTTCAACTTAATTTCTCCGCCCTGCGCCAGCAGAATTTTACGCATCCGCAATTGCGAAATCGCAATCACCAGATAGACCAACAGCGCGATGGCGCCGGAACTGTCGATAAGAAATTTAAACACTTTTGCCGGGGCATAATAATTGACGATAACGGTTAAAAACGCCGCGCCGGTAGAGAGGAGAACCGCCACCCAGGGCGTTTTGCTACGGTTAGTTTTTCCCATTATCGCAGGCGCATCGCCGCGGCGGCTAAGGGAATAGAGCATCCGGGAGGCGGTATATAATGCGGAGTTCAGACAACTGGTCACCGACAATAAAATCACGCAGTCCATAATGAATTTTGCGTGCGGAATATGAAGCAGCTCCAGTACCGAACGGTACGAACCTACGCTTTTCAGACCCGGCATATTCCACGGGATCAGCGCCACCACCACAAAAATGGAACACAGGTAAAAGATGGAAATTCGCCAGATAACAGAATTGGTGGCGCGTACGATATGTTTATCCGGCGTATCGGATTCCGCGGCAGCAATAGTGACGATTTCCGCGCCCATAAAAGAGAACATGGTGATCAACATGGCGCTTAACACCGCGCCGAAGCCGTTAGGCATAAAACCGCCGTGATCCCAGAGCCGGGAGATACCGCTTACCTCGGCATACGGATAAAAACCGCTAATCGCCGCCGCGCCCAGCGCGATAAACGCCAGAATGGCAATTACTTTACATAGCGCCAGCCAGAATTCGAATTCGCCGTAATTTTTGACGCTCAATAAATTGCTTCCGGTTAAGGCAAGCGTAATCACTAATGAAAATAGCCACACCGGAATACCCGGTATCCATGAATTCAGAATAATGGCGGCAATATTGGCCTCCAGCGGAATAACCAGCACCCAAAACCACCAGTATAACCAGCCGATGGTATACCCGGCCCAGGGGCCGATCGCTTTATCCGCATAGGTGGAAAAAGAACCGGTATCCGGCGTGGCGACGGCCATTTCAGCCAGCATTCGCATAATCATGACGACTAAAAGTCCTGCGAACAGATAGGCCAGCAGTACCGCAGGGCCGGCCTCCGCAATCGCCACGCTGGAACCGACAAACAGGCTGGCGCCGATGACGCCGGCGATCGATAACATGGTGACGTGGCGTGATTTCAGCCCGCCCCCTAATGCATGTGATTCTGACAATTGCCCCATCCTAAAACCTCTTTATTGTTATTGCGCTCGTTTACCGGATGGCGCCTGGCTTATTCGGCCTACAATCGAAACGGTTTTTGTAGGCCGGATAAGACAGTTACGTCGCCACCCGACGCTGCTTATTGGACATTACGCTTGTTTCGCCTCATCAAAGCACTGGGCGATAATCTCCAGGCCTTGCCGAATCTGCGAGGCCTCAATAGTGAGTGGAACGAGGATGCGCAAGATGTTGTAGTAAGGACCGCAGGAGAGCAGAATTAACCCTTTCTCGCGGGCGCGGGTCACAATGTCGGCGGTCAGAGCCGCGTTCGGTTTGCCGGGGTCGCCATTTTCAAATAACTCAATGGCGATCATGGCGCCCAGTCCGCGCACGTCGCCAATCTCACGGTGCGTTTCCGCTATCTCCATCAGGCCATCGCGCAGCGTGTTGCCAAGCGTATTCGCCTTTTGCAGTAAATTTTCCTGCTCGAAAATGTCCAGTACCGCCAGCGCGGCGGCGCAGGCAATCGGGTTTCCGGCGTAGGTGCCGCCCAGCCCGCCCGGCGCGATAGCGTCCATCACGTCTGCCCGGCCGGTAACGCCTGCCAGCGGAAAGCCGCCGGCGATCGATTTCGCAAACGTGGTAATATCTGCCGCAACGCCCATCTGTTCCATGGCGAACAGCGTACCGGTCCGGCCCGCGCCGCTTTGCACTTCGTCGGCAATCAACATAATGCCGTGTTGGTCGCATAGCGCGCGCAGTCGCTGCATAAACGCGGGATAGGCGGCGTAAAATCCGCCTTCGCCCTGTACCGGCTCAATAATAATGGCGGCGATATCTTCCGGCGCGGCATCATTTTTAAAGATGCGTTCAATGCTGGCGATCGCGTCGTCGTCGCTGATGTTGTGTAGCGGGCAAGGATAAAGCGCGCGGTAGACATGGCCTGGCATCAATCCCATACCAGCAGAGTACGGGTGTACTTTCCCGGTCAGAGAGAGCGTGTAGTGGGTACGACCGTGGTAAGCGCCGCTAAACGCGATAGCGCCGCTGCGTTTTGTCGCCGCGCGGGCGATTTTCACGGCGTTTTCAACCGCTTCTGAACCGGTCGTGACCAGCAACGTTTTTTTGGCGAAATCGCCCGGTACCTTCTGGTTCATGCGTTCGCACAACGCCAGGTACGGTTCATAGGCCAGCACCTGAAAACAGGTATGCGACAATTTCTTCAGTTGCGCTTCCACCGCTGAAACAATGCCCGGATGTAAATGACCGGTGTTCAGGACGGCAATGCCGCCCGCGAAATCGAGATACTCACGGCCTTCGACATCCCAGACCCGACAATTTTCCGCCCGCTCGGCGAAAATCGGGTGAATCTGCCCCACGCCGCGAGGAACGGCGTTATGACGGCGCTGCATTAAAGTGTTATTGGTATTCATTAGCGACTCTCCTGTTAAAGGCCGATGCACATATATTTGATTTCTAAATAATCTTCGATGCCGTATTTGGAACCTTCACGGCCTAATCCGGAGGCCTTAATACCGCCGAAAGGCGCGACTTCGTTGGAGATAATGCCGGTATTAATACCGACGATGCCGTATTCCAGCGCTTCGCCGACGCGGAAAACGCGGCTTAAATCGCGTGCATAAAAATAGGCTGCCAGGCCGAACTCGGTATCGTTAGCCTGCCTGATGACATCCGCCTCGTCGCTGAAGCAGAACAGAGGCGCGAGCGGCCCGAATGTCTCTTCTTTGGCGACTTTCGCGTTATCAGGAACATCCGCCAGAATGGTCGGTTGAAAGAAGTTGCCGCCTAATTTGTGCGCTTCACCGCCCGTAATGACGCGGGCGCCTTTTTCCAGCGCGTCGGCGATATGCTCCTGGACTTTCGCCACGGCTTTTTCATCAATCAGCGGCCCGATAGCGACGTCGGCTTGCAGGCCGTCGCCGACCGCGAGCTTATTTACCGCCTGGTTGAGTTTTTCCGCAAAACGATCGTAAACGCCGTCCTGAACATACAATCTATTGGCGCAGACACAGGTCTGCCCGGCGTTGCGAAACTTCGAAGCCAGCGCGCCTTCGACGGCTTTATCCAGATCGGCATCGTCAAAGACGATAAACGGCGCATTGCCGCCCAACTCCAGCGACACTTTTTTAATGTCTTTGGCGCATTGTTCCATTAGCTGGCGGCCAATCTCCGTCGAGCCGGTAAACGACAGTTTGCGTACCAGCGGGTTGCTGGTCAGCTCGCCGCCGATATCGCCTGCCGAACCGGTAACGACGTTAAATACGCCTGCGGGAATTCCGGCGCGCTGGGCCAGTTCCGCCAGCGCCAGCGCGGAAAACGGCGTCTGGCTGGCGGGTTTGAGTACCATTGTGCAGCCTGCGGCCAGCGCGGGGCCGGCTTTACGGGTGATCATTGCCGAGGGAAAGTTCCACGGGGTAATCGCGGCGGTGACGCCGATGGGCTGTTTAATCACCAGCAGCCGTTTATCGGCCTGATGGCCTGGAATCGTGTCGCCATAGATACGCTTCCCCTCTTCGGCGAACCATTCAATAAACGAGGCGGCGTAGCTAATTTCGCCTTTCGCTTCCGCCAGCGGTTTACCCTGTTCCAGCGTCATCAGACGCGCCAAATCGTCCTGATGTTCCATCATCAGATTGAACCAGCGACGCAGGATATTGGCTCGCTCTTTGGCGGTGAGCGCGCGCCAGGCGGGCAGGGCGCGATTGGCGGCGTTGATGGCGTCGCGCGTCTCTTCCGCCCCCATTTTGGGCACATTGCCGAGCGGTTTCCCGTTGGCGGGGTTGTTCACGGGGATGACATCGCCGCCGCGCGCGTCGCGCCAGTCGCCATCGATAAAGGCCTGCTGGCGGAACAGGGTAGAGTCGTTAAGTTGCATAATTGCTTCCTGTCTGAGGGGTTAACGGGTAAATGCGGCGTGTAGTGCGTCCACGCTGCGTGCCGCACGCAGCGTACGTCCGGGGTTGCTCTGGCTTTCGCGTAGCGCCTGAACTTTGCTGACGATATGCGCGCCGATAGGTATCGCGGATGTCGCCGCCGGGGAGGGGGCGTTACAGGTGTGAATGGAACGCGGCGTCGTGACAAACAGAAAATCATCAATTAGTTTGCCGTCCGGTGAAACCGCCTGCGCCCGCACGCCTGCCGGCCAGGGCTGGAGATCGTTGACGGTCAGGCTGGGGCAATACTTTTGTACTCGCCGCAAATAGCCGCTTTTGCACAGCGAGTTTTTCATCTCGCCTAGTCCGGAAAGCAGATGGTTTTGCAGTACGCGGCGAATGCCGGCGGAGCGGAAAATCTCCAGGGTGTCGGTGAAGGAAACGTCGCGCTTACGGTAGCCTTCGCGTTTAAGCGCCAGCACCGCATTCGGCCCGACCGTAACGCTGCCATCGATCATGCGGGTAAGATGGACGCCGAGAAACGGCATTGCCGGATCGGGGATCGGGTAGATCAAATGGTTAACGATCCGGTTGTGCCGCGGGGCCAGACGAAAGTACTCGCCGCGGAAAGGGCAGATAATAAAACCGGGCTCCACGCCCAGCATTTTGACCAGCCGATCCGCCATCAGCCCTGCACAGCCGATAAGCGTAGCGGTTTCGATTTCCCGACCTTGCGAGGTGCGAATGACAACGCCAGCGGCACGTTCTGTTAGCGCGCTGACCTCGGCATGGTAGATGATCTCGCCGCCTTTGGCCTGAAAGCGGTTCGCCATGGCCGTCGCGACATCGCGATAGCTGACAATCCCGCTGGAAGGGACAAAAATCCCGCCCAGGCCAATGATATTGGGTTCGCGTTCACGCAGCTCCGCCGCGCTTAACCACTCGCGCTCTAAGCCGTTGGCCGCCGTCCGCTCCCATAGCGCACGCATCCGCGCCATTTCCAGCTCCGAGGTGGCGACCAACATTTTGCCGCAGGTGTCGTAGCGGATGTTGTTTTGATCGCAAAAGGTTTTGGTCGCCTGATTGCCCGCCAGACAAAACCGCGCTTTGAGGCTGCCGGGCGTGTAGTACACCCCGGCATGGATCACGCCGCTGTTATGCCCGGTCTGGTGGCAGGCTGGCGCGGACTCTTTTTCCAGCAACGCGATGCGCGCATCCGGGTAGACATCAATAAGTTGCATGGCGGTCGACATGCCGATAATGCCGCCGCCGATAATCACAAAATCATACATCCGCGTAATTCCTTCGCCGTGGCGCTTATTGGTGAGTTTGATAATGGCTGGCGGCGTAGGCGAAGTAACCGCGCTGGCGCATCAGCTCGCGACGCAAGTCAGGATGCGGCGTAAAACGATCGCGTCCATGTAGCCAGAATAGATTGTTAATCAGCAGGAATTTGCCGACCGGTACCGGCACGGAGAGGATGTTTTGACTGGTTTCCAGCGCGTCTGAAAGCTCGCTGAGCCAGACGCCTTCTTCAAAGTCTTTTGGCTGGACGAACTGGTCGATATAACGCATGACCGGGCGGCCTTGTTGGTCGACATCAAACACCGGGTGCCAGACGTCATGGCTAACATTCTTGCTTGGCGGCGCCGCCCAGCGCATGACGCGACGCGCCAGCGGATGGGTAAAAAACGACTCCAGATGTTCCCAGTCATCAAGGTGCAGCAGCAGCGAGTTACCGCCTTCCATATTTTGTTCGTCGATTTTCATCATCAATACGTAGTCGGTCACCTCCTCAACATAGGTACCGTCATTGTGCAGTTCCATTACGCGGTGGGGCTGGCGCAGATAACTGTCGGAGTTGTCGACGTTTTTGACCACGAAACGCGCGTAATACTGGCCGCTCATCGCATCGTAGTTGGAGCGACCAATAAGATGCGCCACCGCCGTCGCCAGTTTGACCATCTCTTCTGCCTGTGCGACATCATCGATCCCTTCGGCGCTGATCAACAGCGCGCCTTGTGCACGGTTGAGGAGCGTTTTGATCAACAGCGGTTGTAGCTGATTGCCGCACAGATCGTCGAGGATCTTGCCGATTTTGAAACGTAAGAAAGATTTGTATTCCAGCGCCTGCACCGGCCACTGCGCAACCTGATGGAGAAATTGTCTTGTGGTATCCGCCGTAAACGTTAACGCCAGCAGACGCGGCGACTGCGCCGAAGGGGCAAGGGTGAAACCAGTATGGCGTTGGGCTAAATCATCTGTGTTCGCTTTTACGGCAGTCAGTGCATTCATCAGAATCATTCCTCTCGGTAAGATGGTCAGGGAGACATGGCGATGCTCATTTCGTAGCCATAAATTAAAAATATCGACATTTTCCAGGAACGCGTATGAAATAACCGCTTTTGTTTAATTATTGTGATCAAAAACAACAAATATTTAACAATGCAAAGGGTGAGGTTAACGGCGCCACGAGCCTGACAACGGCAAGAAGGGGTGTAAAATGAGAGCGTTATGGGGAAAGTGATGCTGGCGGGGTTGCCCGGCCTGACACATGAGCGCGTAGGCCGGACAAGTACAACGTATTTCAGCAGTCAATTAACCGGCGTCAACCTGCGGTTTACGGCTGTGTTTACGGATCAGACGTAACACTGGCGGTACGACAATGACCATGATCGCCATGATCAGCAGGGCTTTGGCAACGCCGCTTTGCCACAAAATCGCCATATTGCCGTTACTGATGGAGAGTGCGCGACGCAGGTTCTGCTCCAGCATTTCCCCCAGTACGAATCCCAGGATCAGCGGTGACATGGGGAAGTGCATTTTACGTAAAATGTACCCTAACACGCCGAGCGCGACCATCAGCACCAGATCGAAGGTGGTGCTGTGTACCGCATATACCCCTACCGCCGATACGGCAGCGATGGCGGGTACCAGGAACCACAGCGGAATGGTGAGCATACGGGTGAACAGACCGATCAACGGGATATTCATGATCAGCAGCATCACGTTCGCAATCAGCAGCGCAGCGATGAGTCCCCAGACGATATCCGGCTGTTCGGTGAACATCGCCGGGCCTGGCGTGATGTTGTACAGCGTCAGCGCCCCCATCATCACTGCCGTAGTGCCGGAACCGGGAACGCCCAGCGTCAGCATCGGGATGAAGGAGCCGCAGGCAGAGGCGTTGTTTGCCGCCTCCGGCGCCGCGACGCCGCGAATATCCCCTTTGCCGAAGCTATCGCTGTTGCCGCTGAGTTTTTTCTCGGTCATATAGGTAATGGCGCTGGCGATGGTCGCCCCGGCGCCGGGCAATACGCCGACAAAAAAGCCGATTACCGAAGAACGCAGGGTAGTGCCGATACACTGCGCGCCTTCTTTCAGGTTGAATAACATTCGACCCGTTTTGCGGACCATTGTTTGCCCGCTGCTGGTATGTTCCAGCATTAAAAGTATTTCTGATACCGAGAACAGGCCGATCACCACGACGATAAACTGTACGCCGTCGGAAAGATGAACGCTGTCAAAGGTAAAGCGATAAACCCCGGTGTTGGCGTCGACGCCGACGGTCGCAAGGCCAAGACCGATCAGCGCTGCCAGAAATGATTTAAGCGGGTTTTGCGCCATCATGCTGCCAAGACAGGCGATGGCAAAAACCATTAAGGCGAAATATTCCGCCGGACCGAAGGCCAGCGACCATTGCGCCAGTAAAGGGGCGAACAGAATGATGCCGCCGATAGCGATTAATGAACCGAAAAACGAGCTGACTGCGGAAATCGACAGCGCTACGCCGCCTTTCCCTTGCTGCGCCATCGGGTAACCGTCCAGCGCCGTCATGATCGCCGCCGCATCGCCGGGGACGTTGAGCAATATGGAGGAGATCCTGCCGCCATACTCACAGCCAATGTACACCGTCGCCAGCAGAATTAGCGCCGACTCCGCAGGCAGATGCAACGCAAAGGCCAGCGGCAGTAAGATTGCCACGCCGTTGATCGGTCCCAGGCCCGGCAGCAGACCGACAATCGTGCCCACGAAGCAGCCAATCAACGCGATAACCAGGTTTTCCGGCGTCATCGCCACCGCAAAGCCCTGAGAAAGATATATCCAGGTATCCATCGTTGCTCCGTTAACTCAGCCAGGCGCCGAGAGGTAAGGTGACATCAAGCAGCCGGTCAAAGGCATACCACAGCAGAATGCCCAATACCGCGCCGGAGATACCCGCCGCCGGAATCGTGGCGCCGAACAGCATCCCGATAACCATGGTGAGAAGCGCGGTGGCGATGGGAAAACCCAGCCATTCGAATCCCCAGGCATACATCAACAGGATGATGATCATGGTAATTAGCTTTTGCAGAACATGGCGGCGCGGCCAGCTAACCGTGTCGGGATGGCGTAATAACAGCGCTAGCGCGCAGAGCGCCATCAGGCCGATAATCCCCAGCGGAAAAGGGCGGGGGCCGACGGGTTCATAGCTGTATTCGCTTTGGATCTGCCAGGCGATGAATAGCCCGGCGATACAGAGCAACAGCCAGATACCCGCAAAGATACGATCGCTCATCATTGCCTCCGCGATTATTTCGCGAGTCCGAAGGCTTTCGCCTGTTCACGGTAATCAGTAACCTGTTTTTTCACGTAGTCATCGAGCTGCTGGCCGGTCATGTCGAACTCAAACAGGCCGCGCAGATCGCGCTGCTTTTTAAACTCGTCGGTTTGCTGAAGCTTCTTGAAGGTATCCACCCACCACTGGTAATCGGCATCGCTGACTTTGGGCCCGACGTAGAAGCCGCGAATAATCGGCCACACCAGGTCGTAGCCCTGTTCTTTAGCGGTAGGGATATTGGCAAGCTGGCCCGGCAGACGATTTTCTGAAAAGACGGCAAGCACGCGGATTTTGTCGCCGCCCAGATAAGGCACCATTTCACTGAGATCGCCGGAGACAACCTGAACATGGTTGCCCATTAATGCCGTCACCGGCTCGCCGCCGCCCTCAAAGGCAACGTAGCGCATCTTGTGCGGGTCGACGTTCGCCTTTTGCGCCAGCAACGCCGACTTCATCCAGTCCTGGCTGCCAATAGAGGCGCCAGCGCCAATGACCACGCTGTTGGGATCTTTTTCCATCGCCGTCATCAGATCTTTCAGCGTTTTCCACGGGGAATCCGCACGCACGGCGATCATGCCGTAATCAGTGCCCACGCTTGCCAGCCAGCGCACATCATCCACGCCGTAGCGACCAAATTTCCCCTGCGACAGGTTGAGCAGCGAACCGCCGGAAAAGGCGACCACAGTCCCGGGTTCGCCAGGGCGTTGGGCGACTATCGCGTTATAGGCCACAGCGCCGACGCCGCCGGGCATATACGTTACCCGCATGGGTTTCTCGATAGCGCCAGTCTCCAGCAAACTCACCTGAATCAGCTTACAGGTGAGGTCGAAACCGCCGCCAGGTTTGGCTGGCGCGATACATTCCGTTCGCGACGGCGCCTCCTGCGCCAGAACAGAGGTACTCATTAATAAAATGCTTGCAGTAAGGGTACGAAGTAATTGTTTTTTCATTTTTTATCCTCACGCCGGACGTCCGGATTTTTCAGGTTCGGAAGAAGATTTTTGTGATTATGTGAGCCGACATGTAGCAGTTCGGTTGCGTGATTGTTAAAACAATAACCTTTCAATTCCCTTTCAATGCGGCAGAAACTTTACAGGATGTGATATGCGTCTCTTATTGGCGGAAGATAACCGTGAGCTGGCTCACTGGCTGGAAAAAGCGCTGGTGCAAAACGGCTTTGCCGTGGACTGCGTATTTGACGGCCTGGCGGCTGACCATCTTCTGCACAGTGAAATGTACGCGCTGGCGGTGCTGGATATCAATATGCCGGGAATGGATGGACTGGAGGTGGTGCAACGGCTGCGTAAACGCGGTCAGACCTTGCCCGTTTTGCTGCTCACGGCGCGAAGCGCGGTGGCGGATCGCGTAAAAGGTCTCAACGTCGGCGCGGATGACTATCTGCCGAAACCCTTTGAACTGGAAGAGCTGGATGCCCGTTTACGGGCCTTGCTGCGACGCAGCGCTGGGCAGGTTCATGAAGTTCAGCAACTGGGGGAATTGATCTTTCATGATGAAGGGTATTTTCTGTTACAGGGGCAGCCGTTAGCGCTGACGCCGCGTGAGCAGGCGCTCTTAACCGTATTGATGTACCGACGAACGCGGCCGGTCTCGCGTCAGCAGCTTTTTGAACAGGTGTTCAGCCTGAACGATGAGGTAAGCCCTGAAAGCATCGAACTTTATATTCATCGACTGCGTAAAAAACTCCAGGGAAGCGATGTACGAATTACGACGCTGCGCGGCCTGGGTTATGTGCTGGAGCGCGGCGATGAAGTGGGTTAAGCCGCAATCGTTGTACCTGCAACTCTTACTGTTCCTGGGGTTGCCGCTGATTCTGCTATGGGGGCTGTCGGCGTTTAACAGTTATGTCAATGCGCTACAGGCCGCCACTCAGGCTTATGATCGTACATTGCTCTCCTCGGCGCGAACGGTATCGGAACGGCTGGTGGTGCGCAATAACCATCTGGAAGTTAACGTGCCCTGGGTGGTGCTGGATAGCTTCGAGCTTAATATGAATGATCGACTCTATTACAAAGTCGTCGACCCTTCCGGAAAGGTCATTTCCGGTTATGACGATCTGCCTGCCATGCCGCCCGCTACGCCCCGTACCCGGCTTTATCCGGCGCTGGCGTGGTTCTATCATACCGAGTATCGCGGCGAGGCGATCCGCGTGGCGCGTTTGCTACAGCCGGTCAACGAAGGCGGCATTATCGGCATGGCGGAGATTTATGTCGCAGAGACGCTGCAGTCCCGTCGTTATCTGGCGGGCCAACTGCTGTTCTCTTCCTGGATCTCACAGGGTCTGCTGGTGCTGCTAACCCTGGTGCTGGTTGGCTGGTTATTACGCCGGATCCTGCGCCCTATGCGTCAACTTTCGTCATTAATGGTACGCCGCGAACCGGGTCTGTTAACGCCGCTGCCGGAACTGCTGCCGTGGTCGGAAACACGCTTGTTAATCGTGGCGTTTAATCGCTACATTGACAGGCTCCGCGGCATCCTCTCCCGGCAGGAACGCTTTAGCGCCGATGCTTCTCACCAGTTAAAAACGCCGCTGGCGGTGTTAAAAACGCAGGCGGCGGTGGCGTTAGCCAGCCAGCACCCTCATCACTGGTACGAAAGTCTGCAGGCGATGAGCGTAACGCTGGATAGCACCATTCAGCTCACGGAAAGATTGTTGCAACTTTCTGCGGTAAAGCATAAAGAGCAGGGCGAGCGGCGTTTTTCCCCGGTGAATCTGTACGATATCGTACAGAGCGGCTGTTTTACCCGCCTGGCGCAGGCACGGAGTAAACATATCGACCTGGGCTACGAAGGCGAACAGGAAGCGATGTGGATCGAGGGGGATGAGGTACTGCTTAGCGAGCTGTGCGGAAACTTGCTGGATAATGCGCTGAAATACACGCCTGAGCAAGGCATCGTCACCGCGCGGCTTGAACGGGATGGCGATGCCGTGACGCTGGTTGTCGAAGATAGCGGCCCCGGCATTGATGATGAACATATCCATCTGGCGCTACAGCCGTTCCACCGGCTCGATAACGTAGGAAATGTGGCCGGGGCGGGCATTGGTCTGGCTTTGGTCAATGATATCGCACGCCTGCACCGTACTCATCCCCATTTTTCCCGTAGTGAAGCGTTGGGAGGGTTATACGTTCGGATACGCTTTTTAAGCCTTGTTCCGCAGTAATGCGCACAAATGTGTCAGCGGTAAAGCACGTTTACAAAAAGTCGCATCTTGAGGTGTGACGTTTTAATCAAATGATCATACATTCCCCGTACAAACCGTAGCGTTAATTAAAAATATAGTGGGTGCAGGGGCATGAATAATCATACTAAACGACGGGGAATAGCATTAACCGTCTTTCTTGTTGGGGTTAACATCCTGGCCTGGATTTGGGCGTTCTGTGTTTTTCATCACCATGCAGTCATGCTAAGCGCAGCCATACTGGCGTATAGCTTTGGGCTGCGTCATGCGGTTGATGCCGATCATATCGCAGCCATCGATACCGTCACCCGTAAACTGATGCAGCAGGGTAAAACGCCTTTAGGCGTGGGGGCGTTTTTTTCATTGGGTCATTCGACCATTGTCGTTCTGGCATGTCTGGCGATTGTTGTGACGTCGATGGCATTTCGCGATCGTATTGATGTTTTGCATCAATATGGTTCGTTGATTGGTACGGCTGTTTCCGCTTTTTTTCTGCTGGCGATGGCCCTGCTTAACCTGTTTATTTTGTTCAACGTCTGGCGGCAATTTCGCTCGGTTACCCGCGGCGAGTCAGTGAGGGCGCATGACGAGGCCATACCTGGCGGGCTGATGACGCGTATATTTCAGCGTACGTTTCGTTTGGTCACTTCCAGTTGGCATATGTATTTTGTCGGTTTTCTGTTTGGTCTGGGATTTGATACCGCAACCGAGGTTGGGTTGCTGGGCATTTCCGCTTCAGCAGCTAACCAGGGGCTATCTCTCTGGTCAATGATGATTTTTCCTGTGCTGTTTACCGCCGGGATGGCGCTGGTAGATTCCCTGGATAACTTTGTCATGGTCGGCGCTTACGGTTGGGCTTTCTCGCATCCATTACGTAAGCTTTATTATAATATGACCATTACCGCCGCATCCGTCATTGTCGCGCTGGCGATTGGCGGACTTGAGGCGCTGGGGTTGATTGATGATGCGTTACAGTTAAGCGGAACATTTTGGCAGACCGTCAGCACGCTTAACGATCATATGGGGAATGTGGGCTTCTGGGTAGTGGGTGCTTTTGTGCTATTCTGGCTGCTCTCGTTGTTGAATTATCGCTGGCGCGGCTATGATAAAATCACCCTCAATACCTGATTGATTTCTTTAAAAATAGCATTTCGGCAGTGGTGTCATATCATTGCCGAAGCATTTTATCTCCTGAGAGTATATTCTTCCCGGTAAGTGCGTTATTTTTCATGCTTGCCTTTCGTTATCAATTTAAGCAATCCGATATAACATACAATACCAAAAATAATAATAACAGTTGTATACCCAAGAATCAGCCAGTCTGCATGTGTCATAATATAATCCAGTTATCAGGTATCCCGTGTTAAGGGATCTTTAAGCCTGTTGTCAGCAAGAACCACTGTACCCGTTCAGTGCTGTTGGCAATAACGTATTGTTTATGCACAAGAGCGTTGTTACAAATAACGTATACATTGAGCATAGACCCCACCCGCATTTTTGTAATGCCATAAAGCAAGGCTACTCCTTTAATCTACTGACGGTATGCCAGGCCAGAAGAGATAAAAGGGTAGTTGTCATCATCATCTGTTCCTGACGCCAGGTTAATGACACACACATATGAAAATGTATAACCGCTGCACGCTTTTTAGCACGTTATCTGTAACATACCGTGTTAATCAATTCCATAAAACCGAGTATAGTGTAAGTGAATTTCGAGTAATTGTCATTATGATTATATGGTGGTTAACTTATTTTTTAAATTCTGATTAAATTTTCGTTTTTTATCAGTTCATCAGGATTTATGAAAAATCTGGACGTAAAAAACATATTTACGTCCAGGCTTTCTTTTTAGCAAATCGATTTTCCGGTAAAATAGGGGGTCGACCACATGCGCTTATATTCCCATTCAGGCTTTAGTATGCCGATGGAAAAAAGCAATTTTTTTTGTCTTTCCTGGCAGTAATGTCTGGCACGGCTAATATTTAGCCACATTAGTATGCTGCCGGGACTGAGTGGCCTGCACTCATTTTTAATTGCACCATTAGATACGTCAAAGTAGACGTTCATCTGGCTTTCAGATTTCAGTACGATATCAAATGCACAGGGTATCCCTTCAATATAAAGAATATGCCCAAACAGAAGGTGATGCAGTTGACTAAAAAAGTTGGTAAGGTTATCAGCGGGATAGCAGGATGAAGTATTGCCGAAACGAGACCGAAATAACTCGATAAAAATATGAGTCAGTTCATCAGAAGAACAATCAGCAACGCTTTTTACACTTCCGCCTTTTTTAAGAAACCGCTGATATTCATTACGGCGTGTTTTTTCAAACTTAGAAGAGAACGTTTCTTTGACCAGACAATTTTGTTTCTTTCTGGCGAGTTTCCATATGGCATTGCGTATTTGTGGCTGATGCAACGCCGAAAGTCGGTTAGTACGATCGGGCAAGAAGCAGCGTAAATCTGGCGCCATCGGAATAAGTATCTCATCTGACGATAGCGGGAAGGTTCTGCGCGTCAGGATGCCAATATTCTGATCATTACAGATAAAGTAGGCGCCTTTAATCTTATCATCTTCTTTATAGTGGAAGAATTTAAAATGCCAGTTATGGCGCTTCATAAAATAATCAACAATATCTGGGTGCATATTGATACTACCGCCGTATTGCGTAAACACCTCCCGGTATAGGGTAAAGGAAGACGGCTGCCAGCGGGTTAATATACGCTTAACTTCTTGTATTTTCACCAAAACTCCTGACTTAGCTTACTGAAAATGCTATTTTGTATTATTTTTTTGCTTAACCAAATAAAAATGTGACAAATGTTTAGCTTGTATTTAATGGTTAACATGCTAATCGATGACGTTATGGTGAAGGGAATAAGATTAAGATGTTGATCATAACATGAGTGAAAGCGACGGTTTAATACCGCGCTTTTCACTCGCAAGCCATTCTGTATTTAACCATCCAGTAGCGATACAGATTTCAAAGAGATCCGCTGAACGGTAGCAGGATCTGCACATCCGCGTATGAAATAGTTCTACCGGGAGAGGCTGTTAACCTCTTGTATTATTGTATCCAGAATATGATAGCGTTTCCGATACTCTGCGCGTTTTTTGCTGGGGATACTTTCAGGCGCTTTACGCATCACCTGTGATGGCAGATGATATAAGGCACCTTTCTTAACGCCGTTTAGCGACTCCCAGAATTCACTATAGCTGGCCACAAAAGTTTTTTTCTTCTGGAATAAGTACCGGAGTTGACGATAAACATGGTTGTTTTCACTTACCGCATAAATCTCGTCGACATTACAGGCCTGCATCAATGTTGCAAAAGCTTCATACAGCATCCGTTTAGGAAAGAGACCGTAACAATCTTTGGTGGCGTTACGTATGACTTGTGGGCCGACATGTTTACTGGGCCCTTGTAACCCGGCAACCAGCGCTATTTGCTTCCCTTCATGGCGGATAAAGGAAAATGATAAACGTGCCAACGGCGTATCATTGAAACACAGCGTTAATGTCAGCTCACCTTCTCTGTCATAGCCACAGGGACCGCAGTAGATATCTACCAGAGCGTCGTTTTTTCCTTCCAAGTGAGCGAGTAAGATTTGTTCCTCGGACAGGAGGATCTTTTTAATTTTACTTTCCGGAAAGGACTGAACGAACTGGTAGTGTTCCAGAATAGCTTTTGCCCGGCAACGTATGCTAAGCCCGGTATACAAATAGGGCCGCTGGATTTTTGCCGGCAACAGTGGACGATGAATAATCAGCGTTCTGGGCTGAGACAGATGGCATAATTCATTGAAGTATTTAATTGTCGTTACGGGGTTAATAAGGCAACGTAATAAAAATTTATAGCGAAACTTACGCTCTCCCCAGCGTTTATGGCGATAAGGCGTCTGCGCCATGACTTCTTTTAACATTAATAATGGATTATATCTTTCCATATCACTTTGCTGCATCGTCATACTACGGCTCTACTACTCGATAGACTTATAACCGAGACGGTAGCCTGATTGAGTTAAACGTAAAGGCAACGAAGAAGGTCTGTACAGACGATGTTGTTAAACAGTTTATCAATGGCGGTAATAAAACGCCTGAACACGCTTTTTAATAGGTTTTCTGCTAATGAGTGGGATGAGTCCAGAACGTAGTATTAAAACGAATGCCGTGTTTATTATTTTAAATGATGTTATATACTCTAAATAATTCGAGTTGCAGGAAGGCGGCAAGCGAGCGAATCCCCAGGAGCTTACTAAAGTAAGTGACTGGGGTGAGGGAACGCGGCCGCAGCACATGCAACTTGAAGTATGACGAGTATAAGCCAATATATTTATTTGGCTGGTATTGTGTAAGCCAGACAGCAACGCGTCGTGATACGTTATTATGTAACCAGACGTAAAGGGGGTATTCACCTTATCTCTAAATGCAAATCTATATGATAAATTTTATCATGCACTGTGTTGCTGTCTCTGGGAGAAAATATATGGAGCGTTCACTCGATAGTCTGGCTGGTATGGCTAAATCTGCTTTTGGCGCGGGGACTTCTGCTGCTATGCGGCAAGCTACCTCGCCCAAAACCATTCTGGAATATATCATTAACTTTTTTACCTGTGGTGGGATACGTCGGAGAAATGAAACACAATATCAGGAATTGATAGAGACTATGGCTGAGACATTGAAAAGTACAATGCCTGACAGAGGTGCTCCGTTGCCAGAAAACATCATCCTGGATGATATGGATGGGTGTCGTGTCGAATTTAATCTTCCTGGTGAGAATAACGAAGCTGGACAAGTTATTGTACGAGTCAGTAAAGGCGACCATTCTGAGACAAGAGAAATTCCGCTTGTCTCTTTTGAAAAAATATGTCGAGCTTTACTATTCAGATGCGAATTTTCTCTCCCTCAGGATTCTGTAATATTAACTGCCCAGGGAGGCATGAATCTTAAAGGCGCTGTCCTTACCGGAGCAAATCTGACGTCAGAAAATTTATGTGACGCAGACTTAAGCGGCGCAAATTTAGAGGGGGCAGTGCTGTTTATGGCGGATTGTGAAGGTGCAAATTTTAAGGGCGCAAATCTATCGGGAACATCACTAGGCGACAGTAATTTCAAGAACGCCTGTCTGGAAGATAGCATTATGTGTGGCGCTACCCTCGATCACGCTAATCTTACTGGCGCCAATTTACAACACGCGAGTCTGTTAGGCTGTAGCATGATAGAATGTAATTGCTCCGGTGCAAATATGGATCACACTAATCTTTCAGGCGCAACCCTTATACGTGCTGATATGAGCGGTGCGACATTACAGGGTGCTACTATAATGGCTGCAATTATGGAAGACGCTGTCTTAACCCGGGCAAATCTGCGAAAGGCGAGTTTCATTTCTACGAACCTGGACGGGGCTGATTTGGCTGAGGCTAATTTAAACAATACCTGTTTTAAAGATTGTACACTAACCCATTTGCGTACCGAAGACGCCACAATGTCTACAAGTACACAAACACTCTTTAACGAATTTTATAGTGAAAATATTTAGCCCTTTTTGACGTAAACCTGAAATAAAAGCAATGTAAGAATAACAATCTGCTACTGAATAGTAGCTGAGAGTAAATTATTTACAGTATCTTTTATTATTACAGGAGTATGCGACGGTAAAAATATCTGAATAACCATTCCTATTTTCTCAAGTAGAACTTCCAACTAAAGCGAATTGTTTGAAAAGGAAAACGTTATGCCTGGATGTATAAGTGCCTGTTCGTGCGTTGCCAGCCCGACGCCTCCCGATCCTAAGGGCCCCCCCGCGCCTAAATGGATAGAGTTAAAAGGTTATTGTGTTACATGTACTAGTCAGGAGGATATTCGTCCACCTAAAGGGGGTGAATCAAAGCAAAAAATGACACCCAGCGAGTTAGTGCTGTTACGAGGTCTTTTAAAAGATCTGGGGGTAACACAACATCCCTGGCAAGACCCGACAGTAAAATCCACTAACTGTGGGTTGCCATTTTTCCCGGTAGATCCTGGGGAACGAGAAACCGATGTTTGATGGTTTTCAGTCTGCAAAGCGCCTGATAAATATTACCAGGCGCTTTGTATTTTGGCGCCAACATCACTTTCATCGTCATATATCGAATGACTACAATCGTATCCGATCCCACCATTACCCAGACGGAAAGTCGCTGGCAAACTGTAAGAACGGTTCGCCGTCGGCAGGGAAGCGGCGGTGAACCCTGAACCGTGCTATACCATCTTACCTGGGTGTTTCTTGTGATTAACGATCTGAAAAATAGTTTTATTTTATCTATTTCTGTTTTGTAAAACCTCCGTTCAGTAGGCGCATTCTGCCCCCCTTCCCGGATTTACTGGCAAAGCGGAGCCCGGACAGAGAGTCATATTGCAAAATCCCGTTTCCGTTTTTTTATTACCAGATTTTTGTGGTCGAAAGATTGCCTTTTCCTTAATTGAATGATAATTATTATCATTAGCATATGATAATAATTACTATATAGCCGTAACCTGGCAAGGATGTGAGCTTGAGGGCAACAGCGCTACTTTAGACATTATTTAGGGAATGGGTATGAGAGTTAAGAAGTTCATCTGGTTAATAACCGTGGTTTCTACAGGGGTTAATAGTCCATTATCAGCAGCAGAATCTACTGACGACAACGGCGAAACGATGGTGGTTGAATCCACCGCCGAGCAAGTATTAAAGCAACAGCCGGGCGTTTCGATTATTACTCGTGACGATATTCAAAAGAATCCTCCCGTTAACGATCTTGCCGATATTATTCGTAAGATGCCTGGGGTTAATCTTACCGGCAATAGCGCCTCGGGGACGCGCGGAAATAACCGACAAATTGATATTCGTGGTATGGGGCCGGAAAATACCTTAGTGCTGATTGACGGCGTGCCGGTGACGTCGCGAAATTCGGTTCGCTATAGCTGGCGCGGAGAACGCGACACCCGTGGCGATACGAACTGGGTGCCGCCGGAGATGGTAGAACGTATTGAAGTGATCCGTGGGCCCGCCGCCGCGCGCTATGGCTCCGGTGCCGCAGGCGGGGTGGTGAATATCATCACCAAACGCCCCACTAATGACTGGCACGGTTCGCTGTCGCTCTATACCAACCAGCCGGAAAGCAGCAAAGAAGGTGACACCCGGCGGGGTAACTTTAGCCTTAGCGGCCCGTTGGCTGGAGATACGTTGACGATGCGCCTGTACGGTAATCTCAACAGAACCGATGCCGACAGCTGGGATATTAACTCCTCCGCCGGTACCAAAAATGCCGCCGGACGGGAGGGGGTCACCAATAAAGATATTAATAGCGTCTTCTCATGGAAAATGACCCCGCAGCAAATCCTTGATTTTGAAGCGGGATACAGTCGGCAGGGGAATATCTATGCCGGCGATACGCAAAACAGTACTTCAAACGCGGTTACCAAAAGTCTGGCGCAGTCCGGGCGGGAGACCAATCGCCTGTACCGGCAGAATTACGGTCTAACTCATAACGGCATCTGGGACTGGGGGCAAAGCCGCCTGGGGTTCTACTATGAAAAAACCGATAACACCCGCATGAATGAGGGGCTCTCCGGCGGCGGCGAGGGGCGTATTACCAACGACCAGACGTTCACCACTAACCGCCTGACCTCGTATCGCACCAGCGGCGAGGTGAATGTTCCGGTGATATGGCTATTTGAGCAAACGCTCACCGTCGGCGCGGAGTGGAACCGCGATGAGCTGAACGATCCTTCCTCTACCAGTCTGACGGTTAAGGATAGCAATATCGCCGGGATTTCCGGTTCGGCGGCTAACCGTAGCAGCAAAAATAAATCGGAAATCAGTGCGCTGTACGTTGAAGATAATATCGAACCCATGGCCGGTACCAATATTATTCCGGGTCTGCGTTTTGACTATTTAAGCGAATCCGGGAGTAATTTTAGTCCCAGTCTTAACCTTTCCCAGGAGTTAGGTGAATACGTCAAGGTGAAAGCCGGTATTGCCCGTGCCTTTAAGGCACCGAACTTGTATCAAACCAGTGAGGGATATTTACTCTATTCGAAAGGCAACGGTTGTCCAAAAGATATTACGTCAGGCGGCTGTTACCTGGTCGGTAATAAGAACCTCGATCCTGAAATTAGCATCAATAAAGAGATTGGGCTGGAATTTACCGTAGACGATTACCACGCAAGCGTCACGTATTTCCGTAACGATTATCAGAATAAGATTGTCGCAGGTGATAAAATTATTGGCAGAAGCGCATCTGGCGCTTATGTATTGCAATGGCAGAACGGCGGTAAAGCGCTGATTGAAGGTATTGAAGCCAGCATGGCTGTTCCGCTGATGCCGGACCGTCTGAACTGGAATACCAATGCGACTTATATGATCGCGTCTGAGCAAAAAGATACCGGCAATCCCTTATCGATAATCCCGAAATATACGGTGAATACCTTCCTCGACTGGACTATCACCAGCGCGCTCTCCGCTAACGTCAACTGGACGTTATACGGCAAGCAAAAACCGCGAACACATGCGGAGTCGCGTAGTGAAGAGACCAAAGGATTGTCCGGGAAAGCGCTGGGGGCTTACTCACTGGTCGGCGCTAACGTTAACTACGATATCAATAAGAACCTGCGTCTTAATGTCGGTATCAGCAATATCTTCGATAAACAGATCTATCGCTCCGCCGAAGGGGCAAATACCTATAACGAACCGGGGCGGGCTTATTATGCCGGTGTGACGGCCTCGTTTTGATGGATTATGCCCGCCGCTGGCGGGCATATTCTGGCGGCGGGTTAATGGCAGCGTGGTTTTTGGCTTGCCGGTTCGCGACTGATATCCAGCAATGCACTGCGAAAAGAGGCGTTAAACATGGGCCCGTGGCCCAGGCCCGGGTAATGCTGCAGGGCCGCGTTAACGCCGTTGTTCTCAAGCGTTCTCACGGTCTCCTGAACTTTTTGTAGGAGCTCGGCCATCTGGCGTTGCCTGCTATCCCCATTCGACGCTGAACCTTCCATTATGATGAGTTTTTTATGGCAGAACAGCGACGGCTTCACTGTCGTAAGGCGATTCAACAGGACAAAGTTATCCCTGCTGAGTGACGGGCTGGCGCTGTAATAGATATGAAAGAAGGATGACGACAGCCAGGAGTCTAAAACGAACAGGCCGCCATAAGAATGTCCCCATACCCCGCGCCGTTCGGGGTTGATGGTTATTCCTTGTTCCACCTGCGGCGCGATATGTCTCTCCAGTAGCTGGCGGAACGCTGGCCCGCCGCCGGTTTTACGATGAAAACGCGGGTTATTTTCACTGCCTTCGCGATCGATTCCCGGCGCCGGCGTATAGTCATAAGCTCTGCCGTTAAGATCAAACGGCAGGTTAGTCTGATAGCCAATCGCCACAATCACCGGCGGCGAGCGGTCTGCCAGTTGTTTGAGCAGCGCCTCCGGCAGCCTGTCCATCACTGCGTTGCCGTCCAGCATATATAAAACAGGATAACCCGACGGCGGGGCGGCTTTATTGGGAATAGCGGTCCATACCCGGTAATGTCTTGCGCCATCGGTAGATTGAAAGTCATTGACCCTAAGATGGTAATATCCCGAACCTTTATCAGCGATATTCGGCCCTAATGGCTGCATATCCGGCTGCGCATAACTCAGCGCGCTAAAACAAAAACTCACTAAAAATAGCGCCATGCGATAGCACTTGTTGTGGTACTGGCGACCATACATCGGATGTGATTCCTTTTTGGCAGGTGAAGTTTTATCGGGGCAGTAGACGTAATCCGTCAATCAGCGCGCCGCGCCACCAGGCATAATCGTGACCGCCGGTGTACACGCTGCAATGGCTTTCAACGCCGGCGGCGCGCAATTTTTCATGCAACTGTTTGACCTGCGGGACCGTCGAACCTTCCAGCGATCCCACGCACAGATGCGTACGTACGGCTGGCGAGGGCGCGGATAACACATGTTCGCTGACCCATGAGCGCTCTTCTGCGCTGAAATGGCCCGGGCGATTGCGGTTGTCCGGCGTCCACCACATTGAGGGGGAGTGGCTCAGTACCAGGCCGAAGCTCTCTGGCGCGTGGCGGGCCGCCATCAGCGCGGTCACGCCGCCGAGGCTTTGCCCAGCCAGCACCGTTTGTGTACGGTCCGCCCACTGTCGTTCCGGGTATTTGGCGCGAAGGGTTGGCAGCAGGCGTTCGGCAATGTCGAGCACCAGCTCGCGGCGACCGCCGAGGATTGCGACGCGTTCACCCGCGTTGATGTTATCAATGCCGAGTACGGCCACCGGCGCGATGCGTCCGCTGCGGATGGCGGCGTCAATGGCGGCGCTTACCCCAAGATGGTCGAACCAGATCTCGCCATCCGTGAGTACCAGTAAGCCCAGCGGTTGTACGACAGGAACGTCAGGAAGATACAGCCGCACACGGCGACGTTGTCCGGCGAGCCGATGTTCTGAGGTGAAAAGCTGCCCGGCGTAAGCGCGACAGCCTGACCACTCCTCCTGTGCCGGGGCATGATCCAACGCCAGAACGGACTCCTGCGCATTACTCCGAACATTTATTCCCGGCGTGCTGTTCAGCGGGTCCGCCTTCCCGACAAGGGAGGCGAAACGGCTTCCAAGCTGCAACACCGTCTCGTCCGGGGTTTTCGGTGGTATTTCGACCATCGTATAGGAACCGCAGTAGGACGCCGGTAAGCGAAGCGTCAGATGCCAGATATCCGTTGTGGGCAGTTGCGTCATCATACCTTTCGCCACGTTATCTTTATCGGTGACACGGTTCAGGCGAACATAAACCCCCCGCAGAGGAGAGGCGGCACGCCACAGGAAGGTGACTTCCCGTTCATCGTCTGCGCCGTTAATGGCTGTCACCAGCGGCAGCGCGAGCGAGTTTACTTCTCGCCAGAAGTGAGAAGCGTCAACCTGTCTTCCGGCGGCGAGTTGGCGGCGAAGGCGCGTAGCGGTCTGTATAGCGACAGGAGCGACGGGCGGGCTCAGTCTCATTCTTTGTATTCCATCTCGTTTATATTTCGGTCAGTATCAATAGCTAAAGCGGCTGTTACAGGAACAGCCGCTTGCGGGCTTTCTTTTGCGTAAATCGTGGCGATAAAAACTATCCTATGACCTCTCCTTGCGTATCGCGTGTCTGGCCGATGCTGTCCCGCCACAGACGAGCATACAGGCCATGAGCCGCTATCAACTGCTCATGGCTGCCATATTCAGCGATACATCCTTTATCGATTACGACAATAACATCGCAGCGGCGAGCGGTGGTCAGTCGGTGCGCGACGATAAGCGCGATGCGTTTCTCGGTATGCGTCACTCCGGTAAGCGAGGTTATTAAGCGCTCCTCGGCGCTGCGGTCGATACGTGCTGTCGCCTCGTCGAGCAGCAGAATGTGCGCCTGGGCCAGTTGGGCGCGGGCGAGGGCAATCAACTGACGCTGGCCCGCGGACAGATCCGTGCCGCCGTTATTGACCGGAGTACGAAACCCCAGCGGCAGATGTTGCACAGTTTCAAAGAGTCCCGCCTGTCGCGCCGCGATCTCCACCTCCGTGTCGCTGCTGTTTGGCCGCGAATAGCGGATATTTTCGGCAATATCGCCGCTAAATAATGCGACATCCTGAGTGACCAGCCCCGTCTGGCGACGATAATCACTAAGCGACGCGGCATCAATTAGGCGCTCACCGACACGGATTTGCCCGCTGCCGGGAGAGTAGAGCCCGGCCAGCAGCTTGATCAGCGTCGATTTGCCGGCGCCGCTACGTCCGACCACCGCGACTACCGTTCCTGGCGGAATGGTGAGCGAGAGATTATCAAGCACAGGTTGCGTTTTTTCGGGATAGCGGAATGTCAATGCCTCCAGACGTAGCGCGCCGCCAGTGCCAGGCGTTATGGAGGACGGTTCAATATTCTCCGTTTCCTCAGTCGCCAATAGCGCATTGATATGTTTGCCGCTGGCGGTCGCCTGCTGCCAGGAATCAACAATGCCTGACAACTGCTGTACCGGGCCATAAAATTGTCCCAGTAGCAGGAAGAACGCCGCCAGTATCCCGGGCGTCATTTCGCCTCCGGCGACCCGGGTCGCCCCGATTAAAAGCACGGCGGCATAGGCGGCCTCGGTGCAGAGGGTCAGGAACGGAAAATAGACAGCAAGGTATTTTTGCGCCCGCACGCGGGTGGCGCGGAAGTTGTCTGATAACGCCCGTAGCCTGGCGGCTTCCTGCTTCTGTTGGCCGTGTGACTGCACTACCCGCATACCGGAGACCTTTTCCTGAAGCGTACTGTTCACCTTACCAATTTCCAGCCGAGCCTGGGCGTAAGCAGGCGAGCTCAAACGGCGGTAAATCCACGTCGCCAGCACCACTACAGGCACGGCGCTTAATGCCGTTAATGCAAGAATGGGGTCAAGCCAGAACATTGCCGCGGCGATAGCGACCATCGTCACGATGCTGGTGGCCGCGCTGGCAAGACCGTTTTGCAGAAATCGGGCGAGTGAATCAACGTCGACGGTCATGCGAGTAAGACGCGAGTCGATGTGCTTCTCGTGCCAGGGAAGACTCAGGCGTAGCAGGTGGCTGAAGCTGCGTAAGCGTACCGTATGCTGTACCGACTCTGCCGCGCGGGCGGCGAAGATCGTTTGCAGCGCATAGCAGCACCAACCAATCGCCACCAGACACAGCGCGAGCAGAGCGCATATGCCAATAGTCGACATATCCCCTGCGGCAACGCCTGAGTCAATACCGCGCTGCAAAAGCACCAGCACGCCAACGCCTGCGGCGGAATCAAGCGCGATAAGCAGGGCGGCGATGACGAACATCCAGGCTACTGGCGTCAGCAGCGATGAGACTTGACGCCCGTGGCCTGCCAGCGCCATCTGTACGGCGCGTTCCGGAACGCGCGTCATTCGGTCGACAAAACCTTTTCCAGCGGGTGTCTGGCGCTCATGCGCGTCGTCGGATTTTACCGCCTGCGTTGTTGGCCATAGCTCACGTTGTTCCGCCGGGGCGAGGGCGAGAAAATCCCCCTCGCCGCTCATCAGCGAGCGAAACGTCGGACACCTTGCATCCAGCTCCGCCTGGGTACCGATATCCACGACGCGGCCTTTATCCAGTACGACGATCCGATCGGCTAACTGCAGTGTTGAACGGCGGCGTGCAATCACCAGCAGCATATGCTCATTATCGGCATAACGACCAAGAGCCGTATTAATTTCCGCTTCAGTACCGGCATCGACCGCCGAGGTGGTGTCATCGAGAATCAGCAGTTCCGGCGCGGTAATCAGTGCCCGGGCTAGCGCAATACGCTGGCGTTGGCCGCCGGAGAGGTTGCTTCCGCGTTCGGTCAGTCGGGTGTTGAACCCCTGCGGTAGCGCATTGATGAACCCGCTGGCGCCTGCGGCATCGGCGGCGCGTCGAATGTCGTCCTGAGTCGCTTGCGGGTGCCCATAGGCGATGTTTTCCGCCACCGTACCGGCAAACAGAAACGCGTCTTCAAAAACTAAGCCAACGCGACGACGAAGCGCCGTCAGTTTCAGGTCGCGAATATTCTGTTGGCCCGCAGTGGTGTTGAGCCACACCCCGCCGGAGGTAGGATCGTAAAAGCGCGCCAGCAACATCAGCAATGTTGATTTTCCGGAGCCGGAGGCGCCAACCACTGCCACGGTTTCACCGGCGTGAATGGAAAACGAGATCTCATTGAGGATACGGTTACCGTTGTCGTAGTGGAAACTCATCTTCTCCACGTCCAGCCCGATAATCTGACCTTCAACCGACTCAGTACCGTCTTCCATGCGAGAACGCGTGTCGATAAGCGCGAAGACGCGCTCTACCGACGCCTGTGTGCGCTGTGCGATAACCAAAAACGATGCCAGTACGCGGGTAGGGCCGGTCAGCATAGCGAGAAAACTCGCGAACGCAACGAAGGTTCCCAGATCGATGCGCCCATTCATTACCGACCAGCCGCCATAGCACAGCAGGACGATCTGCCCTATCACCGGTAGCGCCAGCATGGTTGCGCCCGGCATCGCCTGCGAGATAGCGGCGCCGATGCGTACCCGCACCATCTGCCGCGACTGACCATCGAGCCAACGCGTTTCGCGCAACTCCGCCACGCAGGACTTCACCACTGAGATCTGTTCCAATACTTCGCGCATATGCTCCGTCATGTGCGCCAGCCGGTCTGAGGCAAGCCCCGTTTGCGCGAAAACACGGCGACGGGCGCGCAGGGCGGTAATAGCAAGGGCGGCCAGTACGCAAATCACGATAAGCGTCATGGATGGCGACATCCATAGCATCACCGCGATACCGGCCACATAGTAAGTGAGCACCGCCAGCGGCACCGGACACATCTGTAGCAAGGTGTGTACCTGTTGAAGATCGCTGTTGGTACGCGAAATGACCTGCCCGGTACGCAAGGCGTCCTGGCCTGCGCCGTCCAGTTTCTGAATACTGTCGAACGCACGGCTACGTAACGTATGCTGAACCCACAGCGAGAGTTCCCCGGCATAGCCGCGGCGCACGTAATTCCCGATAAAATCAAAAAGGGCAATTAACAGCAGGCCGCAGGCAAGTAACGGCAGGTGGGTCGTATCGCCTGCTATCGCGTCATTGACGGCCTGACGCGTTATTAGCGGCGTCAGCGCAGCCAGTAAAATGGTCGATACTGATGCTACGATGACAATGATGCTCAGTGTTTTACGTTCCCAACACACGCGGGCAAGGCGAGCTATCCAGGCACGAGCGGGCATGGGGGAATGAGTCGCGGGCATTAAGCCTCCTTATCGGTGAAAGATGAGTTATGGCGACACAGTCTGGGCTCAGCCGCCATATTGTCATTGCGCTGCCGCGGTTAGCCGTGTTGCAGCATGGCGATCAGTTTTTTTGCCACCTCGGTCGGGCAAGGCTGGGCCGCCATTTCCGCCGCGACCTCCTGCGACGCCTCGCGAAGCGCGCGATTACCGAGGAAGGTATTGATTATGCTGCTCGTAAGCCCGCTCTTACCGGGAATAATGCCGCATCCGCGCTCGACCACGGCGCGGGCATTGACGGGTCTGTCGGCACCCTGGCCAAAGACTATCTGCGGAATGCCGGCATGCAGCGCCGTCAGGGTGTTGCCTGCGCCGCCATGGTGGATAAAACCGTCGGCGCCGTTAAGGAAAACGCCCATCGGAAGCCAGTCGACCAGACGGACATTCGGCGGCAGTGAACGTAAATCCGAGCGGGCGTTTGCCGGAAGATGTAGGATGATTTCGGCATCTACTTCGCCGGCAGAATCCATTACCCAGGAAATCAGATCCAGGCCATCCACCATCGGTTTGACGGTGCCGAGGCTGACCAGAAGACGCTTGCGATCAGGTGTACGTTCCCACCATTCTTCCCAGACGGCGCCGCCGTTATACGGGACGTATTGCATGGAGATAACCGGCTCTCCGTCATTTTGCAGTATGCTCATGCTGGGCGGTGTGACGTCTATCCACGCCAGATCTCTTGGTGGCGCGCTGACCCCATGGCGGCGGTAGGCGTTAGAAAGTGATTTCGTCACGCCTTTGATGTGCCAGGGCGTATGACCGAAGCCGACGGTTTGCATCACTACCGGAATGTCATACTTAGCGGCAATCAGTGGTCCAACGACTCCAAGGGGAGGGTAGACGATGAGATCTGGTCGCCACTGCCCGGCGAACGCGACCAGCGGGTCAGTCATCTCTTCGCTGAAGAATGAGAAGTTCCCCATTTTTGTTCCAATGTTATTTTCTTTTCGCAATGCCTCCTGACGGCGATAACCCGCTTCCGAATCGAAACCAGGCGCAGCATCAAATACCACCAACCCAGCTTCGGCTGCTTTCTGTGCAAATTTTCCACCGCTTGCAATCAGCACTTCATGGCCATTAACACGAAACGCTTGCGCCAGGGACAGCACAGGGTATAGCAGTCCATACAGTGGTGGACCGACAAACAGAATACGCATGAGAAATCCTCTCTCTCCACGTCATAAATCGAACAAGCCGTTAATGAGAATGATAATAATTACCAATATCATTTGTAAAATGCAATAACAAATACGACACTTGAGCATGTGATGATTTTTTGCGTAAAAATCGGGAAAGAGGAGAGCGTTAAGCGGTGAAGTTTGGTTTCAGGCTTATTTACGCGCGTATGGTCGCACAGGCAAAGTGCCAGGATTGGGGGAACTGGATTCGCATACCAGACGCCCGTGGATTATTAATGATAACTTCGTAAATAACCTTTCAGACAATGAGGTAAACGTACCGACAACAAGGTAACGGGAAACGTAGGGAGTAGTATTGATAACACGTTGCGGGGCAATTTAATGGTGTCCGGCGGCAGATCGTGTTCTGTGCAGACTTTCCGGCGTTAAATCCCGTATCACCTGCGAGCCTGGACTATCTCTGTGGTATCAACTCTGTAGGAATTTTGTCCCCTTCGTCTTCATTAGCCAATGAAACCGGCTTTAACGTCACCGTTCGAATGTTGCGAACGAACAGCTCCTTATGCGGAATATCGTCACCGCTCTGCGATTTTTATAGCGCATCAGCCACACGATTTATTGGTTCTTGAAAACCAAGGTTTTTGATAACCAATGTTATGCCAGGCTTACCTGTGTCATCCAGGTTATCGACACTTGAGGCATAAACTTTACTATTTTTTCTGTCCGTAATTGCTTACATCTAACATTTTGATTAAAAAGCCTTTCCAGGTGAATACTGTGTCTGGTAGTGTTTTGAGCGATGTCGTCTATAGCTGGATGTAACATAGGCCTTATCGTGAGCGCGTTACACTATATATGTTAATACGTTGAATTTTTTCTCTTTTTAATTAGATGCTGTCTTTTTTGTATACCCTTTCGGTTTATTTATGCCACACGCCTGTATTACAAAAATGTTATATCCATCCTGTTGTAATTTTTATTTTAATTCATTCGTTTTTTTATGCGGCTTGCCGGAAAATATCTGTATAAGGTAGATACGCCAATACCAAAAATAATAGCTAGTTGCTGCCGAGGATGGCCTTTCTCTAATAGCCGACTAATCTGTTCCTGTTCATGTTTGTTGATCGCCCGAGGGCGCCCTCCCAGTCGTCCTTGCGCTCTGGCGGCAGCCAGTCCGGCAAGGGTTCGCTCGACAATTAATTCTCGCTCCATCTCGGCCAGTGCTGACATTACATGAAAAAAGAATCGCCCCATCGCGCTACTGGTATCAATACTATCGGTTAAAGAATGGAAGTGAGCTCCACGTTCATGTAATTCTGATATTAACGCCACCAGGTTTTTCACGCTGCGGCCCAGTCTGTCTAATTTCCAGACGACAAGAGTATCGCCTTTATTTACATACTTTAACGCCCGTTTCAGGCCGGGGCGGTTTGCAATCTTGCCACTGATACGGTCCTCAAAAATGCGGTCACAATTTGCACAAGTAAGCGCATTACGCTGTAAATCGATATTTTGGTCAATTGTTGACACCCGAATATACCCAATAGTAGCCATGATTTTCTCCTTTACATCAGATAAGGAAGAATTTTAGTCGCTTTTCTCATGGAGGATTGCTTTATCAAAAACCTTCCAAAAGGAAAATTTTATGGCACAAGTAATCAACACTAACAGTCTGTCGCTGCTGACCCAGAATAACCTGAACAAATCCCAGTCCGCACTGGGCACCGCTATCGAGCGTCTGTCTTCCGGTCTGCGTATCAACAGCGCGAAAGACGATGCGGCAGGTCAGGCGATTGCTAACCGTTTTACCGCGAACATCAAAGGTCTGACTCAGGCTTCCCGTAACGCTAACGACGGTATTTCTATTGCGCAGACCACTGAAGGCGCGCTGAACGAAATCAACAACAACCTGCAGCGTGTGCGTGAACTGGCGGTTCAGTCTGCTAACAGCACCAACTCCCAGTCTGACCTCGACTCCATCCAGGCTGAAATCACCCAGCGCCTGAACGAAATCGACCGTGTATCCGGCCAGACTCAGTTCAACGGCGTGAAAGTCCTGGCGCAGGACAACACCCTGACCATCCAGGTTGGTGCCAACGACGGTGAAACTATCGATATCGATCTGAAGCAGATCAACTCTCAGACCCTGGGTCTGGATTCACTGAACGTGCAGAAAGCGTATGATGTGAAAGATACAGCAGTAACAACGACAGCTTATGCCGATAATGGTACTACACTGGATGTATCGGGTCTTACTGATGCAGCTATTAAAACGGCTACGGGTGGTACGACTGGTACGGCTTCTGTAACCGGTGGTGCGGTTAAATTTGACGCAGATAATAACAAGTACTTTGTTACTATTGGTGGCTTTACTGGTGCTGATGCCGCCAAAAATGGCGATTATGAAGTTAACGTTGCTACTGACGGTACAGTAACCCTTGCGGCTGGCGCAACTAAAACCACAATGCCTGCTGGTGTGACAACTAAAACAGAAGTACAGGAGTTAACAACTACACCGGTAGTTGCTTCAGCAGATGCTAAGAATGCCTTAATCGCTGGCGGCGTTGACACTGCCGATGCTAATGCCGCGACATTGGTCAAAATGTCTTATACCGATAAAAATGGTAAGACAATTGAAGGCGGTTATGCGCTTAAAGCTGGCGATAAGTATTACGCCGCAGATTACGATGAAGCGACAGGAGCAATTAAAGCTAAAACCACAAGTTATACTGCTGCTGACGGCACTACCAAAACAGCGGCTAACCAACTGGGTGGCGTAGATGGTAAAACCGAAGTCGTTACTATCGACGGTAAAACCTACAATGCCAGCAAAGCCGCTGGTCATGATTTCAAAGCACAACCAGAGCTGGCTGAAGCAGCCGCTAAAACCACCGAAAACCCGCTGCAGAAAATTGATGCAGCGTTGGCGCAGGTGGATGCGCTGCGCTCTGACCTGGGTGCGGTACAGAACCGTTTCAACTCCGCTATCACCAACCTGGGCAATACCGTAAACAACCTGTCTGAAGCGCGTAGCCGTATCGAAGATTCCGACTATGCGACCGAAGTCTCCAACATGTCTCGCGCGCAGATTCTGCAGCAGGCCGGTACTTCCGTTCTGGCGCAGGCTAACCAGGTCCCGCAGAACGTGCTGTCTCTGTTACGTTAATTTATTTCGTTTTATTCAGCCCCGTGAATCCGGGGCTTTTTCATTCAGCATAGATGAATATATCTTTATGGAATGTATAGCTGTAAATGATATTTCCTACGGGCGAGAGGCTGAAATATGGCCGCGGGATTATTCTATGCTTGCTCGTCGAGTTCAATTTCTACGTTTTAATGATATCCCTGTTCGATTGGTGAGTAATCATGCCCGGATAATCACAGGCTACATTGCGAAGTTTAATCCGAGGGAAAATTTGATTCTGGCTTCGGATAAACCTAAAGGAAATAATCGCATTGAAGTTAAATTAGAGTCTCTGGCAATTCTTGAAGAATTATCAGGTAATGACGCTTTTAATCTTTCGTTGGTGCCGGCTGACGAATTTAATCTTCAGCAATATACTCCATCAAGAAGAGATTATTTCTCGATTTGCAATAAGTGCTATAAACAGGGAGTCGGTATCAAAATCTATATGAAGTATGGACAGGTTTTGACTGGTAAAACGACAGGTGTAAATGCGTGTCAGGTTGGTGTGAGGAAATCCAATGGCAATCATATGCAAGTTATGTTTGACTGGGTGAGCAGGATCACGTCTTCGGACTACGCTGAATAACGCCTACGGTAATAAAAAATTCCGTGAGAAAATATTGCTCCTGGAGGAACAGAGACCATTCGACAGCGCATAGATAGTTTCGCCGCTGCTCGTGCCACTACGGCCAGGACGCTTAAAGCACCTGACAGAAAAGAATTGATCATTAAGCTTCGCAAAGAAGGTCTGCTGAATCTTCGTAAATCTATGGATACCGTAGCCCAACATCCTGGCGTCTCACGGGCAACTGCTTATCTTTATGCTCGACAGTCTGACTGCGAGCTTTGCCCCAGCCAGGCAGGACTCTCAGTGAGTGTTCTATTTTCTTTGACTCTCGTATTCCAATTCTTTCGGGAGTTATTGGTGAGACTTTTGGCGTTTTGCCCTGTCACCCATTGCGCAGCCGCTTTACCCACCGCGTCATTTGACTCCAGTGTCCGTAAGGTTCTCTGCAATCCTCACCAGGCGGCAATGGACGTAAAAAAGCCCGCAGAGCTTGTACTATACGGGCTTAGTAGACTTTACTGAACTTCAGTACATCAATATTTGGTGGGCTGGCGGAGTCTGAATAATTCACGTAATCATCTGTTATTAGGTGACTTTAACCAATTCAACTTTCATTGGTATACCTAAGCGTATACCAATGGCAATTTGTTGCAGCGCTTCCTGCGGTTAAGTGAACCTGTTTTTGGATAGATCACATCAAGAAAAAAACTTTTTTTTAGAAAAACTGTTCACACTATTCACTAGGTATTTTTATTTTTAATATTCAGTGGCTTAATCGGTGAATGGTCGGTGAACAGTGAACACTTTACTGTTCACTTTTGCCGTTTTGCAGGTAAAAAAAGACCGGCGATGCCGGTCAGGGAAGGTTATTTCGCTATGGGGTCATCGCATTTTGGTAGCCAGTCGGCGTTGCTTTCCTCTCTGAGTGTGAGATTGGTCTGTATGCCCTGATTTTTACGGCGCTTTTCATAACTCAGCCCGTACTCTTTCAGCATGGCTGGCAGTCCTTTACCGAACATGGTAAGGCTGAGTGTATTCCTGTAGCCGTGGGCTTCCATGTACGCCAGATAGGCATGATACAAATACAGACGCGGCTGACGCGGGATGATGTTAGCATTGCCAATATACATACCGTCAGGATCCGGCAGTGCCTCCAGATAGCCACAAAAATCAAATGCCGGGTCGGCGTCGCGCTTGATGCTGAGCGCCTCGTCGGAATTCTGCTGTGACTGGAGCAGGGTGCGGGCGGTCATCGGGTCGCTGAACTTCTGCATTAGCTGGCGCACAATCACGGCCAGCTCGCGGGCGATTTTATCCCTGAGCTGCGGGTCGCGTTCCTCCGGGGCAATCTGTTCCGGGAAATGCAGGATCACCCGGCGCCGTGAGACGCCGCCGCTGCGGTCAGTAAAGCGCATCGGGTTATTGTTCACGGCCAGAATCACCGCCGGAATATGGGTGGAGTATGCATCCTTGTATTTCGGGTCTACCGAGACCGCATCCCCGCCGGTGATGGCCTTGAGTCCTGCCCCGTCACCGCTCCATTTTTCCTGGTCAGGCAGACGAATCAGCGAGAAGCCAATCAGCGCAGCACGTTCACGTGGTGATTCCAGCGTTTCGATGGTAGCCGACGTGGCGTTATCTTCCCCGGCAAGCATGGTCGCAATTTCGGCCAGAATACTTTTTCCGCTCCCGCCGGGGCCGGTGACTTCGAGAAAGAGCTGCCAGTCGTAACGGTTCGCCAGAACCATAAACAGCGCGGCCAGAATCACATCGCGTTTTTCCGGTTTGCCACCGGCAGCGCGGTCAAGCCAGCGCCAGAAATGAGGGGCGTGGGTTTCCAGCGTTTCGCCCTCCACCGGCGGGGTGAAATCAACATCACATAGCGTGCGCAGCCAGTGTGATTTATGGTGCGGGCTGAATGTGCCGGTGGCGGTATCGAGTACGCCGTTGCGAAAGCCAATCAGACGGCGCGCAGGGGCGTCCTGCTGCGGAATAATCAGTTTCAGGGTCTCCACCACTGAGGCAATTTTCCCCGACGAGAACGGGGCGCGCAGACGCTGAAACAACCCGGCCACGTCGCGGGCAAAATCCGACGGGGGAATGATTTTCCATATTCCTGCCTCATATCGGGACAGGAGCTGGCCGTTCGCATCCACGGCCAGCGCTTCGCCGTAATGTTCATGCACCCGCATTGCCTTTTCACTGGTGCTCATGGCGGTAAATTCCGCTTCGCTCATGGTAGTGAAAGGGCTGTCAGCCGGAGGCCGGATGGCGTCATAAATGGCTTTCCGCGTGGCCTCTTCACCTTTCTGCATAAACGCATCATTCCAGTCACCGAACACCGGCGGCAGGGCGACAATGCCCTCGCAGGCGTCTGCGGCCGCAGCGGCTTTACTCTGGCCGTTGCCGTTAAGGTCACGGTCGGCGGCGAGGACAATCTGACAGGCCGGGTGTTTCTGACGGGCAAGGCTCGCCAGAGAAAGTAGGTTCACGGAGGACAGCGCCACCATGACGGTTTCCCCGGTCAGGTGATGTACGGTGAGCGCGGTCGCATAGCCCTCCGCAACCCACAGGCGTTTTCCCGCCTGTTTTTTCCCTTCGATGGTGTGACACGCTCCTTTTACCGCCCCGCCTTTCAGGGTGCGTTTGAGACCGTCAGAATTAATAAGCTGAACGTTAACCAGCGCCCCGGCATTGTCATACAGCGGGACAACCATATCACCGGCGCGGAACGTCACGCCGCCGGTTTTGTGTATGGCCGTCAACATGACACACTCATGACCGGGGAATCCCTTGCGGGTGAGGTAGGCGTTGCCGCTGGCCGGTCGGGTTTTCTCCATGAGCTTTACGGCCAGCGCGGCCGCCGCTTTGCGGTCAGCCTCCGTTTCTGCTTCTGCGGCCGCAATCACTTCCAGGGCAACCGGCGGCAGGTTGCCGGTCACGGCATCCACCTTTCCGGCGGCCTCGGAGGCCGACACGCCAAATACCTTCTCAACCAGCTTAAGCCCGTCACCCGCGCCGCACTGGTTGCAGAACCACGTCCCGCGTCCCTCTTTATCGTCAAAGCGGAAACGGTCAGAGCCGCCGCACACCGGACAGGCCTGATGGCGGTTTTTAATCACCTTCACACCCAGCGCCGGGAGAATACGCGACCAGTGGCCGCAGGCCTGTTTTACCGTTTCCGTTACGTTCATTTTCATGTTTATTTTCTCCCTCAGTGCAGTACCGGTGCGGTGATATGATGGGCGCAAAGCTCATCCATCACGGTCAGCCCGAGAAAGGACAGCGACGGTGCGGCCTTAAGTGGCCCGGCTTCTATTAAATCTTCCAGCAGTGCACAGGCAATCTGGCGGCCTTTTTCCTCTCCGTGCTGGCGCAGGTAGAAGCCCTCCAGCTCGGCGGCAATGGCGCTTTCCAGCGCGTCGAGGGTGAGGTGCGGATAGCGGTGCTGGCGTTCGCACAGGGTCAGCCAGGCACAGGCCACGGCGCGACGATACAGCGCGGCGCGTAATACGGGCGGTAATGGATTTTTCATACGTTGCCCTCCCCGGTCAGCCAGCGCTGATTGCAGCGCTCTACCACGCCGTCAAGCTGGGCGGTCATGAGGTAAATCACCGAGGTGAGCTGTGACTGCTGCACCGGGTCGCGACGAACGGTGGCGCAGTCCTGCACCTGCATCAGCTCATTGACGAGCTGGCCGACGTTGCGCATATGCTCCAGACATTCGAGGTCACGGGCGGTAATGGTGGTGTGTCTCATGCGCGCACCTCCGCAACCGGCAGACGACCAGCGAACGAGAGGACGTAATCGCGAACGAGGGAAAGACGTGCGGCCTGTTCATCACCGGCAACGGTGCGAAGCATACAGATACGGGGTTTACGGTCTGCGCGACGAACAGCGGCAAACACAAAGACAAACTGCGGGTATGACGGGGTGAGGATCGTAGCCATAAGGGCAACCTCCGTTAGATAGCAGGTTATGCTACCACCGGAGTTTCCACGCTCAGTGGTGGTAGCCCAGACGGGGGTGGAAATACCGGCTCTAACGGATACCGGCCCGACCGAAGTCGGCCCCGCCTGAGCCACCATTACTCGATAGCTGCAAAGGTCATGAAACCATTGCGCAAGTAACAGGTGCACGAGAGCATAGACACAAAAAAAGACGCATGGCGCGTCAGGTGTCGCCGTTAGATTACTCGGGTTTCCACGCCCGGCTGCCGATTTTGCGACAGCGGGAAAACTATACCTGGAAACGATAAAAAGAAGCAAGCCAGAAAAAGGGGCTGTTTGCTGAATGGTCATCATCATGCGTCATAACCCCGGTTGCGTTCGGCAATGCGGTCAGTCATCCATGCGGTGATTTCAGACTGCGCCCACGCCACGTTTTTACCACCGAGGGAGATTTGTTTCGGGAAGGCTTCCCGGCTGATGAGGTCGTAAATGGTCGAGCGGGACAGGCCGCATAAATGCATCACTTCGGGCAGACGGATAAAGCGCTCGTGAACGGTATCAGAAACCTGCATCAACGGCGCGGCAGGGGCGGAAGACGGGGAAGAAAAAGCGGTGTGCATCGGGCTACCTCACAAAGTCCATACAGTGCCGGTCGTGTCCGTCCGGCTTCGGGTAGCTCCTTATTATGTCTATATTTTTCCTCAGGTCATGTGAGATTTTCGTGGAAACAAACATTGACTTTTCGCTATGGCAAACAAAGGCAAACGCTGGCAAACAGATGCAAATCACTGCATTACAATGCAGCAATTTCTATTTCCTTTAGTTATATATTTTCGATTTTTAATCAAAATAAAGTCTAAATGGTATCGGCAGATAAAAACAGAAGGGTGAACAGTAGTGAACAGTCGGTGAACAGTTACACCCTCAACTGTTCACCCTTTATCTGACTGTATTACTTATCTTTTTCTTTTCAGTGAACAGTAGTGAATAGTTATAAGTAAAAAAACAAACAGTGAGTAAGGTTTTCCTGAGACCTTTCTCTGGCCAGCCGGGTTTTGAGTGCTGTTTGTGCCATTTTTGCCACAACGGCAATGAATCGTGTTGTTGTGTCCGGCGCGGCAGAATCTCCTCAGATTGAAACGAAGAGGAGACCCGACATGACTCATACCGCTGTTATTCCCGACTACCTTAAACCTGCAATGGAACGCCTTGAGACTGCCCGCTCGGCGCATCTCGCCAATGCCAGCCGTATGGATGAAACCACGACGGCCATCAGCCAGGTGCAAACGCAAAAAAATGAACTGGAGCAGGAAAACGGCAATGATTCCGGCGCATGGCGCGCCGCCTTTCGTGCCGGTGGTGCTGTCATTACCGACGAGCTTAAACAACGCCATCTGGCGCGCGTGGCACGGCGGGAACTGGCGCAGGAATGTGACAGCATGAACGAGGTACTGTCTTTTGAGCTGGACAGGCTCAAAGGAGCCTGTGACCGCACGGCCAGAGCATACCGTCAGGCACATCACGGCGTCCTCAGTCAGTATGCAGAGCATGAACTTGATGCTGCCCTGCGTGAAAGCTGCGGTGCCCTCATCAGAGCAATGAAACTCAACATACTGGTTCTGAATAATCCGCTTGCTAATACGACCGGGCATCAGGGATATATCGAACCGGAAAAAGTTGTAATGCAGCAGGTGAAAGCGTGGCTTGAACAGGCCGTGAAGGGCTGCAATATCCGTCTGACCGATGAACCGGTGCTGTTTAAAACAGGGCTGTCGGCCTCCACGATGCCGCATATGGAGCATGACGTTGCGGCCACGCCCGTTCAGCGGAAATTCTGGCAGGAAAAAATGCGGGAACGTGAAGCCGACCTGAAAGCACGGGGGCTACTGTCATGATGCGCTGCCCTTTCTGCCGCACGGCGGCTCACGTCCGCACCAGCCGCTATATGTCTGAGAGCGTCAAAGAAAGTTACCTGCAGTGTCAGAATGTGCACTGCTCGGCGACATTCAAAACGCATGAGTCCATCTTTGAAGTGATACGTTCGCCGGTCGTCGATGAGAAACCCGCGCCGGTACCAACAGCCCCTGCACCCCGTCGGGTAAAAGGCTGCTACAGCTCGCCGTTCCGCCATTAATCAGGAGAGACAACCCGTGACCACCCTGACATTACAACAGGCTTTTGAAGCCTGCCAGACGAACAAAACCGCGTGGCTGAACCGTAAAACCGAACTGGCCGCCGCAGAGCGGGAATATCAGGAATTATTGCTGGATGACAATGCATCAGGTTCCCGCAGATTACAGTCGCTGCGCGACCTGATTGACGTAAAAAAGTGGGAAGTTAATCAGGCCGCCGGTCGCTACATCTTCTCGCATGAGGAGGTGCAGCGCATCAGCATCCGTAACCGGCTGCATGATTTTATGCAGCAGAACGGCGCAGAGCTGACCGCCGCACTGGCACCGGAGCTGATGGGGATTAAAAACCAGCCCGCGATGATAAAAAACCGCGCGCTTGACCGTTCAGCCTCTTACCTGAGAGAAGCTCTTTCCGTCTGGCTGACCGCTGGAAATGACATTAATTATTCTGCACAGGATAAAGATATTTTAACGGCCATCGGATACAGGCCTGACGCGCCTTCGCGGGATGATAATCGTGAAAAATTCACCCCTGCACAGAACATGATTTACACCCGTCGACGCGCCGGACTGGTCGCGCAGTAGCCTGTCAAAAAATCCTCGTAAATCCCGCTATTTTTAACGAAATAAGCCATGCATCCATAAGGTGCATGGTTTTGCATGCGTTTTCTCGCTCCGGCATGCCAGACCAGCGCCAGTCGTGGCGCGGCCTGAGACCATCTTTGCACCTGCATTAAAAGCGACCCATTAAGCGGGCAGGCGGGGCGGGGAGAGCATTGCGCGCTATCAACAATGTGCATTTAAATTCGCAGACTTAGTGGATCACCCAACGGCACTCGATTGAGTGCGATATTTGTTTGGAAGGGATTAGTGCAATGTAATGCGTATCTGAAGGGCGCAGGAGCAGTGGGTCGTGAATATATAATTGATTATGATAATAGTTGCTACGGTGTTCAATAAGTATTTTTTTTTTGGTTTATGTTGTTGATATTAATGAATAATGTTTTGTTTTTGTGATTTTTAAAACAACTTTAATATGACCACCTTGTGATCTTTTTCCTAATGTAATACAAATGAGAGGGTTCCCATTGTCAGATGTTTAAAGTAAGGAGTGCTGTATGAAGTTTTCTGAATCTTTTAATATGGAATTTCAGCAATCAAATTTAGATTTTATCGATATCCCATTGGATACTGACTTACAATTTTTTATAGATCCGACATCTATTCGAGCCTTAAAAACAAATTGGGGAGGTAGTCTTGAAAAATTAATTCAAGATTATTTCGCAGACGTTCTTGCTAGTATAAAGAACGGAGATCTTAAAAGAGCTGGAATATTATTGTCTTCTTTGAAAGAATCAAATTCATTTCATCTCGGATATTCTTCTAAAAAATCCTCTGGTAAAGCCTTAGGGGTAAAAACGGCAGAGTTAATTCTGGATTCATTGAAAAAAAGTAAGGCAGCTCAATCAGGATTACTTCATGATCTTGAGGATACAGCATTAACTATTGACGGGATTGCATCTGACAGGATATCTGATTCTGTATGTAATATACTTAAGCTTCCGTTTATAGAATATACACAAAAGATTTGTGAGTTTTATAATGTAGATACGTCAGATGTTTCTGGTATTCGTTTGTGGGATCCGAATAGTGGGCGCTGGGTGAAAAGAACATTCAAGCTTCCTATTTACAATGGTGAAGAAGTTATACTTATTCCAAAAGTACTGGCGAGAGAAAAGATAGCGTATTCACACTCTAAATTTTATCGGAGATATATAATCCCAGAAATTAGAGCTGAACATATTAAAGCAGGCTCTGCACTTGTAACTCTTTTAAAAGGGAAGCAAACAGTAACCGCTAAAAAGATTATCGAAGAATTTGGGCAGTCTAAGGGATTCATTGAGGAACAGATAGTAAAATATCCTGACGCAATAAAGCAATACAAAGAAGAGCTATTGCTTTCACCACCGCCGCCGCTTCCCCATAAAAGCTTTGATGATTCAACAGGGGCTGTAACTAGTCCACTATCATCAGATATTGAGAATCTCAAGCTTTCAATAAAAGAAAATGATGAGCAATTATATGTTGACAGCCTTAAAAAAATATTTCTGACTATATTTTATCCATCTCTTTTTTATCCGTGCTTGATAAGTGGGAATATGAATGATTATAGATTTACAATGTTGAATGAATCTCGTGCGGGATTCTTTTTTGATTTCTCAGTTTTTGAGATTCCTGCTGAGAAAATTTTAGTTAACATTGTAATGTCAAGTTCTCATATTAATGAAAATTATCTAGAAAGCCTAACTCAAGAAATGGATGTTATTAAAACATCAGTTTGTTTGTTGGCCTGCTGTGAAGCAACAAACGAACTGCAAAAAGAAAAAATAAAGGCGTTGGCAAAAAGCAAAGGTAAGTATATCTTTATTATAAATAGTGTGGCTATTAATGGTATTCTAGACGAGTATTATAAAATCGGCGAGCAGCATTTCAGCATGTTACGTGATAAATTTAAAGAGCTTAATTAAGTATAAGGATGGTGGTGATTTATCACCACCACGTTTTTACCTAAATGAAACTCTAATTAATTCCCCCCACCAGTTCATTAATTCAATTCTTTTTAGAAGATATGTTGAACGGTTATATGCTCGCCGAACCTCATTTTTGTCTGAATGTGCTAAAGCTGCTTCTATAACATCAGGGTTAAATCCGGCTTCATTGAGTGCAGTACTTGCGATGGAGCGTAACCCGTGAGCAACTAATTTCCCACCATAACCAATCCGTTTAAGTGCAGCATTAGCTGTCTGACTATTCATTGGTTGCTTAGGGTCATTTCTACTGGGAAAAACATGTTCACGGTGAGCACTGATTGGTTTCATCACTTCCAGAATATCTAATGCCTGAGGAGATAGAGGTACGATGTGTTCACGCTTTGCCTTCATCCGTTCGGCCGGGATCGTCCAAAGTTTGGCATCGAGATCGATCTCTACCCATCGAGCGCCAGAAGCCTCAGAGGGGCGCACGAGAGTCAGGAGTTGCCATTCAATTAGGCAGCGAGTCGAAACAGAGAGATTCGACATTATCAAAGAACGCATGAGTTTCGGTAACTCTTCTGGTCGTAGTGTTGGCATGTTTTGCTTTTTGGGTTTCTCAAATGCCATACCAATACCTGATGCAGGGTTGGTATCAATCAGACCAGTGTTTACGGCATAAATCATTATCTCGTTAATGCGCTGTACCAATCGACGTACAGTTTCTAGCGCCCCACGAGCTTTTATTGGTTCAAGGGCTTCAACCAGTGTTCGGGCTTTGATTTGCTGGACAGGGGTCTCCCCGATAGCTGGAAATACGTCTTTTTCCAGTGAACGCCAAATGTCATTTGCGTAATCAGAGGTAACGCTTTTGCTTTTAAGCTGGAACCAGTTGGTCGCAACAGTCGAAAAAATACTGTCTAGTGCTATCTGTTGTTGTTCTTCAACAACTTCGGCCTGAACTTGGGGGTCGATGCCATTAGCTAACAAGGCAAGGTAATCCGCTCGTAAGCCACGTGCATCTGCAAGTGATAGGGCGGGGAAAGCGCCGAGACCTATCATTGTTCGCTGTTTTGTAGCCGGACGTTGATAGCGAAAACGCCAAAGCTTCTTACCACTTGTTTTTACTATCAGGAAAAGCCCGTCGCCGTCATGCAGCGTCAGATCCTTCTCTAAAGCTTTAGTTCGAAGAACTTCGGTGTTGGTCAGGGGGCGTGTTGTCCGTGCCACTGTGGCCGCTCCTTCATGAATTGGTATACGCTTTTAGGTATACATCCTACCGTATACCTAAACGTATACCAATAATCACCGGATTTAGCCGGATGTTCTCGGACAACGACAGACACAAAAAAGCCCGCAGGGCTTGTGCCGTGCGGGCTTTCTGTACTTCACCGGACGTGTCCGGATCATGATTTGGTGGAGCTGGCGGGAGTTGAACCCGCGTCCGAAATTCCTACATCCTCGGTACTACATGCTTAGTCAGTCTTTACATTCGCCTGGCACCTGCGGACGGACACGCCACTACCAGACTAGCCTGATTCGTTTTAACGCTTCAACCCCAGGCAGGGCATCCACGCGATCTCTTTTGGGTTTGACCTCTCTTGATCCCCGTCCTAAGAGCGGAGGCTAGGGAGAGAGGGCTCTAAGCAGGTTATTAAGCTGCTAAAGCGTAGTTTTCGTCGTTTGCGACTATTTTTTTGCGGCTTTTTACGAGGCCAACCGCCCCTCGGCATGCACCTTGGGTTTCGCAAATCCCGTCGAATCCAGAATCAGCCCCAATGTGTAAGGTAAGTATAACAGACTTGTGACATGCGTGACCAGCCCCCGTATCTTCTTATCTTCAACGATTTACCGCTCGCGCAGCGCTTCTTTCGCGCGATTAAACGGTTTGATTAAATAGTCGACAATGGTTTTTTCACCGGTTTTGATATCTACCGTGGCGATCATGCCTGGAACAATCGAAAAACGGCGTCCTGATTTATTTTGTAGATAGTCCTGGTGGGTGCGGATAAATACGCGATAGTAGAAAATTTCCGGTTTCACTTTATCCTGAATGGTATCCGGTGAAATGGTCTCCACCACGCCGTCAAGCCCGCCGTAAATGGCGTAATCGTAAGCAGTAATTTTAACCAATGCGCGTTGGCCGGGATGAATAAAGGCGATATCACGCGGCGAAAGGCGGGTTTCAATCAGCAGACGATCGTCTACCGGCACTATCTCCATCATCTCGCCGTTAGGCGGGATCACGCCGCCAATCGTCGTGACCTGGATATTTTTAACAATGCCGCGTACCGGCGAACGCACGGTAAGGCGGGTGACGGAATCCTCGCGTCCTTTTAAAATGGCGGAGAGCATATCGACCTCAGCGTTCGCTTTCGATAACGCTTCGCGTGCCTGCACATAATATTGTGAGCGCAGATCGGTAATTTTTAAGCCTAAATCGCTTTTTTGTCGTTGCAGGCGTAGCACTTCAACATGACTGGCCGCGCCGCTTTTCTCCAGCCGCTGGGTAATGGTCAGCTCTTTATTAACCGACGCCAGCGCATCCCGTAGCTCGGCTTCGGTATCGGCCAGTTGCGCGCGGCGGCTTTTATAGAGACGCGTCTCTGCGGCAATCAGGTCCGGCCAGCCGTTCAGCTCAGCGGGGAAGGCGAGAGGTAAGTCGTTGACTTCCGCGGTTAACCGTGCGCTGGAGGCGAGTGAAGCGCGATATTTTGCCGCACTTTCACCCACATTGGACGCCAGACGCGTCGGATCAAGCCGGGCGACAATCTGGTTAGCCTGAACTCTGTCGCCTTCCCGCACCGTCAACTGCGCCAGAATGCCGCCATCCAGCGACTGCAGAACCTGTTCGCGTGAACTGGGGATCACTTTCCCGTTGCCGGTGGAAACCTCATCCAGTCGGCCAAACCACGCCCAGATGCCGAAAATGAGAAATAACAGTGAGCAGATCAGAACAATACGACCCGCGCCGGAAAACGCCCGTTCACGCTGAATATCGGGATCGTCCATCGCGGCATCATGCTGATTGATTTTCATTTTTCCACTCCCGACGGTGACTTTGCATCCGATCCGCGTTAAGCGCCTGCGCTTTTGGCGCATCCATCACCAGTTGTCCTTCTTTCAGGACAACGACACGCTCAACCAGCTCCAGTATTGGTACCCGGTGCGTCGCGACGACCAGGGTTCGATTGCCAAGCCACTGATGTAACCGCTGAATAAACTCTCGTTCCGTATGCTCGTCCAGCGAGGCGCTGGGTTCGTCAAGTAGCACAATATTGGGGGAGCGCAGCAGCATTCTCGCCAGCAACAGGGACTGACGCTGCCCGCCGGACAGGCCGTTACCCCCCTCCATAATGGGATGATCCAACCCTTTTGCCAGCCGCCTGACGAAGACGGCGCCGCCGCTGACTTCGAGCGCGTCAAAAATCTGTTCATCGTTGGCGTGCGGCGCGCCGAGCGTCAGGTTCTCTCGTAGGGTGCCGAAGAAAAGCTGCGCGTTCTGGCTAAGAAAGCCGATGTTGCGGCGTAAATCCGCCATATCGATGTGCGACAAGCTGAGATTATCAAGCCGGGCATCTCCCTGAATCATCTCCAGGCCGCCCGCCATCGCCTGTAAAAGTGTGGATTTACCCGCGCCGTTACGCCCCAGTATCGCAATCCGCTCGCCTGGCATGATCTCCAGACGCACGAGGCGCAGCGGTATGCGTTGATCGTCGTTATGGTAACGAAACTGAGCGTTTTCAAAGAGGTAATGCCCGTGGAGGATGTCGCGGTGTATCAGGCTATCGTCATGCTGTGTCTCGGTGGGCAGTTGCATAATGTTGTCGAGACCCATCTTCGCCGCTTTCACCTGCTGCCAGCGCGCCAGCACGCCGCACAGGTTAGCCATTGGCGCGATCATCCGCGAGCCGAGCATCGACGCGGCGACCACGGCGCCGGTAGTCATACTGCCTTCAATGACCATCGGCGCGCCGAACATAATCACCGCGGCATACACCAGACTTTGTACCGACATCCCCCAACTGATAAGCCCTTGTGTGAGTTTGCGGGTGCGTAGACCCGACTCGCCGGTAATACGGATATAGCTATTCCACTGCTGAAGAAAGCGGTTCTCCGCCTGCATCAGTTTAATATCTTCCAGCCCCTGAACGCTTTCGACCAAGACTGCATTGCGTAGCGTCGCTTCGTGGGCGGCCTGGTTGGCGAGGACAGCCAGTTTTTTTTGCAGTGCGACGCCCGGCAGGATCATCAGCAGAGCTGCCACGGGCGCTATCCATGCCAGCGGTGGGGCAATAATCGCCAGGACTATCATAAACAGGAAAAAGAAAGGCAGATCGACAATGGTCGCCAACGTTGAAGAGGTAATCATCTCGCGGATCTGCTCCAGTTCGCGTAACTGCGAGATAAAACTGCCGGTGGAACGGGGGATAGCGCTGTTGCGCAGCCTTAACGCATGACCGAATACCCGATCGGAAATGCGCATATCGGCGCGTTTACCGAGCACGTCCATAATGTGCGTACGCGCTTCACGCAGCAGAAAACCGAACAGCACCGCTACCAGCACGCCGAAGGAGAGCACGTACAGGGTAGGATATGACTGAGCGGGGATCACCCGATCGTAAACCTGCATAGAGAACACAATCCCGGCCAGCGACAGCACGTTAATCAGAAAGGCGGCGACCATTACCGGTAAATAAGGGCGAATATCCTGCAGAACCAGCTCGCGCATCCAGTCGGGTTTAAAGCGGGAGATATAGCGGTCGACGCGGCTATCCTTGAGCGCCGATAGCGGGCGTAGCGCGGCAACATAGAGGATCTCCGGCAATAACTCGCTGAGCGTCAGGCGGTTACGCTGACCCTCTTCTTCAATCACAAAAACGTCTACCGCATCTTCGCCATTAACATGTTCGATAACCAATAACAGCCCGTCCCGGAGCTCGACAACCAACGGCAATCGCCACTGACTAAATGCCGTTTTGTCTATGTCCGGCGCATGAAAGGATAAACCCGCCTGCCGCGCGAGCTGCGTTAAGGCGGTCGTTCTGCTTTTACCCCTAAACCACGGGGCGTTGGCCTGAATTGAACCGGGAGAACAGGCAACGCGATAATGACCGGCGACATAGCTGATGGCCTGCGCCCATTGGCTTAGCGCGCGCTCACTGAGTACCTCTTCTACATCGGGGGCGGCACGGGTCATGGCTGGATCTCCACGGATTGAATGCTGCGATGATTTAACGCGAACGCCTGACGAAGCGCGCCGGTGTTATACAGACAGTTCAGTTGCAACTGATGCAACTGGCTTTCCGTTTGCAGTTCGGCAAAACGCGCCTGGTAAACTTCCTGCTCCGCATTAAGCACGTCGAGCAGCGGGCGGGAACCGAGGTCAAGGTATTGCTGCTGATACAGTTCGCGCGTGCGTTCGCTAAGCTGCTGTTGCCGACGAAGGATTTGTAACGCGCTGGCAAGACTCATTGCCTGGCTGCGCGCCTCCATCAGTTTCTGGCGGACATCAAGCCGGGTGCGCTGAATGGTCGACTGAGCCGCGTCTACCGCATGGCTGGCGGCGTTGCGTCGGGCAGTCAGCCCTCCGCCCTGATAAAGCGGCATCTCAACTTTTACCCAGGTGGAATACTGGGTTTTATCCAGCACTTCATGACTGGGATATTTATCATTAAGATAATGTTGTACAGAAGGTTCGAGCGAAATCGTCGGCGTCATTTGTGCGCTGGCATAGTCCAGATTCGCCCGCGCAACGTTGGCCTGCGCCCAGGCGGCCAGTACCGCGGGCACCAGTCGATCGTCGGGAGTCGCCGTCTCACAGCTGCGAGCAAGTTTCGCTGGGAAGTCATTATTGATGCCGTTAAGCGAATTCCAGCCCAGCCAGCTCATCAGTGAGGCTTTCGCACTGTCGAGATTGGCCTGATACTGCGCCAGTTGCGAGCGGGCGGATTCGATTCTGGCTTCGGTTTGCACCACGTCAGAGAGCGACGTAGCGCCTTCATCGCTGCGCTGCCGGATAAGTTTACCGATGCCGTCCAGCGCGACGAGCTGTTCTTCCGCCGCTTCTACCATTTGCTGCCAGCTCTGCGTTTGTACAATGGCGTTGGCGGTTTCGTGCGCGACGGTATCAATACTGAGCAACACATTGGCCTGTTGCTGCGCTGCGCCTGCGGTTTCGGCGCGAACCTGGCTTGCCACTTTGCCGAAGTCATAAAGCATTTGCGATACCGACAGCACTAGCGAGGGGCTATACCCGTGATCGGTGTAGGTATTGCTGTACCCATTGTTCACGCCAGCGCTGACTTGCGGATAATATTTCGATTTGGCGACCTCTATTTGTTCATTCTGTGCGAGCAGTTTGCCGATGGCTTCGCGAATAGAAGGATGCCAGTTAACGGCGCGATTGACCGCGTCATTGAGCGTCAGGTTGCCCGGCGCGGCGGCGCTGAGCGGCCACTCAGCGGCGGAGCCATCCAGCGAAGGAAGCATCTGGTCCGTTGCTAATCCTTCGGATGTAATCATTGGCGGCGCTTCTGCGCCCCGGGGCTGGTGATGAAACAAAGCAAATGCCAGTACGATGGCGACAGGCGCGACTCTTCCCATAGTTTATCCCTTTTAAATATCACCGCTTGTTGCCCCGAACGTCGTGGCGTTCGGGGCTTTTTTATCAACCGCCGGTTATCAGGTGGTTGTTCTGCAACAGATCATTTAGCGTGAGCTGCACATTCTCCAGAGTGACAAGGTCGGTTGATTTAAACGCGCTGCCGGCGCCGTCGCGATCGACGGATATCACCGTATTGGCGCCGCTGGTATGAACCTGAACAAAGTTACCCAGCGTCGCCGCCTGGTGATCCCAGCCGGTCAGCAGTTCGTGGATATCGATCTTGTCGCCCTGCGCGGTAGAGAAGTTTTGCCAGCGATCGACGCCGTTGCCGCCGGTCGCGTCCGCGCCGTTTAACAGGTGGTAAATCAGCGTATCGCCATAGGCGGAGCCGATGAGAACATCGTTTTGGTTGGTACTGACGATTTGTGGCGCCATATCAATGGTCAATGTGGCGCTATCCGTATGACCCATCTTGTCATCCAGTTGATAGGTAAAGACCTCTTTACTGGTGATGGACGACATCGCGACGCCATTATTCAGGGTGTAGGTGTAAGCGCCATCAAGGTTAATTTGCAATGTGCCGTAATGTCCCTGAATCGTGGCGCTGGTGGTATTCGCCGCGGCGTCCAGCGTGGCGGCGCTGCCGTTATACCCGCTAATGCTCAGGCGGGTATTCACCGTATTAAGCTGATCCATCGCCCCCGCCGCGTCGCTGCCGTCAAAAATATTGCCGAGAACGGTATGCGTTCCGGACGTTTCAAAATTATCCAGATCGACGGTGGTGCCGATGACGCGTGGCGTGATCGTCGCCGCCCCGGCCAGGGTATTGGTGCCGGTAAAGTTAAGCGTGTACGTTCCGGCATCCAGCTCCAGGCCGCTCAGGTTAACGGTTACCGTCGCGCTGCCCAGCGTGATATTCGCCACCGGAACGGTTCCGTTGCGTATGACGGTCCCGTTCTCCTGAATGGCCCAGCTAATATTCAGATTGCCCAGCGTAATGAGCGTGGAGACATCAAAAACCAGTGACGCGCCTTTAAGTACGGTGCCCGTTGCAACGTCAAAGGTGCCGCTCCCGCTGCCCGATTTGCCGAGTAGCCCCCAACTGGCGCTGCCGACGCTGGAGTCCAGCCAGGCAGCGGTATCCTGAAGCGTGGCGACGCTGAGGGTATCGCTGACATCATTAATCGCATCCAGCGCCCTGGCGGTTGGCGTGATATTGAGCGAGGCCGTATCGGTATCGCCGTTTGGCGCTTTGACCGTATAGATAAAGCTGTCCGGCGTTTTAATGCTGTCGGCGCCGACGCCGTTCTTCAGCGTGTAGGTATAGTTGCCTCTTGCGTCAATGATGAGCGAGCCATACAGCCCGTTTACCTCCGTCGTGCCGGTCGCCGCAATCGCCACGCCGTTTACTTCAGTGAGGAGGGCGTCCGTAGGGGCGACATCATTGGTCAGTACGTTGCCGGTGGTGTTGGCGGTGATACTGTCAACGGCATAGGTGTGGTCCTGGGAAATCGCCAGCGTATAGCCAGTGAGGACGCTAATGCCGCTGGCGGTATTCAGCACGAACAGGTATTCGCCGCCAGGCAACGTCAGGGTCAGCGGCTGGGACTGTCCGGCTAACAGCAGGGTGTTAATCCAGCCCTTTTGCACCCGGAACTGCTCATATTGTTGAATGGCATCGTTGAAGCGATAAACGTACAGATCGAACGTGGAAACCAGTGAGACGCCGCCGACGGTTCCCTGTAACGTCATGGTTCGCGTAGCGCCTTCTTCAACGTTAAAGATGATCGGATTAGTCATATCATCAAGCAGATTCGCGTTCAGTACATTACCAAGTCCGACGCTTAATACCGTGACGCCGCTTTGTGTCGAGGGACCGTTGTTGACGTAGCTAACGTGAGTATCAAAGACCAGCGAGGCGTTATTGTCTGTCGCTATCACGCTGCCCGGTACAGGCGCAGGGCCCAGATTGATAACCAGTTGCGCGGCGCTGCTACCGACGCCATTCTGGGTGATGGTGTAGGTGAAGCTCTCTTTATGTCCGTATCCCGCCGTGGGCTTAGTCAGCGTGTAGGTGTAACTGCCATCCTGATTAATGTGCAGCGTGCCGTATTGCCCCAGGATATCCACGCCGCCCGCGCCGACCGGCGTACTGACGCCGTTGGCGTTGGTGATGGCGGTGACCGTGGTGCCCGTCGGCGCGGTATCATCAGCCATGACGTTGCCGGTACTGATGGTTGGCCCGCTAATAATACCTGCGCTGGTCTGGTGTACATCGACATCCAGGCTGGTATATGACCCGGTAGCGAGCAGACTGGTGTTATAAGTGAGTACCCGGTACTGGCCTTCGCCCAGGCCGCTCAGGTTCAGGGTAACGCCGCTCCCGGTCAGGGTAAGCAAATTCGCGAAGTCGCCAACGGCGGTGTTGACGATCGTCGTCCAGGCGCCGAGGCTGGTGTCGTAGCGCTGTACCACAATCTCCTGAGTACTGAGCAGCGAAAGCACGATTCCCGTTGCGGCGGCATCGATGGTGACGTCGCCCGTACCACCTTCAGCAATGGTGAACTCAACCTGAGCGGTATCGTTACCCAAAACCGAGGCGACATTGCCAAGCGCGCCAACCAGCAGCAGGCCGTAATCCGAATAGTTTTGCGTACTGGTGACGGCGGTAGAGGTCAGATCAAGACTGGTGATGTTATCCCTTGCCGCCAGCGGCAGAACCGGCGCAGTAATGCCTAACGCGCCGGAGGCGTTACCCGCAGCGTCAGTGGCCGTCACGTTAATGAGTTGACCTTCAATTTGTTTTGTCGGCAAGGTGAGAGACCATGCGCCGTTGCTGCCGGCGGTGGTGGTGAGCGTCACACCGCCCGCCAGCGTGACGGTTACGGTGCTGTTTGCCTCTGCCTGCCCGGAAAGTGAACCGCCATCGGCGCTGAGCGTACCTGACGGCGTACCGGGCGCCAGCGTATCGACAATCACCGTCGCGGCGGTGGATACACTGCCTGTTCCGTTGGCGTTAGTCGCGGTGGCGGTGAAGGCGTGGCTGCCTTCGGTCAAATTGCCTGTCGGGGTAAAGCTCCAGTTTCCGCTGGCGTTCGCCGTGGTGGTGCCGAGCAGCGCCCCGTTGTTATAAATGCTCACCGTGGCGCCCGCCTGAGCGGTACCATTCAATGTGGGTTGTGCGTCATTAGTGACCTGGCCGTTGGCGATAGCGCCGGTATAAATACCCACATCATCTACTACGTTGGTGATGATCGGTGCTTCCGGCACGCGCGTATCGGGCGCGGTAAATCCGGCGGCAATGCCTGTGTTGCCTGCTTTATCCTGGGCAAATGCCAGTAGCGGCTGACCATTGGTCTGCGCGGGCGTGAGAGTGGCGGTGAAGCTGCCTGTACCGTCGGCGGTGGCGGTTCCCAGTACCACACCAGTCTCAGAGGTAATTGTCACTGTACTGCCTGCTTCTGCGGTGCCCGTCACCCGATTACCGGTAGTATTGATGACCAGGTTGCCGGGCGCGCCGGGCGCAATGGTATCCACGATAATCGTTGTCGATGGCGAAGCGGCGCTAACGTTGCCAGCCGCATCGGCGGCGCTAACGCTATAGGCGTGACTTCCCTGGCCGAGCGCGGCGGTTGGCGTCCAGCTCCAGTTGCCGCTGGCATTGGCGTTCACGGTCGCGACCAGCGCGCCATTATCGAAGATGCTTACCGCGCTGTTGGCTTCCGCGGTACCGTTGAGCGTCGGCTGTGTGTCGTTGGTCGATTGTCCATTGCCAATGGCGCCGGTGTTGTTCGGGACATCATCAACGATGCTGGTTATAAGCGGAACCGTTGGCGCAAGGGTATCGACCACGATAGTAAAACCGCTGGTGGCCGGGCTAACGTTGCCTGCCGGGTCGGTGGCGGTCACTGTTAATATGCGCGTGCCGTCGTTTAACCCTGTCGTCGGCGTGAAGCTCCACGCGCCGCCCGCGTTAGCCGAGGTGACGCCAAGCAGAGTGTTGCCATCATAGATACTGACCACGCTGCCCGCTTCGGCAGTGCCGTTCAGCGTGGGGCGGTTATCATTGGTTATCTGACCATTAGCGAGATTTCCTGTGACCCCGCCCGCGACGTCATCCACCACGGACGTCAGGATTGGCGTTTGCGGCGCGGTGGTATCGACCGTCAGGGTGAAAGCTGTACTGTTCGGGCTGCTGTTTCCTGCGGCATCGGTGGCGACGGCGGTGATGACGTGCGTTCCGCTTGCCAGCGTTGAGGTGGAGACGCTCCACGCGCCGTCAGGCTGAGCCGTTGTCGTGCCAATGACCGTGCCATTCTCATAGAGCGTAATCGTGGCGCCGGCTTCTGCGGTGCCGCTGAAGGTTGGCGTAGGATCGTTGGTATTTTGGCCGTTCGCGATCGTGCCGAGGCCTGGCGCCTGATCGTCACTGACTGATGTGATTACCGGCGTCAGCGGCGGCGTGGTATCGACGACGAAATTAACGCTGTCTGAAACGGGGCTGGCGTTGCCTGCGGCATCAACGGCAATGACGGTGATTACATGGTTGCCCGTCGCCAGCGAGGCATCGGGCGTGTAGCGCCAGCTATTGCTATTGTCGGCGGGAATTTCAGCCAGCAGCGTGCCGTTATCGTAGAGACGAATAGTTGTGTTGGCTTCACGGGTGCCGCTAATGACAGGGCGCGCCTCGTCTGTGATCTGTCCTGAACTCAGATTGCCGGTAATGGGGCCCGTACCGTCGTAGACCGTATCAATAACAGGCGCGGCGGGAGCCGTGGTATCAATAGTAAACGAGCGTATTTCGGACGCGGCGCTGGTATTGCCTGCCGCATCGGTTGCTGTCGCCGTCAGGTTCCAGACGCCCGCGCCCAGCGAGGTAGACGGCGTAAAGCTCCAGCTACCGTTGGCCTGAACTTGCGCCGTGCCGACCAGCGCGCTGCCATTATAAATCGAGATGGTTGTACCCGCCTCACCGGTACCCGAGAGTGTTGGTCGGGTTTCGTTCGTCGAGCCGCCGTTGGGGACGATGCCCGTTACTGGCGCCGTATTATCTGCCACGCTGGCGATAACCGGCGCGGCGGGCGGTGTGGCGTCAATCGTCAGCACAAATCCGCTGGACACCGAGCTGCTATTACCCGCCGGATCGGTGGCGCTAAGGGTGAACGTGTGGCTACCGTTTGCAAGCGGCGTCTGCGGCGTGAAACTCCACGTGCCGTCGCTATTCACCGTCGTGGTACCGATGGACGCGGGATTACCGTCAAGATAGACATTAATCGTCGCGCCTGCCTCTCCGCGCCCGTTCAGGGTGGGCGTCGCATCGTTCGTTAGCTGCCCGCTAACCAGGTTGCCGGTAATTCCGGGCTGGTCATCCACGACGGAGGTGAGAACCGGGATCGCCGGAGGCGTAATATCGACCACGATCGTCCACGGCGCGGAGACCGCGCTGGTATTGCCCGCCGGATCGGTAGCGCTAACCGTCAGATTATGGCTTCCCTCTGACAAATTGCGGGGCACCGGGAAGGTCCAGCTACCGTTTTCGCCTACCTGAGCCGTGCCAAGCGGCGTACCGTTATCAAAAATGGTGATTGTCGCGCCAGGTTCGCCAGTTCCGTTCAGTATTGGCTGCCGATCGTCGGTGGATTGCCCCGGTAACACCGGAACGGTCGGTTGATTGTTATCGTCAATCACGGACGTGATAACCGGCACATCTGGCGCCTGCGCGTCAATGTTCAGCGTAAAGCCGTCCGAAGGCTGGCCGCTATTGCCAGCGGGATCGGTCGCCACGGCGGTAAAGATGTGCGCGTTGCTCTCCAGCGGCGCGTTCGGGGTGAAGCGCCAGTTGCCGCTTTGATCTACCGTGGCGGAACCGATTTCTACGCCGTTATCCAGAATGCGGATCGTGGCGCCAGCTTCTCCCGTTCCGTTGAGCGTCGGGCGTGAATCATTGGTGAGCGCGCCGTTATCCAGCGTACCGGTCATGCCGGGGACATCATCCGTTGCGCTGGTAATAACCGGTTGCGCCGGCGCGCTAAGATCGACAGTGATCCCGACCGGTGCGGACAGGCCGCCCGGGCCATTCGCATTGGTTGCCTGGACGGTGAAGTAATGTGTGCTTTCGCTTAATGGCGTCGCGATCTCAAAGATCCAGTTCCCGCTGGCGTCAACGGTGGCAAAGCCTGCCGAATCGCCATCAATGAAAACTTCAACGGTAGAGCCGATATCCGTGGTGCCGCGCAGCGTCGGCATGGTGTCGTCCGTGGCGCCGCCCGCCGCAATATTCCCCTGTACGCTCCCGACATCATCTTCAATCGCCGTGATGGCCGGGACGGCGGGCAGACCGCTGTCGGAAGCGGGAAAATTCGTAGCCGGGCCGTTATTCCCCGCGCGATCGATAGCAATTGCCGTCAGCGTACCGCCATCGGTTTGCGCCGGACTGAGCGTAACGACGAATTCACCGGTACCATTAGCGACAGCGCTGCCGACCAGGGTGCCATCGGCATGATGAATTTCAACGGTAGCGTAAGGATCGGCAAGTCCGGCGACGCGCGTGCCATCGTCGTCCACCGTCTGGATCGTTGGCGCGGGCGGGGCGGTGATATCCACGGTAATGGTGATCGGTTGGGTTTGCGCCGTGGTATTTCCAGCGTCGTCAGTCGCGCTGAAGGTTAGCGCATGGCTGACTTCTGACAATTCGGGCGTATTGAATGTCCAGGCCCCGTCGGTGACGACCGCTGTACCGATTGCCACGCCATTGTCGTAAATCGTGACGGTGCTGCCGTTTTCGCCGCTGCCGTTGATAGTCAGCATCCGATCGTTAGTAAAGGCGCCATCGGTTAATGGCCCGGTCACTGGTGCAATATCGTCAAGGATCTCATTGACGACGGGCGGCTGCAACGGAACGGTGTCGACGGTGAAGGTAAAGCTGTTCGATACGCCGCTGCTGTTTCCGGCGGCATCGGCGGCAATGGCGGTCAGGGTGTAGACGCCATCCGGCAACGCGCTGGTCACCGGCAGCGTCCAGGTGCCGGTCTCATCGACGGTGGCTACGCCTAAAACGCTGCTGCCATTATAGAGCGTAATAATGCTGCCGATGTCGCCAGTGCCGTGAATGACCGGTGTATTGTCGTCAGTGGTTGCGCCGCTGACAATAGTATCCTGGACTTCGCCGACGTTATCTTCGGCAAAAGTGATAACCGGATTGGCGGGCGCAGTGGTGTCTAGCGTAAAAGTGACTGAGGCGGAAGGTGGACTGATATTGCCCGCTATATCGGTTTCCGTGACGGTAATGGTATAGGTTTCTGGCGTCAGTGCCGCAGGCGTAAAGTTCCAGCTACCGTTATCGCCTACCGTTGTGCGACCAATTTCACTGCCATTATTGTAGAGAATAATCGTGCTGCCGATCTCTCCCGTGCCGCTGAAGGTCGGCGTGGTATCGTTCGTTGCGCCATTATTGCCGATGTTGCCGATAACCGGCGCGACGTTATCGCTGATTAGCGGCGCGTCAGGCTGCGCTGGAGGCTGGGTATCAAGGGTAACGGAGAAAACGCCGGAGGTCGGGCTACTATTGCCTGCGGCATCCGTGGCGGTGGCCGTCAGGATGTTTAATCCTTCGCTCAGATTACGGGTTAGCGGATAGGTCCAGCTACCCTGTGGATTGACCTGGACGGTAGCCAGTTCTACGCCGTTATTGTACAGGGTGATGATGGCGCCGGGTTCGCCGGTGCCGCTGAGGGTCGGCATACGCTGATTGGTAATACTGCCGTTTGCCAGTAGCACCTCGCCTTCTCCGCCGGTGATGGCGGCTGACACGATCTGCGGCGCATCCGGCACCTGGGTATCGACGCGCAGGGTAAAGCTGAGGGATTCGGGACTTTCGTTCCCCGCCGGATCGTTGGCGCGAGCGGTCAGAAGGTGGTCGCCGTCGCCCAGCGCGGCAGGCGGCGTAAACTGCCAGCGCCCGTCCGTGCCGACCAGCGCCTGACCTATGGCATTGCCGTTATCGTAAAGGATGATTGTGTCGCCTGCGGTGCCGCTACCGCTCAACCGGGGCTGGGATTCCTGGGTAATCTGATTGGTATCAATCGTATTTCCGTCGCCGTCAGCTACGCCGATAATGCCGGGGGCGGCAGGGGCCTGGGTATCAATGGTAATCGTAAAATCGGTCGAAAAAGGCGTGGTGTTGCCGTTACTGTCGCTGGCCGTCACGGTAAAGGTGTAGGTGTCGTCCGCCAGTGGCGAGGCCGTGGTGTAAGCGTAGCTCCAGACGCCGGAATTACCGACGATAATATCTGCTATCCGGGCGCCATTCTGATACAGGTGTACTGTGGAACCCGGTTCACCTGTACCATTAATCGTTGGCGTGCTGTCGTTAGTGAGCCCCAGATGCGCGACGCTACCGAGAATACCCGGCGCATCATCTGTAATGAAGGTGATTACCGGTTGCTGCGGCGATTGTGTATCGACCACCAGGTCGAATGACGCGGCCTGACTGGCATTGCCTTTAGCGTCGGTTGCGATTACGGTCAGTCGATGCGCGCCTTCACCTAAATTTTGCGACGGCGTAAACGTCCAGGCACCGTTGGGCTGTAGCGTGGCGAGTCCCAGTGAAACGCCGTTATCAAAGACTTCGACACGCGCGCCGGCCTCCGCCGTACCGCTAAGGGTGGGACGGTTGTCGTTGGTGGTTTGTCCGTTCACCAGCGGCCCGGTGAAGCTTTCAACATCGTCCAACACCTGAGTGATAATGGGCTTATCCGGGGCGGTGATATCGGGCGCTTGCGCTGTGGTTGGCGGGCTGACATTGTTGGCGCTGTCGGTGGCGGTGACGGTAACCTGTTCGCCGTTGGTCTGTGCGGGGACGAGGGGAAGGGTAAAATGACCTTCGCCATCTGCTTTGCCGCTGCCAAGCGGCTTGCCGTCCGGCGTGGCGATCGTGATGGCGCTACCCGGTTCGGCGGTGCCGCTGATACTGGTGCCATCCTCACTAATTACCACGTTTTTCGGCATTTCCGGCGCGGTACTGTCCGGCGCGATAACCGTCGCGGCGGCGCTTTCGTTTTTCGCGACATCGGTGGCGGTAGCGATAAGCGCCTGGCCGTTAGTCTGCGCCGTATTCAGCGGAACGATAAATTGTCCGTTGCCGTTAGCGACGGCGCTGCCAAGTACGGTGTTGCTACTGTCGCGGATAGTGACCGTTGCCCCGGCTTCCGCCTGACCGCTTACGGACAGACCGTCGGTCGCCACGATAAGACCGTTCGGTGCCGCAGGCGCAGTTTTATCCGGCGCGTTCAGCGTTTCTACCGGACCGCTATTCGCGGCTTTATCGGTAACGCTAATGCTTAATGTTTCGCCGTTAATTTTCGCCGGGCTAATACCTATTGAGAAGGTGCCGTCGTCGCCTGCCGTTCCACTCCCGAGCGTATTTCCCAGGCTATCTTTGATAACCACCGTACTGCCAGCTTCCGTAGTGCCGGTGAGTTTGTCGCCGACGTCGCTAACCGTCAGGCCTTCCAGCACCGGCGGCTGCGTGTCGATATCAATGGTAAAGGAGACGGACTGCCCGCTGGTGCCGCGATCGTTGGTCGCGGTAGCGGTAAAGACATGGTCGCCATCGGCAAGCGCCAGCGAGGGGGTAAAGCTCCATTTGCCGTCAGCGTCAGCGACAATGGGCGGAAAGGTCGCTACAGGAAAGCCATTATCGTTAATCGATATCGTACTGCCTGGTTCAGCAGTACCGCTGAGGGTTGGGCGGTTATCATCTGTGGCATCGCCATTTTTCAGCAGCCCGGTAACGGCGCCAGCGTCATCCGTCACGGTAAGGATAGTCGGCTGGGCAGGATACTGTGAGTCAGAAGCGGTAAACTCCGTGGCGGGGCCGATGTTACCGACGGCGTCCTGAATACGCGCTTCCAGACGCTCGCCGTGGGTCTGAGCCGGATTCAGCGTGATGCTGAAGTGGTTATTTTCTCCGGTAATCGTGGAGCCCAGGTAATTTCCCGCCGGGTCATAGATCGACACGGTACTGCCAGCTTCAGCGGTGCCGCTAACGGTTGTGCCGTCTTTCGCAACATTATCAATGATAGCGGCGTCCGGTGGCGTGGTGTCCACAATGATAGTAGGCGTTGTCGTCACGCGGCTCGTGTTTCCGGCTTTGTCGCTTTGTTCGACGGTAAAGGTATGTTCGCCATCGCTTAACGGCGTAGTCGGCGTAAAGGTCCAGCGTCCATTTTCGTCTACGGTAGCGCTGCCGATAACGGTTGAACCTTCTTTAATCGTGATGGTATTGCCTGCCTCTCCCTGCCCGGAAAATAGCGGTTTTGCCTCGTCAGTCCGGTCATTATTCTGTAGCGGCCCGGTGAGCAAACCGGTGTTATCGGCAATCAGTTCAACGCGTGGGGCATCGGGGCTGAGTGTGTCGATAGTCAGCGTAAAGCGGGCTGATTCGCTACTTTCGCCTTTAACGTTAGTCGCAATGGCGGTGAAATGATTTTCCCCATCCGCTAGCGCGCTGGTAATGGCAAAACGCCAGTTTCCGCTGGTATCAACCGTTGTGGAGCCTATTTCCTGACCATTGGCGTAAATATGGATGACTGTGCCTGCGCTGCCGGTGCCCTCCAGAGTGGGGGTACTGTCGTTCGTAAACTGATTATTGCTCAGCGTGCCGGTGAGGGGAGCGGCATCATCGATAGCGGCGGTGATAACCGGTGTATCGGGGAGAGGAATGTTGGGCGCATCAATGGTTGCGGATGGGCCGGTATTGCCGGCATCGTCAGTCGCGGTCACGGTAAGTTGTTCGCCGCTAATCTGTGGCGCTGTCAGATCAATACTAAATTTACCGTCGCTATCCGCTTTGCCCTCGCCAACGACGTTACCTGAAGGATCTTTAATGGTAATGGTACTGCCCGCTTCGGCTTGCCCGCTTACCGTTTTTCCGTCCGCTGAAATCAACAAGTTGCCGGGAGCGAGAGGCGGGGTAGTATCTACAGGATTACTGCTACCTGGAGTATTGCCGTTAGGGTTACTGCCGCCGGGATTGCTGTTATCAGGGGGATTACCGTCAGGATTGGTGTTATTGGGGGGCGGATTATCGCCATCCGAATGATGATGGGAATCGCCGCCGCCGGCAGACGCGATAGCGGCAATGCCGCCAGCCGCCACCGCGCCAGCCAGTACCCACGGCCAAACGGCGCCGCCTGCTTCATGGGAAGCGCCAGAAGTGACCAGCAGCTCATTAATATCAGCGATTTGTTCAAAATGTAGCCCGGCTTGCGGATTTTCTACCCACCATAACGTGCCATCGTTTTCCGCCAGTACTAACTGGCTTGCGCCCAGATCGTTGGTAACGTAAAAGTTTTTAATCGTGATCGTTTCGCCGGAATGGAGCCTCACCACCAGATCCTGATTAATGCGCGTAAGTTGACTAATTTCCTCCCGGGCCACTGATAATTTAACAATTGACGGGGCGTTAAGAGTGACCGCTGAGGATTCCACAGTGGTGGAGACGCCAGTCAATTTCGAAACCACGGCGAGTAGACGCATAAATTAGCTCCTGATGGATTTGCTCTGTGTATTAATTAACGGGCACGACGTTCAGGGCAAAATGCGTAGACGAGCCTTCCCGTTCATCATGAGAGATGAATTTCCGTAGCCATATTCTTTTTTATGAGCGTAGGTGAAGGTCTGGTTTTCTCGCCGAATAACCCTTTGTTTTTTGTGCCTGACTAGTGCTTTCGTATTAGATGATATAGTCAGAAAAAAATCTTTCTGCAAATTAAGATCTATTGATAAAGGTGTTAGTGCGTCTGAAATATAACGGAGTTTGTGTTAAGGAGATGTAGGGTGGGCTAACAATACATGATATTTTTTTATTTATCTTTATGTTTTATAATGAATTTTAATTTTTTCTTCTTTTTCTCTTTTAACATAAAAACAATACTTTTTGTGAAGGTATTCAGCAATATTAAATTTTATAAAAATCATTTGAAGTATTGTGTTATTAGACTATAAAAATTTTTAAACAAAGAATATATTCTTGTTGTGGTGTGGTATTTATTGCTATTGATAAGCGTCAGACACAGAGAATATATTTTCGAGGCATGCATGAGATATGAATATTGACCAGCTTCATACTGAGAAGCTGGTCACAAAAATGTCTATTATCGGCCTGCATTTTTCATAATGCGTGCTTTATCCAGTTGCCACTCACGTTCTTTAAGATCGGAACGTTTATCATGTTGTTTTTTACCTTTCGCCACGCCGATCTTCACTTTGCACCAGGCATTTTTCCAGTACAGAGAAAGCGCGACGACAGTATAACCTTCACGATTAATACGGCCATACAGTGAATCAAGCTCACGCTGATTTAACAACAGTTTGCGGGTTCGGGTTGGGTCGCATACGACATGTGTCGAGGCGACCGCCATCGGCGTAAAGTTTGCGCCAAACAGCCAGGCCTCGCCATCTTTGAGGATAACGTAACTGTCGCCGATATTGGCTTTTCCTGCGCGCAGAGATTTTACTTCCCAGCCTTGCAGGGCGAGACCAGCCTCGAACTCTTCTTCGATAAAGTATTCGTGCCGGGCGCGCTTATTCAGCGCGATGGTGGCTGAGCCCGGTTTATGTGCTTTTTTCTTCGTCATAAGTGTCGTGAATTCATAGGTAATCTGATATCGAAAACACCCCATTACGTCCTGATGAGGTGCAAAAATCTATCTTAGCATGAGTTGGGCTATGCACGCACAATTAAGGCATGACGGTTGGGGACAGCATTTTTTTTACTCGCTGATAAGTGGTATTATTTACACGATTTATGTTGATGGGAATTGCTATGCCTCAGATTAGTCGGACTGCTTTAGTCCCCTACAGTGCGGAACAGATGTATCAGTTAGTGAATGACGTGCAATCGTATCCCCAGTTTTTGCCTGGGTGTGTTGGTAGTCGCGTCCTGGAGTCATCGCCAGCACAGATGACGGCGGCTGTTGACGTGTCGAAGGCGGGTATCAGCAAGACGTTTACGACGCGTAATCAGCTAACGCGTAACCAGAGCATTCTGATGCATCTGGTGGATGGCCCCTTTAAAAAGCTGATCGGCGGCTGGAAATTTACCCCGCTCAGCCCCGAGGCGTGCCGCATTGAGTTTCAGCTTGATTTTGAGTTTACCAATAAACTCATTGAGCTGGCGTTTGGTCGTATATTCAAAGAGTTAGCGTCCAACATGGTGCAGGCGTTTACGGTTCGCGCCAAAGAGGTTTACCGTGCCGGATAAACTTGTGGTTGAAGTGGCTTATGCGCTGCCGGAAAAGCAGTATTTGCAGCGCGTAACGCTGGAGGAGGGCGCGACGGTCGAAGAGGCGATTCGCGCTTCCGGCTTGCTGGAATTGCGCACGGATATCGATCTGGCGAAAAATAAAGTAGGTATCTACAGTCGTCCGGTAAAACTCACCGATACGGTGCAGGATGGCGATCGGGTTGAAATTTACCGTCCCTTAATCGCCGATCCAAAAGCATTACGCCGCCAGCGTGCCGAAAAATCGGCTGGCAGATAATTAGCCTCTTTTGCCGGATAACGGTGTGAAAGCCGTACCACACCTGAAGCACAGGCGTGCCTGTAAGCCAGATAAACGTAGCGCCATCAGGCAAATTCGTACCAAATGGCGGGGGAGAGGTTTGCAGGCCTGATGAACGTAACCTCATCAGGCGGTATCACAAAATTACTTCGTCAACGCCGGTTTGTTATCAATATTGGTTAACACGCCGCTGCTGTTAAAGGTGAGCGTCAGAGTCTGCTGCGTCACGTTCTCATGTCCTGGCTGCTGGCGGAAGACATAAAACCAGGTGTTCGTACCAAAAGGATCGGTCATCATCGGCGTGCCTAAAGCATACGCAACCTGTTGTTGCGTCATACCAACACGCACTTTGGCGACATCCGTAGGTGTAAGATAGTTCCCCTGATTGATGTCAGGTCGGTAAACCACTCGCTCCAGAGTGGAACAGCCTGCGGTCAACATCAGGAGTACTGCTGCGGCAGCAGTCAGCGTTTTACAGCGCATAGTGATTGGGTTCCTTTTCGGGCCTGAGCAGTACGTGGCTCATATTAATATGCCGATGATAATAGACCTTTCATCACTTTAAAACCTTTTGCTGTCGGGTCTTACGGCGTTTTTGTTGTGAACTCAGACCTTCGGGAGATAAAAAAGTTTACGCCGCCAGCAGTTCTTTTGCGTTTGCCAGCGTATTACGCGTAACTTCACTTCCTCCCAACAGGCGGGCCAGTTCTTGTAAACGCGCACGTTTATCCAAAGGTTGCATATGGGTTTCGGTCATTGCCCCGTCTGTTTCTTTACTGACAAAGAAGTGCTGGTGACCGCACCCGGCTACCTGTGGCAGGTGAGTGACGCACATCACCTGAGTGGATTCGCCAAGCTGACGCAGGAGTTTACCGACCACGGCGGCGGTTGGGCCGCTGATGCCAACATCGACCTCGTCAAAAATCAGTGCCGGCGTTTCCATTTTGCGCGCGGTAATCACCTGAATAGCCAGCGCAATGCGCGACAGTTCACCGCCAGACGCGACTTTAGCGATAGGCTGCAGCGGCTGACCTGGGTTTGTCGTCACTTTAAACTCCACGCGATCGGCGCCGTCGTTGCTCAGATGATGCTCATCAAATTTCACGTCGATAGTAAACAGACCGTGCGGCATCGAAAGTAAATGCATACTTTCAGTGATCAACTGCCCCAGCTCCTGGGCGTAAAACTGACGCTGTTGATGCAGTGCTTGCGCCGTTTCCAGCGCTTGTTGGTGATGCTTATTAACCGCCAGCGTTAGCGTTTCCAGCGAATCGGCCTGATCGTCGAGCTGCTGCTGTTCTTCGAGCAGTGACTGATAAAGCTGCGGCAGCGCTTCCGGGCTGACGTGATGTTTTCGCGCCAACGAAATTTGTTTAGCGATGCGCTGTTCAAGCTCAAACAGACGATTGGGGTCTAAATCCAGACGCTCGCAATAGTGGCGTAATTCATCGCTGGCTTCGGTGAGTTGGATAGTGGCTTCTTCCAGCATATCCAGGATGCCGGAAAGCTTGCTGTCCATACCCACCAGCTCGCTAACCAGTTGTTTTGCGCTATATAACTGGCTTTGCAGATTAACGTCTTCGCCGTCCGCGAGTAGCGCCAGAGCGTTCTGGCTGGTCGTAAGCAACTGCCCGCTGTTGGCCAGCCGTTTGTACTCTTCGTCAATTTGCTCGAATTCGCCGGCCTGCGGATTAAAGTCGTTCAACTCTTTTAACTGATATTGCAGCAGTTCCGCGCGCGCGGCGCGTTCCTGGCTTTGTTGTTGGTGATGGGCGAGATCGCGGCAGCTTTGATGCCATAATTGGTAGCGGGCAGCCATCTGCTGCGCTAAAGCGGCTTCGTTGGCATAGCTATCCAGCAGCGATTTTTGCTGTTCGGGTTTGGTAAGCTGCTGGTGCGCATGTTGACCGTGAATTTGAATCAGCAACTGACCGAGCTCACGCAATTGAGACAGGGGCACAGCGGTGCCGTTAATAAAGCCCCGTGAGCGACCATCGCTGCTGATAACGCGGCGAAGTAAGCATTCGCGACCTTCTTCAAGCTGGTTTTCTTCCAGCCAGCGCAATGCCGCAGGCGTGTCTTTCAGTGCAAAGCGGGCACACAAATCGGCGCGGGTCGCTCCGGTACGGACCATATCGGCCTCAGCGCGACCGCCCAGACACAGACCCAGGGCATCAATCGCAATAGATTTACCCGCGCCGGTTTCACCAGTAATGACGGTCATTCCGCTCTGAAAATCGATCTCAAGCTCACGAACGATAGCAAAATTGCTGATGGTCAGTTGCGCCAACATAGCTGTTTTCCTGTATGAAAAACCATGACTGTAATTAAATACAGTATAAACTGGTTTTTTATACAGTAAAGAGGCTAACGTAAAATTAGAATAATTTTTTTGACCAACCGAGTTTTGTGCTTAATGTATTGAAATAGCTATAGTCTTTGGGATGTATGAGGTTGAGATGGTAATCGCAGCGGCGAATCAGCACATCTTCTCCTTCCTGAATAGGCAGCGCTATCTGGCTGTCGCAGCTAATTTCCAGATCGCTACGGCGATGCGAAAAACGCAGACGAATCGTGCTACTGCTGTTAATGACTAACGGGCGCGCAGACAAGGTATGCGGGAACATCGGCACCAGGGTGATGGCATCCAGTGAAGGGGTCAGAATAGGGCCGCCTGCGGAGAGCGAATAGGCGGTGGAGCCGGTCGGCGTAGAAATGATCAGACCATCAGATCGCTGTGAAAAAGCGAAGGTTTCATCAATATAAACCTCGAATTCGATCATATGCGCCACTTTTCCCGGATGCAGCACTACTTCATTAATGGCTGTGCTGATACGCTTCTGGCGGTCCTGTTGGCAGACCTGCGCTTCCAGCAGAAAACGTTTTTCGGAGATATAGCGCCCTTCCAGCACATCAGATAATTGTTGCAGGGCGTTGTCCGGATCGAGATCGGTCAGGAAGCCAAGATTACCGCGGTTAATGCCAATCACATTGATGTCATAACGCGCCAGCGTACGCGCTGCGCCAAGCATATTGCCGTCGCCGCCCACGACTACCGCCAGATCCGCCTGTTGACCAATTTCCGCCAGCGTGCCGGTTGGCACATTTTTTAGCTGTAATTCGTGGGCGATTTGTTGCTCCACAATGACCTCATAACCCTGATCGCATAGCCAACGGTAGAGCATTTCATGTGTCGTGAGTGCGGTGGGATGACGCGGATGCCCCACAATGCCGATACACTTGAAATGATTATTCATTTTTCTGAGGTCCTTGTAGCGAAGATTGATGACAATGTGAGTACTTCCCTTGAAACCCTGAATCTGATCCCCATAATAAGCGAAGTTAGCGAGATGAATGCGAAAAAAAACGCGGAGAAATTCATGAGTAGTAAAGAACAGAAAACGCCTGAGGGGCAAGCCCCGGAAGAAATTATCATGGATCAGCACGAAGAGGTTGAGGCAGTTGAACCAAACGATTCTGCTGAGCAGGTGGATCCGCGCGATGAAAAAATTGCGAATCTGGAAGTTCAGCTTGCAGAAGCCCAGACTCGCGAACGCGACACCGTGTTGCGCATCAAAGCGGAAATGGAAAACCTGCGCCGTCGTACTGAACAGGATATCGAAAAAGCGCATAAATTTGCTCTCGAGAAATTCGTCAACGAATTGCTGCCGGTAATCGATAGCCTGGATCGCGCGCTGGAAGTCGCAGACAAAGCCAATCCGGATATGGCGGCAATGGTCGAAGGGATTGAGCTGACGCTGAAGTCTATGCTGGATGTGGTGCGTAAGTTCGGCGTGGAAGTGATTGCTGAGACCAACGTGCCGCTGGACCCGAACGTGCATCAGGCGATTGCGATGGTGGAGTCGGAAGAGGTTCCGGCAGGCAATGTGCTGGGTATTATGCAGAAAGGCTATACGCTGAACGGTCGTACCATTCGCGCGGCGATGGTGACGGTAGCGAAGGCGAAGTAAAAGTCTGATGGCCGATGTAAAGTCGGCCATTTTTTTAGCTTAAAAAATCCTGCACTTCCAGCCACGGCGTGTTGAAATCCTCTATTTTTTTATATTCGCTCATTGGCAGAACGACCACATTATAGGTGTCAGATCCTTCATTCAGATCAAAAATCTGGAAGCCCCTCTTATTGAGTTCGGTCTGGATGCGTTCAAAGATCTCGTCAAGGTAACGGTCCCCGGCTTCACAGACATCGGAGATTTCATCCTCTTGGGTTATTTCGACAAGAAGATTTCTTAATTCCTCAGAATCCGTCAGGTTTTTTGTGAGTTCATAAAAGCGATCTGCGGCAAAATTAGCCAGTTCGCCTTCTTCATCTTCACCTTTCCAGTCAACGAGGTGAATAAATCCTTCGCCGCGTAGAACTTGTAAAAATGCCTGTGCCAGATCGTTATTTCCGAGATCGCCACCGCTACAATCCAGGACGTCCTGCAACCCATATTCGTCTTCATCTTCGTCTTCAAAGATTTCAGGTTGCGTCGAAAGTTGAGAGAAAATAGTGGGCCATAAGGTTGGGTTGTGCGATAAAAAAACGCTGGCGACGACGTTGAGGTCGTCTGCAAAATTCTTATCCCATTCAATTACATAATCTTCTGACATAACATCAATATCCTTTCTGAATGCCTGAAAAGACATTATTGCATTGTTAAGTAAATGGCTGGAATTGATGGAATCTTAAAAGACGGCGATAAAAAGGCGAACCGGAGTTCGCCATTGTGTTACTCCGCCACACTCTCGCGCAGCGGTTTTACCGGTACAACCTTTACCTGCTTAATCATATTTTCCTGTACATCGAGAATATCGATATCGTACTGCTCAATGCGCACGCGCGTGCCAGCAACCGGAATTTCCTCCAGCGCCTCCAGAATCACCCCGTTGACGGTGCGCGCGTCATCTTCCGGCAGGTGCCAGTTAAACGCTTTATTGATTTCCCGGACGTTGGCGGTACCGTCAATAATGACCGAACCGTCGTTTTGCGGCGTGACCTCTTCTGCCAGTGTCGGCGACATCGATGTGGTGAAGTCGCCAACGATCTCCTCGAGAATATCTTCAACGGTGACCAGCCCCTGGATATCGCCATACTCATTGACGACCAGTCCGACTTTCTTTTTATTGCGCTGAAATTTAATCAGTTGCGTACTGAGCGGCGTACCTTCCGGGACGTAATAGATTTCATCGGCGGCGCGCAGCATCATCTCTTTGGTGAACTCTTTTTTCTCGGCCATTAACCGCCAGGCTTCACGCACGCGCAGCATACTGATGGCGTCATCCAGCGAATCGCGATAGAGCACAATGCGTCCGTGCGGCGAGTGGGTGAGCTGCCGCTCGATAGACTTCCAGTCGTCATTGATATCGATCCCGATAATTTCATTACGCGGCACCATGATGTCATCCACGCTGACCTTTTCCAGATCGAGAACCGACAGCAGCATATCCTGATTGCGGCGAGAGATTTGCGAACGGGATTCATGCACGATAGTGCGTAATTCCTCTTTGCTTAACGACCCGCTGACCACGATGTCCGTTTTAATTCCCATCAGACGCATCAGCAGGCGGGTGATGGTGTTAAGTAACCACACCAGCGGCATCATCAGTATCTGTAACGGCGCCAGCAGGAAGCTGCTGGGATAGGCCACTTTTTCCGGATAGAGCGCGGCGATAGTTTTGGGCAGGACTTCGGCAAAAACTAACACGACAAACGTCAGTACCCCGGTGGCGATAGCCACGCCAGCGTCGCCGTAAAGCCGCATACCCACAATCGTGCCGAGCGCCGAGGCAAGAATGTTGACCAGGTTATTGCCGATCAGCACCAGGCTTATCAGTCGGTCGGGTTTACGCAGTAATTTTTCTACCCGTTTTGCCGAGCGATTACCTTGCTTCGCCATATGGCGTAAACGGTAACGGTTTAGCGTCATCATTCCAGTTTCGGAACCGGAAAAATAGGCCGAGATGACCACCATGATGATTAATATGATAATCAGCGTGGTGGTGGAGATGTGTTCCAGGGGAAACTCCTTTAAAAGCTTAGCTTACAAATTGCTGTAATATGCGGCTACCAAAATAGGCCAGCGTCAGAATACCCGCGCCTGCGACGTTAAACCACACGACCCGCCGACCCCGCCAGCCTTCATGGTAATGCCCCCACAGCAGAACGATATAGACAAACCATGCCACGATAGAGAGCACGGCTTTATCAATATTTTCAGTACTGAACAGGTTATGCATGTAAAACAGGCCGGTACACAGAGTAAGGGTCAGCAGTACGACGCCAATCTGCGTGATATGAAACATTTTGCGCTCAATGCTCATCAATGGCGGCATTTCATTACTAAACGCCAGCTTTTTGTTCTTCAACTGATAGTCGATCCACGCCAGTTGTAGCGCATACAGCGCGGCGATTATCAGCGTCGCGTAAGAGAAAAGCGACAGACCGATGTGCACCATCATGCCTGGGGTCGCTTCCAGATGCGTAATATATTCATTAGGCATGAACGTGGCGAAGGCCAGGTTAATCAGCGCAAAAGCATAGACAATGGGCAGAAGTAACCAGCCGCGATTACGCGACGCGACAATGGTCATCACCGTGCAGATCATCAGACTGACCAGCGAACCGACATTCAGCAGGCTCAGGTTTTGTCCACTGTCGCCGCCGGGCAGAATACGCGATTCCAGCGCGACAGCATGGCACACCAGCGCGATGACCGCAGAAAGAATAGCCATACGCCGCCAGCCGCTGTTTTTTTGCAACAGTCCGGGAACGATCAGCGCGAGGCTGAAGGAGTAGGCGACAAGGGCAAGTAAAGCAAAAACGGGCATAATAGTTGTGTCGACAGTTGACCAGTGAGAAAGAGAAGCAGTATAGCGTTACGTGACCGCAGCTCCAACCGTTGCATAACAACAAAGACGGCTTCATGGTATACTGTGGCGAAATTCTGTAACTGTGTCGCTGCGGCGACCAACCGTTTCCACCCCAGGCGAGAGACAATGTTTGATAATTTAACCGATCGTTTGTCGCGCACGCTGCGCAATATCAGTGGCCGTGGGCGCCTTACTGAAGACAACGTTAAAGAGACGCTGCGCGAAGTGCGCATGGCGCTGCTGGAGGCTGACGTTGCGCTGCCGGTAGTGCGTGAGTTCATCAATCGCGTAAAAGAGAAAGCGGTTGGTCATGAAGTTAACAAGAGCCTGACCCCAGGGCAGGAGTTCGTCAAGATTGTCCGTAGCGAACTGGTTGCGGCGATGGGCGAAGAGAACCAGACGCTGAATTTAGCTGCGCAGCCGCCAGCCGTAGTATTGATGGCGGGTCTGCAGGGGGCGGGTAAAACCACCAGCGTCGGTAAGTTGGGTAAATTCTTGCGCGAGAAGCACAAGAAGAAAGTGCTGGTCGTCTCTGCCGACGTCTATCGCCCGGCGGCGATCAAACAGCTCGAAACGCTGGCTGAGCAGGTTGGCGTGGATTTCTTCCCGTCTGATGTCGGCCAGAAACCGGTTGATATCGTCAACGCCGCGCTGAAAGAAGCGAAGCTCAAATTCTACGACGTGCTGCTGGTGGATACCGCCGGTCGTCTGCACGTTGACGAAGCGATGATGGACGAAATCAAACAGGTCCACGCGTCTATCAAGCCAGTAGAAACGCTGTTTGTCGTTGATGCGATGACCGGTCAGGATGCGGCGAATACCGCAAAAGCCTTTAACGAAGCGCTGCCGTTAACCGGCGTTGTGCTGACCAAAGTTGATGGTGATGCGCGTGGCGGTGCGGCGCTCTCTATTCGTCATATCACCGGCAAGCCGATTAAATTCCTCGGTGTCGGCGAGAAAACCGACGCGCTGGAGCCGTTCCATCCGGATCGTATCGCCTCGCGTATTCTCGGCATGGGCGACGTGCTGTCGCTGATCGAAGATATCGAAAGCAAAGTTGACCGCGCACAGGCTGAAAAGCTGGCGACTAAACTGAAGAAAGGCGACGGTTTCGACCTGAACGACTTCCTGGAACAGCTCAAACAGATGAAAAACATGGGCGGTATGGCCAGTCTGATGGGCAAATTACCGGGCATGGGGCAGATTCCGGACAACGTTAAATCGCAGATGGATGACAAGGTGCTGGTGCGTATGGAGGCGATCATCAATTCGATGACGCTGAAAGAACGCGCGAAGCCGGAAATCATCAAAGGTTCCCGCAAGCGTCGTATCGCGCAGGGCTGTGGGATGCAGGTGCAGGACGTTAACCGCCTTCTGAAACAGTTCGACGACATGCAGCGCATGATGAAGAAGATGAAGAAGGGCGGGATGGCGAAGATGATGCGGAGTATGAAGGGGATGATGCCGCCAGGCTTCCCGGGTCGCTAATTTCCCGGCCTGGCTCACTTGCTATTTCGGCACCGGGGTGTGCTCGCCATCCTCACGTACTGCGTGTACGCTGCGGTGGCTGCGCGCACGCCGGTACCGAACTCGCTGCGCCGCCGACGGCCTTCTACAGCAGAGTTATTAACTGTTGATTGCAATTCTCCCAGAAATCAGTAAAATTTTCGGGCTTTTAATATGACGCCGGGCTCCGTTCCTCGATGGGGCCCGGTTGTTTTATTCACACAAGAGGATGTTATGGTAACTATTCGTTTAGCTCGTCACGGCGCTAAAAAGCGTCCGTTCTACCAGGTTGTTGTCACCGACAGCCGTAATGCACGCAACGGTCGCTTCATTGAGCGCGTTGGTTTCTTCAACCCAATCGCTAGCGAAAAAGAAGAAGGCACCCGCCTGGATCTGGATCGCATCGCTCACTGGGTTGGCCAGGGCGCAACCATTTCCGATCGCGTTGCGGCGCTGATCAAAGAAGTAAAAAAAGCAGCTTAATCTGTCACGGTGGTCATGATGAGCAAGCAACTCGCCGCACAAGTACCCGCTGAACCGGTTGTACTGGGGAAAATGGGTTCTTCATACGGTATCCGTGGTTGGCTCAGAGTGTTTTCCTCCACTGAAGACGCCGAAAGCATTTTTGACTATCAGCCCTGGTTTATCCAGAAGGCGGGTCAGTGGCAGCAGGTACAGCTGGAAAGCTGGAAGCACCACAATCAGGATCTGATCATCAAGCTGAAAGGCGTTGACGATCGAGATGCCGCGAATCTTCTGACGAATTGCGAAATTGTCGTGGATTCCTCGCAACTTCCTGCGCTTGAGGAGGGAGACTACTACTGGAAAGACCTGATGGGCTGCCAGGTAGTCACCGCTGAAGGCTACGATCTCGGTAAAGTTATCGACATGATGGAAACCGGGTCGAATGACGTTCTCGTCATTAAGGCGAACCTGAAAGATGCATTTGGTATCAAGGAACGACTAGTACCGTTCCTCGATGGGCAGGTTATCAAGAAAGTCGATCTCGCTACTCGTACTATCGAAGTAGACTGGGATCCTGGTTTTTAAACCACCGAATAAACGGTAATAAATGGCGTTATGGGGATTGGCTTGTGTTTATTGGCATAGTTAGCCTGTTTCCTGAAATGTTCCGCGCAATTACCGATTACGGGGTAACTGGCCGGGCAGTAAAAAATGGCCTGCTGAACATCCAGAGCTGGAGTCCTCGCGACTTCACGCATGACCGGCACCGTACCGTGGACGACCGTCCTTACGGCGGCGGACCAGGGATGTTAATGATGGTGCAACCTTTGCGGGACGCCATTCATGCAGCAAAAGCCGCGGCAGGTGAAGGCGCTAAAGTGATTTATCTGTCGCCTCAGGGACGCAAGCTTGATCAAGCGGGCGTTAGCGAGCTGGCCACGAATCAGAAACTTATTCTGGTGTGTGGTCGCTACGAAGGCGTAGATGAGCGCGTAATTCAGACCGAAATTGACGAAGAATGGTCAATTGGCGATTACGTTCTCAGCGGTGGCGAACTACCGGCAATGACGCTGATTGACTCCGTCGCCCGGTTTATACCGGGAGTTCTGGGGCATGAAGCATCAGCAATCGAAGATTCGTTTGCTGATGGGTTGCTGGATTGTCCGCACTATACGCGCCCTGAAGTGTTAGAGGGGATGGAAGTACCGCCAGTATTGCTGTCGGGAAACCATGCCGAGATACGTCGCTGGCGTTTGAAACAGTCGCTGGGCCGAACCTGGCTTAGAAGACCTGAACTTCTGGAAAACCTGGCTCTGACTGAAGAGCAAGCAAGGTTGCTGGCGGAGTTCAAAACAGAACACGCACAACAGCAGCATAAACATGATGGGATGGCATAGGCCCCCAAATATCAGTTTACCCAGGATAAGAGATTAAATTATGAGCAACATTATTAAGCAACTTGAACAAGAGCAGATGAAGCAGAACGTACCTTCCTTCCGTCCGGGCGATACCGTGGAAGTGAAAGTATGGGTTGTTGAAGGTACCAAGAAACGTCTGCAGGCATTCGAGGGCGTGGTTATCGCTATTCGTAACCGCGGTCTGCACTCTGCATTCACTGTTCGTAAAATTTCCAACGGCGAAGGCGTTGAGCGTGTCTTCCAGACTCACTCTCCGGTAGTTGACAGCATTGCTGTTAAACGTCGTGGTGCTGTTCGTAAAGCTAAACTGTACTACCTGCGTGAGCGTACTGGTAAAGCGGCTCGTATCAAAGAGCGTCTTAACTAAGAACGCGCTTTCGCAACATCCGAAAGCTTGTAGAAAAGAAGGGGCTGGCATTACGCTGGCCCCTTTTTTATGGGGTTGCTCCACGCCATAGACGGTTGCATGATTAGTCTGGGTCAGTGGTCTCAACGCTGAGTCAGAAACGGCCAGGCCCGTTCCTTAGTTTAGCGAGCGTTCCGCACGCCGGTGTTTAGCCTGATACATATTTCGATCGGCCAGTTCTTGTAGTTTTTCGGCAGTGGCATGTTCCCATGTCAGCGCAAAGCCAATACTCAGGGTCATCGTTATTCGCTGGCCGTTATGCAGTTCAAAAGGTCGATTAAACGCCTGGGATAGCGCTGCGCAAATACGTTGTACTTCATATTCCGAATGTACATCGTAAAGCACCATCGCAAATTCATCGCCGCCGAGTCGGTAAGTCTGATAACGGCTACCACCGAATTCCGCTAATCTTTTGGCAACCTCTATAAGTACGCGGTCGCCTGCCGCATGTCCCCAGGTATCATTAATATATTTAAAGTTATCGCCATCCAGAAATAACAATGCCGAACTGCTACGAGCGGAATTGTCCTTCATCAGCGCGTTAATACAGCTGCGAAATGCCGCGCGATTGGCAAGCCCCGTCAGCGGATCGTGCAACGCGGTACGTAGTAACTGGGCATTTTTAGCCTGAAGCCGTAGCTGCCATTCTTCCATCTCATCCAGAAGGCTATTGAAATCCTGCGCAAACAGGTGAAATTCCGCAATACGCTCATCAGGTACCCGGCGTGAAAAATTTCGGTTAGTGCGAACGTCGTGTACAACTTCAGTAATATTTTGCAGCGCATCCACAACGCCATTGTGCAAATAACGCGTGAGCAGCAGGGCAATGCCGGATGCCAGCAGAATACATCCTGTCAGCACTGCCAGCGATAGCCAGATAAAATGACCAATAAGGCTGTCGCGGGCGACAAGCCGTACTTCGCCGATGGCCCTGCCGTTGTGCCAGACGGGTTGCGATACCGGCAATGGAAAAAGCCAGTGGCTAATTAAGCCGATGAGCTTATCGTCTGCGGCTCGCGCATCATAGCGCCATGAGGCGATAGTACGGCCATTTTTATCGCGGACCTCCGCCGCTGAAAATTGTCCCTGGCGTCCCAGTGTGGCGAGCGTTTCCGCTGCGGCCGCGTTATCGGAAAATACCAGTGCCGCTTCAAGGCTATGGGCCATTGTGGCGGCGGTCAAATCGAGATTTTTTTGCGCATACTGTTTGAGCGTAAGGACAGACGCAACGCAAATTAATAGCCAGATCAATGTCATTGTAAGCAGCACGCTGATTATACTAATCCGCCGTAGTGTGCGTTTAAATGTTGGTCTGGACAGAGAAAATTCCTTATTCATGCTTTTGATTCCGTGCAAGCATTAATACTTCTGGATTCACTCTCACCCCGCTATGCGAGAGGGAGTCCAGGTTGACGGAAAATTTGACTTCATCATTGTTAATGATCAGACAAAATGCGCTGCCCATAATACATTCGGTATTTTGCTCGGCAATTAATAACAAGGCATTAACTGGATAATGACGCGTTAACTCCACCTGATAAGCTGGCGATTCATTGCCAAAGTAAAAACCATCACAGCGGGCGCTCAGGGCTTCTTGTGTGGTACGGATGACAAGCGGTTGATAAGGGAAAGCCCAGTCAGCCTCTTCGCTAAGTACCCTGACAAAACGCGCAGATGAAAATATGCATAGCCTTGGCGGCCCGGATAACGCCGGCCAGTGTGTATAACTGACGATACCGGAGACGATGGCGCGTACGGATTTCTCTTCTTCCGTGACGCGTTGAGCATACAGAGGCAAGCTTGCTAATAATAGCGATAACAGAAGGATAAATCGGTGAGAAAAACGCATTAACAAGTCCCCACCATCTTCAGTCGTAAAGCATTAAAATACATCCGTGATTGTTTGTAGCAAAATAACATTATTTTGCCATATCGTCATTATGTCTTATTGATAATATGAATAATTTAAGTGATATCCCTGATATTAAATTCTTGTGATAATGGTATTAATCACCCTATATCAGAAAGTAAAAATATGTGTGCGGAGAAAAAATAATCAAAAAATAGCGAGCATCGCTCATTTTACCGCTTTTCTGAGGCTGGGAATAAAATAATTCACTTGTTGTGTAAAGTTTTTGATACGAAATGAGGTGGTTTAATCGACGATTGCGCATGGTGTAAAGTTTATTTTACGTAATATGGATTGAAATCTTTACTTTTTGTGGTATGGTTTAAACATCCTCGTGGAGGATCAACTATCGCAAACAAGAAAAGACAGGATCGCCATCATGCAAAAAGACGCGCTGAATAACGTACGTATCACCGATGAACAGGTATTAATGACGCCGGAGCAGCTTAAAGCGGCCTTTCCGTTGAGTCTGGCGCAGGAAGCGCAGATAGCGCAGTCCCGGGGAATCATTTCTGACATTATTGCCGGGCGCGATCCGCGTCTGTTGGTGGTATGCGGTCCTTGTTCTATTCACGATCCTGAAACCGCTCTGGAATATGCCCGTCGATTTAAAGCCCTTGCCGCAGAGGTCAGCGATAGCCTCTATCTGGTAATGCGCGTCTATTTTGAAAAGCCGCGGACTACCGTCGGCTGGAAAGGGCTGATTAACGATCCTCACATGGATGGCTCATTTGATGTGGAAGCCGGGTTGAAAATAGCGCGTCAGCTACTGGTGGAACTGGTGAATATGGGGTTGCCGTTGGCGACCGAAGCGTTGGATCCGAACAGCCCGCAATACCTGGGCGATCTGTTTAGCTGGTCGGCGATAGGCGCGCGCACAACCGAATCGCAAACCCACCGCGAAATGGCGTCTGGTCTTTCTATGCCGGTCGGCTTTAAAAACGGCACGGATGGCAGCCTGGCGACAGCGATTAACGCCATGCGCGCCGCTGCGCAACCCCATCGCTTTGTTGGCATTAACCAGGCCGGTCAGGTTGCGTTATTGCAAACCCAGGGAAATCCGCATGGCCATGTAATTCTGCGTGGTGGCAAAGCGCCAAACTATAGCCCGGCAGATGTCGCTCAGTGTGAAAAAGAGATGGAACAGGCGGGACTACGTCCTTCGCTGATGGTAGATTGCAGTCATGGTAACTCCAATAAAGATTATCGCCGCCAGCCAGCCGTTGCCGAATCTGTGGTTGCGCAGATTAAAGATGGCAATCGTTCAATCATTGGCTTAATGATTGAAAGTAATATTCATGAGGGTAATCAGTCTTCCGAACAGCCGCGCAGCGAAATGAAGTATGGCGTTTCCGTCACCGATGCTTGTATTAGCTGGGAGATGACCGATGCCCTGTTACGTGAAATTCATAAAGATTTGAGCGGCCAGCTGGCGGTGCGCGTCGCATAAGAGGTTGTTATGGTTGCTGAATTGACCGCGTTACGCGATCAAATAGATGATGTCGATAAAGCGTTGTTGAATTTACTGGCTAAGCGCCTGGAACTGGTTGCCAAAGTCGGCGAGGTGAAAAGCCGTTTTGGCCTGCCTATTTACGTGCCGGAGCGTGAGGCCTCTATGCTGGCTTCACGACGGGCGGAAGCAGAAGCGATCGGTGTCCCGCCCGATCTCATTGAAGATGTCCTGCGCCGGGTAATGCGTGAATCTTACTCCAGCGAAAATGATAAGGGGTTCAAAACGCTTTGTCCTTCTCTGCGTCCGGTCGTCATTGTGGGCGGCGGCGGACAGATGGGGCGTCTGTTTGAAAAAATGCTCACGCTGTCGGGCTATCAGGTCCGTATTCTGGAACAACAGGACTGGCCGCGCGCCAGGGACATTGTCGCCGATGCCGGAATGGTGATCGTCAGCGTGCCGATTCATGTTACTGAACAGGTCATAGCGCAACTGCCGCCCCTGCCGTCCGACTGTATTCTGGTCGATCTGGCATCGGTGAAAAGCGGTCCGTTGCAGGCAATGTTGGCGGCCCATGATGGCCCCGTGTTGGGCTTGCATCCGATGTTTGGTCCGGACAGCGGGAGCCTGGCGAAGCAGGTGGTGGTCTGGTGTGATGGGCGTCAACCGGAAGCGTATCAGTGGTTCCTTGAGCAAATCCAGGTGTGGGGCGCGCGGTTGCACCGAATTAGCGCTGTCGAGCACGATCAGAACATGGCTTTTATCCAGGCGCTGCGCCACTTTGCTACCTTCGCTTATGGGCTGCATCTGGCGGAAGAGAACGTCCAGCTTGAGCAGCTTCTGGCGCTATCATCGCCGATTTATCGACTGGAGCTGGCGATGGTCGGGCGTCTGTTCGCCCAGGACCCGCAGCTGTATGCAGACATTATTATGTCGTCGGAGCGCAATCTGGCGCTTATCAAGCGTTACTATAAACGTTTTGGCGATGCGATCGGGTTACTGGAACAGGGTGATAAGCAGGCTTTTATCGACAGTTTTCGCAAAGTTGAACACTGGTTTGGCGATTATGCCAGACGCTTCCAGAATGAAAGCCGTGTGTTATTGCGTCAGGCGAATGACAGCCGACCATAATGATGACATCTATACTAAAAGACAGCTTTGCTGGCTTTTTTCGTTTAAGGAACCGTTATGACTACGCCGCACCTTTTATTTGATTATGTCGGACATTTACCAGAATGCCCCACATGGAGCGAGGATGAAAGCGCGCTGTACTGGACCGATATCCTGGAACAGGAGATCCATCGTTACCATCCGGCGAGCGGGACGCATAGCGTGCTGGCGTTTCCGGAAGAGGTGGGTTGTTTTGCCTTGCGTGAGCAGGGCGGATTTATTGTGGCCATGCGTCATGCTATCTGGCTGGCCGATAAAAATGGATTATTGCAGCGTAAGGTTTGCGACAATCCCTCTAATACGAAACTGGCGCGTTTCAACGATGGCGGCACTGATGGCGATGGACGTTTTTATGCCGGAACGTTCTGGGCGCCAGGTGACTATAATGGCGCGTTGCTGATGCGGATCGATCATGACCTGACGGCAAAAGTGATCCAGTGCGATATCCAGGGACACAACGGCCTGGCGTTCAGCCCGAATAACCAGTGGATGTATACCTCCGATACGCCGAATGGCGTGATATACCGCACGTTACTTGATAAGCATGGCGATCCGGGCAAGCGTGAACTTTTTCGCCATTTTGGCGAAGGAGAAGGACTTCCCGACGGCGCGGCGATGGATAGCGAAGGGTGCTACTGGAGCGCGATGTTTGACGGCTGGCGCGTGGCGCGTTTCTCACCGCAAGGAGAGCAGCTGGAAGAGTACCGGTTGCCGGTACGTTGTCCGACGATGGTTTGCTTTGGCGGCGCAGATATGAAAACGCTGTTTATTACAACTACCAGAGAAAATATGTCTGCTCAGGAAGTGGCGGATTATCCGCTCTCCGGCGCCATCTTCACCCTGCAGGTAGCCGTCGCAGGGATGAAGAAAAGCCGTTTTATTGAACGTCAGGCAGGTTCTACCGGCACGACGTTTTCGCTGGGATAGCAGCCAAGCACTTTCATTGAGCGCGTGATCTCGCCCAGCTCTTTTAGCGCGCTTTGCATTACCTGCGACTCCAGGTTCGCCTGAATATCGAGATAAAACATCTCTTCCCACGGATTGCCGTGAATGGGGCGCGACTCCAGTTTCGTCATGATGAGATTGTGGTTACGCAGCACCAGCAGCGCTTCGACCAGCGCGCCAGCTTGCTGCCCGGTGGCGATTAACAGAGTGGTTTTTGCCGGAACCTGATCGGAAACGTTGATGGCTTTGCGCGCCAGTACCAGAAAGCGGGTGATATTCTGCGTCTGGTTTGCGGCAATGCGTTCCAGCACCTGTAAACCGTGCAACATGCCGCCTGCCTCGCTGCCGAGCGCCGCGACGCGCGGAGAGTTTGCCTGCGCGACTTTTTCCATCGCTGCCGACGTACTCTCGGTATAGTCGATTTTCCAGTGCGGATAGCGGCTCAAAAACTTACTGCACTGCTGGAACGGCTGCGGATGGCTGTACACCGTTTCGATGGTATTCAGATCCGTAGCGCCGGAAACCAGCACGCAGTGATCGATAGTGACGGTCATCTCACCGACAATCGATAGACTGGTGTGTTGCAATAAGTCGTACACATCGTTGATAGCGCCGGAGCTGGTGTTCTCTATCGGAACCACGGCGTAATCGGCCTGGCCGGTTTCGACCTGATGAAAAATATCGGTGAATTTTGCGCAACCGCTCTCAATAAATTGCTCAAAATGGCGTGCAGCATACTGGCGCGCCGCGAGATGAGAATAGGAGCCTTTCGGCCCAAGAAACGCAATACGTGCCGAATGAGGGTGAGTATTATTCAGATGTTGTTGCAGCAGCGCCTGCTGAGTAAGCACGGAGTCTTCAATGATAAGCTGGAACAGACGGGTAATGTAGTGTGCGTCGAGATGGTGGGCTTTACCGAGATGGATGAGCCTGTCCAGCAGCGCGCGTTCACGATCGATATCCCGAACCGGACGATGCGACAGTAGTTTTGCTTGTCCCACTTCAATCGCCAGCGCGCGTCGTTTTGCCAGTAAGGCCAGTAACTCTTCGTCTAAAGCGCTGATTTTATCTCGCAGCGCCAGTAATGGGTTTTCCGATGTCATAGTGTTGCCTTTTTTGTTATCAATAAAAAAGGCCTCCCGGTGGGGGAGGCCTTCTTGTTCGTCTTCGCATTCTTTATCACATGACGAAACGCCTCCCGGTCAGGGGAAGATAAAAAAGAATGCGAAGAAAAACCGGGTTAGCTTCATAACTGTTTCCTTTGTGTACGTAAGTACAGTACCCGTACTGTTTTAATCCTGTCAACAAAAAACGCGCCCGAAGGCGCGTTGGCGATACACTCAATGTAAGGGACTACTCTTCTTCTGCTTCGACGAAGCTGGCATCTTTCACCGATGCGGTGGCACGACGGGCTTCGCCTTTGTGCTGCACTTTATTGAGCTGCCGTTCCAGCTTGTTGATCAATTCATTAATAGCGGTGTACATATCTTCGTGTTTTGCGCTGGCGACCAGATGTCCGTTCGGTGTATTAATGGTGGCGTCAGCAATAAAACCCTGTGGCTCTTTAGACAGAATGATATGAGGATTAATCAGGTGAGTTTGCCATTTTTCCAGTTTGGCGAGACGGTCTGCGACATGTTGGCGGATTGCCGGAGTAATTTCCATTTGTTTACTGGTAATGTTCATTGTCATAAATTTTACCTCTTGTCTTTCCCGTCTTGGTGATTCCAGCATACCGTTCTTAATGTCAAAATGTGTGATGTAAATCACATTATTTTGTCACTTTTTGTCAAGGCGAACTTTTTGTGAGGCATCGCAGGAAGAAGCGATCTTTTACTTGAGGAATGGCTGAAAGCAGGCCATATTTGACTGGATGCGTTGCAGTGAAATCATTTCTGTTGCATCAGATATCGAATAAAAAAACGGCAGCCGGAAGGCTGCCGTTTTGCTTGTCTGTATTGCTTCAGGTGTTTTTGCTGTTAGCGGCAATAATTTTCGCGACTTTGTCAGCCTGCGCATTCAGCTGCATCTGACGATAGGCGTTTTCCATCAGTGGCAACGCATCGCGCGTGGCCTGCGTATCAGGATAATTGCGTAGCATACCTTCTACCCGGTTTACGACCGCAACCCATGCGCCGCGCGCGGTATAGTACTCTGCGACGGAATATTCATATTTCGCCAGACGGTCTTTCAGGAATACCAGACGCTTAGTGGCGTCGGTGGTGTACTGGCTATTAGGATAGCTGCGTACCAGTTTCGAAAAGTCATTGAACGCCGCCCGCGCATGTTGCGGATCGCGATCGCTGCGATCGACGCCAAAGAAACCCTGCAGCGCGCTATCATCCAGCGCCATGTTCGTCAGGCCGCGCATGTACATGACATAGTCAATATTAGGGTGCGTTGGATTAAGACGCATAAAACGATCGATAGCGGCCTGCGCTAGCGGCAAATCGGCGTTTTTGTAATAGGCGTAGATAAGATCCAACTGCACCTGCTGAGAATACGGTCCGAATGGATAACGATTATCTAACGCTTCCAATTGCGTTATTGCCTGTTTCCAGTTACCGTCCTGCAGCTTTTGCTGAGCAGTCGCGTAGATTTCATTCGGCGGATTATCGGGCACCTCTTCCTTTGAACCCGAGCAACCCGCCAGAAACAGGCTCAACGTGGCTGCTGCCACCAGATATTTCATGCGCGTCATGACGTTTTGACTTTCCTCAAAATGTTTTACGGGAGATTCTCTGTTCCTGCTCCCGGTTAAGACCAGCTACAATAGCACACTATATTAAACGGCAAAGCCGTAAAACCCAACGTTAAACGAAGAAGCTGTATATGGCACAACGAGTACAACTCACCGCAACGGTCTCCGAAAACCAACTCGGTCAACGCTTAGATCAGGCTTTGGCCGAAATGTTCCCGGATTATTCACGTTCGCGTATAAAAGAATGGATTTTGAATCAACGCGTGTTGGTCAATGGTCAACTTTGCGATAAGCCAAAAGAAAAAGTGTTAGGCGGCGAGCGGGTGGCTATTGATGCGGAGATCGACGAAGAGATTCGTTTTGAAGCGCAGGATATCCCGTTAGATATTGTTTATGAAGATGACGATATTCTGGTTATCAACAAACCACGCGATCTGGTGGTACATCCTGGCGCGGGTAACCCGGACGGTACGGTACTGAACGCGTTGCTACATTATTATCCGCCGATTGCGGATGTTCCGCGCGCGGGCATTGTGCATCGTCTGGATAAGGACACGACGGGGCTGATGGTGGTGGCCAAAACCGTTCCGGCGCAAACGCGCCTGGTGGAGTCTTTGCAGCTGCGCGAGATCACCCGCGAATATGAAGCGGTCGCGATCGGACATATGACAGCAGGAGGAACGGTGAATGAACCCATCAGTCGTCACCCGACCAAACGTACCCATATGTCGGTGCATCCTATGGGCAAACCGGCGGTGACCCACTACCGCATTATGGAACATTTCCGTGTGCACACGCGTCTTAGGTTGCGTCTGGAGACCGGGCGTACGCACCAGATCCGCGTGCATATGGCGCATATTACGCATCCGTTAGTGGGCGATCAGGTCTACGGTGGTCGTCCACGTCCACCGAAAGGCGCATCGGAAGAATTTATTTCCACTCTGCGTAAGTTTGACCGCCAGGCGCTTCATGCAACGATGCTGCGTCTCTACCATCCTGTATCGGGTATCGAAATGGAGTGGCACGCGCCGATTCCACAAGATATGGTGGACCTTATCGATGCGATGCGCGCCGATTTCGAAGATCATAAAGATGATGTGGACTGGTTATGAATGCACTGATTGTCCCGCAGTGGCCGCTGCCGAAAGGCGTCGCAGCCTGTAGTTCTACCCGTATTGGCGGGGTGAGTTTACCGCCTTACGACTCGCTGAATCTGGGCGCGCATTGCGGCGATAACCCGGAGCATGTTGAAGAGAACCGCAAGCGTCTGTTCGCGGCGGGCAATCTGCCTTCGAAACCTGTCTGGCTTGAACAGGTTCACGGTAAAAATGTATTGAGGCTTACCGGAGAACCTTATGCCTCCAAACGTGCGGATGCGTCTTACAGCAATACGCCAGGAACCGTCTGCGCGGTAATGACGGCAGACTGCCTGCCTGTGCTATTCTGTAACCGTGAGGGGACAGAAGTGGCGGCGGCTCATGCGGGCTGGCGCGGATTATGTGAAGGCGTACTGGAGGAAACTGTCACCTGCTTTGCTGACAAACCAGAAAATATCATCGCCTGGTTAGGTCCGGCGATCGGCCCGGCCGCGTTTGAAGTGGGGCCGGAAGTGCGTGACGCATTTTTAGCAAAAGATGCGCAAGCCGATAGCGCATTTTTGCCGCACGGGGAAAAATTTCTGGCGGATATTTATCAGCTTGCACGCCAACGTCTGGCGAATACCGGCGTTGAACATGTCTATGGCGGGGATCGCTGCACCTTTAGCGAAAGTGAGACTTTCTTCTCTTATCGTCGCGACAAGACGACAGGTCGTATGGCAAGTTTTATTTGGCTGATATAACCTAAAGAATCAAGACGATCCGGTACGGGTAACTTTCTTTTCACATAATTCAGGTCATTCACCTTGAATAATTGAGGGATGACCTCATTTAATCTCCAGTAGCAATTTTGACCTGTTATGGGAGGAGTTATGCGTCTGGATCGTCTTACTAACAAATTCCAGCTTGCTCTTGCCGATGCCCAGTCGCTCGCGCTGGGGCACGACAACCAATTCATCGAACCTCTTCATTTAATGAGCGCCTTGCTGAACCAGGAAGGGGGATCGATACGTCCTTTATTAACCTCCGCCGGCATTAATGCTGGCCAGTTGCGCACCGCTATCGATCAGGCGCTGAGCCGTTTACCGCAGGTGGAAGGCACCGGCGGCGACGTACAGCCTTCTTCGGAACTGGTACGCGTACTGAACCTTTGTGACAAGCTGGCGCAAAAACGGGGGGACAATTTTATTTCGTCAGAGCTGTTTGTTCTGGCGGCGCTTGAGTCTCACGGCACGTTAACCGATCTGCTGAAATCAGCCGGTGCGACCACGGCCAATATCACTCAGGCAATTGAACAGATGCGCGGAGGTGAAAGCGTGAACGATCAAGGGGCTGAAGACCAACGTCAGGCCTTGAAAAAATATACCGTCGATCTGACCGAGCGGGCTGAACAAGGTAAGCTTGACCCGGTAATTGGTCGTGATGAAGAAATTCGCCGTACCATTCAGGTATTGCAACGTCGTACTAAAAACAACCCGGTGTTAATCGGTGAGCCAGGCGTAGGTAAAACCGCCATTGTTGAAGGGCTGGCGCAACGTATTATCAACGGTGAAGTACCGGAAGGCCTGAAAGGCCGTCGCGTGCTGGCGCTGGATATGGGCGCGCTGGTGGCCGGGGCGAAATATCGCGGCGAATTTGAAGAGCGTCTGAAAGGCGTGCTGAACGATCTGGCGAAACAGGAAGGCAACGTCATCCTGTTTATCGACGAGCTGCACACCATGGTTGGCGCAGGTAAAGCTGATGGCGCCATGGATGCCGGTAACATGCTGAAACCGGCGCTGGCGCGTGGTGAACTGCACTGTGTGGGTGCGACCACGCTGGATGAATACCGTCAGTACATTGAAAAAGACGCGGCGCTGGAACGTCGTTTTCAAAAAGTGTTTGTCGCAGAACCTTCAGTGGAAGACACCATTGCTATTCTGCGTGGCCTGAAAGAACGTTACGAGTTGCACCACCATGTGCAGATCACTGACCCGGCGATTGTGGCGGCGGCAACATTATCTCACCGCTACATCGCCGACCGTCAGTTGCCGGATAAAGCTATCGACCTCATCGATGAAGCGGCATCCAGCATTCGTATGCAGATTGACTCTAAGCCGGAGGAGCTGGACAGACTCGACCGCCGCATTATTCAGCTCAAACTGGAACAGCAGGCGTTGATGAAAGAGTCTGACGAGGCGAGTAAAAAACGTCTCGATATGCTCAACGAAGAACTGGACGATAAAGAGCGTCAGTACTCTGAGCTGGAAGAAGAGTGGAAAGCGGAAAAAGCATCGCTTTCTGGGACGCAAACTATTAAAGCGGAGCTGGAGCAGGCGAAGATCGCCATCGAGCAGGCGCGTCGCGTTGGCGACCTGGCGCGAATGTCTGAACTGCAGTACGGCAAAATTCCGGAGCTGGAAAAACAGCTGGAAGCCGCGACCCAGTCGGAAGGTAAAACCATGCGTCTGTTACGTAACAAAGTAACGGATGCGGAAATTGCCGAAGTGCTGGCGCGCTGGACCGGTATTCCGGTGGCCAGAATGCTGGAAGGCGAACGTGAAAAACTGTTGCGTATGGAACAAGAGTTACACAGCCGTGTGATCGGGCAGAATGAAGCCGTTGAAGCAGTATCGAACGCCATACGTCGTAGCCGCGCGGGGCTGTCCGATCCGAACCGTCCGATTGGTTCCTTCCTGTTCCTTGGGCCGACGGGGGTCGGTAAAACCGAACTGTGTAAAGCGCTGGCTAACTTTATGTTCGACAGCGACGACGCGATGGTGCGTATCGATATGTCCGAGTTTATGGAGAAACACTCCGTGTCTCGTTTGGTCGGGGCGCCTCCGGGATATGTCGGCTATGAAGAAGGCGGTTATTTGACAGAAGCGGTACGCCGTCGTCCTTATTCCGTCATCTTGTTGGATGAAGTAGAAAAAGCGCATCCGGATGTATTCAACATTCTGTTGCAGGTGCTGGACGACGGTCGGCTGACTGACGGGCAGGGGAGAACGGTCGACTTCCGTAATACGGTGGTCATTATGACTTCTAACCTCGGTTCCGATCTCATTCAGGAGCGCTTTGGCGAACTGGATTACGGTCGAATGAAAGAGATGGTGCTGGGTGTGGTTAGCCAAAACTTCCGTCCGGAATTTATCAACCGTATTGATGAAGTTGTGGTATTCCATCCGTTAGGTGAGCAACACATCGCTTCTATTGCTCAGATCCAGCTGCAGCGTCTGTACAAACGTCTGGAAGAACGTGGTTATGAAATCCATATCTCCGACGAGGCGCTGAAACTGTTGAGCGCCAACGGTTACGATCCGGTCTACGGGGCGCGTCCGTTAAAACGTGCTATTCAACAGCAGATCGAAAACCCACTGGCGCAGCAAATCCTGTCTGGTGAACTGGTTCCTGGCAAAGTGATTCGCCTTGAAGCTAATGATGATCGTATTGTGGCAGTGCAGTAAGTCACAAATTTGAATAAAACGGGCCCTGACGGGCTCGTTTTTGTTTAAAAACCAGGCGAAAATAGGCTTTTGGTTCAAATGTTGTTTGAAAAGTGAACGGTTGAGCTTTTTTTTGCATTTAGGTCTTGTCAGGCTCTAATAACTCCCTATAATGCGCCACCACTGACACGGAACAACGGCATACAGGCCGCCGGGTCAGAAAGGCTTCGTTAAGAAGTCTGTGAGGAAAGCGAAAATAAAGGCTTGACTCAAAAAGAGGAAAGCGTAATATGCGCCACCTCGCAACGGTGAGCGAAAGCCGCGTTGCACTGCTCTTTAACAATTTATCAGACAATCTGTGTGGGCACTCGAAGATACGGATTCTTGACGTCGCAAGACGAAAAATGAATACCAAGTCTCTGAGTGAACACGTAATTCATTACGAAGTTTAATTCACGAGCATCAAACTTTTAAATTGAAGAGTTTGATCATGGCTCAGATTGAACGCTGGCGGCAGGCCTAACACATGCAAGTCGAACGGTAGCACAGAGAGCTTGCTCTCGGGTGACGAGTGGCGGACGGGTGAGTAATGTCTGGGAAACTGCCTGATGGAGGGGGATAACTACTGGAAACGGTGGCTAATACCGCATAACGTCGCAAGACCAAAGAGGGGGACCTTCGGGCCTCTTGCC